>CALWLI010000001.1 GCA_944381485.1 uncultured Lachnospiraceae bacterium
CGTTTTTTTCGGTTTTTTGTTTTGAAGGTATGTCATCAACATACGACCGACAAGCCTCAATAGCTCAGTTGGTTAGAGCATCTGACTGTTAATCAGGGGGTCCCAGGTTCAAGTCCTGGTTGGGGCGCTAAATAATTTATGTAGAGATTAAGTCCTTACTTAATCTTTTTTTTTGCAAAAAAACGGAGGTGGAGAATGGAATTAAAAGATGCTTTGAAAGCAGGGTATATCGGAGACCTTAAAAGACTTTATGATGAGGCTTTCCCTGATGATGAGAAGAAGCCTTTTGACTACATGCTTAAACTTACTGATGCAGGAAAGATGGAGATGCTTGCGGTAGAGGAGGAGGGTAGATTTGCGGGACTTATCATTAATCTCCTCTGCAGTGACGATGTGGCTCTCCTTGACTATTTTGCTGTGGATCCTTCTATGCGCTCTTTCGGAATAGGCGGAAGGGCTCTCAAGCTTCTTCTTGAGAAGTTTTCCGATAAAAAGCTCATATTTGAGATAGAAAGGCCTGACAGTGCTCTTCCCGACACAGATATGAAAGCCAGAAGGAAGAGGTTTTATTTGAGAAACGGAGTTAAGGAGACAGGAGTCTTTGCAAATGTTTATAATACCGACTTTGAGCTTTTGACTAACGACGGCAAGCTTAAGTACGATGAGTATGTAATGGCTTTGAGGGATGCCATGGGCGACAGAGTCGATGAATTATTAAAGCCACGGGAATTATTCTAAAACTTTTATTAAAAAAAAATATTTTTGTTGAAGATTAAGGCCCTGAGTAATAAAATTCCTTTGTCGGTGTTTTTCACAATTAAAACATAGTGATCAGATATCATTTAACTTAAAATCATATATGAAGGAGAGCCGATCCGGAAAAGATATGTACCAGATACCTGCTTTTCCGGCGGGAAAGTGAAGGAATGAAAATTTTAAAAAGGAAAAAAGGCCCTGCTGTAAGCAAGGTCGGACTAGGGAACATTTTTGACGGCTTGGACAATGATCAAGGAGTAAAAAACAATCAGAGCTCCGGAAACCGTCAGGGCCAGGGTAATCAGGGCGGCAATGGCCCTGCAGGTCAGAAGTCCCCTCTTATGTACTATACTGTTGCTGTGATAGTCATAATGCTGTTACTCAATTTTTTTGTGTATCCGGGACTTACAAAGAAGAATGTAGAGCAGGTAAACTACAATGAGTTTATAGAGGCTCTGGATAAGAGAGCTGTCGACGAGATAGAGCTCAATCAGGACAGCATAGCATTCACTCTTAAGGACCACAACAATGTTGTGTTTGAAACAGGAAGGATCAACTATGACGGTGAAGTCGACAGGATGCTTGAGTCAGGAGCTGACTTTACTCAGGAGATACCGAAGTCTGTATCTCCCATAGTTCTTCTCATTTACAACATGCTGCCCCTAATCATTTTCTTGGTTTTGGGATATTTTCTCTCGAAAAAGATGCAGAGCTCCATGGGCGGCGGTTTTGGCGGTATGCCCTTCGGCAAGTCAAATGCAAAGATATATCAGAAGGACACCACGGGAGTGACTTTCAAGGATGTTGCCGGTGAGGACGAAGCAAAAGAGCTTCTCACAGAGATAGTTGACTTTTTGCACAGACCTGAAAAATATAAGTCCATAGGTGCAAAGATACCTAAGGGCGCCCTGCTTGTAGGACCTCCGGGAACAGGTAAGACTCTTCTTGCAAAGGCCGTTGCAGGTGAGGCCGACGTTCCCTTTTTCTCCATCTCAGGCTCAGAGTTTGTGGAGATGTTTGTGGGAATGGGCGCGGCTAAGGTGAGAGATCTTTTCAAACAGGCTGAGGACAAGGCACCATGCATAATATTTATAGATGAGATAGATGCCATAGGAAAGAAGAGAGGTGCAAACGGCATATCCGGAAACGACGAGAGAGAACAGACCCTAAACCAACTTCTCACGGAAATGGACGGATTTGACGGAACTAAGGGAGTTGTGGTGCTGGCGGCCACAAACCAGCCGGACGCCCTTGACCCTGCGCTTTTAAGACCCGGAAGATTTGACAGGAGGATACCTGTTGAGCTTCCCGACATGCAGGGAAGGGAAGACATACTCAGAGTCCATGCAAAGGATGTCAAGATGTCCGGAAATGTTGATCTTTCTGCGATTGCAAAGGCCTGCCCCGGAGCCAGCGGAGCTGAGCTTGCAAACATCATAAATGAGGCTGCCTTAAGAGCCGTAAGAGCGGGAAGAGAGCGAGTGGTACAGTCAGACCTTGAGGAGAGCATAGAGGTTGTAATAGCAGGATATCAAAAGAAGAACAAGGTGCTCTCGGACAAGGAGAAGCTCATCGTTGCCTACCATGAGGTTGGACACGCCCTTGTGGCTGCAAAGCAGACTGACTCGGCTCCGGTACACAAGATCACCATAATCCCCAGGACTTCGGGAGCCCTCGGATATACTATGCAGGTGGATGACGACGGAAATCACTATCTTCTCAGCAAGGAAGAGCTTGAGAATAAGATAGCCACACTTACAGGAGGCCGTGCGGCAGAGGAGATAATATTTAAGACCTGCACAACAGGCGCCTCAAACGACATAGAGCAGGCCACAAAGATAGCCAGACAGATGATCATGAGGTATGGAATGAGCGAGGACTTCGACATGGTAGCCATGGAAAATGTGGGTAATCAGTATCTGGGAGGGGATGCCTCCATTGCCTGCTCGCCTGAGACCATGACGCTCATAGATAAAAAAGTGGTAGAGCTTGTTAAAAAGCAGCATGATAAGGCTGTAGCTATACTTAACGACAATATTATGAAGCTTCATGAGATAGTAAAGTATCTCTATGACAAGGAGACAATAACAGGCGAGGAGTTTATGGCTATACTTACTTCAGAGGAGAACACTCTTACAAAGAGCACTGACGAGATAGAAAAAGACATAGCCCCTGACAAAACAGAGGAATAAATACTTGCTTTTAATGAAATTAGTGTTATAATAAATACGATATAACTGTTGTTTTGAGGAGTGGACGTAAGTTCACTCCTCAAAAATTTGTATTGTATTTTGCCGGATTGGAGAAAAATGAAGGATTATTTGGAGAGAGTTGACGGATTTCTTATTCCCTTTCTTGATAAAGAGGGGTACATCCTTGTTAAGTCGGAGTTTGTCGAGGAGGAAGGCAATTTCTACCTCAGGGCATACATAGACTTTAAGGAGAAGGATGAGGAAAAGGGCGGCATATCCATCGATGACTGTGTGAAGGTCTCAAGATGGCTGGGGAAACGCCTTGACAAGGAGGATTTCATAAAGGAGGCATATACACTTGAAGTATGCTCTCCCGGCTTTTTGAACCCGGAGGAGTCCGACAAAAGCGAGGAGTAAGAGCTCGGATCCGATTTTATAAAAAATGAAAGGAATTTGCCCATAAGGCGGAGGAAAAAGAAAAATGAACACCGAATTGAAAGAAGCACTGCAATTACTGGGAAAGGAAAGGAACATTCCTGAGGAGGCATTACTTGAGGCCATTCAAAATTCACTTATGATAGCCTGCAAGAACCATTTCGGAAAGTCGGACAATATAATAGTAAACATTGATCCTGACACCTATGAGTACAAGATACTTCAGCAGAAGGAAGTGGTTGAGACTGTTGAGGATCCCGTGCTGCAGATAAACCTTGCTGATGCCAGAATGATCGAGCCTAAAGCAGAGCTTGGAGATGTCATAAATATCGAGATAGATTCAAGAAAATTCGGACGTATAGCTACCCAGAACGCAAAGGGAGTTATAGTCCAGAAGATCAAGGAAGAAGAGAGAAATTCCGTATACAACGAATTTGCAGCTCATGAGCACGGCATAATGACAGGAATAGTTCAGAGATTTTTGGGTAAAAACATCTCTATAAATCTTGGACAGGCTGATGCCATACTTGCCGAGAGCGAGCAGGTAAAGACGGAGAGCTACAGGCCCCAGCAGAGGCTCAAGGTATATGTCCTTGAAGTGAAGAACAATCCCAGAGGACCCAGGATATCAGTTTCAAGGACCCATCCCGATCTTGTCAGATGTCTTTTTGAGCAGGAGGTATCAGAGGTTAAGGACGGAACAGTAGAGATAAAGGCCATAGCCAGAGAGGCCGGCTCAAGGACAAAGATGGCGGTGCTCTCGAACGATGAGAATGTAGATCCCGTAGGAGCCTGCGTCGGAGTAAACGGAGTCAGAGTAAACGCCGTAGTGGATGAGCTGTACGGAGAAAAGATAGATATTATAAACTGGGATGACAATCCTGCATATCTTATAGAGAACGCTTTGAGCCCCGCAAAGGTAATATGCGTAGTTGCCGACGAGGATAATAAGGAGGCAAAGGTAATAGTCCCTGATTTCCAGCTCTCACTTGCTATAGGTAAAGAGGGACAGAATGCCAGACTTGCGGCGAAGCTTACAGGATACAAGATAGACATAAAGTCCGAGACCCAGGCACAGGAATCAGGATTATTTGAGGAGCTGGGAATGGAGGTCCCTCAGTCCGGAGAAGAGGATGAATATTACGCAGAGATCCTGGCGGACAAGATGGGCGGAGTGATCGAAGACGAAGAGTATGATGCCGATGAGGCGGAGGAGACTTCGGATGAGGCACAATACGGAGAAACTGAAAACGGAAATGAAGACGAAGAGTAATGGTGGAAGCATTAAAGCCAATAAGCATGTACCTCAAAGGACCTGCATAGGGTGCAGAAAGTCAAAGGATAAATCCGAGCTCTTAAGAATAGTCTGCGGCGAGGACGGCTCTGTGACAGTTGACGAGAGCATGAAAGCTCCCGGAAGAGGAGCATATATATGCAAGGATATGAGCTGCTTTGACAGGGCGGTGAAGACAAAGGCCATTGAAAGAGCACTTAAGCTTACTGCGGGAAAAACGGATACAAAAGACCTTAGGGCCCTGATCGAAGCCCGGATCGAGGTAAATGCGGAAAGCTGATTTAAAGAGGAAACAGATTTTTATATGAATGATATTGAAAGAAAAAGACTTTACGGCCTCATAGGCATTTGCGCAAAGGCCGGCAAGATACGCTCGGGAGAATTCAGCACCGAGAAGTCCGTGAAGAGCGGTAAGGCAAAGCTTGTCATAGTGGCAAACGATGCCTCCGAAAAGACAAAAAAAAGGTTCTCTGATATGGCGGAGTTCAGGCAGATACCTTTTAACGCGGATCTGTGCGACAAGGACACCTTGGGCCATATAATCGGAAGGGAATTCAGAGCATCTCTGGCGGTCGAGGACGCAGGGCTTGCCAAGAATATATTATCACTGATAAATGGAGGGAATGAGAATGGGAACAGATAAGAATGAAGATATAAAAAAGCCTCAGGGAACTGACGGCCAGGCCAAGGCACCTGCAAAAAAGAAGCTCAGCGTAGTTTTCCGTTCTCAAAACTCACAGAGTATGAAGGAGCTGCCCAGAGGACTCAGAAAGGCTGTATCTCAGGACGGAGCGCAGAAGAGCCCTGCACAGGGAAAAGAGCCTGTAAAGAAAGGACCCAGGCCACTTCCACCCGGAACGAAGCCTGTGAAGCCTGCTGTATTCGGAGAGGAAAAGCCCGCGGAAAAGAGGACTGAGGGAGTAAGAAGAAACAATGCTGAGGGCCCTAAGAAAAACCGCGAAGGCATGAGACAGGAGGGAAGCGCAGAGAATTCCAAGCCCCGCTTCGAGGATAGAGACAAAGGCGATCGCTTCAGGTTTAAGAACAGAAACGAGGGAGAAAGGCCTGAGAGGAGCGAGAGAACCGAAAGGGGAGACAGAACTCAGGGCCAGGGAGACAGATTCCGCCATAACAGGAACTCAGGAGATCAGTTTGAGGACAACTCAAAGAGACAGGCAGGGGGACAGAAGCCCGATGCCAAGAACAGAGATCGCAGAAGGGGAGGAAAGCCTGCAACAGGAGAGAACTCTGCCGCCTTTGATGAGCCTGCATCAAAGCCCTCGTCAGGAAGAAATAAGAATGCTCATGTAAATGACAAGAAGCAGCGTGATAAGAAGGATAAGTATAAGGACGATATAAGTGATGTAAGGCTTCAGAAGCCCGGCAAGGGGGCATTTATCAAGCCCGAGCCGAAGAAGGAGAAGCCGGAGGATGACATCAAAGTGATCATTCTTCCTGAAAGCCTCACAATAAGAGAGCTTGCCGATAAACTCAAGATCCAGCCCTCTATAATAGTTAAGAAGCTGTTCCTTCAGGGAAAGATGGTGACACCTAATACCGACCTCAGCTATGAGGAGGCCGAAGAGATAGCTATGGAATATGATATCCTCTGTGAGAAGGAAGAGAAGGTGGATGTCATAGCCGAGATCCTCAAGGAAGATGAGGAGAATGAGAAGGACATGGTGCCCAGAAGCCCGGTAGTATGTGTAATGGGTCACGTTGACCACGGTAAGACCTCCTTGCTTGACGCAATAAGACAGACAAACGTCACAGCAAAGGAAGCAGGAGGAATAACTCAGCATATAGGAGCCTCAGTAGTCAGAGTGGGAGACAGGAAAATAACCTTCCTTGATACTCCCGGACACGAGGCCTTTACAGCAATGAGACTAAGAGGCGCCCAGTCAACAGATATAGCCATACTTGTTGTGGCTGCCGATGACGGAGTTAAGCCTCAGACCATAGAAGCCATAAACCATGCCAAGGCTGCAGGAGTTGAGATAGTTGTAGCCATCAACAAGATAGATAAGCCGGCGGCAAACATAGACAGAGTCAAGCAGGAGCTGGCTGAGCAGGGCCTTATCTCCGAGGATTGGGGAGGCTCTGTGACCATGGTGCCGGTATCCGCAAAGAGCAAGGAGGGTATAGCTGATCTCCTTGACATGGTACTCCTTGAGGCGGATGTACTGGAGCTCAAGGCAAATCCCAACAGAAAAGCAAGGGGTATAGTCATAGAGGCCGAGCTGGATAAGGGACGCGGTCCTGTTGCCACAGTCCTTGTGCAGAAGGGAACCTTAAAGGTCGGTGACAATGTAGCCGCAGGAGCATCCTACGGCAAGGTCCGTGCGATGATAGACGACAAGGGAAACAGGGTGAAGAAAGCGGGACCCTCCACACCTGTGGAGATACTGGGCTTAAACGATGTTCCCAACGCAGGAGAGATATTCATGGGCTGCGACAACGAGAAGGACGCAAGAAATATTGCGGAGACCTTCATCTCCGAGAACAAGAATAAGCTTCTTGAGGAGACAAAGCAGAAGATGAATCTTGATGATCTCTTCGACCAGATAAAGGCGGGAAATGTTAAGGAGCTTCCTATAATCGTAAAGGCGGATGTACAGGGCTCTGTGGAGGCTGTAAAGCAGTCTCTCTATAAGCTCTCCAACGACGAGGTGGCTGTAAATGTGATTCACTCCGGAGTGGGAGCCATAAACGAGTCCGATGTAAACCTGGCCTCAGCTTCAAATGCTATAATCATAGGCTTTAATATAAAGCCTGATGCGACAGCAAAGGGAATTGCGGAGCAGGAAAAGGTAGACATAAGGCTTTACAAGGTCATCTACCAGGCAATAGAGGACATAGAGGCGGCTCTGACAGGAATGCTGGCTCCTGTCTACGAGGAGAAGGTAATAGGACATGCCATTGTAAGACAGCTGTTTAAGGCATCAGGTGTGGGAACTATTGCAGGATCTTATGTGACAGACGGACTGGTAGAGAGAGGAGCAAGTGCAAGGATATTCAGAGGCAAGGACAAGCTCTTCGAGGGACCTATAGCATCTGTGAAGAGATTCAAGGACGATGTCAAGGAAGTAAAGACAGGCTACGAGTGCGGACTGGTATTTGAAGGATTCTCCGATCTTGCAGAGGATGACAATATTGAGGTCTTCAAGATGGTGGAGGTTCCCAGGACCATGAAAAGCAAGAATTGATAGATAAAGAAAAGATACCCTAAGGCAGCATGGAAGACCGGCTGCCTTATCGGCTGTTAAAATACAAAAGGAAAAGACATGAAAAAGGGAAGTATAAAAAACAACAGAATAAACGGGGAGGTCATGAGAGAACTCTCCCTTATAATAAGAGACGAGGTAAAGGATCCCAGAATAGATCCCCTTATGAGTATAACCCATGTGGAGGTGACGCCCGATCTTCAGTTCTGCAAGTGCTTTGTGTCTACTCTCGGTGGGGATGAGTCCCTGAAGAAGACGGTGGAAGGCCTTAAGAATGCGGAGGGGTATATAAGAAGGGAATTGGCTCACAGAGTCAATCTCAGAAAAACACCCATAATCCAGTTTATCGCCGACAAGAGCATTGAGTACGGAGTCAACATGAGCCATATGATCGATGTAGTGGCCATGGAGGACGAGATGAAGAAAAACAGGGCGGAGAATGAAGATGAGGGAGAGATTTAATGAGCTCATAAGAGCTTCGGAAAGCATATGCATACTGGGACACATAAGCCCTGACGGAGATTGCGCCGGATCAACCCTGGGAGTTTTCAACTATATAAGCTGCCTCTGCGAAAAAGAAGGCTTGAAAAAGAATGTAAAGGTATACCTTGAAGAGCTTTCCGAGAAGTTTTCATATCTCAAGGGCTACGAGCTTATATCCCATGACCCGGAGGAAAAAATAAACTACGACCTTGCCATAGTATGCGACTGCGGAGATTTTGCGAGAATGGGCAAATTTATGCGCTATGCCAAGGAAGCCAAGGGGATATTTTGCGCGGATCATCATATTACAAACACAGGCTTCGGAGACAGCTTTGTCATAAAGCCTGAGGCTTCTTCCACCTGCGAAGTGGTTTACGATCTCTTCCTCAAGGAATATGTGGACAAAAATGCGGCTGAGTGCATATATACAGGTATAGTACATGACACGGGAGTCTTCAGATATTCATGTACTTCAGCTCATACTATGGAAATTGCCGGAGAGTGCATGTCTCTGGGAATAGATTTCGGGAGTATTATAGATGACAGCTTTTTTGCCATGACTTACTCACAGAAGCAGATACTCGGCAGGGCACTTATGGAGAGCCGGATATCGGAGGACGGGAAGATAGTTTATTCCGCTATAGGCTCAGGCATAATGAAGCTCTACGGTGTGAGCAAAAAAGATATGGACGGCATAATAGATGAGCTGCGCACGACAAAGGGAGCTCTATGCGCTGTTTTCATGTATCAAATGATAACAGGACAGTACAAGATAAGCCTCAGATCCAACACGGATGAGCTGGACGTCAGCAAGGTAGCGGCCTGCTTTGGTGGCGGCGGACATGTGAGGGCTGCAGGATGCTCCCTGTCAGGCAATCCGGAGGATATAGTAAAAAAGCTGACAGAAAAAATAAGGCTTCAGATAGGATAAGATGAAAAATATTTATAATGGCTTTTTAAATATATATAAGGAAAAGGGCTGGACCTCCATGGATGCCGTTGCAAAACTAAGAGGCATCTTAGGTATGAGAAAGATAGGCCATGCAGGTACCCTTGACCCCATGGCTGAGGGAGTCCTTCCTGTTGCTCTGGGAAAGGCGACAAAACAGATAGATGCCGTTACGGAAGGAACAAAGACCTATGTCTGCGGCTTGCTTATAGGAAGAAGCACAGACACCCAGGATATAACAGGAAGCACTACGGCTGAGATGTCCGAGGAAAAGCTTGAGGCGTGGAGAGATGAGGCAAAACCATCTGCAGAGGAAGCAATAAGCTCTGTCATAAAAAGCTTTGAAGGTGAGTCGGAGCAGCTTACCCCAATGTATTCCGCAAGGAAGGTGGGGGGAAAGAAGCTCTACGAGTATGCCAGAGAGGGAAAAGAGGTAGAGAGAAAGAAGAAAAAAATTACAATTTATAATATTGTAATTGAAAAAATAGATTTTCCCCACATTGTTATGACTGTAACCTGCTCAAAAGGCACATACATAAGAACTCTCTGCCATGACATAGGAGAAAAGCTGGGAACAGGTGCATGTATGGAAGCTCTGCTCAGGACGAAGGTAGGGAAATTTGAGCTTAAGGATGCTCTTAAGCTTTCGGAGATAGAAAGCATAAGAGATGAGGGCAGGATAGACGAGGTGCTGAGCATTGAGACAGACACGGCCGTTGCCATAGGAAAGTTTGACGGCAGCCACTGCGGACACAAAAAGCTTTTAAAGGAGCTTATGAGGGATGCCTCGGAGAGAAAGCTCAAGACCTGTGTAATAATCTTTGACATGAAGAAAAAGAATCTCAACAGCCTGTCTGACAGAAGGAAGGAGTTTTATGACCTGGGTATAGACTATGTCATAGAGCTGCCCTTTACAGAAGAGCTGAGGTCGATGAGAGCCGAGGATTTTGTGAGAGATATACTGATAAAAAAGTATAAGATGAAACATATTACGGCAGGGCCCGACATAAGCTTCGGCTACAACAAGGAGGGGGATGCCGAACTCCTCAGATCACTCTCACCAAAGTATGGCTACAGCCTTCACATAATCAAGAAGCTGACAGAGTATGACAGGGAGATCAGCTCCAGCTTCATAAAGGAAGAACTCTCAAAGGGAAATATGGAGAGGGTAAATGAGCTTTTGGGCTATAACTACTCCTTTACGGGAACTGTAGTACACGGGAGACATCTGGGAGAGACAGTCTTGGGCTTTCCCACAATGAACCTGATCATAGATAAGGAGAGGATGCTCCCTCCTTTCGGTGTATATGCCGTGAGAGTCTACATTTATCCTGAGAAAGATCCTGAGGCTTCTAAAGGAAGAAGAGGGAGAGAGAAGGGGAATGAGGAGCCTGAGAAAATGTACGGCATTGCCAATCTTGGCTTAAAGCCTACTGTATCAGACGAGCCGGATTATGACCCCGAAAGAGTTGACCTTGAGACAAATGTGTTTGACTATTCAGATGACGCCTACGGAAGGACAATAAAGGTTGAACTTTTAAGCTTTATAAGGCCGGAGAAAAAATTCAACAGCCTGGAAGAAGTCAGGGAGCAGCTCCTTACAAAGGACATAGGGAGAGCCAAGGAGATTTTAAATAAAATCAAATGCTGAAAGAATTAAACAATTGACAAAAGTACAGCTTAATGCTAAACTCAAAAAGTTGAATCGCCCGAGCACGGTCTTTAGGGACTCCACCGGAGGCTTTGTTTGAGGCAGGTATTCGCGGTATAAGTAAGGACAGCTTCAGTCTGACCGATACTTTCGCGAAAAGTATAATCAGGAGGAAATGAAAATGATAAGCAAAGAGAAAAAGCAGGAGATCATCAAGAACTTCGGACGTAAGGAGGGAGACACAGGTTCACCCGAGGTACAGATAGCAGTTCTTACAGAGAGGATCAACGAGCTCACAGAGCACCTTAAGAAGAACCCCAAGGACCACCACTCAAGAAGAGGACTTCTCATGATGGTAGGTCACAGAAGAGGACTTCTTGACTACCTTGCAAAGAAGGATCTTGAGGGCTACAGAGCACTTATAGCTAAGCTTGGAATCCGTAAGTAATTTAAATAATGCTAACTATAAAATTACCCCTTGGCAGAAGAAAAGTACTTTTGCAAGGGGTATTTTTGCGATTACAGGGTATTTAAGAGAAAATTTGCTTGTAAATATCCATAAATAGTTTAAAATAATATAGGACTTTAGAAGAGAGTTGGAAAGATAAGAAAGGAAAAGGAATAATTAAGATGTACGATGAATTCAATACGTACTCAAAGCCTTTGGCAAAAGAGTACAAGACTTATTCCATGGAGCTCTGCGGCAGAACCTTGTCAGTGGATATCGGCAGAGTGGCGGCACAGGCGAATGGGGCCGCATTGATGCATTACGGAGATACTACAGTGCTTTCTACAGCGACGGCTTCAAAGGAGCCCAGAGAGGGAATAGATTTCTTCCCTTTGAGCGTGGAGTACGAAGAGAAACAGTATGCCGCAGGTAAAATACCCGGCGGTTTTAATAAGAGAGAGGGAAAGCCCTCAGAGCATGCCATACTCACATCGAGAGTTATAGACAGGCCCATGAGACCTCTTTTCCCCAAGGACTACAGAAACGACGTCACCCTGAACAACCTGGTACTCAGCGTGGATCCGGACTGCGCTCCTGAGGTGACAGCTATGCTTGGAGCATCTCTTGCGACAGCAATATCCGATATTCCCTTTGACGGACCCTGCGCCGCCACTATGGTGGGACTCATTGACGGAGAGCTTGTCTTCAACCCTACAAACGATGAGAAGCAGAAGTCTGATCTCGCTCTCACAGTTGCCTCCACAAGGGAAAAGGTGATAATGATAGAGGCCGGGGCAAATGAGGTGTCAGATGAGGTCATGATCGATGCCATTTACAAGGCCCATGAGATAAACCAAAAGATAATAGCTTGGATGGACGGCATAGTAGAAGAGATAGGAAAGGCAAAGCACAGCTATCAGTCCTGCGCTGTACCGGAGGAGTTGATGGAGGCTATTAAGGCGGAGGTCCCCGCTGAGGAGATGGAGACTGCCGTATTCTGCGATGACAAGCAGCAGAGAGACAAAAATATTGATGAGATCACAGCCCGTCTCAAGGAGAAGTTCGCCGACAATGAGGAGTGGCTCGGACTTTTGGGAGACGCTATCTATCAGTACGAGAAGAAGACTGTGAGAAAGATGATCCTTAAGGACAGAAAGAGACCTGACGGAAGAGGTATTTCCGAGATAAGGCCCCTGGCGGCAGAGGTTGATGTGGTGCCCAGAGTCCACGGCTCAGGAATGTTTACAAGAGGCCAGACTCAGATACTAAACATCTGTACTCTCGCACCCCTCTCTGATGCCCAGAAGATAGACGGACTCGACGAGAACGTTACCCAGAAGAGATATATGCACCATTATAACTTCCCCTCATACTCGGTGGGAGAGACCAAGGTGTCAAGAGGTCCCGGAAGGCGTGAGATAGGACACGGAGCTTTGGCTGAGAAAGCCCTTATACCCGTGCTTCCCTCGGAGGAGGAGTTCCCCTACGCCATAAGGACAGTATCTGAGACCATGGAGTCCAACGGATCCACTTCACAGGCCTCTGTTTGTGCTTCATCTCTCTCTCTGATGGCTGCAGGTGTGCCCATTAAGACCATGGTGGCAGGAATTTCCTGCGGACTTGTAACAGGAGATACAGATGATGACTACATTGTGCTCACAGATATTCAGGGACTTGAGGATTTCTTCGGAGATATGGACTTTAAGGTTGCAGGAACCCACAAGGGAATCACAGCCATCCAGATGGATATAAAGATCCACGGCCTTACAAGAGCCATCGTTGAGGAAGCTATAAAGCGCACCCACGAGGCCCGCCTCTACATAATGGACGAGATCATGGCTCCCGTCATAAGCGAGCCCAGAAAGGAGCTCTCAAAGTACGCTCCCAAGATCAGAATGACCTCCATAGATCCCTCAAAGATCGGAGATGTGGTAGGAAAGCAGGGCAAGACCATCAACAAGATAATAGAGGAGACCGGAGTTTCTATAGATATTGAGGATGACGGAAGAGTTTCAGTATGCGGCACTGATGAGAGCATGATAGAGAAGGCTATAGAGATCATTGAGGGCATAGTGACAGAGGCTGAGCCCGGAATGGTTGTCTCAGGAAAGGTATTCAATATCATGAGCTTCGGAGCCCAGGTTGAGTTCCTCTATAATAAGAAGGGGCTCATCCACATTTCAAAGCTTGCAGACAAGAGAGTGGGCAAGGTTGAAGATGTCGTAAAGGTTGGAGATGAGGTCACTGTAAAGATCCTTGAGATCGACAAGATGGGAAGGATAAACCTCAGCATGAGACCTTCAGACATAAATGCCGGAAACAGGATAAAGAGAGAGAAGCACTCGGATGCGGATCAGAACGAAGTTGATGAGTAAAAGGAATTTAAAAAATAAAATACTTGTTGTTTCATTGATATTTACCATGGGGGCATCTCCCATGGTAAATCCTTATGCTGCCGTCATATGGTCACCCGGAACCTCCGCAAACTCAGGACCAGGGGCAACAGGAAACACAGGTGAGACCGACTGGAGCAAGGTGGCGAAGGGCGCCATGAATATTGATCAAAGCATACCTCGGGGAACAGTGAATTTCACTTCCATGGAGGTTCCTGACCCCATAGTCAAGGTGGCGGACAAATACAGCTATGATTTCATGGTACATGATCTTGAGGAACTGAAAAAAAAGTATTCGGATCACATGTCCTACAGAAGCATAGGAAGCACTTATGACGGGCGCAATATATATGAGGTGACGGTAGGCAATCCAAACGCGAGAAACCATGTGCTCATACCTGCCGCCATACATGCGAGGGAGTACATAACCACCAACCTCTGTATGAAGCAGATAGAGTATGCTCTGTACTACTATGAGAGCGGGGGCTGGGACGGAAAGCGGCTTTCGGATATGTTTGAGTCCACCTGCCTTCATTTCGTGCCCATGGCAAATCCCGACGGGGTGAGCATAAGCCAATTCGGGCTTGACGGCATAAGAAATGAGGAGCTTAAAGAGGGCATCCGAAAGATATATGAGGATGACCTTAAAGCAGGTAGGACCTCGGACGGCTTTGACAAGTATCTTGTGAGATGGAAGGCCAATGTCAGAGGGGTAAACCTCAACCAAAATTTCGATGCAAATTGGGAGGAGGCGAGAGGATCCTCAGACGTCCCCTCATACTCCTACTACAGCGGAGAGAGACCTGAGTCGGAGAGAGAGTCTCAGGCTCTGGCAAACCTTTTCAGGAGCCGCAGCTACAAGGCGGTAATAAACTATCATTCCATGGGAAAGGTCATATACTGGGATATAGAAGGCAACAAGGTAAGGGAGAAGTCCAGATTTTTGGCAAACAACATGCTTGCTCTCACAGGCTATCAGATGCTCTACTCGGGAGAAGGCGGAGGCTTTAAGGACTATGTGCAGACCTACGGCCAAGGCACACCTTCTGTTACACTTGAGGTGGGAAAGGGAGAGGCACCTGTGCCCTCCTCACAGATGGATGAGATATGGGCTGAAAACAAGTTTGTCTGGCTCTATGCTCTCAAGTATGCTGTTGACGGCTACTATCAGTATTGATGCCTGAGGAAATTTATTCGTTAAGAAGGACTAAAATATACATTATTATTCAGAGGAGCTTATTATGAAGAAGATAAGGACTCGCTACGCTCCGTCACCTACAGGGCGTATGCATGTGGGAAATTTGAGGACAGCGCTTTATGCCTATCTTATAGCAAAGCATGAGGGGGGAGACTTCCTCCTCAGAATTGAGGACACGGATCAGGAACGTGAGATGGAGGGGGCTGTAGACATAATCTATGACACCCTCAGGCAGACAGGGCTTATACACGATGAAGGCCCTGACAAGGACGGAGGCTGCGGACCTTATGTCCAGTCCGAGAGGCAGGCACAGGGCATATATTTAAAGTATGCAAAGATGCTGGTGGAAAAGGGCGAGGCCTATTATTGCTTCTGCACCCCTGAGAGGCTTGAGTCTTTAAAGACTGTTGTAAACGGCGAGGAGATAATGCAGTATGACAAGCACTGCCTGTCTCTCTCAAAGGAAGAAGTGGAGGAGAAGCTGAAGGCGGGCATACCCTATGTGATAAGACAGAATAACCCCAGGGAGGGGCAGACCACCTTCCATGACGAGCTTTACGGGGACATTACAGTGGACAATGCGGAGCTGGATGATATGGTGCTTATAAAATCCGACGGATTTCCCACCTACAACTTTGCCAATGTGGTGGATGACCATCTCATGGGCATAACACATGTGGTAAGGGGAAATGAGTACCTGTCCTCGGCACCCAAGTACAACAGGCTCTACGAGGCCTTCGGCTGGGAGGTGCCGGTATATATACACTGCCCTCTGATAACAGATGAGACTCACAAAAAGCTTTCAAAGAGGAGCGGACATTCGTCCTTTGAGGATCTCATAGACCAGGGATACATTCCGGAGGCGGTAGTGAATTTTGTTTCACTTTTGGGCTGGTCTCCTGATTCCGACAGAGAGATATTCAGTCTCGAGGAGCTGGTAAAGGAATTCGACTATCACAGAATATCTAAGAGCCCTGCGGTATTTGATATGGTCAAGCTCTCCTGGATGAACGGAGAGTACCTCAAGGCTATGGATTTTGACAGATTCTACGAGCTTGCCGAGCCGTATATAAAAAAGATCATCAAAAAGCCCTATGATCTCAAAAAGATAGCGAACATGGTAAAGACACGTATAGAGGTATTGCCGGATATAGAGGGGCACATCGACTTTTTTGAGGAGATGCCTGAATATGACATATCAATGTACAACCATAAAAAGATGAAATCCACTCCGGAGACATCTCTCTCAGTGCTCACCGATGTCATTCCTCTTATGGAGAAGCAGGAGGACTTCGGGAATGACGCCCTGTTTGAGACTTTAAAGAAATACGGAGAGGAAAAGTCCTACAAGACCGGATTTATCATGTGGCCTATAAGGACTGCACTCTCAGGGAGAGAGATGACACCTGCAGGTGCTACTGAGATAATGGAGGTCCTTGGCAAGGAGGAGTCCCTAAAGAGATTAAAGGCTGCGGTGGAGAAACTTAAATCCGAGCTTTCATAAAAGAAATAAAAGGCGACAGGAGTTTATTTATCCCGCCGTCTTTTTTCTTGACATTTATCTCTAATTAGAGTAATATCCTATAAGGAGGGAAAAATATGGAAGATACTGAATTGAAGATACTCATCGGATTACACAGAATATGTAATGAGGCGGACCGCAGGACTTCGCAGCTTGCGGCAGGCTATGGCTTGAGCCTGGGTCAGTTTGCCGTGCTGGAGGCCCTCTATCACAAGGGGGACCTGAGTGTAGGAGAGGTTCAGAGAAAGATATTGAGCAGCAGCGGCACTATGCCTGTGATCGTGAGAAACCTTGAAAAGAGAGGCCTGCTGACAAAAAGCCCGGACGGTGAAGACAGAAGGAGGAATATCCTCCATATAACAGAGGAGGGCAGAAAGCTTATAGCTGAGATATTTCCCCTTAACAAGGAGCTGGTACTTGAGTCACTGTCACCCCTTTCAAGGGAGGAAAAAGATGCTCTTCTAAAACTCCTGAAGAAACTTAAGAGACATACAGCGTAACACAATGAACAGGAATGACACGGAGGTAAAAATAATGAAGACAACAGAAGCATTGAGAGCGCGCAGGACGTATTACAATATAAAAAAGGAGATACCTGCAGACATAGAAAAGGTAAACGAGATGATAAGAGAGCTGACAGAGTTGGTCCCGGATGCCTTCAATATGAAGAGCAGCCGCATAGTCGTGGCGGAGGGAGAGATGCAGGACAGGCTCTGGGATACCATCTATGAAGCCTTTGCCGGAAAGGTGAAGAGGGAGAAGATCGACAGCTTTTCCCGGGGAGCCGGAACAATTCTCTACTTTTATGACAGGGAGACGGTGGAGAGACTTCAAAAAAGCTTTCCGGAATACGCTCAAAACTTCCCTGTTTGGGCCAACCAAGCAAGCGCCATGCTGCAGCTTGCAATATGGTCAGGACTGAGGGAGCTGGGAATAGGTGCCTCCCTTCAGCACTATAATCCTGTCATAGACAAAAAAGTGAAGGAACTTTTGGACATACCTAAAAGCTATGAGTTGGTAGCTCAGATGCCCTTCGGAGGCATAGTCAGCGAGCCGGAACCCAAGGAGAGAGAGGATATAGCTAAGAGGGTAAGGATAGTAGGTTAAATTTGAGACAGCCCATAGCTTAAAGGAAACGTAAGCTTAAAATACATATTTTGTAAAATATACAAAAAGGAATTATGCTACCATATTATTCAGTATTGTGTAAAATTGAGCTTATTATAGGAAAGAGGCAGTAGAGCTATGAGGAAATCTTTAAAGACTATACTTGCGGCAGGATTTTTTGCCGCCGCTTTGTCAACTGTAGCCTATGGGGCAGGTTGGGAGCAGACAGGTGATGTCTGGCACTATACGGACGAGAGCGGAAACAGGCTTAAGGGTTGGCATAATATAAAGGAGGAGAACGGCGACAAGACTTACTGGTACTATTTCGACCCCTCCACAGGAGATATGGCTACAGGCTGGAAAGAGATAAAGGAAGAAAACAGTGAGGCTAAGCATTACTATTTCTTCGACGAGGTAAACGGTGCCATGTGGGTGGATATGATAACCCCTGACGGCAGCTATGTAAACTCGGACGGAGTTTGGATTAAGGAGGGAAAGCCTGCGGAGTCTTCCGAACCCGAGGCTTCAAAGCCTGCAGAGACTGAGGCTGATGAGACAGAGAGCACTGCCACAGAGACAACTGAGGCGGCTGAAGAAACAAATATCGACAAAAGTGAGTACGCAGACAAGCTTGTAAGCCTTATAAACGAGAAAAGAAGAGCTCAGGGTCTTTCTGAATTCAATAGGGATGAGAGGCTTGAGGCGGGAGCCGAGATAAGAGCAGAGGAGCTTACGATCTCCTACAGCAGCTTAAGGCCTGACGGCAATAAGTCCAAGTACGCAATAGACGGATGGGAAAACTATACTGCCCTTGTTGAGATAAAAGACAAATCAGCCTCTCCTGAGGCGACAATGGAAAACTGGTTCAAGGAGAGAACATCCGAGAGCCTTATACTCACCGACAGCTTTTCTCAGGGAGGAAAGACCTTTTCCTTTACAGATATAGGAGTAGGATGCAAGGAAAAGGACGGAGAGCTCTATTTTGCCCTGTTCTTAAACGGCCACGCTGAATAGGGAGGTGCAGGAGAGCATAATGGAATTCAACGGGGCTCAGCTTGAGGCCCTAAAACACGGAGACGGCCCCATGATGGTTCTTGCAGGGCCAGGCTCCGGAAAAACTACAGTGCTCACGGAAAGGCTCCTGTATCTGACAGAGGAGAAAAAAGTAAGAGGCGAAAACATACTGGTGATAACCTTTTCCTCTGCCGCTGCAGTAGAGATGGAGAAAAGATACAGCTTAAGGGCCGGCGATTTTACTGAAGGCATAAGCTTCGGGACCTTTCACTCCGTGTTTTTCAGAATACTTACGCGTCACCTACCCTACACAAAGAACAGTATTGCGGATGACAGGCGAAGAAGAGAAATAATAAAGGAGCTGCTTTCAAGAAAGGACAGCAGGCTGAGATACGGAGATGAGCTTACAGAGAATATTCTCTCAGAGATAAGCTTTATAAAAAACACCGGGAAAAGACCTTCTGACCTTCCTGAAAGCAGCTTTTCCTCTTTGGAAAGAGAGGACTTTCTCAACATATATAAGGCTTATGAAAAAGCACTGGCGGATGAGGGAAGGCTTGACTTTGACGATATGCTTTTAAAGTGCCGCGAGCTGTTTTTGAAGAGGCCTGATATTCTTTCTCAATACAGAGATCTGTACAGATACATTTTGGTGGATGAATTTCAGGATATAAATCAGATACAGTATGATGTGCTTAAGCTTTTGGCTTCACCTTTAAACAATCTTTTCGTGGTGGGGGACGACGATCAGAGCATATACAGCTTCAGGGGAGCGGATCCTGAGATAATGCTGAGTTTTCCAAAGGATTTTCCCGATTCCCGCAAGGTGTTGCTTGCCACAAATTACAGATCTTCTTCAAACATAGTCGAGAGTTCTCTCAGACTGATCTCACACAATAAAACAAGATATAAGAAGGCATTTAAAGCTCACAGAGGCCCTTTTGAGCCCTTAAGCATCAAAGTATTTGACTCCGAGAGAGAGGAAAATGAAAGGCTTATAAGGGACTTTAAGAAATACAGAGAGCAGGGAGTCGACCTTTCAAAAATCGCGGTCTTATACAGGACAAACAGTGTCCCTGAGAGACTCTGCCTTGAGCTTTCAAAAGCGGGAATAGGCTTTTCGATGAAAGAAAAGATAAAGGATGTCTTTGAAAGCAGGGCAGGCAGAGATGTGATGGCATATCTCTGCCTCGGAGAGAAGGTGGCACTTTGGGAGAAGGGTATAAAGATGAGCTTCCCTGTGGACTCCTTTCTCAGGATCATGAACCGCCCGGTCAGGTACATCAGCAGGGAGGCCGTGAGAAATGCGGACAGCTCTGATGCGGGGAGTTTTTTTTCTTCGCTGGAGGAGTTTTACAGGGAAAGGACTGCAACAAGAAGGGAGATAAGAAGGCTCTTCGGAGAGCTTTCCCTGATAGGAAACTCTGATATAAAGACCGCTTTGGACATCATAAAATATAAGACGGGCTATGAGAGCCGCCTTAAGGAATTCAGCGAGGGCAGGGAGGCAAAGGAAATTCTGTCTTCTCTTTACAAGCTTTCAGACTTTGCTGAGGATGCAAAGGACTTAAGGGGCCTGAGGCTTCTGATAGAGGCAAGGAGAGAAAGCCTGAGGGCAGGGCATGGAAAGGCCGGAGTGAAAGATAAAAATTGTATTAATTTTATGACTTTCCATGCATCAAAGGGATTGGAATTTGATATAGTATATATAATCGATGCCATTGAGGGAATAACTCCATACAAGAGGGCTGAGGGCAGGAAGGCCTTGGAGGAGGAGAGAAGGATGTTTTATGTGGCTATGACCAGAGCCAAAAATATACTTCACATATTCTACACAAAGTCTCATTACAATAAAGCCTGTAAAAGGTCCGGATTTATTGCGGAGATAGGAGAGGAGAAGATCAAAATACCATGGAAGAGCTTAAGGTTTTGATAGTAGATGACGAGGAGAGGATGAGAAAGCTTGTAAACGATTTCCTGACCGCAAAGGGATTTAAGGTTTTGGAGGCGGCAGACGGTGAAGAAGCCATAGACTTGTTTTGCGCCGAGAAGGATATAGCGCTCATACTTCTGGATGTGATGATGCCGAAGATGAACGGATGGGAGGTGCTTAAGGCTATCAGAAAGATATCAAAGGTGCCCATAATAATGCTGACGGCAAGAGGAGAGGAGCAGGACGAGCTGCAGGGATTTAAGCTGGGAGTCGACGAGTACATAACAAAGCCCTTCTCCCCCAAGATACTCACAGCCAGGGTGGATGCGATACTTAGGCGTACAGGCCGAAGCAAGTCGGATGTCACTGAGGCCGCAGGTATCACTATAGATAAGACCGCCCATGAGGTGAGAGTTGACGGAAAGACAGTGGATCTGAGCTACAAGGAGTTTGAGCTTTTGGACTACTTTATACAGAACAAGGGTATAGCTCTGTCAAGAGAAAATATACTGAATAATGTCTGGGACTACGACTACTTCGGAGATGCCAGGACCATAGATACCCATGTCAAAAAGCTCAGGGCAAAGCTCGGGCCTTCCGGGGAAGCGATAAAGACGATCTGGGGAATGGGCTATAAATTTGAAGCATAGATAAAGCTCTCAGGGAGGTGAGCATCTGTGAAGCATTCTATCAGGACAAGGTTCACCCTGATCTTCATAGGGATAATGGCCTTGATACTTTTGGCCATGTACGGAGTAAATAAATACTTCCTCGAGGATTATTACATGAGTAATAAGGTCGAGGTGCTTAAAGGGGCCTACATAACTATTGACAGGCTCCTTTTGGGAATAGAAAAAGAGGGAAAGAGCATTACCGATGTGGTGGCGGAGGAATTCGGAAAGAATATTGAGGATTCAAAGACCGTCGCATCCTTCAGAGAGCTCAACGATAATTCAAATATAAATATAGTTCTCATCGATCCTCAGGGGAATGAGGTCATTGCCGCCAGCAGGGAGGGAAGCTTTATGGCGGACAAGCTGAGATACTATCTCAGCACACTGAAAGAAGAAACCGAGGAAAAAGATGAGGAGGATCCGTATGTGGGAAGCTTTCCTTTCCTTTTTCATCTTAAGGACAAGTTTGAGAAGATTGAGCTCTCGGTTAAAAGCATAGAGAATAAAGTCCTTCCACAGGCCCCCACTTTTGATCCCCTTGCAAATGCGGAGATAATATACCAAAATGATCTCTACAGGATACAGAGGACCTTCGACAGGAGGTCGAACACAGCTTATCTTGAGAGCTGGGGATATTTTACCGACGGGGGAACAGAGTTTCTTATGTCAATGCCCGTATCTCTCATACATGACAGCGTGGATATAACCAACAAGTTCCTTCTCATGGTGGGAATAATAGTCCTCATGGTGGGCAGTGCTATTGTATATGTAACGACCGGGATAATCACAAAGCCCATAAACAAGCTTGCAAGGATATCGGAGTGCATGACTGCCCTCGATTTCGAGACGAGATATGAGGGGAATGCCAAGGATGAGATAGGTATACTCGGCCACAGCATGAACACTATGTCGGTGAGGCTGGAGAAGACTATAGCCGAGCTTAAAACGGCAAACAATAAGCTGCTGCAGGATATAGACGAAAAGAATAAGATAGATGAGATGCGAAGAGACTTTATTGCCAATGTATCGCACGAGTTGAAAACCCCCATTGCCCTTATTCAGGGCTATGCCGAGGGCTTGACTGAGGGGCTTGCGGAGGAGGCGGAGAGCAGGGACTACTATTGCAATGTGATAGTTGATGAGGCTGCGAAGATGAACGCCATGGTAAAGCAGCTGACTTCGCTTAACAATCTGGAGTTCGGAAATGACAAGACGGAGTTTGACAGGTTCGATGTGGTGGAGCTTATAAAGAGCCTTTTGGAGAGCCAGAACCTGGTCATAAAGAAAAAGGAGGCCAAGGTGGAGCTTGTAGCTCCTGAGCATGCCTACGTCTGGGCGGACGAATTTAAGATAGAGGAGGTGCTGACCAATTACTTTACAAACGCTTTAAATCATCTTGACGGTGAGAGGAAGATAGTCATAACGGTAAGGGAAGAGGCAAAAACTGAGGGTGACAGTGAAGAAGTCCTTCCTGACAAGCGCATAATAAGAGTCAGTGTCTTTAATACCGGAGAGAATATTCCGGAAGAGGATCTTGAAAAGATATGGGACAAGTTTTATAAGGTGGACAAGGCCAGGACCAGGGCCTACGGTGGAAGCGGAATAGGATTAAGCATAGTGAAGGCCATAATTGAATCCCACAATCAGAGCTGCAGTGTAAGGAATAAAAAAACAGGAGTTGAATTTGATTTTACTCTTGACGCGGATAAATAAGTGTGATATAGTATCTATCGTTCTCAGAACAACACTTATTCGGGGTGTGGCTCAGTTTGGCTAGAGCGTCCGGTTAGGGACCGGGAGGTCGCAAGTTCAAATCTTGTCACTCCGACTACAGAGAACGAAAAGGAAGGACCCTGAGTATCGTTTACAGACGGTACTCAGGGTCTTTTCGTATTGAAATCCCTGCGGTTCTGCATTATAATACTGAAAAAGAATGTATTAAATTTCATTCATAGTAAGAAAAAAAAGACAGCATGTTTTCAACTCTACAGAAAAATAAAAATTAAGGGGTCATTGTATTGAAAACAGAGTTTTTAAAAAGCTTTGTGGCAGTGGTGGAGAGCAAGAGCTTTTCCGTTGCCGCCAAGAGATTGTTCTTGTCTCAGCCCGCCATCAGCACTCACATAAAGCAGCTGGAGGAGGAACTGGGCGTCCAGCTTTTGACCAGGTCTACAAAGAATGTGCATCTGACGGAGACCGGACTTGCCTTCTATCCCTATGCCCAGAGATTGATACGAACTGAGAGTGAGGCAATGTTTGCCCTTCACGGAAAGAAGAATACTCTCAGCGGGACAGTTCAGATAGCCGCCTCATCAGTGCCTGCAAACTATATTTTGGTGGACTTTATCTCCTATATGGGCGACAAATATCAGGATATCAGCTTTAAGATCTCTGAGGGGGACAGCTCTGAGGTAATAAAAAATGTGCTGCATTTTGACACAGAGATAGGAGTCTGCGGATTTAAGCTTCCTAATAAGAAATGTCTGTATGAGGAGCTCTTTACGGACGACATAGTACTTATAACACCTAAGGATCCCTACTTCTCGGCTTTTTCCGGGAAAATGCAGCCGGAAGCTCTCCCTTCTCTCAGATTTATAGTAAGAGAGACCGGCAGCGGAACAGGCCTTGCAGCCCAAAATATTGAGCGAACTCTGGGCCTGTCGGAGAGGAATATGCGGGTCGTAGCTCAGGTGGAGGGAACAGAGCTCCTTAAGCGCTCGGTGGCCGCGGGAGTCGGCTGTGCCTTCATTTCAAAGCTTGCCGCCATGGATTATGTAAAGAGCGGAAAGGTCCTTATGTTCGAGTTTCCCGACATAAACTGTAAGAGGAGCTTTTATCTTGTACACCACAGGGAACGCATACTGGATCAGGCCGCAGCCATCACCATAAATGAGCTTTCAGAATACTGCAAGAAGAGAAATCAAAAGAAATCAAAGTAGTTCACAAAAAGATATAAAATATTGCTGTAAAAAAGAGGGGCCGCTTCGCTGAAGCGGTCCCTCTCCTGATGTTAAAGCTCTGCTATGCCTCTCTCCATCTCAAGAGAAGCTTCTCTACCATCAACATTACGATATCTATCAAAAATCCTATTATACCCGCAATGATCATGTAGGCGATGACAGTATCTGTCTGCATATGTCCCTGAGCCTCCACCATGCAGTAACCGAAACCGGCACTGGTCGCTATGAACTCCGCTCATATGACTGACATCCAACCGAGACCTATGGCGAGTCTGATACCTGTGAGAACTCCGGGAAGAGATGCGGGAAGCACCACATCCTTAAGAACTCCTATGGTATTTGCCCCCATAGACCTGGCGGCGTTATAGAAATCTTTGCTGATATCCTGAACTCCTGCCACGGTATTTAATATTATGGTAAATATACCGCTGAAGGCTATCAGAAAGATAGTGGGTCCGTCACCTATGCCGAACCATACTATTGCCAGGGGTACCCAAGCCATGATAGGCACCTGTCTGAGTGAGTTGATAAAGGGCGACATGGTCGTCAGTACCTTGGGGAAAAAGCCCATAAGCATGCCTAAAGGATAGCCTACGATAAAGGCCACCAGAGAACCTATGAGAACTCTCCTCATAGTTATTCCCAGATTTTCAAGAACATAGAGATCCGTAAGGGAATATACTACCTGACCTAAAACATCCTCAAAATAGGGAAAAATAAAGGGCTGATCTACGACATGGGCCGCCACAGTCCAAATGAGACAGATAATGGCCAGGGCTATAATGGCATGCAAATTGTAATTTTTCCCTCCCATCTTGCGCCAGCGTCGTCTGTCTGAATTTCGGGAAGCGGCAACCTGTCGATTTAAAGAACTCGCAGATTCACTCAAAATATCTCCTCCTTTATTCAGTTTTCACTATAAATAATTATTAATATTTTCTGAGCATATCCTACCGGAAATACTTATTTGCAGAGTAGTAATATCATAAAAATTAATAAAGAAAAGGACACTTATTTACTTTTGTAATAAAAATAAGTATGGGCTGTGATTTTAGGATATAGTAAAAAATGAAAAATAATGCAAGGGTGGAATAATTTTTTTTACAGGAGAATATAATGGACAAGCCATGCATTGAATTTATAAGTGCATGCGGGTGATGTGAAATTTTTGCGGATCAGGTGGAATCCCTCAAAAATCAATATAAGGACCGCGTAAATGTGCGCATTTACAGGGCCGGAAAGGACTTTGACTATATCCCCAAATACGGCCTCATTACAAAGAGCATGTTGATAATAAATGAAAAAAAGGTTGTGAGAGATCTTACCAAAAAAAATGTCAGAGCTGCCTTTGAGGAGGCACTGAAAAAATGACATCATTTTTTTTATTCCTTTTAAGAGCTGTGGATTCAGGGTGGGGAATACTCTGCAGCTCATCAGTCTGGCTCCTGTTAAGCTTTCTGATCAGCGGATTCATCAGAGAATTCTTTGGATCTGACTGCCTTAAAAATACAGCTGTGGGCTCAAAAAAATTTACCGGGATAGTCCTTATGACCCTCTCGGGCCTGCTGATACCTGTGTGCAGCTGTGGCACTGCGATTTTGGGCATAGCCTGTTATTACAGTGGAGCTTATATCGGGCCCACCCTCGCTTTTATGACCGCAACTCCCATGATAAATCCCATAGCTCTGATTTTGGTTTTCGGGCTCATGGGAAGAGAGGTGGGCCTATTTTATCTTGTTACGGGACTTACAGTACCCCTTATCCTGGGAGCCCTGTCAAACCTTCTTTTGGGGAAATCGCTTTACAGAGAGAAAAGCTTCATAAAAGAGACATTACATCCGGTGACGAATTCCGGGACAGGAGGAAGGAGCCTCATAAAGGCTGAGCCTGAGGACAAGCCCGCTTTTTGGGAGAGGATAATAAGAGGATTGAGGTCTTCCTTCGGAGATTTTTCTCTTATGATAAGTAAATATACAGTCACAGCTGTGATTTTTGCGGGCATATTTCTTTCAATAGTACCCGGCTCCTTCATACAGGAGTATCTTGCCGAGGCTCAGACCGTCACTCCTTGGGGAATACTTGTAGTGGGTGCACTTACATATGTGTGTGCTGTTGTTCATATTCCTTTTATAGCGGCTGTAATTGCCTCGGGGGCCCCACCGGGAGTGGCAGTCACCTTTTTGATGGCGGGAGCTGCCACAAATATCCCTGAGCTGATAACCATAGCAAAGACCATGGGAAAGAGGACAGCGCTTACCTACAGCATGTTTGTAAGCCTCATGGCTTTAGGCGCGGGATATATTGCAGATGCAGTCATAGGCCGGGAGATTTCGGAAATGCCGGACTTTGCAGTCACCCGGGGAGCCATAGCAAATGCCAATATGCTGATAACAGATTTTCCCGACCTGCTACAAACATTGTGCAGCATTATTATTTTATGCCTTGCCTTTGCGGGATTCATGAAGACCGGATCGGCAGAAAACAGGAAGAAGTAAAGGAGCTTAAGATGTCGATAAGTGTAGAAAATATTACAAAGAGCTTTCAGGCAAGAAGGAAGGGTGAGGACAGGCTTGTGGTTCTCAAAGACATTTCCTTTTCTGTAAACGATGGAGAATTTGTAAGTCTCTTAGGACCCTCAGGCTGCGGAAAGACGACGACACTCACTATCATAGCCGGCTTTCAGAAGGCCGATGAGGGGAGGATTATGGTAAAGGGACGCGAGGTGACAAAGCCGGGGCCTGACAGAGCTTTTATGTTCCAGAACTACGCTCTCTTTCCCTGGCTTAAGGTTGGGGAAAATATAGAATATCCTATGATAAAAAAGAAGCTTAATAAGACGGAGAGAGAAAAGAGACTTATGGAGCTTCTTTCCATAGCACAGATGGAGGAGTACAAGGATTACTATATCCATGAGATCTCAGGAGGAATGAAGCAGAGGGTAGCCCTTTTGAGAGCTCTCGCCTGCGACCCGGAGGTGCTTCTCATGGACGAGCCTCTGGGCGCCATAGACTTTCAGATGCGGCACATGCTACAGCAGCAGCTTGAAAGCATACTCATGCAGAAGAACTGTACCTCACTGATGGTGACTCACGATGTGGATGAGTCCGTTTACCTGAGCGACAGGGTGGTCATCATGTCCAGAGACCACGGCAGGATACTTGAGGAGGTAAAGATAGACCTGCCACGTCCGAGAGACAGGGAGAGTGAAAAGTATCATTCTTATGTGGAGCACATCACCAATATCTTAAAGACAGCACTAAACGGAGATGTTGTCACTCAGGAAGACAAGGATATTATGGAATTTATCAGAAAAAAGGAGGAAGAAGGCAAGGCGGATATTGCCTAAGTAATTATTTATGGAAAAATAATGGAACAAAATGTACACAAGAAATTTAACAAAAGACAAAATGACCTTCGTCTCTATATTATAAATAAGGTCATAGATGAAAAATCCTTTAATATAAAAAAGAACGGAAAAGAGGCTATGAGGGACCTTGATATGTCTCAGGAGGAGTATGATGAGGCGACAGAGGTACTTAAGTTTCAGGACGGATTGGTGACGGATGAGGAGGACAATGTGGATTTCATCTATCCGGTGTCAGCTCTGCCCACGAATCACCATGTAAGGACAGATGACGGCAGAGAGTTTTGTGCCATGTGTGCCATAGACTCCATGGGGGCAGCATTCACACTCCACACAGATACTGTGGTGGATTCAGTATGCGCAGTATGCGGAGAGCCTGTACATGTGGAGATAGAGGGAGGAAAGATAAAGTTTTATTCCCCTGAAGGGCTCCACGCCTTGACCTTCCCACTGGGGGAGATATCCAACTGGTCAGGCAGCTGCTGAAATACCATGAATTTCTTCTGCAGTTCTGCAGAATTCGATAAGTATGCCGAGGACATGGAGCTTGACAAAAACATAATAATAAAATGCGATGCAAAAAAGGCCCTTGAGGCGGCAAAGGATATTTTTTCTGTCGATTAAAATAATAAAATTTAATATACAAAGCTTAAGGAGGAAAAATAATGAAGGTTGCATATTTGCTGGAGTCAAATAACGTAAGGGATATACTTGAGAACATGATAGTTCCTCAGCTGGAAGAGGGAAGACACGTGGCTGAGGTTGCGGGAATGATGTTCTTCTATGACAATACCTTTATCATGCAGGAGGGATCTGATCTTGGAGAGAGGATAGCCGAGCTTGCGGACAAGCTGGGAATACTTCTTATGTGCTGTGACAGATGCTGTTATCAGAGAGATATTGCAGACAAGCTTATAGCTCCCTGCGGAATAGGATGCTTCCCCAATGTATATGCCGCATTGGCCCCTGCAGGAGTTGATCAGGTAATAACACTCTAAAATCGCAGAGACATAAAAAGGGGGAGCGCTGCAGACCGGAAGGTAAGCAGTGCTCCCTGTTTGTGAAAAATAAAGAGCTTCACAGAGGGAGGGAAGGATATGAATAAGCCTTGTGTGGAATATATCTGTGCATGTGCGTGATGCGAGGTATATGTGGGGTTCGTTGAATCCCTTAAGAAAAAATATGAGGGCAGGGTGGAGACAGTCATCTACAAAGCGGGGAAGGACTTTGACTATATCAAAAAATATGGGGCAGTATCTAAAAGCCTTCTGGTGATAAACGAGTCGAAGGCTGTCCGCAACATAAACAAAACCACCATAGCTCAAGCATTTGAGGAGGCGATCAGCACATGTTAGGAGAGTTTATAAAATTTGTACCGGAGGTAATATACTCATCGTTCAACATGCTGTGCGGATCATCGGGTTGGATGATAGTAAGCTTTTTTATAGCAGGTGCATTGCATGAATTTCTAAGCCCTGAGAGGCTGAGAAGAAGTTCCATAGGAACCAAAAAGTTTACAGGTGTATTGTGGAGCACCCTCTCCGGAGCCCTGATACCCATATGCAGCTGTGGAACGATCCCTTTGGGAATAAGCCTTTATTATTCGGGAGCTTTTTTGGGGCCTACACTTGCCTTTATGACCTCATCACCCATGATAAATCCTATGGCTGTGATACTTGCCTTCGGGCTTTTGGGGCCTCAGATCTGGATAATATATTTTCTCACAGGACTGATAGCTCCTCTCATAATAGGAACCATAGCAAACAAGTTTGCAGGAGATGAGATCTGCATATTCGGGCCTGACGGGAAACCTGATGAGGCTCCGGGGATCAAGCTGGAAGAGGAGAAGAGAAGCATACTCTCTCAGATAATCTCAGGGCTGCACTGGTCTTTTACGGAACTTGCCTTGACTGTTGCAAAGTATACGGTTTCGGGAATGCTGGTTGCCGGACTGCTATTCAGCATAGTTCCCCAGTCATTTATTCAAAATTACCTGGGAAATCCGGGGTTTATCTCCCTCCTGGGTATAACTGTCATAGCAGCTCTGATGTATGTATGTGCAGTGGGACATATGCCCTTTATAGCCGCCCTGGTTGCAAGCGGAGCGGCTCCCGGAGTAGCCATAACCTTCCTCATGGCGGGAGCCTCGACGAATATTCCGGAGCTTATAACCATATCAAAGACCATAGGCAAGCGAGCCGCCTTTATGTATTTCTTCATGGTGACTCTCATATCAAACTGTGTAGGCTATCTGGCAAATCAGCTTTTGATGCCGGGCTTTAAGCCGGTAATAGATTTTGATACTACCCACAAGACCATAGAGATGGCAAATCACTTTATTGTTCCCATGCCGGAGTGGTTTCAGTACACATGCAGCTTCGTACTCATAGGCTATGCATGTATATCTGTATTTCAGTGGTTTAAAAAGAACTTTATTAAGCCCAAGGAAGCGTAAAAGAAGGAGATTAGGACAGTCGTAAGATGAGAAAGAATGAGAGCGAAGAAAAAAAGATCAGCTTATCTTATATCCTTATAAGGGCCTTGATAGTTTTGGCTGCACTTATTGTGGCCTTCCTGCTGAACCGATTTCTTTTGGAAAAGGAGGCCGAGCAGAAGAGCTCAGGCAGAGGATTTGTTTATGATCCAATGGTTCCTGAGGATAATAAGACCCTTGTGGACTTTAAGGCGGCTTACCCTGACAGACGTGTGGTCATGGCTTGTGAAAATGATGTCACTGATGACGGAATAGCTGATCTTCTTGTTATCTATAAGGAAGACCACGAGCATGAAGGCAGGAAAGAGGAAATAACGAGGCTTGTAGTATGCATTGTTCAAGAGGATGGAAGCTACGTATATACGGAGCCCATACCCGCCCCCATAGAGAATCAGGGGATACAATTTAAAAATATAGACCGTGAAGGGGAGATGGAATTTATTGTGGCCGGAGAGAAGAACGGAAAGGCGGGGTATGCCATTTACAGGATGATAGACGGCGTTCCCACGGATCTGTTCGGTGACGGAATGGAAGATTGCTGCTGATGGATATTATCAGAAAGAGCTTTATCTGCGGAGCCTTATTTGTAGCTGTCCTCTTTACGGCGGGACTGTTACTTCCGAAAGAGGAACCGAGAAATCCGGAAGTGAAGCTCAGGGTAGGAGCGGGAGATGACATTTCAGGACTTTTTCTCAGAGAGGTGGAGGCCGAATCGGCGGGAGAGCTTATACTATCTGATGACTTTATGGAGGGCTACGAGTTCAAGGATTGCTGAAGTAATACAGCACAATGGGCCTTGAGCTCATACGAGATAGATGCGGCCTTTTCCTGTGCCCACATGGCCAAGCATCTTATAGAAGAAAATGGGGATTTTATCATATATGCCCCGATAATCATGAACTCGGAATTTTTGGCCACACAAAAGGACCTGTCTGAGATAAAGTCGGTTGCCATAGGACAAAACAGGAAATATCTGGGGGATTCCATCAAGGAGAGCTATGACAATGTGAAGAGCATAGTTGAGATCAATTCCGCAAGCTTGCAGTTTGCCCTGGTGACAGGAAATACAGATGCTGTGGTACTTGACATAACCAAGCTTTCGGCAATGAGAGACTGCAGCTTCTACCCTGTGAGACAAGACGACTATATCTCCTATGTGCTTTTGATAAATAAGAGGATAATAGGAACAGAGGCCTTTGACCGGTTTACAGAGTGCTGCGACAGGGTATCTGAGAGACTGGGAAATGAATCAGCTCTAATATCCGCCATTTCTGACTACACGGGAGAAAGCTTTGAAATGCCTTCGGAAAACCATATAAAATTTCTCAAGATAAACTGAAAGGACTGCTGAAGCTCAAAGGCCTAAGCAGTCCTGAATTTGATTTAAAAACTAATATTCTTAAAACCCGGAAGAGATCAGGGGACGAAATAATATCCCTTTCCCCAAGCTGTCATAAGGTGAGCGGGCTCGGAGGGATCCGACTCGATCTTGTCCCTTATCCTCTTTATGTATACAAGCATCTTTGTCCTGTCAAACTCTCCTGTACCCCAAACATCCCTGAAAAGCTCTTCCTTTGAGATGATCTCTCCGGGCCTCTCCATAAGCTTACAGAGTATGGAAAACTCCTTGGAGCTTAGGGATATTTCTTTTCCCTTGCGAAAGGCCTTTTGTATATTCGGCTTCAGGACAAAATCTCCGCAGCTTATCTCTGAAACAAGTGAATGGCCCTCGACAGAGTATTCCTTGTTCCTTCTGAGAAGAGCCCTTATCTTGGAGACGAGGACAGCGGTGCTGAAGGGCTTTGTAATATAGTCATCAGCCCCAAGACCGTATCCCTTTATCATGGAGGCATCCTCTCCCAAGCCGCTGAGAACGATGACCGGGACAAAGATCCCCCTATCACGTATGGACTCAAGGAAGGAGAAACCGTCAGTCCCAGGCATAAGTATATCCAAAAGAACTATGTCAAAGCTCCTGCGGGAAAGAAGATCGAGGGATTCCTCTGCGCTGCCTGAGGTGGCAACAATCATTCCCTCCGCACTGAGAGCGGCTTTTATGGCTGTTCTCACAGCCTTTTCATCATCTGTTACAAGTACAGAAATAGGTTCCATGCATGAAAATCCTTTCGGTAAAGTCTGTAAAACAGTTTCTTTTGTCCGGCAAAATGATATATAATTATTCGGAATTTAGTTAATTATACCTGAGGGGCCCTGCTTAATCAAGGAAACAGATAAAAAATATGAATGAGCTTAAAGATAAATCGGAAAAAAAATGGGGATTTAAGTTTTATGCGGTGATCGCTGTGATCGGCATAATCACAGTGGTATTTGCCGCGTTTTTTTCTTATCATACCGTAAAGAATGCTCTTGTGGAGAGTGAGACAAAGAGCCTTATGAGTCTTGCTGAGACAGGAGCCTCAAGCCTTGAGGAGAATTTCCGGGAGAAAGAAAATCTTATTTTGAGTATTTACGGAGATGACTTCCATTCCATGGAGGATTTTGAGGCCTCCATGGACAAGATATTTTGCGATAAAAGATTTTATACAAAAAATGACTACGAGCATTTGCCTGAAAAGAATGGGGATCAGTGCAAAAAAGCAATGGCTGAGCCTGATAAAGTAATAAGCGGACCTACGGTTTACAGGTACGGCAGGTACTATGTTTTCTATATGACAAAGGCCATAACGGTTGAGGGGGAGAGAGTGGGGGTCCTTCAGTTCGAGTGGAATCTCAACAGCATATTCGATCAGCTGGAGACTCTGTCGGAACTCGAGATAAACAATAACGGATACTGCTATGTGAATAACAGAGAAGGGCTGACAGTTATGGCTGAGGATGATCACCACAGGGAGCTTTCAGGCTCAGGAGGGCCGGAGCCTGAAGGAAAGAAGGCGAAGGCGGGGATATATCCCTCATATACCCTGAAAAACGGAGTGCCGGTTAAAAGCAATACTCTGACAGCAGCCGCCTCAGCTGAAGCGGGAGACGAGCTGTTTACTGTCTATGTGGTTGAGGATTACGATCTTCTGGTAAAGCCTATAGAGAGGCTGTCCTTTTATCTTACACTGTCGGGTGCTGTGATCTTTCTGTGGCTTACGGCTTCGTTTTTGTTCTACATGAGGACTGCAAAGAGGGAATCGGAACTGAGCCTACGGCTTAAATACGAGGAGAGCCTTGAAAAGAGGGATGAACTGCTGAGGATATATAACAGAGACAAGGAGCTGACCTCACTTTGGGGAGTGCTGGCTCATGAGTTCAATAATCAGATGACACCGATACTTATATACGCTGAGCTGTTTAAGAATAACAGCACGGTGTCAAAGCTCCTTCCGGAAGAAACAGAAGAGCTCTATCAGGCTTGTGAACATTGCTCGGCTCTCTCAAAACAGATGCTTCAGTTTTCAAGAGCCGGAAGAGCGGAGAGAAAGAGGGAGGAATTCAATGCCTCACAGGAGGTTAGGTTGAGCTTAAGAATGGTGGAGAGGCTTATTCCCGACAATGTGGAATTCAAATATTTTGTCAGCAAAAAGGACTTTTATGTTTTGGGACAGACAGGAATGCTTTCACAGATAATACTTAACCTCTCCAATAATGCTCTGAGAGCCCTTAAGGACAAGGAGGGAGGAGTGCTGGAGATCACCTTCGGGAGAAGCAAGGAAAACGACAAATTTGTAAATCTGATAGTGGAAGATAACGGCACAGGCATTCCAGGGGAGCTTCAGCGTCATATTTTCGAGCCGTTTTTTACCACAAAGCCCCCGGAGGAGGGAAGCGGCATAGGACTTACTGTTGTGGCAAGGCTTTTGCAGGAAAACGGAGGGTACATAGATGCGGCATCAGAGCCGGGTCGGGGGAGCCGTTTCACAGCAGTTCTGCCCTGCACAGTAAGGGAGGATAAAGCTGACAGGTAGAGATTTATTATTTTTTATGATAAAGACTTTTTTTATTATTTTATTTTGCTATCATACAACCGGGAATATGTATGATAATATGATGTCTGATATAATATGAGCATAATGTTAAAAAATTCCTGAAGGAGAAAACTATGGGAGAGGTAAAGAAGCTTAAAGCCATATGCGGCATATGCCCTGACAAGTGCGATATAGTGGCAACAGTTGAGGACGGAAGGCTTGTAAAGGTGGAGCCTGACAGAGATTCAAAGAGGGGCAGAGTATGTCCCAGAGGAGCATTGGCTCCTGAGATCGTATACAGCCCTAAAAGAATATTAAAGCCTCTTATAAGGACCGGGGAGAAGGGAAGCGGTGAGTTTAAAGAGGTGGAGTTTTCAGAGGCTCTGGACTATGCCGCCTCAAAAATAAAGGAGGTAGCGGATAAGTACGGACCGGATGCTCTTGTGTCCTATGTGGGCTCATCCGGAAGAGAGCCCTCGACTATGCGCTGCTTTGCGGGAAAGGACGCCTTCTTTTCACACTTGGGAGGTATAAACGATACCACATGCAGCTCAACCTGTAACTTTGCCTCCTATGTGATGGCTCCGGTGACGGTGTTCGGAATAAGCCAGCCTGAGGTCTACCCGGATGTGGCGAATTCCTCACTTATATTCGTTATGGGAAAAAATCCCGCCACGGACTCCGGGTATCCTGCTCTCTACCATAACCTGAAAAAAGCTCGCGAGAGAGGGGCTAAGGTCATTGTCATAGATCCCAGAGGAGACTGCAACAACCGAGAATATGACGAGTGGGTTCCTGTTATCCCGGGAACAGACGGTGCTCTTGTAATGGCCATGCTGAAGCTTGTAGTTGAGTCTTGCCGCTATGACAGGGACTTTACGGAAAAGTATGTATCAGGCTTTGAGGAGCTATCATCCTATCTCTCAGGGCTCAAGCTCTCGGAGCTCTCAGAGGCCTGCGGAATACCTCAGGATAAAATAGAGGAGCTTACCGAGGCCTTTCTCAGAGAAAAATCTTCATTTATAGCCTACACAGGTACTGAATACCAATATTCAGGCATACAGACCAACAGGGCCCTCTGGATACTTTGGGGTATCTGCGGCAAGCTGGACGTGGCAGGAGGAATGAGATTTTCGGGAAAATCATACAGGGAAATGAAGATGAGAGCTGTGCCCGAGGGCAAAAAGCCCATAGGCTGCGACAGCCATCCTCTCTACTACATGATGAACGGGGGAGCTCAGCTGGGAGAAGAATTTCTCACGGCGGTTTTGGAGGACCGACCTTATCCTGTGAGAGGATATCTTCTCTGCGCGGGAGGTACATCTCTTACCTTCCCTGAGCAGAAGAGGTGGGAGGAAGCCTACAGGAAGCTTGATATATTTATTGTGCTTGAGAGATTCATGACCAATGACGCGAGGTTCGCGGATGTTATTTTCCCCGCCACCACCTACTTTGAAAATGAGTCCATAGTAAAGATCCCCGGAGGAACACAGCTGAGAAGGAGGGTCATAGAGCCTGTGGGGGAGGCAAAGTGCGACACCTTCATACTTCAGGCTTTGGCGGAAAGGCTCGGATTCGGAGAGGCCTATCCAAAGAACGATGAGGAGATGCTTTTGTGGCTTGCAGGAGGAGATCAGGGCTTTGTGGATGAGCTTAAGAAAGCTCAATACGGCATAATGGACAGGACCTTTGATGAGGAGAAAAAATACGAGTCGGGAATGCTCAGGGCTGACGGAAAAGCGGGATTTCCCACCCCAAGCGGAAAACTCGAAATTATTTCTTCTGTAATAGAAAGTGCGGGATATTCAAGCATTCCTGAATATCATGACATAAGAGAATTAAAGGAATTCGGCTCAAAAGAGGAATTCCCCATGATGATGACTACAGGAGCAAGAAGCCGTATCCGCTTTGCAAGCTTCGGTCCAAATGTGGATGAGATAGCAAAAGCGGAGCCGTATCCTCTCATGAGCATAGGTGAGGAGGACGCAAGGGAAAAGGGAATTTCCGAGGGAGATATGGTGAAGGTGGAGACTGCCTTCGGAAGCGGAGAATTTAAAGCACATATCTGTCTTATGGCAAAGGGCTGCATACACATACCCTTCGGAGGCGGAAGTCCATATATGACAGGTGGATGGAAGGAAGGAAACGTAAACAGACTGGCTTCCATGAGATACACGGATCCTCTGTCAGGCTATATAACCTACAAGTCCTTGCCCTGCAGGATAAAAAAGGCGGAAAACAATGCATAAATATAAATATTTGATCCTAAGCGGAGGTAAAAACCGCAGGATGCATGGGAGAAATAAGCTCTTTATGGAAGTGGGAGGTAAAATCAGGCTTGAGGCCATAAGGGAACTGATAGAAGCTACAGAGAGTGCTTCAGGAATGGGCCTTTATGGAGAAAAGCCTGAGATACTCTTATCAACCGCTCCCCTTAAAGACATTGCTGAAGATGACCGGAGGCTCTATGAGTCCTCCGGACTTCCTGTAATAGAGGACATAATAGGAGACAAAGGACCTTTGGGAGGCATACTAAGCGGACTTGAAAGCAGGGACTGTGAGGCCCTTCTTGTTATATCATCAGACTTTTTTTCGCCGGATGATGACATACTTACACCCCTTATCAGTAATTACAGGGAGACAGGAAGGCCTACATTTTACAGGAAGGATCCGGGATATGCACATCCTCTTCCGGGAATATATACAAGGGACATGCTCAGTAAGCTTAGGGAGGCAACACAGGGAGGAAAGCTGAGGCTTTCAGGATTTGTGGAGAGCTTTTCAAAGGACCATACTGTGGATATTTTAGAGCTTTCTTCGGGAAAAACATTTTATAACCTTAACACGGCTTATGATGTAATGAGGGTGGAGGGACTTGCTGAACATAAGACATCATCAGTGACTCTTGAGGAGGCTTTAAGCCTTGCAAAGGAGACCTTTCCTCCACTTAAAGGCTCAGAGGAGCTTTCCCTGTATGAGGCCACAGGAAGGTATATCGCAGAGGATTACAGGGCTCCTAATCCCCAGCCTCCCTTCAGGAGATCACCTCTTGACGGATACGCTGTCAGATCCTCTGATTTAAGAGGAGCTTCAAAGTCTTCACCTGTAACACTCAAGGTCTCAGAAATCTCCTATGCGGGAGACAAAAGACAGCTTGAGATAAAGGCGGGGGAGGCCGTAAGGATAATGACAGGGGCACCCATACCTGAGGGGGCTGATACTGTTATAATGCAGGAGATGACAGACGGAGCTGAGGGAGTAAGAGATGAGACGGGAGTCTATCGGCCAGGGAAAGTAAAGATATACTGCGAGTCAGGCCGGGGGAAAAATATAGTTCCTGAGGGAGAAGACTATGGCAAAGGCGAACTGCTTGTGAGAAAGGGAGAAAAGCTTCTTGCCCCTCAGGCAGCTCTCCTGGCTTCCATGGGAGCGGGAAGAGTTAAGCTCAGTCCTCGGGTGAGGATATCTGTATTTTCCACAGGAGACGAGCTTGTTGCTCCGGGGGAGGAAGCGGGCTACGGAAAGATATATGATTCCAACCTTCCCGGTGCAGTTGCTGTCTTTAAGCTGTGTGGGGAAGAGATCGTCAGGGCAGAGAGACTGAGAGATGAGGAGGACAGCATATATAAAAAGATGAGGGAAGCCCTTTCTGACTCGGACATGGTAGTTACCACAGGAGGAGTATCTGTTGGGAAGAAGGATCTGATGCCCCGGGTGCTGGAAAGACTTGGAGCAGGAACTGTATTTAAAGGAATACTTATGAAGCCGGGAATGCCTACAAGATGTGCTGAGTGTATGGGAAAGCCGATATTCTGCCTTTCCGGAAATCCTGCCGCAGCCTTTACCCATATGGAGCTCTTGATAAAGCCCTTTCTAAGGCATCTTCACGGGATAAGAGAGGATATCCCTTGGAGAAAGGGCAGAGCCATGCTTGTGGACAGTATAGAAAAGAAAAGCCCGAGGCGAAGGGTGCTGAGGGGATATACTGAGGGCGGGAGAGTATACTTCCCCGGAGGAAGGTTTTCCTCAGGAAGCCTGAGAGGCTTGGAGCAAAGCAACTGCTTTATAGACATACCTGAGGGCAACCCGGCACTTTGTCCGGGGAGCATAGTTGATGTCATATATCAGGATGTTGAAAATAAGGGTATGACAGGAGAGTATACAGTCAAAAAGCCCTTCATATATGCAGTCAGCGGCTATAAGAACACAGGAAAGACGAGACTTGTAAACGAGCTTTTAAGGAGACTCAAGAAGGCAGGGATAAAGGCGGCCTGTATAAAGCATGACGGGCATGACTTTATACCTGACGTGCCGGGAACAGACAGCTTTTCCTTCAGGGAGGCAGGAGCCTTAGGCTGCGGAGTATTCTCGGGAAGAAGATTCATGATCACAAGGGAGCAGGCCGTGGATGAGCTCTTTATGGCAGCTGCCTTTCCGGATGCCGAGATAATATTGATCGAAGGCTTAAAGGAGAGTGATCATCCCAAGTATGTCTGCAGCTATCCGGAAAAGGAGGCGGATCCTGACCGTGTCTTTGAAGCTATGATGAGGCTTTACTCAGAGTACCGGAAGGAGCTGTAGGGCTCATTATAAGGGGTCTTTGCCGCCTCAGATAAGGTTTGTAAAAAGAAAGGCCTGAAATGAGAGCACAAGAAGAAAGAGCAAGTTCCAAAGGGTAAACACCTTCATAAAGCTCATCTTTTTAAAGGGATACTCATGGGCATAGAACTTAAATGCTATAAGGCTTGCCAGGGAAGCTATCAGTGTGCCCAGACCCCCTATATTTACTGCAGTGATAAGAAGAGTCAGATCATTCGTAAATCCGGAGAGGAGTATAGCCGCAGGCACATTGCTTATCACCTGGCTTGCAAGTATTCCCGCAAGGAGCTCATGGCCGTCTACAATGGCCATAAGAGCGGAATTCAGCTCCGGAATGCGCTTTAAGTTTCCTATAAATATAAAGAAACATACAAAGGTCAGAAGAAGGAAATAGTCCACCGAGCAAAAAAGCTTTTTGTTTACAATAAATACGATCAGAGAGACACAGATCAGAGCAGGAATAAAAGAAATTATCCTGAACACTACCAAAAGGCAGACAAAAAGCAGTAATATATACATAAGGAGCCTGTAGAGTGATCCCCTGTCTCCCAAAGCGGCTGAGACGCCTGCATTTATTGCCGCCTTAGCCTGTACAGCCTCGGCTTTCTCAAAACAAAGAGCGATAATAAGTATTATGAGAGAGGAGAGGGCATATGGAAGGACGGCAAAGGCAAATTCCTGATAGCCCATTCCGGAGGCGGAGAAGAGATAGAGGTTTTGGGGATTGCCTATAGGGGTAGCCATGCTTCCCAGATTGGCGGCTATGGTCTCAAGAACTATGAGCTTTAAAAGCCTGTCCTCCCTCTCTATCATTTTAAATATGAGAAGAGTAAATGGGATAAAGGTTATCAGAGCCACATCGTTGGTGATGATCATGCTTGAGAAAAAGCAGAGCAGTACGAGGAAAAGAGAGAGCTTTCTCAGATCTCCCGCCTTCTTTAAAAGCCGTCCTCCGAAAAATTCAAATATTCCCAGAGATTTGAAGCCCGCTACTATGAGCATCAGACAGAAAAGAAGAGCCAGAGTGCGATAGTCCGGGTAGGAGAGATACAGTGAGTCGGGGATAACAATGAAGGAGGAGATAAGTGCGAGGACCAGTGAAACACAAAATACAGTCTCCCCTTTAAAAAATGCTTTGAAACGAGCAGCCATACATAACTCCTTAAAAATACGATTTTTTACAAACGGCAATATTATAGCTCAGAGAGATTTGAAAGACAATATTTAACAGAGACAGGAAGGGAGAAAACAAAGATGAAGACAGCTTTTTTCGGACTGGGGAATATGGGGCTTCCCATAGCTTTAAACCTTTTAAAAAACGGACACGAGGTCAGCTCCTTCGTGCACAAAAAGGGGGAGGGCCCAAAGGCTCTTTCAGAGGCAGGAGGGATTATAGCGTACTCAGCCTGTGAGGCGGTTAAGGGGGCGGATGTAATATTTACCATAGTCCCTGATGACAAGGCTCTTTCAGAGCTTATGCTTAAAGAAAACATGCATGAAGCCGTGAAGGAGGGGGCAGTGATAGTTGAAATGACCTCCTGCTCTCCGGAAACTGTCATAAAGCTTGCAGATGCCTACAGAGACAAAAAGGTGGAGGTGCTTGACGCCCCTGTATCAGGTGGAGTGAAGGCTGCGAGAAATGCAGCAATGACCTTTATGTGCTCCGGAGCTGAGGAGCTCTTTGAGAGGATGAAGCCTCTTCTCTCTCAGCTGGGCACAAAATTATTTTATGTGGGAAAGCTTGGAGACGGAAAACGGATAAAATCTCTCAACAATCTCCTGGCGGCAATAAACGCCATAGGAATATGCGAGGCTGCAAATACTGTGAAAAAGCAGGGCATAGATCCGAAGATATTTGAGGCGGTGGTGATGGAGAGCTCAGGGGGATCCACCCAGCTTAAGAACAATTTCATGAGGATAATAGAGGAGAACTTCACACCGAATTTTTCAATGGAGCTTATGAGAAAGGACGTGGGCCTTGCCTCAAAGCTTGAGGAGGGGATATACACTCCCCTCTCCGATAGAGCCCTTGACATACTTAAGGAGGGGGCTGTGTTTGACGGAGAAAACTATACAGCTGTGGCAAAGCTGGGAAATAAAAACAGCCTGTAGACACGCCGATATCCTCTGCAGCATCCCATGGTAAAAAAGATTACAGTTTTCCTTGACAAAACAGTTTTTGAGAAATAAAATATAACAGTGTTATATAGCGGTGTTATATAAAAGGATGGATATGTATGGGCGAAGCAGAGACAAGGACTTTAAGCTTGATCCATTCGTCGGCTATGCAGGAATTTCTTGAAAAAGATTTTAAATCTGCTTCCTTACGTAATATTGTGAAAAAAGCCGGTGTAACGACAGGTGCGTTCTACGGCTATTATGCCAGCAAGGAAAGCCTTTTTGAATCGTTGGTTTGTGAACAATATGAGCATTTTATGGGGCTTTTTAAGAAAGCACAGCAAGATTTTTCCGATATTCCACAGGAGGAGCAGCCAAAACATTTGGGTGACATATCCGGAGCATGCATGGATGAAATGCTTTTATATGCCTATCAGCATTTAAATGTATTTAAACTCATCCTCTGCCATTCTGAAGGGACACGTTTTTCCGGTTTAATTGATGAGATGGTGGAAATAGAGATCAAAGGGACGCATGACTACTTAACTGTACTTGAAAAATTAGGCAGACCTGCGCCGCCTATTGATGAGCATTTGGAACATGTATTGATTACCGGCATGTTTAACACGTTTTTTGAGCTGATCATTCATGAAATGCCACTCGAAAAAGCTCAGTATTATTTAAAAGAAATGCGGGCGTTTTATACTGCCGGATGGATGAAAATTATGGGGCAATAAGCCCTATGATTTTTGCTCTTTAGTTAGCCAAAACTAACTATATTATTTAATATTCTTCACCGCTCTATGAGTTTCTTATCAAAAAATTAACTTTCAAGGAGGTTTTTGTGTGAAAAAGCAATCGGATTTATCAAAGCTGATGTCTTATGCCGGCAAACACAGGGTATTAACCTATCTCTCGTGGATATTGTCGGTCATAAGCGCCCTGATCGCTCTTGTACCGTTTTGGTACATATGGCGTATCATTCGCGATGTGCTGGCAGTTGCCCCGGATTTTACACAGGCGGGAAATATTGCGAGTTACGGTTGGTCTGCCGTATTGTTTGCAGTGATTTCCATTGTTATATACATCGGCGCCTTAATGTGTTCCCATCTGAGCGCCTTCCGGGTAGCTTCCAATATCCGTAAAGAACTCATGCGGCACATTGCATCACTGCCGCTTGGAGTAACAGAAAAGTACGGAAGCGGGAACCTTAGGAGGATTGTCAATACATCCTCCTCGGCGACGGAAAACTATCTGGCGCACAGGCTGCCGGACAAAGCAGGGGCGATTGCTACTCCGGTAGGGCTTCTCGTTTTGCTGCTTTCCTTTGACCGGAGGCTGGGACTGCTGAGCCTGATTCCGGTTGTGCTTGGATTTCTCATTATGATGAAAATGACAGGCGCGGGAATGGAACAGAAAATGCGGGAATATCAAAACTCTCTTTCCGCTATGTCCAATGAAGCGGTCGAATATGTAAGAGGCATCCCTGTAGTAAAAACATTTGGGCAAACCATATTCTCCTTTAAACGCTTTAAAGCTGCGATTGACAACTACGAGAAGTGGGTCATCGCCTACACAAAAGCATTGCGTCTGCCTATGATGTTTTATACAACGGCTATAAACGGAGTGTTTGCTTTCTTAATTGCCGGGGGAATCCTTTTGTCAAGGGACGGTGTGTCAAAGGAGCTGTTACTGAATCTGATTTTTTATATTATCATTACTCCTGTTATAGGTACAACGCTTACAAAGATTATGTTTATGAGTGAAGACGCCATGATTGTCAGCGACGCGATCAACAGGATCGATGAAGTACTGCGGGAAAAACCATTGCCGGAAAGCCCGGTAAACAAAGAGACGAAGAACAACGGGGTTGTGTTGGAACATGTCAGCTACAGCTACGACGGAAAGAAAAATGCGTTAAACGATGTTTCATTGACTATTCAGCCGGGGCAGACTGTCGCGTTTGTAGGTGAGTCAGGCGGAGGCAAGACTACCCTCGCCAATCTTATCACAAGATTCTTTGATCCTCAAAAAGGACGAGTTTTGATTGGAAATATTGATATACGCGACATCCCGAAAGAAACACTTATGAACAAGGTGTCGTTTGTTTTTCAAAACAGTCGGCTGCTCAAAACATCGATCTTTGAAAATGTACGTATGGGGAATCCCGCTGCAACTCGTGACGAAATCATACAAGCATTGGAGGCCGCTCAATGTATGGATATTATTGAAAAGATGCCGAATGGCGTAGATACAGTAGTTGGCGGGAATGGTGTGTACCTGTCCGGCGGAGAGCAGCAGAGAATCTCTATTGCCCGGGCGATCCTGAAAAACGCACCGATTTTAATCTTGGATGAAGCTACCGCCTTCGCCGATCCTGACAATGAAGTGCGGGTACAACAGGCTCTGTCTGTGCTGTCAAAGGGGAAAACCGTAATTATGATTGCTCACAGGCTCTCTTCCGTTACAAGAGCGGATTGTATTTATGTATTGCAGGATGGCGAGATAATCGAAAGTGGAACGCACAGCGAGTTAATAGAACAAAACGGCAGGTTTGCCCAAATGTGGAAAAATTATTGCGAAGCGGTGGAATGGAAGATTGCAAAGGAGGCAAGAGCATGATAAAAGCATTGCAAAGACGTTTTGCGTTATCGAGGCAAGGAGCCGTGGATTTAATCAAAGGCTGCATCACCTGTGTCGTGCAGGATATTTCTTTTATGATTCCTGTAGGACTTTTATACAAGTTTGTCATGGACATGATGAATGGAGGTATAAACGGAAGTCGTATCCCCTTTTATGCAGTGGGAGTTTTGCTTTGCTTATGCTTCATTTTTGCTGCAACCTATTTTCAATACAACGCAACCTATCTGGCTACTTATGTGGAGAGTGGGGTAAGACGTATTTCTTTAGCGGAACAGCTTCGCAAAATCCCTCTCTCTTTTTTCGGGAAAAAGGACCTTGCCGATTTGACAAACTCCATAATGGGAGACTGTGCCACTTTGGAAACCGCTTTTTCTCATTATGTACCGGCTTTAGCAGGCTCTCTGATTTCCACAACGCTGATTTCAGTTTGCCTTTTTTTCTATGACCGGCGTATGGCCCTTGCGGCAGTTTGGGTTTTGCCGGTGGCTTTCACCATTACAATTTTTTCAGGCCGCATACAGGAATATTTTAACAGGAAATCCGTAGCGGCAAATGTTGCCCTTGAAAGTGGCGTTCAGGAGTGCATTGAAAGCTTACAGGACTTAAAGGCAAATAATGCGGAAGAAGCCTATTTAAAAGAACTGAATAAGAAAATTGATTACGTGGAGAAAAGGCACATCATTACAGAACTTGGCACCGCCCTTTTTGTTGTCTCCTCTACTTTAATTCTGAAATTCGGAATAGCTACGGTAGCGCTTGTGGGCTCTGTGCTGCTTGTGCAAGGTGAAATAGAGATCCCTTTGTTTTTCCTGTTTTTGCTGGTGGCGTCCAGACTATATGCCCCGTTGGAAGGAGCTTTGCAAAATCTGGCAGCTGTTATTTCGACAAAAACCAATATTGACCGCATGAACGAAATTCTTGATCACCCCATTCAAATGGGAAAAGGGCAACTGACAAACAAAGGGTACGATATCGTTTTCGACCATGTGGGCTTTTCCTATCATGCCGGTGAAACAGTATTAAAAGATGTGTCATTTACAGCAAAGCAAGGGGAAGTTACTGCTTTGGTCGGGCCCTCAGGAGGAGGAAAAACAACTGTTTCCCGTCTTGCCGCTCGTTTTTGGGATATTGGCAAAGGAAAAATTACAGTAGGAGGCATGGATATTTCACAAATAGAGCCGGAAACCTTGTTGTCGTTGTATTCCATTGTATTTCAAGACGTAACATTGTTTAACAATACTATTCTGGAAAATATCCGTATTGGCAGAAAGGATGCCACCGATGAAGAAGTAATACAAGCGGCAAGGCTTGCAAACTGCGAGGAGTTCACCTTAAAACTCCCGGATGGCTATAACAGCATGATAGGGGAAAACGGCTGCGAACTTTCCGGAGGAGAAAGACAACGAATTTCCATTGCCCGGGCTTTTCTCAAAAATGCACCGATTATCTTACTTGATGAAGCTACAGCAAGCCTCGACGTTGAAAATGAAACCCTCATACAGACCGCTTTATCGCGGCTTATAAAAGACAAGACAGTGTTTGTTATCGCTCATCGTATGCGTACTGTAAGTGGTGCAGATAAAGTGGTGGTACTTTCAGACGGAATCGTCTCCGAACAGGGAGCGCCGGAAGAATTGATGCGAACAGGTAAGATTTATCCCCATATGATGCAACTGCAAATGCTGAGCGGAAGTTGGGGGATATGATGAATGTGCATTTGCAGCTGATCTTTTCAGGTGATTCTTGATACTGTTTTGTTAGTAACTCTCTTTATGGCCTCGCTTTTTTCTTGCCGTTAAGCTCCGGCATTATCATCAAAAGCATTGCGGTGAAGCATATAGTGCCGCCCACCACATTAGATATGGGCTCCGCCATAAATACTCCGTGGGCTCCAAGTCCTGCAACATGGGGGAGTATAATGGTAAGAGGCACAACGATTATAACCTTCCTCAATATTGAGAAAAATATGGTCTGCTTCTTTTTTCCAAGGGACTTGAAGACCATTTGACCGCTGAACTGCAGTGCCTGGAATATGTAGGCAAAGTAGTAGGTGTGAAGAGAGGTCACTGCCACAGAAAGAAGGGAGCTGTCGGAATTAAATATACTTATAAAGAAAACAGGGAAGAGGAAGATAAGAAGCCATACGACTCCTGTGTAGGTGAGGGTGGCCCCTGTCACCAAAAATATGGCTTTTTTTACATCCTTATATTTCCCGGCTCCGTAGTTGTAGCTAAGCACAGGTGAGGCTCCATCCGTGATGGCCAGAGCCGGAGTGTCAAGTATCTGCCTTACTGAATTGATGATGGTCATGGCTGATATGTACATGTCGCCGCCGAAGGTCCCCAGCACATTGTTGTTGATTACCTGAATAAGGCTGTTGTTTATCTGCATTACAAAGCTTGAAACACCCAGTCCCACAATGTTTTTTACAGTTGATGCCTTGAGGGATTTGGGAATTTTAAGCGAGAGTTTAAGCTCCGCCTTGTCCGAGGTCAAAAAATGCAGTACAAACATGGCGGATATGAACTGAGAGATGATGGTTGCAAGGGCAGCACCGGAAACTCCCATATCAAAGAGGAAAATAAATATGGGATCCAGTATTATATTTGCCATGGCTCCCACAAAGACTGTCATCATACCCACAGAGGAAAAGCCCTGGGAATTTATAAAAGGATTGAGGCCAAGGGCTGTCATTGAGAATACAGTGCCTGCAAGGTATATCCTCATGTAGGGTTCGGCATAGACTATAGTGATATCGGAGGCTCCGAAAAGATAGAGCACGGGCCTTAAAAACAGCTCTCCAAAAAGAGTGAGGACGAGGGCTGTGATGATCAGCAGATAAAAGGAGGTGTTCATGATCTCCTGAGCCCCGGTGAGATTCTTGCGGCCCCTCTCTATGGAGCAGAGGGGAGCGCCGCCGACGCCGTAAAGATTTGTGAAGGCTGTTACTATGGTTATCAGGGGAAAACATATACCCACCCCTCCCAAAGCCGTAACTCCGACTTCCGGGATCCTGCCTATGTATACTCGGTCCACAATGTTGTACATGAGATTTAATACCTGGGCAACCAACATTGGGAAGGCCGCATAAAAAATATTCTGAGCTGTTTTTCCGTTTGAAAAATCTATCTGTTTCATAAACGCAGGACCTCTGATATAATTAGTATTTAATAATGCAATGAATAATATAACACTAAATTAAAAAAGGAGGAAGACAAAATGGCGAAAAACACGGAAGCTAAGGTTTATGAGGAGCTTACAGCTGCCGCCTTGGCAAAGCTTACGGACTCCTATGTCCCATACTCACACTTTAATGTGGCGGCCGCCCTCCTGTGCCGAGACGGCGATATCGTTACAGGGATAAATATAGAAAATGCTGCCTACGGTGCGGGCATATGTGCGGAGCGCACAGCGATTTTCAAGGCTGTGAGCGAGGGAAAGAAAGACTTTGAAGCCATCGCTGTCGTCGGGTGCAGATCAGAGCACCTTGCGACTGAGGAATATAAAAAGGGAATACTTCCTGACTACTGCCCACCCTGCGGTATCTGCAGACAGGTGATGAGGGAATTCACGGATCCCAACAGCTTTAAGATAATACTTGCAAGGAGCGTAGAAGACCTGAAGATATATACTCTGGAAGAACTTTTGGTTGACAGCTTCGGCCCTGAGAACCTGTAGCAGTTTAAGAGCTTATATCACGGCTTCAAACTTACTGTTGAAATGGTGATAATACTTATGATAAAATAAAGACACCTGGGATGTTCGAGGTATCTGATTTAATTACTTCCACAAATTGACATACGGGATTCCGGTATTATGATGTGGATATCGGGCCACCTTTGAGTGGATGGTTGAAGCGGTCTTCGAGGAAACCCACCTGGCGTAAAGCTGGGAGTCACTTACAGGTATACGGCATCTTGGGCCTTTAAAAAAATATGACACAGAGCTTTGGACTCTGTGTTTTTTTTGTGAAAATTTTTCTTCTTTTATTGACAATAAGGATAAAACAAAGTAATATACTGTTCGCACCCGAACAATATGCGAGGTTTCAGGAAGGGAGGTAAGACAGTTGGAATATGATTGCGGTGCGTATATAAACATACTTTCAAACAAGGTCAAGTCGCGGCTCGACTCCGCCATCTCGGATTTCGGCATAACAGGAGTGCAGAGCCGGTTTATTTTTTACATTTTGACACACTACAAAAAGGCTCCGGTATTTCAGAGGGACATAGAGAATGCCTACAGGATAGGCAGATCAACGGCCACAGGAGTGCTCAACCTCATGGAAAAAAACGGCCTTATAGTGAGACAAAGTGTGGATACAGATGCCAGGCTTAAAAGCCTGATCCCCACAAAAAAGGCAGAGGAGCTTAACGAGAGGGTAAGAGAGATACTGAAAGAGACAGATTCGATACTCACAAGGGGACTTTCGGATGAGAACATAGCTCTTTTTAAGGAAGTGGCAAAAAAAATGATATTGAACCTTGAAGAATTTGAGGACAGCCATAAGCATGGCTGCCGGATAGAATAAAGAAGACAAAAGGAGGAATGACTCAGATGATAAAGATCTTGGCTCGCAGCGTGCGTGAGTATAAGAAAGCTGCCATACTGACCCCCATTCTGGTAATAGTGGAGGTCATTTTGGAATGTCTTATACCCTTTGTTATAGCCAATCTGGTAAACGAGATGCAGGCGGGATGTTCCATGGATGTTATTGTGAGCTACGGAGTGAAGCTGATAGTAATGTCCGTAGTATCACTTATCTTCGGCGCAGCCGCGGGAGCTACCTGTGCAAGGGCTTCGGCAGGCTATGCCAGAAACTTGAGGAAGGATATGTTCTATAAGATACAGGACTATTCCTTCGAGAACATCGACAAATTTTCCGTATCAAGCCTGGTTACACGTCTTACCACGGATATAACCAATGTGCAGATGGCTTTCATGATGATAATAAGAGTGGCGATCAGATGTCCTCTTATGCTGGTATTCTCATTTGCCATGGGATTTATCATGGGTGGAAAGCTTGCCATGATATTCCTGTTTACTATTCCCTTACTGGGAATAGGCCTTTTCCTTGTCATAAGGAAGGCCATGCCTCTTTTCAGAAGCGTGTTCAGGAAATATGACGCCTTAAATGACTCGGTACAGGAAAATGTGCAGGCGATGCGCGTGGTAAAGTCCTATGTCAGGGAGGACTTTGAGAAAGAAAAGTTCGGAGCTGCTGCAAAGGATGTACAGAAGGACTTTACAAAGGCTGAGCGCATAATGGCTATAAACAACCCTATGATGCAGTTCTGCGTATATGCAGGAATGGTATTTGTGCTGTCCTACGGCTCCTACGCCGTTATAACAAGCAGAGGTCTTGACATAAATGTGGGACAGATGTCAGCTATGGTGACCTACAGCTTCCAGATACTCATGAGCCTTATGATGGTGTCCATGGTATTTACTATGATAACCATGTCTGCGGAATCTGCGGAGAGGATAGTGGAGGTGCTGAGCGAGGAGAGCACACTTAAGAATCCTGAGAATCCTGTAATGGAGGTAAAGGACGGATCCATAGACTTTGAAAATGTCAGCTTCAAGTATTCCAAGAAAGCTGACCGAATGGCTCTCTCTGACATAAATCTCCACATAAATTCAGGAGAGGTAATAGGCATATTGGGAGGCACCGGCTCTTCAAAGACCACACTTATACAGCTCATTCCCCGTCTCTATGATGTCACGGAGGGAAGCGTAAAGGTCGGAGGACTTGACGTCAAAGACTATGATCTGGAGACACTCAGGAATCAGGTGGCTGTAGTGCTTCAGAAGAACGTTCTGTTTTCCGGAACTATAAAGGACAACCTTCGCTGGGGAAATCCCAATGCCACTGACGAGGAGATGGAGGAGGCCTGCAGGCTTGCTCAGGCGGATGAATTCATAAAGCTTTTCCCCGACAAGTATGACACATGGATAGAACAGGGCGGAACCAATGTTTCAGGAGGACAGAAGCAGCGACTTTGCATAGCCAGAGCCCTCTTGAAAAAGCCCAAGGTGCTTATACTGGATGACTCCACAAGTGCCGTGGACACCAGGACAGACGCCCTCATAAGAAAGGGCTTCAGAGAATTTATACCTGACACCACCAAGATAATCATAGCTCAGCGTGTAGCCAGCGTTCAGGATGCCGACAGGATAATCCTTATGGAGGGCGGCAGGATAAGCGCTGTGGGAAGCCATGATGAGCTTATGAAGACCAACGAGATATACAGAGACATATACAGGACACAGAACAGAGCGGGAGGTGATAAGGATGGCGAATAATACTTCTATGAGAGGAAAAAGAGCTCCCAAGGGAGTACTTAAGAGGACCATACGCACTGTTTTCGAGTTCTATCCGGTGCTTTTACCTCTTGCAATAGGTTGCATACTTATAAACGCCATAGTCAGCTCCGTCCCTTCGGTATTCATGCAGAACGTAATAGCTGTGGTTGAGGACACCTTTGCCACAGGGGACTGGGCAAGGGCGGTAGGGCCCATAGCAAAGCTCCTTACCATACTCATAAGCATGTATGTCATAAGCCTTATAGCCGGCGCCACATTCAACCAGCTTATGGCTGTGATCACCCAGGGAACACTTTCAAAGCTCAGACAAAAGATGTTTGACCACATGCAGAGCCTTCCCATAAGCTACTTCGACACCCACAATCACGGTGATATCATGAGCTTTTACACCAATGATATAGATACACTGAGGCAGCTTATAAGCCAAAGCCTTCCCCAGCTTCTGATCTCGGGAGTGACGCTGACGACAGTATTTTGCATCATGCTCTACTACAGCATCTGGCTTGCCCTTGTTGTTGTCTGCGGAGTGCTTATAATGACTGTTGTGGTCCGCTATGTCACGGGACATTCATCCCGCTATTTCCTGAAGCAGCAGATAACCATAGCAAAGACCGAGGGCTTCATGGAAGAGATGATGAACGGCCAGAAGGTCATAAAGGTATTCTGCCATGAGGATGGTGCCAAAGCGGATTTTGACAAGGTAAATGACGAGCTCTTTGAGAATTCCGAGAAGGCCAACAGATTTGCAAATATCCTTATGCCTCTTTTGGGAAACATAGGTAACGTTATGTATGTTATCGTTGCCCTGGTAGGAGGAAGCCTTCTTTTGGCGGGAGCTCCTAACCTGAGCATTTCAGGATTGGCTTTAAACATAAGTATAGTGGTACCCTTCCTGAACATGACAAAGCAGTTTGCAGGAGCCATAGGCCAGGTATCAAACCAGGTGAACATGATAGTAATGGGACTTGCGGGAGCCCACAGGATATTTGAGCTTTTGGACGAGGAGCCCGAGACTGATGAGGGATATGTGACTCTGGTAAATGCTGTTGAGAATGAAGACAGAAGCATCGAGGAGGCGGACCACAGGACCGGGGTTTGGGCTTGGAAGCATCCTCACCATGACGGCACAGTCACATATACGAAGCTTACAGGAGACATACGTTTCTTTGACGTAGACTTTGCCTACGTTCCCGGAAAAGTAGTTCTTCACAACATATCGCTCTATGCAAAGCCCGGACAGAAGATAGCCTTCGTAGGTTCTACAGGAGCGGGAAAAACTACTATTACAAACCTGATAAACCGCTTCTATGACATTGCCGACGGAAAGATCAGATATGACGGTATAAACATAAACAAGATAAAGAAGGACGATCTCAGACACAGCTTGGGAATAGTACTTCAGGACACCAATCTCTTCACAGGAACGGTTATGGAAAATATCCGCTATGGAAAGCTGGATGCCACGGATGAGGAATGCGTAGCTGCAGCCAAGCTTGCGGGAGCGGACGACTTTATAAGACGTCTTCCGGACGGATATAACACAAAGCTTACAGGAAACGGAGCCAACCTGAGCCAGGGCCAGAGACAGCTTTTGGCCATAGCGAGAGCCGCAGTAGCCGATCCGCCCGTCATGATAATGGACGAGGCCACCAGCTCCATAGACACCCATACAGAGGCTATAGTGCAGAGGGGTATGGACGCCCTTATGAAGGGCAGGACCACCTTTGTCATCGCCCACAGGCTGTCAACGGTTCAGAACTCAAACGCCATCATGGTATTGGACCACGGCCGCATTATAGAGAGAGGAACCCATGAGGATCTCATAAAGCTTAAGGGCACCTACTATCAGCTTTACACAGGAGCACTGGAGCTTGACTAAGAAGAGAGCAAAAATTAAAGGCACAGCATTTCGCTGTGCCCTTTTTGCTTTATAAAACAATTACTCCTCAGTGATCTTTATCTCGGAGCTGTCATTGTCAGAGTCGATATCCTCATCCTCTTCCGGCTCTGCCGCAAAGAGACATTCATCCTCGGGGCTATCCTCCTCATCAACAGTATGGCTGTGCTTTTCGGCCTCCTCAGAGAGGTCGGCGGTGAGCTTCTCATCGATGGCCCTCTTCTTTTCCTCGGCCTCAGCCTCTATCTCCTCAAGATTCTTTTTGTACTCATCCTTTAAGCCTGATACAGTCTCAGTGAGAGCTCCGAATTTATCTGAGACAGAGCCCTTGATATCAGAGAACATATCCTTGGCTGCAAACTTGATATTGCCCATGACCTCAGCCCTTGCGCTGTCAGGATCCTCCTTAAATTTTGAGTAGGTGTCCTTTACATGATCTGCTGCGCTCTTTCCGGCGGCAACTGTGATGGATCCCGCATCCACGGCAACTCTTCCTGCAGCTCCCGCAAGGTCCTTGGCGGCATTTTTAAGCTCGGCGGTATCCTTGAAATTAAGTGAGGTGTAGGTGCGCTTTGCGGCTTCCTTGACCTCTCCGCTGTCCCCCTCTATATCGTGGAAATCTTCCTTGGCCTTCTCCTTAAAATCGGTATAGTCCACCAGATATTTGACAGCCAAAGCTACAGCTCCCACAACTGCCGTAAAGCCTAAAAGACTTCCTATGCCCTTTTTTACACCCATAATACTTTCCTCCTTTTGTTGATTTACTAAAGCATGGAGATATATGAAGATCATACTTTAATTGTTTACATAATCATAACATATTGGCTTAGGTTTAACAATAAATTTGTGTATATAGGCTGACTGCGGCTTCCATATCTGAGGTTTTACTTGACAAACACGGGTGCATTAATATAAGAAAAACTAAGATAAAAGGAGAGAGTGTATATGGGAATTGCTGAAATTTTTATGATAGGCGCAGGGCTTTCCATGGATGCCTTTGCAGCCTCTGTCTGTAAAGGGCTTTCCGCAGAGAGGATAAATCCGAAAAATGCTGTTATCACAGGTCTCTATTTCGGAGGCTTTCAGGCGGGAATGCCTCTTTTGGGCTATTTTCTCGGGACGGGATTTAAAGATGCCATAATGAGCATAGATCACTGGATAGCTTTTATTCTTTTGCTTTTGATAGGGCTTAATATGATAAAGGAATCTCGTGAGAAGGAAGACTGCGGCTGTGATAAAGGAGAGGAGACGGAGCTTTTCAGCCCCAAGGAGCTGCTGCCCTTGGCTGTGGGCACCAGCATAGATGCCCTTGCTGTGGGAGTAAGCTTTGCTTTCCTAAATGTAAACATAATCACTGCAGTATGTCTCATAGGAGTGACGACCTTTGTTTTCTCCGCTCTTGGAGTGGGGGCGGGAAGCCGCCTTGGCATGAGATTCAAATCATGGGCTGAGTTCGCGGGAGGTCTTATACTCATACTTATGGGTACAAAAATACTTCTTGAGCATCTGGGATTTTTGGGATAAAAATTCTCCTGTGGCGGGAGAAAAGAGCTTATGGCTTTTCCTCCTGCCCGGGGGAGTTTTTTCTTTACTCTATTATCTTTTTTACTTCATTATCTTTCTGAACAGAGCCTTTAGATCTTCAACTCCGGCGTCCTTGGGATTTCCGGGAGCGCAGGCATCTGCATGGGCTGACTCGGCAAGGAAATCAAGATCCTCCTCCTTTATGGCCTCAAGATTTGTGGGTATACCGACGTCAACAGAAAGCTTGCGCACTGCATCCACAGCTGCCTTTCTGTACTCATCCTGACTCATGGAATCAACATTTTTTACTCCCATAGCCCTTGCGATCTCGCGGTATTTTTCTCCGGTGCAGTCCGCATTGTACTCCATTACTATGGGGAGCATCATGGCACAGGCAACTCCGTGGGGAGTGTCATAGACCGCTCCCAGTGTGTGGGCCATGGAGTGAGCTATTCCAAGCCCTACATTTGAGAAGCCCATTCCCGCAATGTACTGTCCCAGGGCCATTCTGTCCCTGCCTTCCTTCTCATTGGCCACGGCGCCTCTTAAGGACTTTGAGATGATCTCTATAGCCTTCAAATGGAACATATCAGTCATCTCCCAGGCTGCCTTTGTGGTATAGCCCTCTATAGCGTGAGTGAGGGCGTCCATACCTGTGGCGGCTGTGAAGCTCTTCGGCATAGTTGCCATCATATCAGGGTCGACTACTGCAACTACAGGCATATCGTGGGGATCTACACAAACAAACTTTCTTTTTCTTTCAACATCTGTGATTACGTAATTTATTGTCACCTCAGCGGCTGTGCCTGCTGTGGTGGGAACAGCTATGATGGGGACACAGGGCTTAGTTGTGGGAGCTGTGCCCTCAAGGCTCCTCACATCCTCAAACTCAGGATTTACAATGATTATGCCTATGGCTTTGGCTGTATCCATGGAGGATCCGCCGCCTATAGCGATGATATAGTCTGCGCCTGAAGCCTTGAATGCCTCAACTCCGTGCTGAACATTCTCGATGGTGGGATTCGCCTTGATGTCTGAATAGATCTCATATGAAAGGCCTGCCTCGTCAAGGACATCTGTCACCTTCTTTGTGACATTGAACTTGATAAGGTCAGGATCGGAGCAGACAAAAGCCTTCTTGAAGGCTCTGGCCTTCGCCTCTGTGGCTATCTCCTTTATTGCTCCGGCTCCATGATAGGATGTCTCATTAAGCATTATTCTGTTTGCCATTTTTCAAATCTCCTTTTCGAAAAATTATTTGTATATAATTATATACAATCAGAGGATTTGTTTTTAAGAAGTATTGTGAAAAAAATCACACTCCCTTTATAAATTTTTAATAAAAAATTAGCACTCAAATATTGACAGTGCTAATAACAGGTGGTATTATATGCTTCGGTTGGAGAAAAAGAGAAATATCAATACGGAATAAGGCCGTAGGAGATACTTAATCATTATATGTATTCAGGAGGTAAGATCATGAAATTAGTTCCACTTGATGATAAGGTAGTTCTTAAAAAATTGCAGATGGAGGAGACCACAAAAAGCGGTATCGTCCTTCCCGGACAGGACAAGGAGAAGCCGGCTCAGGGAGAGGTCATTGCAGTAGGTCCCGGTGGAGTTGTTGACGGCAAGGAAGTAAAGATGCAGGTAAAGCCCGGAGACAAGGTGGTTTACTCAAAGTACTCGGGAACAGAGGTTGAGATCGAGGAGGAGAAGTTCCTTATAGTTAAGCAGAGCGATATCCTGGCTGTTATAGAGTAAAGGGATTCGGATATAAACATAAATTCAGATATAAACATTAAATTTGGAGGCGATAGACATGGCTAAGGAGATTAAATACGGAGTAGAGGCCAGAAAGGCACTTGAGACAGGCGTTAACCGCCTTGCTGATACAGTAAGAGTAACCTTGGGACCCAAGGGAAGGAATGTAGTACTTGACAAATCCTTCGGAACACCCCTTATCACAAATGACGGTGTCAGCATTGCAAAGGAGATCGAGCTTGAGGATCCCTTCGAGAACATAGGAGCTCAGCTCGTAAAGGAAGTCGCAACAAAGACCAACGATGTTGCCGGAGACGGAACCACAACAGCTACAGTTCTCGCTCAGGCAATGGTAAATGAGGGAATGAAGAACCTTGCTGCAGGAGCTAACCCCATCGTAATGAGAAAGGGAATGAAGAAGGCTGTCGATGTGGCTGTGGAGGCTATAAAGGCAGAGGCAAAGGTTGTAAACGGCAAGGATCAGATAGCAAGAGTCGCTGCCATATCAGCATCCAGCGACGAGGTTGGTGAGATGGTCGCTGACGCTATGGAAAAGGTATCAAAGGACGGCGTTATCACCATCGAAGAGTCAAAGACAATGAAGACAGAGCTTGACCTTGTTGAGGGAATGCAGTTCGACAGAGGATATATCTCAGCATATATGTGCACCGACATGGAGAAGATGGAGGCAAACCTTGATGATCCCTATGTGCTCATCACAGACAAGAAGATCTCTAATATCCAGGATCTCCTCCCCGTTCTTGAGAACATTGTAAAGAGCGGAGCAAAGCTTCTTATAATAGCTGAGGATGTTGAGGGTGAGGCTCTCACAACTCTCATTGTCAACAAGCTGAGAGGAACCTTCCAGGTAGTTGCTGTAAAGGCACCCGGCTATGGCGACAGACGTAAAGAGATGCTCAAGGATATAGCTATACTTACAGGCGGACAGGTCATCTCCGAGGAGGTCGGACTTGAGCTCAAGGATACAAGCATGGAGATGCTCGGAAGAGCTAAATCTGTAAAGGTTACAAAGGAGAATACAATCATCGTTGACGGTCTGGGAGACAAGAAGGCGATCGCAGACAGAGTAGGCCAGATAAAGGCTCAGCTTGCCGAGACCACTTCTGATTTTGACAAGGAGAAGCTTCAGGAGAGACTTGCAAAGCTTGCAGGAGGCGTTGCCGTAATCAGAGTCGGAGCTGCTACAGAGACAGAGATGAAGGAGGCAAAGCTCCGCATGGAGGATGCCTTAAACGCTACAAGGGCAGCAGTTGAGGAAGGTATAGTAGGCGGAGGCGGAATGGTTTACATTCATGCAGCTAAAGCCGTAGAGCCTGTGGTAAAGTCTCTTGAGGGAGATGAGAAGACAGGTGCTGCTATAGTACTGAAGGCTCTTGAGGCACCCCTCTACAGGATAGCTGAGAACGCCGGACTTGACGGATCTGTAATAGTAAACAAGGTAAAGGAGTCAGCCGACGGAATCGGATTTGACGCTTACAATGAGGAGTATGTGGACATGGTAAAGGCAGGAATAATCGACCCTGCAAAGGTTACACGTTCAGCTCTTCAGAACGCAGCTTCAGTTGCTTCCACACTACTCACAACAGAGTCTGTGGTTGCAAATATAAAGGAGCCCCAGCCTGCAGCTCCCGCAAACCCCGGAATGGGAATGATGTAAAAACAGGTATAAGAATATAAATATATGAGGAAACTCCCTCACTCAGAGGACAGGCGCCCGGCCTGTTCCTGTGGGTGGGGGAGTTTTTCAGCCCTTACGATGTACTTTCAAAATATAATACTGTGTGTTAGAATAATCTGAGCATGTCATTTAATATGGAAAAACCAAGGGAGGTCATTTGCTATGAGAGCATATGAGAGATTTCTTAAATACATAAGTTTTGACACTCAGTCGGAGGCTGATTCGGATACAGTCCCCTCCACAAAAAAGCAGCTCAAACTTGCAGAGGAGCTTAAAAATGAGCTTGAAAAGCTGGGGGCAAGGGATGTGGAACTGGCGGATACCGGCATAGTTTATGCCTCCATACCTGCCTCAAAGGGAGCTGAGGAAAGGCCCGCCCTATGTCTTAACTCTCACATGGATACAGCTCCTGCAATGTCGGGAAAGGACATAAAGGCAAGGATCATAGAGAATTATGACGGAGAAGATATAGTCTTAAATGAGGAGCAGAAAATAGTCACAAGAGTCAGTGAGTACCCTGTAATGAAAAGCTATATAGGGGAGGACCTTATAGTCACCGACGGAACCACTCTTCTGGGAGCCGATGACAAGGCGGGAGTTGCTGAGATCATGACTCTCTGCGAGAGGCTCATAAATGACGAGAGCCTTCCCCATCCTGAGCTTAAGATAATGTTTACCCCGGACGAGGAGATAGGAAGGGGAGCTGACAATGTGGACTACAAGAGACTTGGGGCAGCCTACGGATATACTGTGGACGGAGAGGCCATAGACGAGTTCTCCTATGAGAACTTTAACGCGGCCTCTGCTGTGATAAATATAAGCGGAATAAGCGCCCACACAGGGGCTGCAAAGCATGTCATGGTGAACTCCGCCCTCCTTGCCATGGAATTCAACTCTATGCTTCCTGAGGCGGACAGACCGGAGTGCACAGAGGGCTACGAGGGTTTCTACCACTTGGACAGCATCACAGGAACAGTGGAGAGCACAAAGCTTGAGTATCTCATAAGAGATCACAGCAGAGAAAAATTCGAAAAGAGAAAAGAGTTTTTGAGAAATACCGTGGACTTCCTAAACCGGAAATACGGTTATGAGGCCTTTAAGCTTGAGATAAGGGATTCCTACAGCAATATGCTGGAGAAGGTGTCAGAGCACATGGAATTGGTGGAAAATGCTCTTCTGGCTCTCAAGGAGTCCGGAATAGAGGCGAGGGCCGTGGCCACAAGAGGCGGCACAGACGGGGCAAGGATGTCTTGGGAGGGGCTGCCCTGTCCCAACCTGGGAACAGGAGGAGCCAACTGCCACGGAAGACATGAGTGCATATCAGTTCAGAAGATGGACAAGATGGTAGAGGTGCTGGAGAGACTTGTAAGGAAGTTTGCATAACAGGATATGGAAGAATTTAACAGAGATGAGGGCAAAACTTCAAAAAGGAGCCCTCTTAAAGATATGGCAGTCATTGTCTTTACGGCAGCAGTAATCTTCGCTCTACTATCAGGCTTTGGCGGACTCATACCTGTGGAGAGAGAAAACAGAGCTAAGGACAAAGCCTTTGAGATATACTCTGAAAGCGACTTTTTGCTGGACACCTTTTGTACGGTGAGTATCTACGGTGATGAGAGTGAGGCTGAAAGCGCTGAGGAGATACTGTCGGAGACAATGGAAAGGCTGAGAAGGCTTGATGATCTTTTAAATCCCTCCACAGAGGGCTCGGACACTTGGCGCATAAATCACAGAACAGAAAATACTGTGGAGATATCCGAGACCACAGGAAGGATGCTTGAGAGCATAAGAGAGCTTGAGAGGGAAGCGGGAGGGGACTTTAACGTGGCCATAGAGCCTCTGAGCAGTCTCTGGAATTTTGACGAGAGAAGCTCGGCTCCATCTGAGGAGGAGATAAATGAAGCCCTCTCTCATGTACACTTTGAGGGCTGGAATGTGGAGAAAAAGGATTCCTCCAATGAGTATATATTTGTTACGGATAAAGATGACCTTAAAGTGGATCCGGGAGCCTTTGCCAAGGGCTTTATAGCTGATGAGCTTAAAGCCTTCCTCAAGGAAAAAAAACTGTCCTCAGCCCTTATAAATCTTGGAGGAAATGTCCTCTGTCTCGGGAGCCTGCCTGACGGTGAGGCCTTTAAGATAGGCTTAAAAAAGCCTGAAAAGGGCAGTGATGAAAATATAGAGATACTCTCAGTAAATGACAGATCTGTAGTTACAGCAGGAATATATGAGCGCTCTTTCGAGGAGGATGGAGTGCTGTATCACCACATACTTGACACCGAAACCGGGTATCCTGTGCAGAATGATCTGGCTGCAGTCAGCATAGTGGGAGACAGCTCACTATGCTGTGATTTCCTGAGCACAACTCTTTTTATAAAGGGTGAGGAGGAGGGAAGGACCTTTCTTTGTGAGTTTAATGAGCAAAGAGGGCTTACAGGCGATGAAGCCTATGAAGCCTACTTTATAAAAAAAGACGGAAGCCTTGAGCGCTAAGCCGGGCTTCCTGTAAATATCGTTATTTTTTTACTTGGATTTTTTGTTTCGATCTCTGCTTTCCTCACTGATGGAGTCACAGAGCTTTTCGATGATAAGCTTTTTCAAGTATACATCAAAGGAGAGCTCGCATATGAAGGAAAAAAGCCTCAGCTCTTCTCTGTCCTCCTCGCTAAGGGCGGCTATCTTCCCGTTATCCTCGCTGAAGGTCTGCTTTGCCAGCTTGAATTTTTCTTTGATGTCATTTTTGAGCACATTCATCTGGGAGTATTCCATGTTGAAGGCTTCCTTGTAAATGTCCTCCACATTGAGACCGTCGGAATTCTTAAAATATCTGTTTATCAGAGGATCCAGTATGGTGGCAATGTCGCTCAGAGAGAGGACAGATTTATAGTAGTATATGAAAAGGAGTATGAACATGTGCTCCTTTGAATATTTTTTCTTGTCGGGAGCAGGCAGGATCTTGGCCTTGGCATAGTTGTTTATCATGGTCTTTGTAAGCACCTTGTCATCGTCATGCCTTTTGACCTTTTTAAGCCGCTCCTCCATCAGGCTGGTCACCTGATCCATATACAGATCAATAGAGGGTATCTGCTCGGGCTTTATATAGCTCAGCGTATCCAAAAATCTTAACAGCTCGTGTAGCTTCCGGTCGTTTGAACTCATAGTATAATTACCTCCTATGCTATTATATAGTATCAAAAACCGGATTACAACAACTTTTATATTGAGGAGAAAAAATGCCTGAACTTAACATAAGCTTAAATGAGAGACAGCTGGAGGCTGTGGAGCACACAGAGGGGCCCCTCTTGATACTTGCAGGAGCAGGTTCCGGAAAAACAAGAGTGCTCACCTACAGGATAGCCCATCTTATAGAGAAGGGCGTTTATCCCTGGGAGATACTTGCCATAACCTTTACTAATAAGGCGGCAGGGGAGATGAGAGAGAGGGTTGAGGGGATGCTGAGAGAGGGAACAAGTGTTTTTGTATCCACCTTCCACTCCATGTGCGTCAGATTCCTCAGAAAAAACATAGACAGATTGGGATATGGCAGAGACTTTACCATCTATGACACGGACGATCAGAGGACTGTGGCAAGACAGGTAATAAAAGACCTGGGCCTGGACTCGAAGATATTCAGGGAGAGGGCTGTGCTCTCTGTTATCTCATCGCAGAAAAATGAGATGAGAGACTGTGAGATGTATGCGGCGGAGGCCGGAGATTTCTATGAGAAAAATGTGGCAAAGATATATACCCAATATCAGTCACGACTCAAAGCTAATAATGCTTTGGATTTTGACGATATTTTGCTTTTAACCGTAAAACTTTTCAAAGAAAATCCGGATGTGCTAATGGGCTATCAGGAGAGATTCCGCTATATAATGGTGGATGAGTATCAGGATACAAACACTGTCCAGTTTGAGCTGGTGAGGCTTTTGAGTGCAAGGCACAGGAATCTCTGCGTAGTCGGAGACGATGATCAGTCCATCTACAAGTTCAGGGGAGCAAATATAGAAAACATTTTGAGCTTTGAGAAGGCCTTTCCGGGAGCTTATGTCATAAAGCTTGAGCAGAACTACCGATCCACAAAAAATATTTTGAATGCCGCGAACGAGGTGATAAAAAACAATGTGGGAAGGAAGGAAAAACGGCTTTGGACAGACAACGAGGCAGGAGAGAAGCCGATCTTCAAGGAGTATGACACGGCGGGGGCCGAGGCTGATGCGGTGGTAAGCGAGGCGGCCTCCTGCGGACTTCCCTTAAAAAATCAGGCTGTTCTCTACAGGACAAATGCTCAGTCCAGACTTATTGAGGAGAGATGCATAGCGAGAAATGTCCCTTACCGCATGGTGGGAGGAGTGAACTTCTATCAGAGAAAAGAGATAAAGGACGTGCTGTCCTACCTCAAAGTAACGGCAAACGGAGTTGACGATCTGGCAGTGGAGAGGATAATAAATGTCCCCAAGAGAGGTATAGGAGCCACCACTGTATCCAGGGTAAAGGACTATGCAAGGATAAACTCTCTCAGCATGTACGATGCACTTAAAAAGGCTCGGGAGATACCCGGAATCGGGGCGGCGGCAAAAAAGATAGCAGGCTTTGTGGAAGTGATAGAGGGCTTCAGAGAGAAGAATGAGGACCCGCAGATAAGCATAAGAGATCTTATAGAATCGGTAAAGACCGACACAGGATATGAGGAGGAGCTGAGAAAGGATGACGAGATAGAGGCTCAGACCAGAATAGAGAACATAGAAGAGCTTATAAACAAGGCGGTGAGCTTTGAGGATGACAGCTCCAATGATGACAGGAGCCTTTCAGCCTTTCTGGAGGAGGTCTCCCTGGTGGCTGACATAGATAATACAGACTTCGGAGACGACAGGCTTACGCTGATGACCCTCCACAGCGCAAAAGGGTTGGAGTTTGAAAAGGTCTATCTTGTGGGCATGGAGGAGGGACTGTTTCCCTCCGCCTCCGCAATAAACTCGGATGATCCCGAGGGGGAGATAGAGGAGGAGAGAAGGCTCTGCTATGTGGGAATAACAAGAGCGAAAAGGATACTCAAGATGTCCTCTGCAAGGGAGAGGATGATAAACGGGGAGATGCGGTATGAAAAGCCTTCCCGGTTTGTGGCTGAGCTTCCCGAGGAAACTGTGGAGAAGGAGATGAGAAGCTTAAGACCCGCAAGATGGGAGGACTATGATGATGACTATGAATCGCCCATCCCCAGATCAAGGAGCTTTAAAAATGATCCTTCAAGCTTTGCCGGGAGATTCGGCTTCGGTACCCATACCGTAAATTACGGAGATGAGGGAGGGGTTCCCGGAAGAAATGTCATGGTGGGGAGATTCGGAAGCCTTGACAGAAGCTCCAAGGGCCCCTCGTCAAAGAGAGTATCCTTCGGCAAGGAATTCTCCGTAAAAAAGCCTGAGCATCTTGATTACGGTGTCGGCGACAGAGTAAGACACATAAAATTCGGGGACGGGACCGTAAAAAATATAGAAGACGGCCCTAAGGACTATGAGGTGACGGTGGACTTTGACTCTTATGGGGAGAAGCGCATGTTTGCAGGTTTCGCAAAGCTTGTCAAAATTAATTGATTATGCATAAATTTTGGTAGTTTAATAATATAATTAATGGTATAATAGTAAAAAATCAGGACCGAGTATTATAAAGCTTTATGTACCCGGGACAAAAGGAGGTTTTTTATGGACAGATTCAACGAGAAGCTTTCAGCTTTCAGACAGGATACCGGCGACAGGATAGAGGAGATCATCCACGGACTTAAGATGAAGGAGATCATCGAGAAGAACGAGGAAGAGGAGAAGACAAGAAAGATCATTATAGCTGTCTTTGCGATCGTGGGAATAGTTGCGGCTATAGCTGCTATCTCATATGCGGTATACAGATTTGTCACACCTGATTACCTTGAGGACTATGAGGACGATTTTGATGATGACTTTCTCGACAGTATAGATGAGAAGGCCGAGGTGCCTGAGGAAAAGGCCGAGTAAGAGGAAATACCGAATGGAAAATATCAACAACTGCCTGCTGGCAGGGATATGCGGCGGATGTAAACACACCGCCGTTTCCTATGCCGAGCAGCTGAAAATAAAAAACGACTATGTAAAAGAGCTGTTGGACAAAGCAGTGGAGAGCGAGTGCGAATATGAGGGCATAATTGAGAGCCCTCTTATTTTTGCCTACAGAAACAAGATGGAGTACAGCTTCGGAGACGAGAGAAAGGACGGGCCTCTCACCTTGGGACTTCACAAGAAGAGGAGCTACTACGATGTCACAGACTGTGACTGCTGTCTTTTAGTACATGATGATTTCAACAGGATAGTCAAGGCCACCAAAGAATACTTTTCAGAGCTGGGTGTCACCTATAAGGATAAGAGGAGCCACAAGGGCTACTTAAGACATCTTCTTATAAGAAGGGCTGTAAACACAGGAGATATACTTGTTGACTTGGTAACTACAGGAGAGAGCCCTCGGAAGGTGGAAAAGCACAGCGACATAAACGATGACTCAAAGATACTTGAGTGCTACGACAGAGAAGAGGTCACAAAGGTCTGGTGCGACAGGATAAGAGAGCTGCCTCTTGAAGGAAACATAAGAGGGATACTTAACACTGTGAATGACAGCATGGCTGATGCCATAAAGAACGACAGGACGGACATACTCTACGGCGAAGACTTTATATATGAGGAGATACTGGGACTTAAGTTCAAGATAACTCCCTTCTCTTTCTTCCAGACAAACTCAAAGGGGGCGGAAGTACTATACAAGAAGGCCAGGGAGTATGTGCTCTGGGATGACAAAGGAGGCCACGGAGAGGGACTCTCGGGAAAGACGGTCTATGACCTCTATTCGGGCACAGGCACAATAGCCCAGGTGCTCTCACCGAGCGCAAAGGAAGTGATAGGAGTGGAGATAGTTGAGGAGGCTGTGGAGGCCGCAGGTCAGAATGCTAAGCTCAACGGACTTGAAAACTGCAGATTTATCGCGGGAGATGTGTTAAAGACTCTTGACAGCATACAGGAGAAGCCTGATCTCATAGTCCTGGATCCTCCCAGAGACGGAATAAATCCCAAGGCTCTTAAGAAGATAACAGACTATGGTGTTGAAAGGATAGTATACATATCCTGCAAGGCACAGAGCCTTGCAAGGGACTTGGGCCCACTGCAGTATAGCGGCTACAGGCTCATAAAAGCCTGTGCCGTAGATCAATTCCCCTGGACTGATAATGTGGAGACTATCGCTTTACTTTCCAAGCATCAGACTGTAAACGCATAATATAACATATATTGTATCCGATATGGCCATGAAAAAAGCTGCGGCAGTTATCCCTAAGGAAGCTGCCGCAGTTGATTTATTTTCCGAAATATTTTGCTATTTCCTCCATCCTTTCGGACTGGGCTACCTTGAAGGGGCAGCGCCTGTCGCAATGACCGCAGGAGATGCAGTCAGAGGCCTTTTTGTCAAGCTTTTCATAGTGATCTCTGGCAAGGCTGTCACCTATCAACGCAAGATCATAGTATTTATTTATAAGGCCGATATTAAGTCCCGCCGGGCAAGGCCTGCAGTGATTGCAGTAAACGCAAGTCCCTGTGACATCCTTGGGACTGAAAGTTCCGATTACAGAGTAATCCCTCTCCTCGGCAGAAGCCTCTGTAAATCTGACGATTTCTTTTACATCCTCCGTATTGCGTATGCCGGGCAGTACAGTCAAAACCCCGGGCTTGTCCAGAGCATATTGAATGCACTGATACTTTGTCAGGGCCTTTCCGAAAGGTGAGGTCTTTTCATCAAGGAGCTGTCCTCCGGAGTAGGGCTTCATTACTGAGATACCTATCCCCTTAGCCTCGCAGCGGCGATAAAGCTCCATTCTTTCCCCTGCACTTCCTATGGCAAATTCGCCCTGCTGATAATCATATCCGGGATTTATGGAAAACATCAGTTGTTCTACGAGCCCTGTATCCAAAATAGTATTAATAAGTTCAGGAGTGTGAGAGGAGAGTCCTATGTGATGAACGACTCCCTCTTTTTTCATTTCAAGGAGATAGTCAAGGACTCCGTTTTTCTGATATGCCTCCCAATCTGATAACTCGTCAAGACAGTGTATAAATCCGTAGTCTATATAATCAGTCCTCAATTCCTTGAGCTGCCAATCGATCTGGCTCTTTACTTTCTCAATGTCTGTGGTCCAACCGTACTCTCCTGTTTCGTAGTCTGCACCAAAGTGAACCTGATAAAACATATCCTTGCGGACAGATTCAAAGGCCTTGCCGGCATAGGTGAAGGTCTTTGCCCCTGCAGTTGCAAAATCCGCATAGTTTATACCGTGCTCATGAGCGTAGGAGAGAGCTGAGACCCCTTCTTTTTCAGATGCTTCAAATATGGGGCCTGTGCCTATACCAATTATACTTATCCTATCTCCCGTCTTGGGATGAATCCTGTATTCCATCATAAATACACTAACATGCTCCTTTCTCAGGCGTTTATAAAATCAAAAGCTCAAGATCTGGCGGCAAACGGAGCGAGCATTTTTGTCACAAAGGAATTTGTTATCTCGTATACAGAATACCTTGGATATTCTATGTGGGCAAGCTCCATTGCCTCCTTTTGCTTTTGAGTAGCGCAGGTGTAGGGATATACTCCGAACATAAAGGGAAAAAGGGCGTATATAAACTCCTTTATATCATTTGCACTCATTTTCGGAAAAAACTTTTCCAGACAACAGGAGAGTATCCTCATAGCATCTGCATACACAATTTTAAAGGCCACCAGATTTTCTATGCGGCTGTTCCCCTCCATGTCATAGAGATTCATGGACATGAGCTTAAGCATAGAGCCGCGCTTTTCAAGGCTTTTCGAGAGCTCGTCCGAAAAACTTTCAGTAGAGAGAGAATCATTTTCCGACATTATTTTTTTCAGATCGGAGGTCCATGCCTCGTATTCTCTCTGAAGAAGGGCGAGAAATATCTCCTCTTTTGTCTGAAAATAATTATAAACAGATGTTCTGGTAAATGAGGTCTTTGCACCTATGTCCCTTATTGAAATATCCTTAAACCCATGATCTTCATACAGTAAAGCGCAGGCATTTATTATTTCCTCTTTTCGTGAATTCGTGAGTTCTTCTGATCCCTTAGGCATATCTCTCCCTCTCTTTTAAACTTGTCAGTCCTTCAGCACAGCTTTTGCCCAAGCTGACACGCTGCCGCTGTTTAAAAGCTTTCCCTTTTTCCAATCTCCCTTGGGGCAGTGCTCCTTAAGGCTCTTTTCGGAATTTTCTATGCCGCTTCCTCCTGAGGTCGCAAAGGGGATCAGAGTCTTCCCCGAAAAATCATGGGCCTCAAGGAAGGTGTCAATGATGCGGGGCTCCACATACCACCATACGGGGAAACCTACGAAAATAATATCATAGTCCGCTGCGTCGACCGAGTCCTTAATGGCAGGACGGCAGGCGGGATCATTCATCTCCAAAGTGCTGCGGCTCGTTTTATCCATCCAGTCAAGGTCCGCTGAGGTATAGGGCTTTTCCGGAACTATCTCGTAAAGGTCTGCATCTGCAGCTTCGGATATCTCCTTTGCGACGCGGGCTGTGACTCCGCTCGCTGAAAAATATGCTACCAAAATATTATTATTCATGAATGCTCTCCTTTAATCATTTTCCGCTTATTCTGACACTGTGTCAGTAATTAAAACATATCATCATTCTGACACTGTGTCAATATATAAAAGTAAGAGGACCCGGTAAAATTAACAAAGGAAAAGCGCAGATACTCTTCAGTCAAATCGATACCCTAACAGAAGGGTATAGCAGCAAAGAGCCTGAGCCTAAAAAACGATTTTAAAAGATATATACTATATAATATGTTACTGCATAAGTCTAAGCCTTATTAAAGAAGCTTCCTTTATAATATTTTATTCTATGCAAAAACCGGCTAAATAACAGCAGCGCCTTCCTTGCATGCTTCAAGGATAAGTACATCAAAGGCGGGGAAGGCAGTGCGAAGAGCAGCTTGTATTTTTTCGGCAACTTCCTCGTCTCTTGTCATCGCTATCATAGTCGAGCCTGAACCGCTTATAAAGAAGGCGTCTGCTCCTGAATCCAGGGAGACTTCTCTTACACTGTCATAATCCTTTATGAGTCCTTTTCTGTAGGGCTCATGGAGGACATCTCTGCAGGAATAGCCCAAAAGGCTGATGTCACCGGTCTCAAGTGCCTTTACCATGCACAGGGCATGGGAGACAGAGTATACTCCGTCAGAGAGCCGTATATCCTGCTTTACCACCTTTCTCGCCTCAGAGGTCTTTACCTCATAGTCAGGGATTACTGTTACATACCTCCAGTCTTCATGGCAGTCGAAGGAAGCGACATGAGGCATTCCGTCCTCCATAAAAGAGGCGGTGAGCCCACCGAAAAGACAGGGCGCCGCATTATCAGGATGCCCCTCAAGCTCTGTGCAGAGCATAAGGAGCTCCGAGCTCGTGAAAGGATTTCCGAGAAAGCCTTGGGCTGCAAGGACACCCGCTACGGTGCAGGTGGCGGAGGAGCCAAGACCTCTTGCCACAGGGACTTGGGACTCTATCAGTATTTTTAAAGCAGGCAGGGATACCTGAGCTGAGCCTTGAGCCCCTGCCTTTTTATTATAATATTCATAGGCCTTTTTAAATGCCTTCACCACAAGATTGTCCTCATTACGGAATTCCTCCGGGCAGCCCTCTATTATGAGCCTTTCACTTTTCTCAAATGTAAAGTCAGAGTAAAGGCCAAGGGCAAGGCCCATGCAGTCATACCCGGGACCAAGGTTTGCGCTGGTGGCGGGGACTCTTATTTTAAGCTTTTTCATAGAAGCGGGATCCTTTCACTGAAATGATTATTGGAATAAAACCTTCATAAATCAAAAACACGTAACAAAAGATCAAAAAATCATATCTTCATGGGCTTTCTTCAATATATATCCACCCATGTCCTCTATATCTATGAGATCCTTTCTGATGACAGGCTTTGACTTGAGACTCCTTAATGACTCAGGGGCAGCTGTACCTGTGCCCTCCGAAAGCTTTTCCATGTAGTAAAAGCCGTCTTTTCCTGCCGAGTCCTTTTCCTTCTCATCAAATATGGCCTCATACACATCCTTGCAGAATTTATAGGGGCTTGCGGTGGAAAGCAGTACACAGGGAATACCCTCTGTTTTATTTTCCCTCATCACCTTGTAGCCGACTGCCGTATGAGGATCAATAAGCCTTCCGGTATCATTATAGGCCCTTCGTATGGCTTCCTTTGTCTCCCTGTCATTGGCGTAGCCTGACTTGAATATTTCCTGCACCTTTGAGAGAAGCTCAGGGGATATCTCATACCTGCCTGTCTCGGAAAGGCTTCTCATAAGCTCCGATATAAGGTCGCAGTCTCCTCCTGATATATAGTAGAGCATACGCTCAAGATTGCTTGATATAAGGATGTCCATACTGGGGGATATGGTTTTCCTGAATTCTCTGTTTCTGTCGTAGACGCCTGTTGTCAAGAAATCTGTAAGGACTTTGTTTTCATTGCTCGCAACAATAAGACTGTGGACAGGAAGACCCATGAGCTTTGCATAGTATCCCGCAAGCACGTCTCCGAAGTTTCCTGTGGGAACGCAGAAATCTACTTCGTCACCGGGCTTTATGATATTTTCATGGCAGAGCCTCTTATAGCTCTCAAAATAATATACTGTCTGAGGAACAAGTCTTCCTATATTTATGGAGTTTGCGCTGGAAAGAGATATTCCCGAAGCGGAAAGCTTTTTGCATGCATCAGAGGAGAAAAGCCTCTTAACTCCGCTTTGAGCGTCGTCAAAATTTCCGTTTATAGCGCAGACCTCCACATTTTTCCCTTCCTGAGTCGCCATTTGAAGATACTGGATGTCGCTGACCTTTTTGTAGGGATAGAAAACGATTATTCCTATATCGTCCACATCTCTGAAGCCTTCAAGGGCAGCCTTTCCGGTATCTCCGCTGGTGGCGGTTACGATGAGTATCTTTTTTCCGCTTCCCTTAAGAGCCTTGGACATAAGCTGAGGAAGCATCTGCAGAGCCACATCCTTAAAGGCACAGGTGGGGCCGTGGTAGAGCTCCAAAAGGAAATCATCTCCTATGGAGGAGAGGGGAGTGATGCTCTCAGTATCAAAGCTTCCGGTATAGGCGGACTCAACGGCAGCTGTCAGCTCTTCCTCTGTATAATCGTCAAGGAGGAGAGAAAATATTTTTTTGGCAGTCTCCTTGTAGGAAAGGCCTGAGATCTCATTGAGATCCAAGCTGACCTCCCTGAGTCTGTCGCTTACAAAGAGCCCTCCGTCATCACATAATCCCTTTAAGATCGCTTCCTTAGAGTCAGCTTTTTCTTTTTTGTTTCTTGTGCTATGATATATCATAAATTTTCTCCGTTTGTGTATTTTAAGGTACTGAATGAATAAAGTATTGCGGTTTCTTTTACAAAATGATACAATGTTTGCGTTATAAAAACAAGTGTTTTTTGCAGAAGGACAGAAGGGCAAAAAAATATGCCCTTAATGCACAATTACCTATATTATATAGTTTTAAGGTCGATTTTTACAGCTTAAAATACGACAGAATGGAGAAATTATGAAGATCGCGCTGCTGGGTTACGGAACTGTGGGAAGGAGCCTCCATGATCTCTTGGAAAAAAGAGATCTTGGAATAGAGGTAAAAAGGATACTGAGAAGAAAGGCAGATCCCGCAGATCCCCGAATTACGGACAGAATAGAGGACATACTTGAGGATGGGGAGATAGAATGCGTCGCCGAGGCCCTTAGCGGCAGCGAGCCCGCAGGAGAGTATCTTAAGATGCTTATGAAGTCGGGGAAGCATGTGGTTAGCGCCAACAAGGCCGCCATTGCAAATGACTTTGAGGGCCTTCTCAGGCTTGCGGAAAAAAACAATGTTTTTTTTCAGTTTGAGGCAAGCAGTGGTGGTACGATACCCTGGATAGAGAATATCAAGGATATAAGCTCTGCTGACGAGATCATCTCCATGAAGGGAATACTGAACGGCACCTGCAATTTCATTATCGACAAGATGGAGAGAGAGGGCTTTGACTTTGAACAGGCTCTTTCAATAGCTCAGTCTCTGGGATATGCAGAGGCCGATCCCACAGCGGACATAGGCGGCCAGGATACCTACAACAAGGCTCTTATATCCTGTTCTCTCGGATACAGAGGCTTTGTCAAAAAGGATTTCCCTGTTTTAGGAATAGAAAAGCTTTCGCCGGATGGGCTTTGGGAGCTTTACAAGGAGGAAAAGACCGTCAGGTTTATGATGATATCAAGGCGCCTTGGGGAAAGATATGCTGTAGGCGTAGTCCCCACTGTAGTCAGAAAGGACAGCATAGAGGCAAATGTGAGGGAGAATTTCAACTGCGCCTCCATTACAGGAGCCACAACGGGAGAACTTAAATTCTACGGCCAGGGAAGCGGAGGCTATCCCACGGCGGATGCCATGGTGAGAGACCTGGTGAGAATAAGAGACAGAGTGGCGGAAAATGATATTCCCTATAGAAAGCTCATATACGATGACAGCCTGCTTTGGGGCGTGGGACATTTTCCCGGGGAGAAGAAAAGAGGAAAACTTTCAGAGCTCATAAAGGAAGCTTTAGAGAAAGATATATTTATGGCATTTGAATGCGAGGAGGATAATACAAAAAATGCTTAAAATAACAAAATTCGGTGGCAGCAGTGTGGCTGACAGCACACAATTTAAAAAGGTAAAGTCTATAATAGAGAGCGATCCTGCCAGAAAATTTGTGATAGTGTCGGCATCAGGCAAGAGGAATCCGAAGGACAACAAGATAACAGATCTCCTGTATCTGTGCCATGCCCATATTGAGTACCATGTGGACTATCTGCCTCTGTTTAAAATGATAGAGCAGAGGTTTCTTGATATAAAAAATGAGCTTTCTCTTAATACAGATATCGAATCGGAACTGGCTGTGCTTGAGGTGGAGCTGCCGAAGCTTAGTATAGATGAGCTGGTGAGCAGAGGCGAGTACTTCACAGCAAGGCTCATGGCGGATTACCTGGGATTCCCCTTTGTGGACGCAAAGGATGTAATAGAGATAAGATATGACGGCAGCTTTGATTACGACAGGACCTCGGAGAACCTTAAAAAGATACTTGTGGAGAACAAGAGATTTGTGATGCCCGGATTTTACGGAAGGACTCCTGACGGAAAGATAAGGGTAATGACAAGAGGCGGTTCCGATATATCAGGCTCCATACTTGCAAGATGCCTCAAGGCGGATGTTTATGAGAACTGGACCGATGTATCCGGCTTTCTCATTGCGGATCCGAGAATAGTAAAGAATCCCAGAAATATTGAGAAGATCACCTACTCGGAGCTTAGAGAGCTCTCATATATGGGAGCAAGCGTACTCCATGAGGATGCAATATTCCCCATAAGGAAGTATAATATACCCATACATATTTTAAATACAAACAGGCCTGAGGATCAGGGAACCATAATCCTTGACAACATACCTGAGGAGGATGACAAGGAAAGCCCTATCATCACAGGAATTGCGGGAAAGAAGGACTTTACCGCAGTAGAGATTTATAAAAAGCATATGTCCAACGATGTGGGCATAGTGAGGAAGACCCTTAGCGTATTTGAAAAGTACGGTGTCAGCATAGAACATATCCCCAGTGGAATTGACTCCTTCAGCATAGTTGTAAGGAGCAAGGATGTAAGTGAAAACATATATGACATAGTATCGGAGATAAAGGAGGCCATTCACACGGACCACATAAATATAGCTGACGGCATAGCCCTCATAGCTACAGTGGGAAGAAATATGAACAGCCGCCCCGGAACCTCGGGAAAGCTGTTTGCAGCCCTCGGAAACAGCGGTATCAACATAAGGATGATAGCCCAGGGCAGTGACGAGATAAATATCATAGTTGGAGTGGAGAACAAGGATTTTGAGAGAGCGATCTCAATAATCTACAATAATTTCATCGGAGAGGAGTAAAGCTGTGAAAAGTCTTAAAATAGGAATCTTAGGTGCAACGGGAGCAGTCGGCAGACAGATGCTTGAGGTCTTGGAGGAGAGGAAGTTTAATGTGGAGGAACTGAGGCTCTTCGCAGGAACAAGAAGTGCCGGATCAAAGATAGAGGCCTTCGGAAAGGAATGGACTGTAGAACTTACGGATACCGAAAGATTTGCAGGCCTTGACCTTCTTCTTGGAGCTGCGGAGAATGACATAGCAAAAAAATACCTGCCTGAGGCTGCACGCATGGGTGTGCAGGTGGTGGACAACTCCAGTGCCTTCAGACTTGATCCTGAGATACCTCTTGTTATACCTGAGGTGAATCCTGAGGATGTGAAGCTTACAAAGGGCATAATAGCGAACCCCAACTGCTCAACCATCATAGCTCTCACAGCTGTAAATGCCCTCCACAGATATGCAAAGATCAAGAGGATGGTAGTCTCCACCTATCAGGCGGTAAGCGGAGCGGGAAAGGACGGAATAGACGAGCTCTATAATGAGGTGTCAAAGCTTTCGGAAGGAGGAGAGCTCGGTAAGGAGAATTTCAAGGTCTTCCCCTACCAGATAGCCTACAACCTTATCCCCCAGATAGGAGGCTTTGATGACATGGGCTACAGCTCCGAGGAGATGAAGATGCAAAACGAAGGCCGCAAGATGCTCCATGACGATAAACTCAGGGTAAACTGCACCTGCGTGAGAGTCCCGGTGGTGAGATCCCATTCAGAGAGCATAAACATAGAGTTTGAGCGGGAGATAAGCCCTGAGAAAGCGAGAGAGCTTCTCAAGGATGCTCCCGGAGTAAGGCTTTATGACGAGCCTTCGGAGAAGGTATACCCCATGCCCCTTCTCACAAGCGATCAGGATCTTGTATATGTGGGAAGGATAAGGAGGGATATCTCGGCTCCTGAGGAGGAGTACAACAGATCCCTTACACTTTTCTGCTGTGGAGATCAGGTGAGGAAGGGAGCTGCAACCAATGCGGTACAGATAGCGGAGCTTATTTTCAAATAGGCCGGTTATAAAAATATAAACATGAGGTTTTAAAGGGGAGACAGGGCGTTTCCCCTTTACTGCTGCATTGACTTTGACTTTTAAGGATCCTATAATTTTAAAAAACGGTGTTTTGGGGGAGTGAAAATGAAATATTTAAGGCAGCTTACCATAATACTTTTTATATCCTTTGTGGGGGAGATAATGAATCAGCTCATTCCGCTTCCTGTCCCTGCGGGAATATACGGACTACTGATTTTGCTTCTGAGCCTTTCTTCAGGGATATTAAAGACAAGTCAAATAAGGGAGACAGCCCTGTTTTTGGTGGAGATAATGCCCGTCATGTTTGTGCCTGCGGCAGTGGGGCTTATGAATGCCGAGAATGAGCTTTCAGGCATGCTTACAGCCCTTATAGTAATGATTCCTGTGACCACGACCATAGGTATCGCCGCTGCAGGTCTTGTCACCCAATTTGTTATAAGGAGGAAGAAATGATCAACGATTTTTTTGAGGAAGCACTTTTTTCAGGGGCTGCACTCACACTGCTTGCTTACGAGCTGGGACTGCTCCTTAAGAGGAGGTTTCGCTCTGCGATTTTCAACCCTATACTCATAGCTGTAATATGCGTCATAGCCCTGCTGAAGCTTCTTAATATTGAATACAGCTCATATGAGTCGGGGGCAAAGTATATCTCCTATCTGCTGACCCCTGCCACAGTATGTCTTGCCCTTCCGCTCTATGAGGAGCTGAAGCTTTTGAAGGATAATTTGGCGGCGGTAGCCTGCGGCATACTATCAGGCATACTCTCCGGCATGGCGGGAGTGTTTTTACTGTGTAAGATTTTCCGGCTCTCCCATACCCAATATGTAACTCTGCTTCCTAAATCCGTGACGACAGCCATAGGCATGGGTATATCCGAGGAGCTGGGCGGTACAGTTACCATCACGGTGGCTGTGATAATCATTACAGGAATATTCGGAAATATCTTTGCTGACTTCATATTTTCGGCTCTCAAGATAAAGGAGCCGGTTGCGAAGGGCATAGCTCTCGGCACCTGCTCCCATGCCATAGGTACCGCCAGAGCCATGGAACTGGGGGAGGCCGAGGGGGCCATGAGCAGCCTTGCCATAGCGGTTGCAGGTATGCTCACTGTTGTTCTGGCACCGATATTTTCAGGCCTTCCACTTTAACAAATCCTTACAGTTGCCTTAAATACTTTGCAGATTATAGACTTTTGAGTCCTCGGAGTTATAATTGATTAGCTGAATACAAAAAGACCTAAGATAAACCGAATTATTGCGAAAGAGGAAAAAATGAATTCTGAAGATTACAGGAGATACAATAATACAAGAGGCGGAGAGCATAAGAGAGTAAGGCGCTCCGCGCCCACCATGCCTGATGAGAGAAGCTTGAGGCGCTCTGCCGCGACGCATAAAGGGGAGCCTTTAAGGCGAGGCAGGGACATATCCTCAGGAAGAAATAAAAGGCATGAAAGATATGAAGAGCCCGGATATGAGGAATACGACTACAGAGACGAGTATGAAGACGAAGATTATGAAGATGACAGGTACGAAGAGGAAGAGTATGACTACTATGATAAGGAGCAAGCTTCCCGAGGCAGGCATAAGGGAGGAAGGAGAAAAAAGAAGAAGAGAAGATTTCTAAAGCTTCTCTTTGCAGTGATTCTTATAGTTGCCGCCTTTTTTGTGGGTAAAAACATACTCCAAGGAAATAATTGGACCGTTGCCGTGTTCGGAGTAGACGCGAGAGACGGGGAACTGGAGAAGGGTACCCGCTCAGATGTCATAATGGTGGTCAATGTAAACAAGAGCTCAGGTGAGGTAAAGCTGGTGTCTGTTTTCAGAGACACCTACCTGAAGATAGATGACGACGGCAATTATAATAAGATAAATGCCGCCTACGAGAGAGGAGGGCATGAGCAGGCCATCAAGGCTCTCGAGGAGAATCTTGATTTAAAGATCGATGACTACATAACCTTCAGCTGGTCAGCAGTTGCAAAGGGAATAAATGCTCTGGGAGGCATAGATCTTGAGATCAGTGACGCGGAGTTTTCCTACATAAATGCCTTCATTACAGAGACTGTAAATTCCACAGGCATAGGCTCGGTACAGCTTAAATCGGCAGGCATGAACCATCTTGACGGTGTTCAGGCCGTGGCTTACGGAAGACTGAGGCTTATGGACACGGATTTCAACAGGACTGCAAGGCAGAGAAAGGTGATAGGACTTGCTGTGGACAAGGCAAAGGCTGCTGACTTTGACACACTGAAAAATACGGCTCTGGCTGTGCTTCCTGAGGTATCCACAAGCATAGGCATAGATGACCTTGTACCTCTTCTCAGAAACATAGACAAATACAATATAGCAGACTCTACAGGCTTCCCCTTCTCAAGGCAGACTATGGATATAGGCAGGCTGGACTGCGTTGTGCCTACGACCCTTGAAAGCAATGTAGTGACTCTACATCAGATACTTTTCGGAGAGGAAAACTATGAACCTTCCTCAACAGTGAAGAGTATAAATGCCCACATAGGAGAGGTGACAGGACTTACAGACGCCGGTGAGAATGCTCCCGAGGCGGGAACCGGGGGAGGAATAGTACATAAGGATAGTACTCCTGCCAAGCAGGAGACTGCAGAGGTGACAGAGGCTGTAACAGAGACTGAGACTGAAGCTGAAACGGAAGGGGAGAGTGAGAGCTCTTCCGAAGGTCAGGAGGAGTCTTTGGAGAGCTCATCCGAAGAGGCGGAGAGTTCCTCCGGAAATGAAGAAGAGCAGGAGACCAAGGCCGAGAACAACGATGCGAAAGAGACTGAAGGAGAAAAAGAGGAGAGCACAGTCCATGAGAGACCTTCAGAGACGGTAAAGCCCACAGAGCCCTCAAGGGAGACTGAAGCTGAGACTCATGGAGGAAACACAGCCATAATATCCCCTGACGGTCCCAAGCCCCTTGAGGAGGTCACTGATAACGGTCCCGGTGTCTCAGGACCTGTGGAGGGGCCTATGGGAGGCCCGGGAGTATAAAGAGAAAGGCGGAAAGCCGGAATACTAAGCTGTGACTGTATGCTTCAGCCACTTTCCGCTTTTATATCTGGCGATGAAAAACATACCTCTCACAGTCCAGTCTGCAAACATTCCTATCCATACAGCTATGGGGCCGAAGCCCATGACACGTATGAGGAAGACGCAGAGGCTGACCCTGCATATCCACATGGAGAGACAGGAGAGGATCATGGAGAACTTCACATCCCCTGCGGCCTTCATGCCGTAGGCGGGGATGAAGGAGGCTGTCCATACCAGAGGCTTCACCACGGTTATAACACTCATCATGTATATGCACATAGATGCGCTCTCAGACTCAAGCCCCGCAAGGCGGGTGACAGGGCCCGTGACAGAAAAGATCAGTAAACAGCTCAGTATTATTACGATTTCAGCTATAATACTGAGCTTTTTTATATAGTGATCAGCCTCATCCGGGCGGCCGGCTCCCAGACACTGACCTACTACTGTCATCATGCCTATGCCTATACCCATGGCGGCTATTCCGTTGAAATTTTCAAGTATATTAGTCATGGCCTGGGCGGCGATGGCCACAGTTCCCAGGGTGGAGACTGTGGACTGTATGGCAAGCTTTCCGAACTGAAACATTCCGTTTTCAATGCCTGCAGGTATACCTATGCGCAGTATGTTTTTGATAAGGCGGATTCGGGGCTTTAGAAAAAGAAAATTACCGATAATTATATCACCCTCTTTTCTCCTTAGAAGGATGAGAACTGCAAGTGCTGCCGCGATCCTTGAGAGAAGGGTGGATATTGCAGCCCCGGCGACTCCAAGGCCAAAGCCCCATATAAGCAAGGCGTTTCCGAATATATTCATTATATTTGTCAGTATGGTTATGATCATAGGGAGCCGGCTGTTGTTCTGCGCGCGAAAAACAGAGGAGCCGGAGTCAAAAAGGGCGATAAAGGGGAAGGAGAGGGCCGTATAAAAGAAGTATACAAGAGCCGCTTCCATGACATCTCTTTCCACCGCTCCGAAGATAAGGGAGAGGAGCTGCCGCCTGAAAAGGAGACATAGGAGGGTTATTGCCACGGATATATAGAATATTACAAAGAGGAGCTGATCAGCGGAGCCTGAGGCCTTGTCCTTCCTTCCCTGTCCGAGATAATTTGCGCAGACTATGGCTCCTCCCGAGGCGAGGGCATAGAAAGCCTGGATAAAGAGGATGTTTATTGAGTCCACCAGTGAGACGGCGGATATGGCTGCAGCCCCCACATTGCTGACCATCATGGAGTCGGCAGTGCCCATAAAAGCGGTAAATATCTGTTCGCATATAAGGGGCAGCATCAGGGAGATGAGCTGTCTTTTGCTGTACATATGGTTCATGATCATTTCCTCAAAAATTTTTTAAGACCTATTCATTTCAGACCATAGTTTATTATATACTTATTCATGAATATTTAAAGAGCTGATAGAAAAGGATCGCAAGGAGATTTTTAACTATGAAGATCATTCACTGCGCTGACCTTCATCTTGACTCTAAGATGGAGAGCAATCTGGACAGAGAAAAGGCTGTGGAGAGAAAGTCAGAGCTTTTTGACACCTTCTGCAGGATGGCGGAATATGCAAAGCTTAATGAGGTAAAGGTCATAATAATAGCGGGAGACCTGTTTGATACCTCCAAAAACATGCAGCTGAGGGTAAAAAGGAGGGTGCTCTCCGTAATAAGAGACACTCCTGATACAGATTTCCTCTATATAAAAGGAAACCATGACAGCGAGGATTTTTTGGAGGGGGAGGACTTGCCTGAAAACCTCAAGCTGTTTTCCCGGGAAGGACGCTCCTATGAATATGCTAATGTCCTGATCACGGGAAAGGACTATAAAAAGGGAATGACGGAGAAAGATTGGTCAGAGTTTTGTGCAAAGCTGAAAAACGATCCTGAGAAGATAAATATATTGGTACTTCATGAGCAGGAGGGGAAGAGCTTCGGCAAAGAAGGCTCGGTAAATATGTCCGTATTTAAGGACCTTAATATAGATTATCTTGCCCTTGGTCATATACACTCATATAAGTGCCACAAGCTTGACAAGAGAGGCGTGTATTGTTACAGCGGCTGCCTTGAGGGCAGAGGCTTTGACGAGTGCGGGGATAAGGGCTTTGTGCTTTTGGAGACAGAGGAGGACCAAAAGACAGGCGGAAGGCTTCGCCACAGCTTTGTCCCCTTTGCAAAGAGAAGGATCCATGATCTCAGGCTTAAGCTGGATGGCGGCTACAGCCGGGAGGATATAGAGGAACTTATATCTGAAAAAATTAAGGATATACCGGAAACAGATATGGTTAAGCTTACTTTTTCCGGAGAGGTAGAAGAGGATACAGATATAGATATCGAATTTTTACAGAAAAAATTTGGCGAAGGCTTCTATTTTATGAAGATGTGTGATGAGACAAAGCTTAAGCTCAGCTATGAGGACTACGAGAATGACATTTCCCTCAAGGGAGAATTCATAAGACTTGTGAAGGGGAAGAGAATGAGAGAAGAGGACAAAAGGGAGATAATACTCATGGGCCTCAGAGCCCTGTCCGACAGGGAGATAGATATATGGAGATAAAGAGCTGTTATATAGAGAATTTCGGAATACTCTCAAAGAGAAGCTTTGAGTTCTCTGAGGGGTTAAATGTCATAGAGGATGACAACGGAAGGGGAAAGACCACACTTTCCGTGTTTATAAAGTCCATGTTTTACGGAATGGAATACTCTAAAAAAAGAAAACCCGTATCAGAGAGAGAAAGGTACCTCCCTTGGCAGGGCGGAAACTATGGAGGGAGGCTCAGCTTTTCCATAAACGGAAATGAGTATGAGATAACACGCTTTTTCGGCAAGAAGAAGGATGAGGATGAATTTGAATTGAGGGAAAAGGGCTCCGGAAAGCCAAGCACCGACTACTCCGAGAACATTGGCGAGGAGATATTCGGCATAGATGAGGACTCCTTTGAGAGAAGCATATTCATAAGCCTTTCAGGAAAGACTCCCGCCATGCAGGACAGCATAAATGCGAAGCTGGGAAATCTTATAGACAACACAGACGACATCAACAACTATGCCTCCGCCATTGAAAGACTCTCGGAACTTGCAAAAAGCCTTAAGCCCTTGAGAGAGGGTGGCGAGGAAAAGCTCATAAAAAAATATGAGAATGAGAGAGATAAGAGGAAGAGAGAGATAAATGATGCTGTCTTGGCTGAAGAAAAAGGCAGAGAGACAGCAGAGCATATATCGGAGCTTAAGGAAGAGAAAAAAAGACTGGATGAGGAGCTTTCGGAGAATAATGAGAGAATGAAGCTTGCAGCCCTGAGAGACAGGTTCAGAATGTATGAAAGCCTTAAAAAAACTCTAAGAGAGGATGAAGAGGACTGTAAAAGACTGGAGGAGTCCTTCGAAAAAAACGTACCCTCAGAGGAGGAGCTTGATGCCTGTGAAAAGAGGGCTGAGGAATACTCTCAGACCGTAAGAAGGATCAAAGAAATCGGAGAATGCTTCGGCGACTTAAGGGAGATCAATGACCGCATTGAGCTCTTAAAAAGAGAATTTCCCTGTGGATTTCCCGATGATGAAGAGATCTCGGAGTACAGAGCCTCCCGAAGAGAGAGGGAGAGAGTGGAGATAGAAGAGAGGGCCCTTAAGCCCTCTGAGGAGGAGCTATCATTCTTAAAGGAGTATGATAGAGGAGAGGCACAAAATAAGGAGGAAACAGACGAAATCAAAGCCCTGAGGCTTAGAACAGCTTTTAAGGTGACAGCCCTTCTTGCAGTCACCCTCATAGCCTGCCTCGGTATCTTCGGTGCAGGGGACGGAATAGGGGAGAAACGAGGCATTTTGCTCCTTGCCGTATTTTTATTGATGGCTGCAGCCTTCTTTTTTACAGGTAGAGCTTACAGAAAGAAAAGCAGGGAGATTGAGGCGATCAGAGAGGAGAGAGAAAGAGAAAATCAGAAACTTGAGATAAGATATGAGGCTGTATCTCAAAAGCTGTCCTCCTATGAGAAGTTAAAGGCCGCCAACAGTGAAAGGCTTAAGGAGCTTTTTTCGACGATGGAGAGCTTTGAGAGAGCCTACGGAAAAAGCAGTCTTGCCTGCCCTCATGAGGAAGGCTTTTTGAGGAAGCTCTCAGAGCTTAAAGATAAACTTGATGAACTTGAGAAGGCAAAAAAGGACTGTACAGATAAGCTTCTGAGACAGGCGGAATACAAAAAAATGATCGAGGCCTTTTTACTTTCACACGGGAGAAGAGTCGAAGAGGGACAATACTTTAAGCTTATATCGGATATGAGAAAGGACAGGGCCCTGCTCCTTGAAAAGAGAGAGGAGGAAAGAAAGAGCAGAGATGAGCTTGAGTCCTTCTCAAAAGATAATGATACAGCGCTTCTCGAAAGCCTAGGCGAGGAGAGCTTTTCTTCTCTGGAGGGAACGGATCCTTCAAAAGAGCAAAACCGCCTTATAACCGAGACAGAGAGGATAAAACGGAGTATAGAAGATGATGAGGAAAGGCTGGAAGCCATAAGGGAGGTGGCAGACAGAAGGCCGGAGCTTGAGCGAGAGTATGAGGAGCTCTCGGAAAAGACTGAGCATTTAAAGAAAAAGCATGAGCTTCTGATTGAGACCATGGATCTTCTGTCGGAGGCAAAAAACAACCTGTCCACATCTTACATGTATGATATGAGAAAAGCCTTCAACAAATATATTTCAATGCTTGACAACGGAGAACAAAGCTTTAACATAGATAATGACCTTGACATAGAGGTGGAAGGCGGGGGAAAGAACCGAAAAAGTGAGTACCTCAGCAGGGGATACAGAGATCTGGTGAATATCTGCACAAGATTTGCCCTGATCGATGTGATGTATAAAAACGAGAAACCTTTTATAATACTTGACGACCCCTTTGTGAATCTGGATGAGGGCAAGCTTTGTAAAGCTCTTGACTTTATAAAGAAGCTTTCAGAGGAGCGTCAGGTGATATACTTTGTATGTCATCCTTCAAGGTGTCCCGCGTAAATATTTAATTATCAGGAGAAAAAAATGGTTATAGCAGGTTTGCTTTTTGAGAGGATAGGAATGATGTTCATACTCATGTTTTTGGGTATGTTCATGTTCAGAACAGGAAAGATAACAGAAAAGGGCAGTAAGGATATGGGTAATATCCTCATATATATAGTCATACCCGCGGTGGTCATAAAATCCTGCCTCTCGGAATATTCACAGGAAAGGCTTGAGATGTTCTTTTGGTCCTTTGTGTTGGCGGGAGCCTCTCTTCTTCTCTCCATGGCAGTATGTGCCCTTGTGTTTAAGAAAAATCCCATAGAAAATTTCGGCACATCCTTCTCAAATGCCGGATTTATGTCCATACCTCTTGTGGAGGCGGTGCTGGGAAGCGAGGCTGTTTTCTATTCGGCACCCCTTGTGGGACTTATGAATATACTTCAGTGGACCTACGGTGTGTATGTCATAACAAAGGACAGGAGCACTGTGTCTTTAAAAAAGGTGCTCCTTAACCCGGTACTCCTTGCCATGGCAGTGGGAATAATAATATTCGTCCTTCCAATAGAGCTTCCGAAGGTGGTCACAGGAACTCTTGACATGATAGCGGCGGCAAACGCTCCTCTGGCCATGCTCTGCCTTGGGACCTATCTGGCTCAGACCCGCATAGCTGAGATATTTACCGACAGGAAGGTGTACCTGAGCTGCCTGTTCAGGCTCATTGTTATCCCTCTCCTCACCATCGCTCTGATGACGCCCTTTCCGGTTTCAGTCACTGCAAAGCTGGCCATACTTATGGGAGCGGCGGCACCTGTGGGGATCAATGTGGCAGTCTTTGCCCAGATACACGGAAAGGACTACCCTCAGTCTGTAAAGAGCATAGTCTTAAGCACCATCTTTTCCATACTGAGCATGCCTGTCATAATCGGCATAGCCGGTACGGTGTGGAGCGTTTAGCGGTCATCTGATCACAGGCTTTTGAGGAACTCCTCCATGGCTCTTGTCATGTATCTGCTCTTTTTATAATAAAAATAAATATTTCTCTCATTATCACTGCCCTCAGGCTTAAAGAAAACGATCTTTTTGTCCGAGGGTACTTTTTTTATCAGCGTGTCTGTGACAAAGGCTATACCCATTCCGTAGCAGGCTATGTGGTAGGCTGTGATCTGTTGATCCAGCTTAAGGAGTATCTTTGGGTGGTGTATGCCTGAGGCGGAGAGGATGATGTCGGAGCGCTCCCTTGTATCGTTTCCCGGCCTCAGCAGAAGGAAGGGGGCATCCTTAAAGAGGGACAAGTCAAGGGGCTTTGCCGAGGGAGACAGATGACGGTCGTGTCTTATGTCGTCGGCGGTCATAACTATGTCGGAAAGCAAATCCCCCTTCTCATCGACCATAGCCTTGGGGACGGCAATGAGAAGATGTTCGGTCCTGAACAGATGCCTTGAGTATATATTTTTCGGAAAGGGATAGTTATCTATTACAAGATCAAGATTTCCTGTAAAAAGCAGCCTCTCCAGAGCCTTGGTGTTGGATTCTACCATATTTACTTCCACCTTGGGATATTTTTTCATAAAATCAGCAAGCAGAGGGGGAAGTATGTATGAGGAGAAGAGGTTTGTCCCTCCTATTGAGAGATGCCCTGTGCTCAGACCCTCCAGATCGTTCATATAGTTGCTGAATTCATTCTCCATATCCATGAGCTTTTCAATGCAGTGTATATACTTCTCACCACATTCTGTGAGCTGCAGAGGAGTAGTACTGCGGTCAAATATAGGAGAACCTATCTTTTTTTCTATTTTCTTTATGACAGCGCTGAGGGAGGGCTGAGTTATATATAAATTTTCAGCAGCTCTGGAAAAACTTCTTGTCTTATAAACCTCATACACATAATCTTTTCCTTCAAACACAGAAGACACCGTCCTTTTAGAGATAATGATATAGATAAATATCTATAGTTAATATTCAAATATATGTATTTGAAACAATCTTAGACTAATTTTATAATTAAGGCAATATATAAAATATACATAAGAGGAGTGTATTATGAGCGAAGAGCAAAACAAATTCAGAACCGAGCATGATTCTATTGGGGAGAAGCAGGTGCCTATAGACGCCTACTACGGAGTCCAGACCTTGAGGGCATCAGAGAACTTCTACATAACAGGTCTTACCATGCATCCTGAGATGATAGTCAGCATTGCCCAGATCAAAAAGGCTGCGGCCATCACAAACTTTGAGGTAGGAAGACTTGAGAAGAAGAAGGCTGAGGCCATAGTAAGGGCCTGCGATGAGATAATCGAGGGAAAGCTTCATGACCAGTTTATAGTTGACCCCATTCAGGGAGGAGCGGGAACCTCTCTTAACATGAATGCCAATGAGGTCATTGCCAACCGTGCCATAGAGATACTTGGGGGAAAGAAGGGAGATTATTCCATCATAAACCCCAACGACCATGTAAACTACGGACAGTCCACAAACGACGTATTCCCCTCCTGCGGAAGGATGACAGCAATGAAGCTCCTTCAGAAGGCGAGAGTACAGCTTGAGAGGCTCTATGATGCTCTCATGAAAAAGAGCGAGGAGTTTGACTCCGTAATAAAGATGGGAAGGACCCAGCTTCAGGACGCCGTTCCCATAAGACTCGGACAGGAGTTCCATGCCTACGGCACAGCTATTCAGAGAGATATAAGGCGTTTTGACAATGCTATGCATGAGATGGGAGCCCTGAATATAGGAGGAACAGCTGTAGGAACAGGACTCAACGCTGACGTTCAGTATTTCAGAAAGGTCGTACAGAACATAGCTCTCGTATCAGGCCTTGACCTTATACAGTCCTTTGACCTTATAGACGCCACCCAGAACCTTGACGGCTACGCTTCCGTTTCAGGAACAGTAAAGACCTGTGCTATCAACCTTTCAAAGATGTCAAACGACCTGAGACTTATGTCATCAGGCCCCAGAACAGGAATTGGAGAGATAAATCTTCCGGCAAAGCAGAACGGATCATCCATAATGCCCGGAAAGGTAAACCCTGTTATTCCCGAGGTCGTAAACCAGGTTGCCTTCAACATTATAGGAAACGACATGACCATAGCAATGGCTACAGAGGCAGGACAGCTTGAACTCAACGCCTTCGAGCCCATTATCTTCTACAACCTCTTCCAGTCCGTAGAGACCCTTTCATTTGCTGTAAGGACTCTTGTAGACAACTGTATAACAGGTATCACCGCAAATGAGGACAGATGCAGAAACGAAGTCCTCAACAGCGTCGGAATAATCACCGCTATCTGCCCTCATGTGGGATATGAGAGAGCTGCAATAGTTGCTAAGGAGGCAATAAAGACAGGTGCTTCCGTGAGAGAGCTTATCCTCAGAGACAAGCTTTTAACAGAGGAAGAGCTCAATATTATACTTGACCCCTACTCAATGACAGAGCCCGGAATATCCGGAGAGGAGCTTCTTGACAAGAAGGCTGACGGCGGCTTGTTATAATAATTCGGAAATAATTTGCATATTATAGAGAAACGGTATTGCAGCGAGGGAAAAATCGCTGCCGATACTGTGAAAAAAGACTTTTATTGTTGTAAAATATGATTATAAAATAAACTGATTCAGAGAGGTGGATGAAATGGATTACAGTAAAGCAAGCCTTATAATGCATGAGGAGCATCACGGAAAGATCGAGGTCAATTCAAAGGTGTCTGTGAAGACAAAGGATGACCTCAGCACAGCCTACACACCTGGAGTAGCCGAGCCCTGCAAAAAGATACATGAGAACGTAAACGACGCTTACAAATATACAGCAAAGGGAAACCTTGTGGCTGTAGTTACAGACGGAACAGCCGTTCTCGGACTTGGAGATATAGGCCCTGAGGCGGGAATGCCTGTAATGGAGGGAAAGGCAATACTCTTTAAGAGCTTCGGAAATGTGGATGCCTTCCCCATCTGCCTTAACACAAAGAATGTGGATGAGATAGTGGAGACTGTAAAGAGGATAGCTCCCACCTTCGGCGGCATCAACCTTGAGGATATATCAGCTCCCAGATGCTTTGAGATCGAGGAGAGACTCAAGGAGGAACTGGATATCCCGGTATTCCACGATGACCAGCACGGAACCGCTGTAGTATGCCTTGCCGGAATCATAAACGCTTTAAAGATAGTAGGAAAGAAGGCTGAGGATGTACAGGTAGTCATAAACGGAGCCGGAGCGGCAGGTGTAGCCATCTCAAAGCTTCTCATAAACTACGGAGTAGGAAATGTTATCCTCTGCGACAGGACAGGAGCTGTGGTAAGGGGCAGGGAGAACATGAATCCTGTCAAGGAAAAGATCGCCGAGATCACAAACAAGAATAATGAGCACGGAAGTCTTGCTGATGTTATAAAGGGAAAGGACATATTCCTCGGTGTCTCAGCACCCAACACTCTCACAAAGGAGATGGTAAGCTCAATGGCTAAGGATGCCATCATTTTCGCCATGGCAAACCCTGTACCTGAGATAATGCCTGATGACGCAAAGGCTGCAGGAGCAAAGGTCATCGCCACAGGAAGAAGCGATTTCCCCAACCAGATCAACAACGTACTTGTATTCCCCGGAATATTCAGAGGAGCTCTTGACGCCCACGCTACAAAGATCACCGAGGAGATGAAGATGGCCGCAGCAAAGGCCATAGCTTCTCTGGTTGATGAGAAGGAGCTTGACCCTGACTACATCATACCCGATGCTTTTGACAACAGAGTGGCAAAGGTGGTTTCAGAGAGTGTCATGAAGGTGGCAAAGGAGCAGGGTATCTGCAAAAATATCTAAGATTCTGATATAAAATATGAATAAGGAGTTTTGACCTCGGCATAAAGCACCAGTCAATGCCGGGTCAAAGCTCTTAAATATTGTAGGGAGAATATGGAGAATATAGAGATGGAATACAGAACAGAGCATGATTCCATGGGAGAGATGAAAGTTCCTGCAGGTGCCTACTGGGGAGCGCAGACAGAGAGATCTCATGAGAATTTTGTAATAGGAACAGAGACTATGCCGAGGGAGGTCATAAAGGCCTTCTCCATACTTAAAAAGGCTGCCGCCATCACCAACAACAAGCTCAACAGACTTTCTGATGAGAAGTGCGAGGCCATAAAGGCGGCTTGTGACGAGATATACGAGGGAAAGCTTTGGGATCATTTCCCTCTGGTAGTCTGGCAGACCGGCTCAGGGACCCAGTCCAATATGAACGTCAATGAGGTGGTTGCAAACAGGGGAAATGAGATCGCAGGATCAAAGCTTCTCCACCCCAACGATGATGTAAATATGTCTCAGTCCTCAAATGATACCTTCCCCACAGCCATGCACATAGCGGCTGTATCAGAGACCGAGGAGAGACTGATACCTGCAGTTGAAAGGCTTATTGAGACCTTTGAGAGGCTTGAGGAGGAAAACAGAGGAGTTATAAAGAGCGGAAGGACTCATCTTCAGGATGCTACCCCCATAGCCTTCTCCCAGGAGATAAGCGGATGGAGATACATGCTTAAAAATAATCTGGAGGAGATCAGAGCATCTCTCAAATGGCTTTCAAAGCTGGCTCTTGGAGGCACGGCAGTGGGAACAGGCCTTAACTGTCCCGAAGGCTTTGCCGAGATGGTGGCAAGGGAGGTGTCAGAGCTTACAGGACATGAGTTTGTCACAGATGAGAACAAATTCCACGCCCTCACCTCAAAGGATGCCTTAAGCTTCGGCCACGGAGCCCTCAAGGCTCTTGCCGCAAATATGATGAAGATAGCAAACGATGTCAGATGGCTTGCCAGCGGACCCAGGCTGGGCTTAGGGGAGATAACCATCCCCGCCAATGAGCCGGGATCTTCCATAATGCCGGGAAAAGTAAACCCCACTCAGTGTGAGGCTGTCACCATGGTGGCTGTACAGGTAATGGGAAATGACGCTGCCGTGGGCTTTGCAGCTTCACAGGGAAATTTTGAGCTCAATGTCTTTATGCCTGTCATAATATACAACTACCTTCAGTCTGTGAGACTGCTGGCGGACAGCATAGATTCCTTTAACAAGAACTGTGCTTCCGGAATCAAGGCTGACAGAGAGAAGATGCATCACAATCTTCACAATTCTCTCATGCTTGTAACCTGTCTTAACCCCTACATAGGCTATGAGAATGCGGCCAAGGTGGCAAAAAAGGCCTACGCTGAGAACACAAGCCTGAGAGAGGCCTGTGTGGCCCTGGGATTCTTAAGTCCTGAGAGATTTGACGAGGTCTTTAAGCCTGAGGAAATGATCTGATAAGGGCTTTATCACAGAGGATTTCAGTTTATCTTTTATAAGCTGAACATACACCCTATTATGAATTAAATTCATAATAGGGTGTATTTTTGTTGATACAAATAAAAAATATTGACAGAAATTACCTTTATAGGTGATAATTTAACACAAGTTGTCAGAATGAGAAACTGTATCCTGCCGGCTTAAAAGGCGCGGCAACCCAAAACCTTAAAGGAGGATAACGCTTATGAAAAAGAATCTGAAAAGGCTTGCAGCTCTGGCGATGGCCGGGGCAATGGCTCTTTCACTTGCAGGCTGCGGAGGCGGAGGATCATCATCCGGAAGCGCTGACGCTCAGGGAACAACTGCTGCTGAGGGCGCTGCGGGAGAAGCTGCTGCAGATGCTGCGGCTACAGCCCTTCCTGTGTCTGCCACAGAGATCACTGTACCTGAGGGAGAATCAGTATCCCAGGAGACAGATGTTGTAGGAGCCATGCTGGTAGATTTCACTACAATGGATCCCATGGATACTTCCGATACTCTTTCAGGCGGAATCCAGAGACTCATCATGGACGGATTTTTCGGATTTGACGATGAGATGGAGATCATTCCCATGCTCGCCGAGAGCTATGAGGCCAATGATGACGCCACAGAGTACACACTTCATTTGAGACAGGGTATCTCCTTCTCGGACGGCACACCCTTTGACGCCGAGGCGGCAAAGGCAAACCTTGACCGCTGGGGAGATGAGAACCTGGGACTTAAGAGGACTACACTTCTCTGCAATGTTATAGACAGCACAGAGATAATTGACGATTACACAGTAAAGATACATCTCCAGGAGCCCTTCGGAGCATTTATCGCTACCCTTGCACATCCCGCCTGCGTGCTCATGAGCCCTCAGGTAATAGCTCAGGGTAATGATGCCTGCGCCGAGAATCCTGTAGGTACCGGCCAGTACACCTTTGTTGAGTGGGTTGCAGGAGATCACGCTACAGTAGAGCTCAACAAGGATTGGTGGGGATACGACCCCGAGATCTGCGGAGGAGAGGCTCTGGCAGAGTCTGACGCCGGATTTAAGAGCATAACATTCCGTCCTGTTGCCGAGAACGCCACTCGTGTTGCTATGCTTCAGGCAGGTGATGCTGACTTCATTTGGCCTGTTCCCACAGAGAGCATGGCTACCTTGGCACAGGATACAAGCGTATATGTCGGAGCAGAGGAGGGTATCGTTGTCCGTTACCTCTTCATGAACAATCAGAAGGCTCCCTTCAATGACGTGAGAGTACGTCAGGCTATGAACTACGCTATCAACAAGGATGCCTATGTTGCAGTCGTAAAGAACGGTCTTGCATCACCGGCAACCTCTATCATGGGACCTGCCACACAGCATTACAAGGCAAACGATCCTTATGAGTACAATCCCGAGAAGGCAAAGGAGCTCCTTGCAGAGGCAGGATATCCCGACGGCTTTGAGACCACACTTATATGTTCAAGTACAACCACAAACTTAAAGCAGGCTGAGTTCTTGCAGCAGCAGCTTGCACAGGTAGGCATAACAATGAACATCAACTCTTTGGAGAGTGCCGTTGTCAATGATACTGTAGAAAATGTAAGCGGACCCGGAGCGGAGGCTGAGGTAGAGCTCTACATCATCGGATGGTCATCATCCACAGGTGATGCGGACTGGGCTATAAGACCTCTCCTTGCAATAGAGTCAGAGCCGCCTATGAGCTACAATATCTGCTACTATGAGAATGAGGAATTCGACAACCTTCTCTACGAGGCTCTTGCAACAGCTGATGAGTCAGTAAGAGCTGAGAAGTACGCTGAGGCTCAGGACATAGTTTGGGAGGACTGCCCTCTTGTATGCCTTGCAAACGACTATAATACTTGGGCTACATCTAACAAGATAGCCAATGTCAAGGTATTCCCTGACAACTGCCTTAACGTCAGAAACGCAAGAATGCTTCAGTAATCTAAAATCGAAACAGGATTTAGCGCAATTGGCTTGGCGGCACGTCAAAGGCTGCCAAGCCAATTTAATAAGAAGAAAAACGGGAGAATAAGGAATGCTTAGATATATTGTTAAGAGAATAATCGGCGTAATTCCCACTCTGATAATCGTGGTTACCTTCGTGTTCTTCTTTGTCCGCATGATACCCGGAGATCCCGCCCGTCTTGTGGCAGGACCCCAGGCAACTCTTGAGGATGTGGAGGTTATCAGAGAGGAATTAGGCCTCAATGAGCCTATTCCGAAGCAGTATGTGGAATATGTCACAGGGCTTCTTCACGGGGATCTGGGAGATTCCTTGAGGACAAAGCGTCCTGTCGCTTTGGAGGTAAGCCTTCGATATATGAACACAGTAAAGCTCACGGTATTCAGCCTTGTATGGAGCGTTATAGTGGGCGTGCTTTTGGGAGTATGGTCAGGAAAGCACAGATCCAAATGGCAGGACTATACCGGAATGACCTTGGCCATTTCGGGAATATCAATGCCATCCTTCTGGATAGGCTTTCTTTTGATAATGGTGTTTGCCGTAAATCTAAACTGGTTCCCTACAACGGGAGCGGATTCCTGGAAGAGCTTCGTGCTTCCCGGAATAGCTCTGGGAACGAGTATAGCCGCCATAATAGCAAGATTTACCAGATCTTCAATAATAGAAGTTATGAAGGAGGATTACATAAGGACTGCAAGGGCAAAGGGACTCAGAGAGAAAACTGTAATATGGAAGCATGCCTTCAGAAATGCCATGATCTCCGTAGTTACTGTAGTAGGCCTTCAGTTCGGATTCCTTCTTGGAGGATCCGTAGTTACCGAGTCGGTCTTCGCCTTCCCGGGACTGGGCTCACTTCTTGTAGAGTCTGTAAATTACAGAGACTATAACGCTATACAGTCTCTTATACTGATATTCTCTCTGCACTTTATCGTGATCAATCTGGTAGTGGACATCCTGTATGCCCTCTTGAACCCTGAGATCAAGCTGAGTTAAAGAAAGGAGGTCTGCTATATGGCTAAAGATAAAGTTTTAACCGAAAAGACGGATGTGAACACACCGTTTAAGGATTTTGTCAGAAAATTCAAAAAGCAAAAGACAGCTTTGGTAGCGCTGGCATTTATCATAATGCTTGTCATCCTCTCTTTCATCAGCTATCAGATAGCGCCCTACGGTATCAATGAGTATGACTATACTGCAATAATGCAGGGACCCAGCGCCGCACACTGGTTCGGAACAGATGAGTTCGGAAGGGATCTCTTTTCAAGGATAATCTGCGGAACCAGGATATCTCTGAGCGTGGGACTGTTTTCAGTAAGTATTGCTGCTATATGCGGAACGGTGCTCGGACTTCTGGGAGGCTATTACGGTGGATTCCTTGACTCGTGTATAATGCGTGTCTGTGACGTGCTCTTTGCCTTCCCCGGAATAATCCTTGCCATAGCCATAATCGCTATACTGGGAAGCGGAATGACAAATGTTGTGATCGCAGTAGCCGTGTTCAGCACACCCACCTTTGCAAGACTTGTTCGAAGCACGACTCTTGCCACCAAGGGAAATGTGTTTGTGCAGGCTGCCAAGAATATCGGAGACAGCGATGCCAGGATACTTTTCCGCCACATTTTGCCCAGCGCCATACCCAACATCATAGTTCAGTACACCATGTCCATAGGTACCTCCATACTTACGGCTTCAAGCTTGAGCTTTTTGGGAATGGGAGCTCAGCCTCCCACACCGGAGTGGGGACTGCTCTTAAGTAACGGAAGAACATATATGATGACCAGCTGGCACATCACTCTGTTCCCGGGACTTGCTATATTCTTTACTGTGCTTTGCTTCAACCTTTTGGGTGACGGACTGAGAGACGCCCTTGATCCGAAGCTTAGCGATTGATGGAGGGCGAGATATGGATAACAGGAAAAACATTCTTGAAATCAAAAACATGCACACCTACTTCTACACTGACAACGGAGTAGTAAAGTCGGTGGACGGTGTGGACATAGAGCTTAAGGAGGGCTCCACCCTGGGAATAGTAGGAGAGTCGGGAAGCGGTAAATCCGTTACAGCCCTCTCTGTGATGGGACTCCTTATGGGAACCACCGGCAAGGTGGTGGACGGAGAGATAATCCTTGACGGAAAGGATATCACTCACTTGAGCGACGAGGAGAGAAGAAAGATCAGGGGAAATCAGATATCCATGATCTTCCAGGAGCCCATGACCAGCCTTAACCCTGTCATGAAGATAGGGGACCAGATAGTGGAAGCCATACGCATGCATCAGGATAAGTCCAAGGCCGAGGCCAGAAAGATGGCTGTGGAGATGCTTAAAAAGACAGGACTCCCCAGAGCAGAGCGCATGGTGGATGAGTATCCCTTCCAGCTTTCGGGAGGACAGCGCCAGAGGGTAATGATAGCCATGGCCCTTGTCTGCAACCCCAAGATACTTATTGCGGATGAGCCCACTACGGCCCTTGACGTTACCATTCAGGCTCAGATCATAGATCTGATGAACCATCTTAAGGAAGAGATAGGAACCTCTATAATATTTATCACCCATGACCTGGGCGTCGTAGCTGAGACCTGCGATGACGTAGTGGTAATGTACTGCGGCCGAGTTGTGGAAAAGGGAAATGTCTATGACATATTTGACAGGACGGCTCATCCCTATACAGAGGGACTCCTCAACTCCATACCGAAGCTGGGACAGCATGTGGAGGAGCTGGCCTCCATCCCCGGCAATGTACCTAACCCCAAATATATGCCCAAGGGCTGCAAATTCGCGCCGAGATGTCCCTATGCGACAGAACGCTGCAGAGAAGAGGAACCGGGATTTTTTGATGTCGGCGACGGTCATCTGAGCAGATGCTGGCGCTGTGAAAAGTAGGGAGGACAGTATGGCAGAAGATTTATTAAAGGTTGAAGGATTAAAACAATACTATCCCGTGTCAGGCGGTATCCTTGAGAAAAAGATATTTGTAAAGGCCGTTGACGGGGTGGATTTTGAAGTAAAAAGAGGAGAGGTATTCGGAATAGTAGGAGAGTCCGGATGCGGAAAATCAACTCTCGGAAAAGCTATCTGTAAGCTGATAGAGCCCACTGAGGGAAAAATCATACTTGACGGCGAGGAGATACAGGATTACAACAGTAATCAGATGAGAAAGGTGAGGAAGAAGGTCCAGATGGTATTTCAGGACCCCTACGCTTCTCTGAACCCCAGAATGTCTGTGAGAGATATTTTGGCGGAGCCCCTTATAGTTCACGGCCTTGCCAAGGACAAGAAGGAGATAGATGAGACTGTGGTAAGGCTTCTACGCGAGGTAGGAATGGATGACTACCACGCAAGGCGCTACCCCCACGAGTTCTCCGGAGGACAGAGGCAGAGGATAGGTATAGCGAGAGCTTTGGCAGTCCGCCCTCAGCTTATCGTGGCGGATGAGCCGGTATCAGCCCTTGACGTTTCAATTCAGTCTCAGGTGCTGAACCTTATGTCCAAGCTCAAGAAGGAGTACAATCTCACATATATCTTCATAGCTCATGATCTGAGCGTTGTGGAACATATAAGTGACAGGATAGGAGTTATGTATCTGGGCAATTTTGTGGAGGAGGCAAACAAGGAAAACCTCTATAAGAACCCTATGCACCCCTATACCCAGGCTCTTCTCTCGGCAGTGCCCATACCTGATCCCAATGTCAAGAAGGACAGGATAATACTTGAGGGAAATATACCCTCAGCCATAAATCCTCCTTCGGGCTGCAAGTTCCACACCAGATGTCCCAAGTGCATGGAGATCTGTAAGAGGGAGGCCCCGAAGAAATATCAGGTAGGAGATGACCATTTCGTATACTGCCACCTCTATGACAAGGAGAACCCTGCTGTAAACGGGTCATTGGAAGGGGCAAAAGACGACAATAAGGCGGAAGATAACGCCAAGGAGGCATAATTTAAAATGAAGCTGTTTATCAGTGCTGACATTGAGGGCTGCATCGGCACAACTTTAAGTGCCGAGACCCACAAGGAGGAGGCTTGCTATCGTCCCTTCGCAGAGGAGATGACGAGAGAGGTGGCGGCTGTATGTGAGGCCTTGATAGAGGCCGGAGCTGATGAGATAGTAGTAAAGGATGGGCACGGGGATGCGACAAACATAGATTTTTCGGCTCTCCCCGAGAAGGTAAAGCTCATAAGAGGAAAGAGCGGACATCCCTTCAACATGATGTTTGGTCTGGACGAGAGCTTTGACGCTGTGCTTTATGTGGGCTACCATGCCCCGGCAGGCTGCGGAGGAAACCCCATAAGCCATACTTCCACGGGAAACAGCAACCATATTTATCTCAACGGAAAGCTTATGAGTGAGTTTATGCTCAACAGCTACACAGCGGCCCTGTTTAAAGTCCCTGTAGTTTTTGTTTCGGGAGATGAGGCAATATGCTCTCTGGCAAAGGAGATGGTCCCCGGGATAACCACGGCTCCTGTAAAGAAGGGGGTGGGTGCATCCACCATAAATATGAGTTTGCCTGAAGGCCTGAGATTTCTCAGGGAAAGGGCAAAGGCTGCCGTTTCAGGGGATCTGTCCTCCTGCAGGATAGAGCTTCCTGAGAAGTTTGAGTATGTGGTAAACTATAAAGACCTAAAAAAAGCTTATCAGATGTCCTTCTTCCCGGGAGCGGAGAGGGTGGACGAGCGCACAAACAGGGTCGTAAGCGGAGATTGGAAGGATATTGTCACAGCTCATTCATTCATGGTATATTGATTAAACAGGTTAAAATATTGATCCTGAGACGGACTCACAAAAAGAGTCCATTCTCAGGGTCAAATATTATGAGGAGAACATCATGGAAAACAGTTTCAGCGAAAAGAAGATGCTCGGAGTGATAGGGGGAATGGGCCCTCTTGCCACAAAGCTTTTTTATGAGATGATAATAGAAAAAACCGACGCAAAAACCGATCAGGACAATGTGGATATGCTTATACTCAGCGACGCCTCGATGCCTGACAGAACAGGAGCCATACTTTCAGGGGTCACAGGCCCCGTGAGGGACAGAATGCTGAGGGACGCAAACATACTCAAAAATGCGGGCTGCTCAGCTGTGGCTGTCACCTGCAATACAGCCCACTACTTCGTGGATATGATAGAGGAAGAGGCGGACATAAAATTCATACATATGATAAGAGAGACGGCAAAGGAGCTTCAAAAAAAATTTGAAGGGAAGCGAGTTGCCATACTTGCGACTGACGGCACTATAAAGACGGAGCTATATCAAAGGGAAATGATAAAATACGGTGTGGAGCCCTATGCTCCCCCGGAGGAGATACAAAAGAAGGTAATGCACACAATATACGGGCTGATAAAGCAGAATAAGCCTGCGGATTGGAAATTATGGGATTCAATTGAGATAGGGTGCCTTGACGGGGGCTGCGACGGAGCTGTCCTTGCCTGCACGGAGCTGTCAGTTGTGAGAAAACAACTCTCCCTGTCAAAAAGCTTCTATGTGGACCCTATGGAGGTCCTTGCGGAAAAGTGTCTGGAATTTTGCGGGGTGCGCTGATCACCTGAGGAGTAGGATATGGCTTTTACTATAGAAGATGCCTTGAAGCTTAAGGCTCTTGAGGATTGCAAGCTTATAGCGGGAGCAAAGGGGACGGGAAGGAAGATCACCTGTATAGACACCATGGAGATACCTGACATAACTCCCTGGCTTAAGAAAAACGAATTGCTTGTCACCACAGGTTATTCCATAAAGGACAATGAAAGCGAGGCCCTCTGCAAGATAGTGGAGTGCTTAAAAAAAGCGGGCTCCGCGGGAATGATGATAAAGACAAGGTTTATAGGAGAGCTTCCGGATAAGTTTATCGAGCTGGCGGATGAGCTGGGTGTGCCGGTGATACACATACCTGATGATATGCCCTTTATAGTGCTCATAAATGCCCTTATGAAGGTGGTGGTAAACGAGCAGAACAAACTTCTTGACTATTCCGAGAAGGTAAGAAAGAAGTTTTTTGAGATGGAGATCTCCGAGGGCGGATTGAGAAACATCGGCGGAATGATGTATGAGCTATTGAGACGTCCTGTGCTGCTTATAGATAACTATGACAAGGACATATTCGTATTCCCTTCAACAGACATCTTCAGCTCTGATATAACAGACTACTATTCTACAACCATCACAAACCTTATAAGGGATATTGATGGGGCGGCCGTAAAACAGATAGGAGAGATGCGGTTCTATATAAAGGCCATAAAGATACACAACGAGGTTTGCGGATATCTGGCGGTATCTGTATTGGCAGGCGTGAGCCTTGATGAAGAGGACATGGTGGTAATAGAGCACACAGAGACCATAATGGCCCTTGAGCTCTCAAACAGGGAGACAAGCTATCACAAGCACAGCATAATGGACACGAACCTGTTCACGGACATAATAATGGGCAACATAAAAAGCTCCAGCGAAGTGGAGATAAGGGCCAATTATCTGAAATGGCAGAAGATGCCTGTAATAATGGCTGTGATAGACATAAACGGCTTCGGAGAATTTGCGGAGAAGAAAAGAGAGAAGGAAAATCTTTTTATAAAGCATGAGATATTCTCCGCAATAAGAACACACGCGGGCTCTCTGAAGCTGGAGTGCACCATAATAAATGAGAGCGACAATTTTATATGTATGCTGCCGAAAAACGGCTACGGAAAGCTTAGTGAGCTCTTTTCAGGGGTGAGAAAATATATATATTCAAAATTCGGTCTCAATCTGAATGTGGGAGTATCAGGTGTTATCAATAATTACACGGATATAGCAAAGGCATATAAGGATGCGGAGGATGCACTTAAGATAGGAAAGGCTCTTGGGGAGGAGATAGTATTTATAGAAAAATACTGTCTTGAGCAGGCGGTGATCAACAGCTCCGACAGGACTTATCTCAAGTCCTTTGTAAGGGGCAGTATAGGAAAGCTGGAGGACTATGACAGAGAAAACGAGACGGAGCTGCTTAAGACCTTACATGTTTTAATAAACAATATGGGCATAAGGACCAAGACGGCGGAGCAGCTGTTTCTGCACAGAAATACTCTGGCCTACAGGATAAAAAAGATAGAGCAGATACTGGAGTGTGACCTTTCCAAAGAGGAAAAGCTCTTGGATCTTGGCATAGCGATAAGGCTGTCAAAGCTTATAGGATAGAGGGTAGCTCTCAAAAGACAAAAGAAAAGAGAAAGGCTGCAGCCCGGAAAAATATATATAAGAAGATAAGGATCTGTCACAGAGACAGGTCCTTTTATTTTGCGAAAGGAAAGGCTTAGAGGAAATAATATCTACTGTGCATGCTGCACAAAAAGAGGCGATAATATAGGACTGCCCCGCACAATGTAAATTTTTGTAGTTGTTGTTATAATACACACATAAAAATAAAAAAAGAATAAATTTATTGTTAAATTTTACAAGCAAAAAGAGGAGGGAGGCTAAAAAAGAATGGGCGAATTGATCAGATTCGATCACGTTTCATACACATACCCCGGCGCAGATGATCCTGCCGTGGATGATGTGTCTCTTTCAATTAATGAAGGGGAAATTGTGCTTATCACAGGACCTTCAGGTGCAGGAAAGACAACTCTGTGCTCAATGCTCAACAGGATAGTTCCTGAGTCCTACGGAGGTGATATCTCCGGAAAAATATTTATAGAGGGGGCGGATATATCTCAATATACCATCGGTCAGATGGCATTTATATCAGGACTTCTTTTCCAGGATCCCAGCGGACAGCTTACCAGCGCCACTGTCGGAGACGAGATAGCCTTCGGACCCGAGAACAAGGGGCTTCCTGTTGACAAGATCAATTCATTGGTGGACGAGTACATAGGCTATGTGAATATGCAGAAGTTTATAAAGCGTCCGCCTCAGGCACTTTCCGGAGGACAGCAGCAGTCAATAGTCTACGCATCAGTCCTTGCCATGGAGCCTGAGATATACATACTCGACGAACCCACATCAAACCTCGATCCCCTTGGAAGCGACCTGGTATTCAGACTTATGAAGAAGGTTGCCACGGACAAGAAAAAGACGGCGATCATAGTCGAGCACAAGCTTGAAAAGATAATAGATATGGTGGACCGCATCATAATCATGGATAAGGGAAAGATAGCCTTTAACGGTACACCTAAGGATGTGCTCTCCCACTATAAGGAGCTCTCTCAAATAGGAGTGGAGGTCCCTCAGATCGATCAGGTAATAAACAGGATCAACGAAGAAAAGGGATACAAGCTTCCTGCCCCTATCACCCTTTCCGAGGGCGTGAATGAGCTTAAGTCGATACTCCCTGAAAAGCTGCCTGTGGATGCCATGCAGGCGGTGGGCAGAACCTTCAAGGAGCCGAGGAAGTTTGACAAGCCTATCATAGAAGTGAAAGATCTTCACTTTTACTACAACCCGGAGGTGGAAATACTTCACGGTATTAATATGGACATTTACGACGGAGAATTCCTCTCCATAGTCGGACAGAACGGTTCAGGAAAGACCACCATAGTCAAGACCTTCAACGGTCTTCATAAGCCCACAGGAGGCAGCGTAATAGTAAAGGGAGTGGACACAAAGAATGCTACAGTGGCAAAGCTGTCAAGAAGCGTAGGCTACTGCTTCCAGAACCCCGACCATCAGATCTTCTCATCAGTGGTCAGAGACGAACTGACCTACGGCCCAAAAAATGTGGGAATGCCTCAGGAAGAGATAGACAAGATCGTTGATGAAGTGGCAAAGATGATAGGCATTGAGGACATACTGGATGAAAACCCCTACAACCTGTCAAAGGGACAGCGTCAGCAGATAGCTGTTGCAGCCATACTTACAATGCAGCCTGATGTAATAGTTGTAGATGAGCCCACAACCGGACAGGATCCCAGACAGAGCCATCAGATGATGGACATGGTCAAGAAGCTCAATACAGACTACGGAAAGACCATAGTTGTCATCACCCACGATATGAGCATTGCAGCGGAGTATTCCGACAGGATAATCACCATGCATAACGGTACCATAATCGCTCAAGGAACTCCCAGAGAGGTGTTTAAGGAGGAGGAGATGCTGAACTCATCAAACCTTGAGCCCCCTCAGGTGACGAGGCTCTTAAAGAGGGCGGGGATCACAGATCCTGTAGCTATAGATGTGGATGAGGCTATGCAGCTTCTCTCTACCATGGATTTAAAGAAGGAGGCATAGAAGGATGGAGAACAATAAGATAGAGAAATCTTTCATATACAGCCTTGACCCCAGGACCAAGATGCTCATATTGCTGCTCATGATATTTATAGGTGTCATGGTTATGGATCCCTTTTGTACACTGATAATTATATTTTGTGTCTATTTGACATACAGGGCCAACGGATTTTCAAATAAGCAGGTATGGAAGACCACAAAACCCTTGCTCTTTGCTTTTGTACTGTTTTTCATCCTGAATTTTCCTTTTGCCACACCCCTTCCCGACGAGGAGGTCTACTTCAAGGTACTCTCAATACCTGTGACAATGACGGGAATACTTACGGGACTTGGAAATGCTCTGAGATTTATGATGTTCATATGGATAGCAGACCTTATAACCCAGGTAACTCCCACGGGAGACATAGTTCTGGCTCTCAATAAAGCCCATGTTCCCCCGGAGGCCTCAATAGCAATAGGCATAGCCTTTTCCTACATCCCTGTTCTCAAAAAGGAGATAGGAACTATCATAGAGGCTCAGAAGTCAAGAGGAGCAAACTTTGAGAGCAAGAATGTATTCAAAAAGATAAAGGCCTATATACCGGTAATCGTACCCGGACTTTTCATCTCAATAATGAGAGGAAGAGATATAGCCAGAGCCATAGAGGCCAGAGGATTTACCTATGACCCTGTAAACAGAACATACAGAAATGAGATAAAGCTCAGAGGCAGAGATTTTGCTGTGATAGCTTTTATGCTCATACTCTTCTGTATCATAGCTTACTTGAGCATAACAAAAGGCTGGTTCGGAACAAGGTTCGTGTATACGCTCATGACCCGGTCTTAAGCAAAAATAAAAGGAGGTGCACAATATGGATAAAAAAACTGTCCTTGGCATTGTAGGCTTGGTAGTGCTCTTTGCTTTCTTTATAGCATTCAGAGTATTTTACCAACAGGGGGCGAAGCTTTTGGAGGGCAATACACCCCTTATGATGGGAGCGTTTGCGGTTATCCTGGTATTGCTCGGATTCTTCGCATTTAAGTTCACTAAGAAAAAATAGCAGAAAAGGAGTATCAAACTATGGCAGAAAACGGAAAGCTGGATGTCAAGGAGAGAAAAGCCTTTTTGACATCCAATCAGATAGGAATAGCAGCAGCCTTCGGAGGTGCGGCGTTTGCATTCAGAGCATTGGGAATATCTATCCCTGTAGTTCCCCCTCTGGTAATGGATCCGGGAGCATTGATGCCCTGCCTTGCAGGAATGGCAGGAGGTCCCATAGTAGGCGCGATAGTTGGAATAGCCAGAGCCATTCCTTCAGGAACTCCTATAGTTGATATATGGGCTCAGCCCATAAAGGGAATATATTGGGCACTGGTTTGGCAGCATGTCATCCTCAAGATAGCAGACCCCAAGAAGAGATGGATAGCCTTCGGTGTGCTGACCATGCTCCTGCAGTTCTTTGTAGAGCAGCCCATGTCAGTTGGAGGAAATGCATTCCTGCTTCACCTTTATCCCTTCTATCCTACCTGGCCCTTCACTCTGGGATGGTATGGAATAGTATACGGAATTTTCCAGATAGTTATATTTGCAGCTATAATAAAAGCGTTCCCGGGACTGTTCGGCTGGAAGACAAACAAAAAGAAAGCTTAGAGTGACATTGGCGGGCAGTTTCAAGACTAAGAGCTGCCCGCTTTATAAGAGCTTGAAATTTAAAAGGTATAAGTTATTTATTTTTAGAAGGAGAGTATCAAACTATGTTGTCAAATAAGGAACTCAAGGATCTGGTGGAGAAGAACAAGGAGGAGCTTTTAAAGCTCTGCAGCGATCTTATAAAAATACCCAGCGTCAACCCTCCGGGAGATGTGGAGGAGATAGTAGAGTACATATGTAATTATCTCAAGGAACACAACGTATCCTACGAGGTGTTAAGGCCTACTCCCGGAACTCCTGATATAGTGGCAAGATACGGAAATCCCAACGGAAAAAAACTTATATTGAACGGACACTGCGATGTGGTTCCCATAGGAGACAGGAACAGGTGGGCCTTCGATCCCTTCTCCGGGGAGATAAAAGACGGAAAGATCCTGGGAAGAGGAACCTCGGATATGAAGTGCGGCCTTGCAGGCCTTATATTTGTAATGTGCCTCCTTGCCAAGAACAATATAGAGCTTGACGGCGAGATCATTCTCACTGTTGTTCCCGATGAGGAGACCTTCGGTGACTGGGGAACAAAGTGGCTTACCGAGAGCGGCACAGTTACAGGAGATGCCTGCATCATAGGCGAGCCTACAGGATATTTCAACTGTGAGATAGGCCAGAAGGGAAATGCCAGCTTCAAGCTTATTGCCGAGGGAACACCCGCCCACGGAAGCCTCTCTCCCTTTGTAGGAGAAAACGCTATCGTAAAGCTTTTGAAGGTGCTCTCAAAGGTGGACAGCATCAGAGACATAGTTCCCAGGTACTCCGATGAGGTGGCAGAGGTGATGCAGGAGTCAAGGGAAATGGCCAAGAAGCTCATAGCAGGAAACGGAGCATGGCATGTTGTAAACCACTGCACAGTGAACATAGGAACCATAAAGGGCGGAACCAAGGTGAATATGGTTGCGGACCACGCTGAGGCGGAGATCGATGTCAGAACACCCATAGGCGTAACTGTCGAGATGGTGGAGGAGCAGATCGTAAAGATACTCAGAGAGGCTGATGTCAGCAACGTGAGATATGAGATGCTCTACAACGCCGAGGCTAACAGCACGGACAGAAAGGCCGACATAGTTGAAGCTGTGGCTCAGAACGTGCTTGATGTATGGGGAGAGGAGCTCAACCGCACATATCAGTGGGCCTCCAGCGACGCCAGATACTTCAGATATCTCGGCATACCTACTCTGCAGTACGGACCTGCGGATCTTGAGGGAATACATGCCTACAATGAGACCGTGGGAGTTCAGGACGTCATTAATGCGGCAAAGGTATATGTGGGAGCAATAACAGACTATCTGAAAAAGTAAGTCTGAAAAGAAAAGGGAGAATAGCTGTGAAGAGATTCAGAGCGGGAGTTATAAGGGTCATAACTCTTTCCGATCAGAAAATGAGGGACCTTCACGGAGGACTGATAGAGAAGTACATACCCCAAATAGAGACAGAGAGCGTATGTATAGAGGATCAGCCGGAGGGGGTACACAGTCTTTACACTAAGGCCATGGCTGTGCCCAAGGTTATAAAGGCTGCAGGAAAATTTAAAGATCCGGATGTCATCATAGTAAGCTGTGCGGATGATCCGGGAGTACCGGAACTCAGAGAACTGCTCCGCATTCCGGTGGTGGGAGCGGGAAGCTCCGCAGCCGCTTTCGCAAGGCTCTACGGGAAAAGGACAGGTGTCATAGGAATAACAGACTATGCCCCTGAGCCTTTTGAGAGAGTCTTCGGAGACGGAATAATAAACCTGGGAAGGCCGGAGGGCGTAAAAAGCACATTGGATTTGATGACAGACAAGGGAAAGAGCAGCGTGATAAAAAAGGCAAAGCAGCTCAAGGAAGCCGGAGCCGACTCCATATCTCTGGTATGCACCGGAATGAGCACAATAGGAGTGGCCGCGGATATAGAAAGGGCTCTCGATATACCTGTGGTGGATCCGGTCCTTGCAGAGGCGGTTTTTGCCTATCACGAGATTCTCAGAACTAAAATTTGAAACCAAGGGGAAATATTAGTATGGTAAACAAACAGGTAATAGAGGTATTTGATATATTGGACAGGCCTGATGCCTCAGCAGACAAAATAAAGGAGCTTTTTGTTGAGAGGGGAGCCGACAATATTCAGATACACGAGCTTTCAAAAAACGGCAGGAAGACCCAGTCCATAAAAATAAAGATCAAGGGAAAGAACGGAAAGTCCTCAGGGGGCAGCGCCCCCACTCTGGGCATACTGGGAAGGCTGGGCGGCCTGGGAGCAAGGCCCGCCATGGAGGGATTTGTTTCTGACGGCGACGGAGCCTTAGCCTCCCTCTCCGCAGCCTTAAAGATCATAGAGATGAACAGCTACGGAGACGTGCTGGAGGGAGATGTTATAGTATCCACCCACATCTGTCCTGATGCCCCCACCCAGGAGCACAAGCCCGTGCCCTTTATGGGAAATCCGGTAGATATGGAAATGCTCAACGAGGCAGAGGTGGACGAGGAGATGGATGCCATATTGTCCATAGACACTACCAAGGGTAACAGGATAGTAAACCACAACGGTTTCGCCATAACCCCCACAGTCAAGGAGGGATACATACTCAAGGTGAGCGAGGATCTTATGGAGATCATGCAGACCTCCACAGGGGAGCTTCCCTGGACCTTCCCCATCACACTTCAGGATATCACACCCTATGGAAACGGTCTCTACCATGTAAACAGCATACTTCAGCCCTGCACTCATACGAGTGCGCCGGTGGTGGGAGTTGCCATAACGACTCAGTCCATGGTACCGGGATGCGCTACGGGAGCCACACATGCGGACGACGTGGAGGAGACATCAAGATTTGTCATAGAGGTGGCAAAACGATTCGGAGAGGGAAACTGTGCCTTTTACGACAAGGACGAGTTTGAGCTTATGAAGAAAAAATACGGCTCAATGGCCAGGTTCCAGACTCAGGGAGAATAGTATTTAACATACAGGCCTTAAAAAGTACATCTTCGACAGCTCTATCATCAGAGATGCTGATTAGCCGAAATGTCTCTTTAAAGGCCTGTTTTTTGTTTGAGACAGGAGACGATATGAAAAAAATAGGTTTTTTAACTATAGGACAATCACTGAGAACGGATGTCACGGGGGAGATACGCGGTTTTTTACCTGAAAATGTGGAGATAGAAGAGAGCGGAGCCCTGGACGGCCTGGGAGAGAAGGAGATAAAGGAGCTTTGGCCCGAGGAGGGAGAGGAAGTCCTTGTATCAAGGCTTAAAAACGGCGGATTTACAAAGATGGGGGAGAAGAAGATAATCCCTCTTATGGAGGAGAGGATAAGGGAGCTGGAGAAAAGGGGCGTGACTATGGCAGTCGTACTCTGCACAGGCAAATTTCCGGATCTCAAATCCGATATCCCTCTTATATATCCACAGAGACTCCTGTACAAGACAGTGCCTCTTTTCACAAGGGGAAAGTGTATTGCCACTGTAAATCCGAGCAGGGACCAATTTGCCCAATCGGAGGCAAACTGGGGAAAGGCCTTTTGTAAGGTAATAGCGACGGAATGCAATCCCTACGGATATAAGGGGGAGGAGAGTGCTGCGTCCGCGGCTGAGATCATAAGAGATTCAGATGCGGAGCTGGTTGTGGCAGACTGCATAGGATATACAGGAAAAATGAAGGCGGATCTTGAAAAACTTACAGGAAAGACAGTCGTCCTTCCCAGAATACTTGTGGCCTCCATAGTGGGGGAGCTGCTATGACGATACAGTTTGCTCTTACGGTAAATGAGGGGAAATATCTCATTGCAAAGGCCATATCAGAGCTTCCTGAGGTGAGAGAGGCGATCTCAGGAGGAAAGCTTGTGCTGAAGGGCGGGACTACGGTCTCCCTTCTTTCCGAGCTGCTTTTTGATCTGCCCCTAAGAATATCCGGCCGCATGACAAAGAGAGGAGCTGTATCGGCAGCGTCAAACTGTGATGCTCCACATACTGTGGCATGGGAAAATGGGAAAATAATAAATCTTGACGAGAAAGTTGAGGAGTACACCTCGGACATGGGGCCCGGGGATGTCATAGTTACAGGGGCAAATATTATAGACAGAGAGGGAAATGGGGCCCTTCTTGCAGGGAGCAAGTCCGGGGGACTCTGCGGACGGAGCATTTCGGCCTGGAGCGTTGAGGGAGCCGAGGTCATAATTGCCGCAGGGCTTGAAAAGCTGATACCGGGCAGGGTGGCGGATTCGGTGAGAGCGGCTCACAGAAAAAATGTTGATCTGGCCATGGGCATGGCCTGTGGTCTGTTTCCCGTCACAGGAAAACTCGTAACCGAGATCGAGGCCGTAGAGATACTTACAGGAATAAAACCTGTGGTAATAGGAAGAGGCGGCATTTACGGCGCAGAGGGTGGAGTGCTTTTCCAGGCTGAGGGCGAAAATGACAAGGTGGAGAGGCTTTCAGCCCTTGTAAAGGAGTGCAAGGGAAAGGAAACGGGAGGCGACATAAGAAGTCTTAAGGAGTGCTCCGTGCCTTCCCCGGGATGCAGATATCACCTATCCTGCATGTACAGAAGCGGAAATGACCGGACAAAGAGGTAAAAATCTTATATCATAAGTTAGAGGAAAAGATATAAATCATCTCAGTCAGGAGGAAAGACATGTATAAAGAGACAAGTAGAGATCTTCTTAAATTTATAAAAAACAGCCCCAGCTGCTTCCACGCCGTGGCGGAGATCACAAAAAGACTCTCGGAAAACGGCTTTAAGGAGCTTAAGGAGTCAGACAGATGGGAGCTTTGCCCGGGAGGATATTTTACAGTCAGGAACAATTCCTCTGTGATCGCCTTCTACATACCGGAGGATCATGACCTCTCTGTAAGGATCACAGCGGCCCACTCCGACTCCCCCACATTCAAGATAAAGGAAAACCCTGAGATCAGTGTTGAAAACAAATATATTACTCTGAACACGGAAAAGTACGGAGGCATGCTCTGTGCCCCCTGGTTTGACAGGCCTCTTTCCGTGGCGGGAAGGATATTTGTAAAGGGCGAGGCCTCTGATGGAGAGGGAACAGGAATAAGGGAGCTTATGGTAAATGTGGACAGGGATCTCCTTATCATCCCCAATGTGGCCATCCACATGAACAGAAATGTAAATGACGGATATAAGTATGACCCTCAGACAGACATGCTGCCCCTCTTTGCCATGGGCGGAGAAAAGGGAAGGTTTATGAGGATCATCGCCGAGAGTGCAGGAGTGGATGAGAAGGATATACTTGGCCATGACCTGTATCTCTACAATCGCGCGGAGGGAAGCATATGGGGAGCTGAGGACGAGTTTGTATCCTCGGCAAAGCTGGATGATCTCCAGTGCGCCTACAGTACACTCACAGGCTTCATTAAGGGCTCCAAGAAAAAGCACATAAGCCTTTGCTGTGTGTTTGACAATGAGGAGGTAGGAAGCGGAACAAGACAGGGAGCAGGCTCCACCTTCCTCTACGATGTGCTGATGCGCATATGCAGAGGGCTGAATGCGGACTATGAGGATTACCTTAGGATGCTTGCGGAGGGGATAATGCTGTCTGCCGATAATGCCCACGCTGTCCACCCCAACCACAAGGAGCTTACAGACCCCACAAACAGGGTGTACATAAACGAGGGAATAGTCATAAAATACAATGCTCAGCAAAAATACTGCACCGACGGTTTCTCCTCAGCCTTTTTCAAGGCTCTCTGCATGAAGGCCAAGGTGCCTTTCCAGATCTTCGTGAACCGTTCCGACATGCTCGGAGGTTCGACCTTGGGCAATATATCCAATACTAAGGTGGCCCTTAGGAGCGTGGACATAGGACTGCCTCAGCTTGCAATGCACTCTCCTTATGAGACAGCGGGAGTGAAGGATACAGAGTACATGATAAAAGCTGTCACAGAGTTTTTTGATTAGAAAAAGCTTTAAGATCTATATATGGGCCTCCATGGAGAGATACGTCCCTCCGTGGAGGCTTTTTATTGTGTGCTCTGTCGGCATTTGACAAAGGCACAGGAAAAAGGAAGGGAAAGAAGAATACAAGATGACTTTTATCTTTATGCATTGTATAATTGTGTTAATTTGTACGATCATTTCAACCGGAGCTTAAAATGAGAGACATGAGGGAGGAGGAGCCGTGAAATACGAGAGATTTATGAAAATATCCAAGGTCACTCTCGGACAGGAGAAGGCGGACCTTGTACTTAAAAATGCCGAGGTGGTGGACGTTTTTACGGAGGAGACACACAGGGCCGATGTGGCTGTGTGCGACGGTATTATTGCAGGCATAGGCAGCTACTACGAGGGAAAAGAGGAGATAGACCTTAAGGGCATGTACCTTATGCCGGGATTTATGGATGCCCATCTGCACCTTGAGTCCACCATGGTCACACCCAATGAGCTTGTAAGCCTTGCAGCCGCCCACGGCACTACGACATTTATAGTTGATCCCCATGAGGCCGCAAATGTCTCGGGAACAGCCGGAATAGATTATATTCTGGATCAGACTGAGGGATCTCCAGCCAATGTCTATGTGATGATGCCGTCCTGTGTGCCCGCCACAGAGTTTGATGATAACGGCTGTGAGCTTACGGCGGAGAAGATGGCTCCCTACCTTAATAATCCGAGGATATTGGGCTTGGGAGAGGTGATGAACGATCCCGGGGTGGTATACGGAGACAGAAGCCTCCATGAAAAGCTGTCGCTTTTTGAGGAAAAGATCTCGGATGGACATGCCCCTTTTCTTCCCTCCGATGAGCTCTCAGCCTATGCCCTTGCAGGGATCAGAACAGATCACGAATGCACGGATTATGAGTATGCCATGGAGGAGGTAAGGCGGGGGATCCACGTTCACATAAGGGAGGGCAGCGCCGCCCACAATCTTGAAGCCATAGTAAAGGGTATAGTTAAACACAACACCCCCACAGACTGCTTTTCCTTCTGTACTGATGACAAGCATATCGAAGATATCCTCAGAGACGGACATATAGGCTATAATGTGAAAAAGGCCATAGAGCTGGGGCTCTCACCTTTAAAGGCCATAAAGATGGCAACTGTAAATACAGCGCGCTGCTACGGCCTGAGACATTTGGGGGCTTTGGCTCCCGGGTATCAGGCGGACATGGTAGTTATGGACAGCCTTGAAAAGCCGAATATAAAAGCTGTGTTCTTTAAAGGAAAAAGGATAGATCCTGAAAAGAAGCCTGAGATAAAGGCCTGTCCAAAGGAGCTTAAAGAGACTGTACATTTAACTAAGCTTAAGGAGGAGGATTTCAGGCTGCCTGTCAATGGAAATCGAGTTCATATCATAGAGCTTGACCCTTCACAGATAAGCACTAAGCACAGGGAGAAGGCCTTAAGGGATACGGAGAACTATATTCCCGCAAACGGCCTCAACAAGATCGCCGCTGTGGAGAGACATAGGGGAACGGGAATGATAGGAATAGGTATATGCTCTCGCTATGGTATAGAAAACGGAGCCGTGGCCTCAAGTGTATCCCATGATTCTCACAACATCATAGTTGTGGGGGACAACGACAGAGACATGGCTTTGGCGGTAAACGCCGTCATAGAGGCCAAGGGAGGATACAGCCTTGTGGAGAAGGGAAAGGTGTACGACATACTTCCCCTTCCCGTCATGGGACTTATGTCCGAGGCGGGCTATGAAGAGGTGAGCGAAAAGCTTGAGAGGATGATAAAAAAGGCTCACTCCATGGGGATATCCGACGATGTGGATCCCTTCATAACACTGTCATTCCTTGCACTTCCTGTTATACCTGAGATAAGGATAACCCCGAGAGGCCTTCTGGATACAGTCGAGTTTAAATTGATCAAATGATATATTCATAAAAGATATAAAACAGCGGAAATTTCTGATACGGAGATGATGTTAAAATGGACAAGATCATTATAGTAAGAGGCGGAGGTGATCTGGCCACAGGGGTCATATCAGTGCTCCACAAGGCAGGATTCAATATACTTTCTCTGGAGGCGGAAAAGCCCTCGGCCATAAGGCGAACCGTGGCCTTCAGCGAGGCTGTCTACGAGGGGAGTTCAGAGATCGAGGGCTTGAAATGCGTGCTGTGCTCTGACCTCGGGGAAGCTGAGGAGGAGATGAAAAATGGCAATGTGGCAATGATGAAGGACCCTGAGTGCGAGGTCTTAAATAAGATTAGGCCCTTTGCCTTGGTGGACGCCATACTTGCAAAGAAGAATTTGGGAACGAAAAAGGATATGGCTGACATAGTAGTGGCTCTGGGACCCGGCTTTGAGGCGGGAGTCGACGCGGATATAGTAATAGAGACAAAAAGAGGACATAAGCTCGGCAGGATGTATGAGACGGGCTTCGCTATCCCCAACACAGGCGTTCCGGGCCTTATAGCAGGCCACTCCTCGGACAGAGTGATACATGCCTCCCATAAGGGCGTACTTTACAACAGAGCCTCCATAGGAGATATAGTAGAGGAGGGACAGGTCATAGCTGTCATAAGAGATGAGGAGGCAAAGGAACACGAGGTGAAAGCCGGCTTCACAGGACTTTTAAGAGGACTTATAAGGGACGGCTTTCCCGTGACAGAGGGCTTTAAGATAGCCGACATAGATGCGAGAAAGGAAGAGCACGACAACTGCTTTACCATATCTGACAAGGCCAGAAGCCTTGGGGGAAGCACTCTGTGTGCAATAATGTATCTTGCGGCAAAGAAGGGCCTGTCTCTGTAAAGTGCCTTTATCCCATACAGGGAGGAGATATTATGAAAAAAGACTGCTTTATCATAAAGGGAGATATAGTATACAGCGAGAGTAAGACAGAGCTTAAGGAGATAAAGGACGGGTATCTCATATGCGGTGAGGGAAAGAGCCTTGGAACCTGTAAAAGGAAAGAGGAGATACCTGAAGCCTCGAGAGACTTTGAGCTTTATGATTTTACCGGCAAATTAATCATCCCCGGGCTTTATGATCTGCACATACATGCCCCTCAGTATGCCTTCAGGGGGATGTGGATGGACATGGAGCTCATAGAATGGCTGAACTCTCACACCTTCCCGGAGGAGGCAAAATACGGAGACAGGGAATACAGCGAGAAGGCCTACAAAATATTTGTAAGAGACCTGCTGAAGAGCCCGACTGCACGGTTCTGTGCTTTTTCAACTGTTCACAGGGAGACCACAGAGCTCCTTATGGATATGGTGGAGGACAGTGGACTTAAGGCCTTTATAGGCAAGGTAAACATGGACCGCAACTGTCCTGACTTTTTGAGGGAAAGCACAGTTTCATCCTATGAAGAGACCTTGAGATGGCTTGAGGATACGGAAAAAAGAAACTATAAAAACGTAAGGCCCATATTGACTCCCAGGTTTATACCTTCCTGTACGGATGAACTGATGAAAAAGCTTGGCGGGCTCATAGAGGAGAGAGGATTAGCGCTTCAATCTCATCTCTCGGAAAATCTCTCGGAGGTGGAGTGGGTCCATGAGCTCTGCCCTGAATCCGAAAACTACGGAGACGCCTACGAGAGATTCGGGCTGTTCGGAGGACATGGAAATCCCACCATAATGGCCCACTGCGTTTGGTCCGGAGATGAGGAGGCTAAGCTGATGAAGAAAAACGGGGTCTATGTTGCCCACAGCCCCTCATCAAACAACAATATCGCATCGGGCATAGCTCCTCTCAGAAAGTTTATGGATATGGGGCTTAATATAGGACTTGCCACGGACGTGGCGGGCGGCAGCACAGTATCAGTTATGAGGATAATTACGGATGCGATACAGGCTTCAAAGCTTTATTGGAGGCTTGTGGATGACAGGAAAAAACCTGTGACCTTTCCGGAGGCGTTTTATTTGGCAACTGTGGGTGGAGGATCTTTTTTCGGAAAGACAGGCAGCTTTGAAAAGGGATATGAGGCGGATATACTTATACTTTCCGATGAGGACATACCTACAGCGATAGAGGGATTGAGCCTTTCCGAGAGACTGGAGAGATATGCATATATAGCAGGGGACAGACCGGTGGAACATAAATTTGTTGCCGGGAAAATGCTGTTCTGATAATATTTCGGAGCAGGATCGATGTTTCCTCAAAAACATACTGCTTTAATATACGGAGAATGTTATAATTTTTTTGATTCAAAACGCCGGTTTTGATATGAAATCATAAAAATCGGAAATTATCTGAAAGGAGAACCGGATGAATACAGTCGGCAAGGATCTTATAAGAGTTGACGCATATGGAAAGGTTACAGGAGAAGCTCACTACACCGCTGACCTTGAGCCTAAGGGAATACTTCATGCAAAGGTGCTTCACTCTGAGATCGCAAACGGTGTTGTTAAAAATTTTGATCTTACCGAGGCCTTAAAGGTCCCCGGAGTGGTAAAGATAGTAACCTGCTTTGATGTCCCTGACTGCCAATTTCCCACGGCAGGACATCCCTGGAGCGTGGAGAAGGCTCATCAGGATATATGTGACAGAAAAATATTGAATAAGAGGGTAAGATTTTACGGTGACGATATAGCGGCTGTGGTAGCTGAGGATGAGGTGGCTGCAGCTCGTGCCTTAAAGCTTATCAAGGTGGAGTATGAGGAGTATGAGCCTATAGTCACTGTGGAGAAGGCTCTCTCAGAGGGGGCAACTCCTCTCCATGAGGACCTGAGAAAAGACAATATAATCGTAAAGTCCCATATGACTATGGGAGGGCCTGACTTCAGCTTTGAAAAGGCTGTTGATGAGGCCTCTGAAAAATACGGAAAAGACAATATAGAGGTGATAGACAGAGTATACAATACTCCCAGGATATCCCACTGCCACCTGGAGCTTCCTGTATCCTGGGCATACGTGGATACAAACGGAAAGATAACGATCACCTCCTCAACCCAGATACCTCACATAGTAAAGTCATGCACGGCAATGGCTTTGGGAGTGCCTGTGGGTAAGATAAGGATAATAAAGCCATATATAGGCGGTGGCTTCGGAAACAAGCAGGATGTTCTCTATGAGCCCTTGAACGCCTTCCTTTCCATGCAGGTGGGAGGAAGACCGGTACGCCTTGAGATAAGCCGCGAGGAGACCATATCCTGCACAAGAACGAGACACGCAATAGAGGGAAGATGCAGAGCCCTCTTTACAAAGGATGGAAAGCTCCTTGCGAGAAAGCTTGAGGCCTATGCCAACAACGGCGCCTATGCTTCCCACGGACATGCCATCTGTGCAAACTGCGGTACTGTATTTAAAGATCTCTATGCCGACGAGATGGGCGCTGAGGTTGACTGCGCCACAGTTTACACCTCGTCTCCCACAGCGGGAGCCATGAGGGCCTACGGCATACCCCAGTCCATATGGTTTACAGAGTGCCTTGCAGACGATATATGCAATATTACAGGGGAGGATCCCTGCGATTTCAGGGTGAGAAGCTGCATGCAGGAAGGCTTTGTGGATCCCGGAACCAAGATACCCTTCCTCACCTACGGACTTAAAAAGTGCATAGAGGAGGGAAGAAAATACATCAAATGGGATGAGAAGAGAGCTGCCTACAAAAATCAAAAAGGCCATATAAGACGCGGAGTAGGAATGGCCATCTTCTGCTACAAGACAGGCGTGCACCCTATATCTCTTGAGACGGCTTCCTGCAGGATGGTTTTGAACCAGGACGGCTCCATGCAGCTTGTCATGGGAGCTACAGAGATAGGACAGGGAGCGGACACAGTATTTACACAGATGGCTGCGGAGACCACAGGCATAAGCTGTGACAAGATATACATAGTCTCAACTCAGGACACAGATGTGACGCCCTTTGACACAGGAGCTTACGCCTCAAGGCAGACCTATGTATCGGGAAAGGCCTGCAAGAAATGCGGAGAGCTTCTGAGGGAGAGGATACTGGAATATGCGGCTTACATGCTGGTAAATGAGATAAGTGACATATCAAAAACCGTCTATGCAGAGACTGTTAAGGCGGCCAAGGATATGATGAAATCAGCTCTCGGAATAGCTGAGGACTCAGATATAAAGCCTGAAATGCTTGACATTGAAAACAATGCCATAGTTATGAGGGAGTCATACCTTAAGGAGAGGGGCTCTGAGAAGGGCTTTGAAGAGAGAAAGCTCTTCGAGCTTTCAGTGCTTGCGGACACCGCCTTCTACTCACTTGACCGTTCACAGCACATTACGGCGGAGGTCACAAACCACTGCAAGGAGAACACTTTTGCCTCAGGCTGCTGCTTTGCGGATATCGAGGTGGACATGCCTCTCGGAAAGGTTACGGTAAAGGACGTGGTGAATGTCCACGACTCCGGAATACTGATAAACCCCAAGCTGGCTGAGGCTCAGGTCCACGGAGGCATGAGCATGAGCCTGGGATTCGGTCTCTCCGAGGAGCTTTTGATAGACGAGAAGACAGGAAAACCCTATAACAACAATCTTTTGGATTACAAGATACCCACAGCCATGGATACTCCTGACTTAAAGGTGCGCTTTGTTCAGCTGGATGACCCTTCCGGCCCTTACGGTAACAAGGCACTGGGAGAGCCCCCGGCTATTCCCGTGGCACCTGCCATAAGGAATGCCATACTGAACGCGACAGGGGTTGCAATGAACGAGGCACCTATGACTTCCGAGCGCCTTATAAAGGCTTTCAAGGAAGCGGAGCTTATTTGACGGGAGGAAGGATATGTTTGATATAAAATCATTTTATGAGGCCACATCTGTGGCAGATGCCATCAGGGCTCTGAAGGCGGATGAGGATGCTGAGCTTATAAGCGGAGGAACAGACGTACTTATAAGACTGAGAGAGGGAAAGAAAGCAGACCTTTCCCTTGTCTCAATACACAACATTGCCGAGCTTAAAAAGATCGAAAAGGATGCCTGCGGAAACATTATAATAGGAGCAGGAGCTTCATTTTCGGATATAACCAACAATGAGATCATAAAGGAAGGGGCAAATGTCCTGGGAGAGGCTGCCGACACTGTCGGAGGACCACAGATAAGAAACGTGGGCACCATAGGAGGAAATATATGTAACGGTGCCACTTCGGCAGACACGGCCTCAACCCTGCTTTCCTTTGATGCGGCTGTTGTCCTTGAGGGACCTGAAGGGGTAAGAGAGGTAGCTGTAAGAGAATTTTACTGCGGACCTGGAAAGACAGTCAGAAGACATGATGAGGTGTGCACATCCTTCAAGATAAAAAATGAGGAGTGGGAGGGCTTTGAGGGCCATTATATAAAGTACGGCAAGAGGAACGCCATGGAGATCGCAACTCTTGGCTGCGTTGTGAGGGTAAAGCTTTCTGCTGACAAAAAGTATATTGAGGACGCAAGGCTTGCCTTCGGAGTTGCAGGCCCCACCCCTTTAAGATGCCTTAAGGCAGAGGCGGCGGTAAAGGGCATGAGCGTCTCAGATGCCGATATATATGAGAAGCTTGCGACTACGGCCCTCACAGAGGTAAATCCCAGAAGCTCTTGGAGAGCCTCAAAGGAATTCAGACTGCAGCTCATATCAGAGCTGTCAAAGAGAGCTCTGAGGGAGGCTATACTTAAGTCCGGAGCAGATGAGGACAAAGTGGCGCCCCTCCCTTATAAGGGAGAAGAAAATGACACAGAGTCTGCAGGGGAGGTGAGATGATGCTTAAGATCATACATATGAATGTAAACGGCAAGGACACAGAGCTTGCCGTGGATGAGAGGGAAGCTCTGCTTGACACCCTGAGAAACAGACTGGGACTTACAAGTGTGAAAAAGGGCTGCGAGGTAGGAGAGTGCGGAGCCTGCACTGTCCTTGTGGACGGCAAGGCCATAGACAGCTGCATCTACCTCACCATGTGGGCCGACGGAAAAAAGGTAATGACCACAGAGGGACTTAAGGGGCCGGGAGGAGAGCTCAGCCCTATACAGAAGGCCTTTATAGAGGAGGCCGCAGTCCAGTGCGGCTTCTGTACTCCCGGGCTGATAATGACCGCAGTGGAGATAGTAGGTACGGGAAAGAAGTACAACAGGGAGGAGCTTAAAAAGCTTATCTCAGGCCACCTTTGCCGCTGTACGGGATATGAAAATATCTTAAATGCCATGGAAAGGATAGTGGATGAGACCTACAAGGTTTGCGGGAAATAATTAAAGTTGTTCAATTAAATTTTCTCCTTCTTTTGGAATCTGATATTACAAAGGAAGGGGAATTTTTATTTTTTTTTTGGGGGGGGGGATGTATGAAATTTTTTAAAGGGACATAGGATGAGTTTTTTTGAAAAAAAGAACAAGTTAGTATACAAATTAAACAATTAAGCGAGTTAAAACAGAACAAATTTACTAAAAATAACAGCTATTATGCAAAGACTATTGATAATTTGTTTAATTTGTAGTATATAAAAGATACAAGTTGTTTATAGTTGTTTAAACAAATGAGGATACAATATATGAATAAAAATAAAATAACTCAAGGAGAATACATTTTTAATAAATTGAGAGAAAAGATCCATAATGGTGAATATAAGGGTGGAGATCAGTTGCCGACAGAAATGGAATTGGCTGATGAATACTCAGTTAGCAGAAACACCGTGAGGGCTGCTATTAACAGGTTGGTAATGATTGGAATAGTTGAGTCCTTTCAAGGCAAGGGTACATTCGTAAAGGAAAACTACTTTTCAGGTAAAACGAAAGAAATCCTTCCTGTGATTCTGTCTGAAGGGAGTGACTATCTTACATTGATGAATTTAAGAAGTGCTATTGAATCACAATCGGCTTACCTTGCGGCACAGAGAGCAACTTTCAGAGAAATCCGTCAATTGGATGATATTGTAAATGACCTGGAGGAGCATAAGGACGATCTGAAGTATTATTCAGAAAACGATATAAAAATTCACTCCAAGATTGCAGAGATTTCAGGAAACAAGATTTTTGTCTCTCTATTAGAAATGATAAGGGAAATATTAAAAGATGTGCTTGAAGATTTTGTGATGGAATATGGAAACTATGAAAGCATGAAAGCGCACAGAGATATAGTGAACGCTATAAAAATGGCTGATCCTGAAAAAGCCAGAGAGTCGATGCATAAGCACATGCAGACAGTTATCAACAGATATTTACTGATGCCTAAAGAGGAGGAAGAGTAAATAGAAAATTAGGAATTTAACAGGGAGGAGGTTAGAGAAGGAGTATGCAGAATTTGGTTGAATTTCGGCATATTACAAAGCGTTTTCCGGGGGTGTTGGCGCTTGATGATATCAATATTGAACTTAAACCGGGAGAGGTTCATGTATTGATAGGTGAAAACGGCGCGGGAAAATCCACTTTGATGAAAGTGCTGTCAGGCGCTTACAAGCAGGATGAAGGGGAACTTTTGATAGACGGAAAAGTCGTGGAAAAGAATTCACCTATAATTTCTTCTTCACTGGGGATAGGAATGATCTATCAAGAGCTGAATTTGATACCTGAACTTTCTATCATGAAAAATATCTTCTTGGGGAACGAAAAAAAGAAGGGGATATTTGATGATAAGAAATATATGTATCAAAAATCCAAAGAATACTTGAGCATGTTGCACTTGGATATCGATCCGAACACTCTTGTAAAGAATTTGGGTGTTGGAACTCAGCAAATGGTTGAGATAGCAAAGGCTATTTCAAAGAATTCAAAAGTTTTGGTGTTGGATGAACCTACCAGTTCACTGACGGATTCTGAGATAAAAGAACTCTTTTCCATAATAAGGATGCTCAAGGAAAAGGGTGTGGGGATGTTTTATATCTCGCATAGACTTGAGGAGCTTTATGAAGTCGGAGACAGGGTCACTATAATGCGAGACGGCACTAAGGTAGGAACATATGATCTCAATGAAATAAAAATGGATGAGATGATAGAAAAAATTGCCGGAAGAAAGATAGAGAATCTGTATCCGAGAAATCGAATAAAGCATGGGGATTGCGTTCTTGAGGTAAAGAACCTCACAGGTAAAGGCTTTGAGAATATAAGCCTTAAGGTGTATTCCGGGGAGATAGCAGGCCTCTCAGGTCTGGTTGGCGCAGGACGTACCGAGCTTGCAAGAGCGATATTCGGAATAGACAACTACACTTCGGGAGAAATATTCGTTAATGGGGTAAAGATAAATAAAAATAGCACCGGAGAGGCGGTAAAAGCGGGAATAGGTCTTCTGCCGGAGGACAGAAAGATACAGGGACTGGCTCTTAAGAAAAATATCAGAGAAAATATGGTGATCACAGTGCTGTCTTCATTAGGTAAAAAGGGAGTGGCCAACCTCAAGAAGGAGAAAGAGGTCTGTCAAAAATATGTTGATGAACTGGAGATAGCGACTCCCACCATAGAAAAGCTTGCAGGATTTTTGTCAGGAGGTACACAACAAAAGGTCGTAATCGCAAAATGGCTGATGGCTAATTTAAAACTGTTTATATTTGATGAACCCACAAGAGGAATAGATGTGGGAGCTAAAAGTGAGATATACAGACTTATGGATGAGCTTGTCGCAAAGGGAGCCGCAGTACTCATGATTTCATCAGATCTGCCTGAGGTGTTGGGAATGAGCGATAGGATATATATAATGTCTCAGGGAAAAATGACCGGATGCCTGAACCATGATGAGGCTGATCAGAATCTTGTTTTGACATATGCATATAATCAGACGGAGGAGGCGGTATAAATGAAAAAAGATTCAAAACGCTCCTTAAGAGAGCTGATCCGACTTCTTCCAAATTCTACTTATATATTCGTTGTACTGTTTATCGCATTTGTAGCTTTTATTCCGAATTTCGGCTCTGCCACAAATATCTCGTCTTTGATAGGACAGGCCGCCATACTTATGATCTTAAGTTCGGCTATGTCGGTTGCGATAATTACCGGGGGAATAGACCTTTCAGTGGGTGGAATAGTGTCTTTGGTAGGTGTTGTGATGGCACAGCTGGTGGGGCATGGAATGAATGACGTAATGTCCATCCTGCTCGGTTTGGCATTCGGATGTCTTTTCGGACTGGTAAACGGTATCGTGGTAGTAAAGCTCAAAGTGGCACCTTTTATAGCCACCTTCGGAATGCAGGGAGTGGCATACGGACTTGCAAACACCCTTTCAGACAGCAGGGCATTATATATGCCGGATGAGGGTGTCCCGGTCATAAAAGCATTGCAGACCAACCTTTTGGAATGGATGTTTCCTTCGGGAAATATTCTCACTATAAGCGTTCAGGTATTGATAACGATCGTGACTTTGATGCTTTTGATATTGTTCTTTAAAAAGACTGTTTTCGGAACATACATTTATGCATTAGGGGGAAACAGGGAGGCGGCAAAGCTCTCTAATATCCGAACAGATAAGTGGAACATCATGGTTTATGTGATAACAGGGCTCTTGGCCTCTGTAGCCGCACTCTTGATGCTTTTGAGAATAAACTCGGCACAGCCTACTTCCGGGGACGGACTTGAATTCCAAGCTGTGGTTGCGGCGGTATTGGGAGGCAACTACCTTGCGGGAGGTAGAGGAAGTATACCGGGTGCAATATTGGGAGCCTTGGTGGTTTACACAGTAAGAAACGGGCTGTCGTTGGCCGGAGTCAATGCAAATATGATAATGGTGGTTTTGGGGATCGTTTTGGTTCTCGGCATGGTCATGAATGAGGTTGCGGTCAGGGGACTGAGCTTTGGTGACAGGAGGAAAAAATGATGAGAGATAAGGGTAGGATTTACGATTTTTCAACTTTTTTTATCCTGATTGCAATAATAATAGCGTTCTCGATATTCGGCAACAGCTTTTTAAAAGCAGGAAATATATCAAATATAATTAACCAAGCATCCTTTTTAGCCATTATAGGAGTCGCACAGTTGGTGGTTATACTTACAGGAGGAATAAATCTTTCCATAGGATCGATAATGGCTCTTTCAACAGTCCTTTGCGGACCTATGATGCTGAGAGAATCAACAGTGCCTGTAATCGTTCCCATTATACTGACGTTGGTCTTCGGATCTCTTGTAGGGCTTTTAAACGGCTTCATGGTTACAAAACTTAATATCCCTGCATTTCTGGCAACATTTGCCACTATGTATGTCGCAAGAGGGGCCGCGTGGCTTTATATAGGTCAGGGAGTATATTACGGAATCAAGGAAAGTATAAGATTTTGGGCGACAGGAGTTCTTTTCGAAGTTGGCGGATTCAGAGTAACAATGCCTATGGTCGTGGTAACGGTATTCCTGTTAATAATATGGTTTGTGATATCAAAGACGAATCTGGGAAGGCGACTTTATTTTACAGGTTCCAATACGACTGCGGCAGAGTTTTCCGGTGTGCCTACAAAAAGGATAGTGGTTATAGCCCATGTATTGAGCGGGCTTATATCAGGTATTGCCGGAATAATGTATGTTGCAAGGATCAACGCGGCAGATGCCAATTTGGGGACCCAGTATCATTTTGATGCTATTTCCGTAGCACTTATAGGTGGAGCGGTAATGTCAGGTGGTGTCGGAAGCATTTGGGGCGTTGCCGGTGGAGCATTGATAATTGCAGTTATACAGAGCGGAATGAATAATATGCAGATACCTTCAGAGGTACAAAAGGCTTTCCTGGGAGTAGTTATTATATTTGCCGTATTCTTTAACAACTGGTTCCAAGAGAAAAAAATGAAAGTAGGGGACACGCAGCCTGCTAAGACTAAAAGCGAGGCTAAAGCGTGATAGTAAAGCGAAACTAAAATTTTAAAATAAAAAAGGGGGTTACTTATGTTTAAAAAAATCACAGCAATTGCAGTCGGTTTGACAATGGGAGCTATGGCTCTCGTAGGATGTTCAAATGTTGACACAGCAACTACTACCGCAGCAGCAACGGAGGCAGGCGCATCAGGAGAGACGGCGTCAGCACAAGTGTCAACAGGAGAGAAGTACGACATTGCCTTTATCGTCAAGTCTATGCAGTCGGCGTTTTTCATTAACATGACAGACGCAGCCGAGAAGTGCGGTCAGGATTATGCAGACAAGATAAATGTTGAGATAATGGCGCCGCAGACACCGTTTAATATTGAGGAGCAGATACAGCTTGTAGAGCAGTGCATAACAAATCAGGTGGATGCCATTGTCATTGCTCCTTGTGATTCAGAGGGCATAGTTCCCGCAATAGAAAAGGCAAACGCTGCGGGAATAGTGGTAGTTACAGCCAACACAAAATCAAACGGCGGAGATATAACGGCATATGTAGGAGTTGAAAACTATGATGTAGGATACAGCCTTGCCACAGCTTTGTTTGATAAATTGGGAGGCGAAGGAAATGTAATTCTTATAGAAGGAAAGGCCGGAAATTCAACATCGGAGGAGAGAGCGGAAGGCTTTAAGGCAGCTATGGAGAACTATCCCGGAATCACACTTCTTTCAAGCCAGCCTGCTGATTGGGACAGAGCCTCAGCTATGACTGTTATGGAGAACTGCTTGCAGACATATGATGACATAGACGGTGTATTGACTTTGACTAAGGATATGGGACTTGGAGCTATAGAGGCTATAAAGGCGGCCGGAAGAGAAGATGAGATCGTATCAATGACTTTCGATGTTGACGATGACGTTATAGCGGCACTTGAAGCCGGAGATCTTTATGCATCAGGTAATCAGAACGAGCAGAGCCAAGCTTATATAGCAATAATGACCGCTGTATTTGCGCTTGACGGATATAAGGTCGATGACGAGCAGATACTTCCGATTTCAGTAGTTACATTAGAAGATTTTCAATAAAAATAATTAACCGAAAACAGGAGGTGTTTTTAAATGGAAAAGACAAAGTGGTTGACAACTGAAGAGCCCTCGGTGTTTTTTGAGGACAGTTCAGTAGGCAGATTGAAAAAGCAGATATGGGATGCAAGCGAGGAGGAGATAGAGAAAATACTTGAGGATTATGGCATACCCTCTCCTTCGGAGTTGGGAAAACCCAACACATATATTCAAACCACTAACAGGACTAAGGTAATTGAGAGAAGAAGAAAAAATGATATAGTATTTGTCCCTATCGGCTGTACGGAAAACCACGGAAAGCATGCAAACTCCGGACTCGACACCTTTATGGTAACGCAGATACTTGAGGGAGTAAGAAGATATACGGAGAAGCAAGGACATGAGTGCAGTATAGCATTTACTCCACTTAACTATGGGGGACATCCTTATCATCATATAGCAATGCCGGGCACTGTAAACATGCCCCATGAGGTTGTTGTGGAGACCGTGATATATATGATGTTGGGACTTTGGAACGACGGCTTCAGAAAGATCATACTTGTCAATAACCATGGACAGTTATGGATGCTTGAGGCGGCGATCCAGGAATTCTGCAAGAGGTTCCAGCTTCCCGGAATATTCAGAGTAATTGACTGGCATAGAGCTATAAGAGAGTTCTTTATACCTGTAGACAGAGGAGACAGCTTTGAAACCACATTTATCCATGCGGACGAAATAGAGACATCTATGGGACTGCTTCTGTTTCCTGAGATGCTTGATATGGATAAGGCGGAGGAGGCTTGGCCTAAGAGCTATCTTCCGGGAGGACATTTTGATGTGTCGGTTGACGCATATAGGAGGCCCTGCAAGTGGAGTGAAGGGCAAGGCCATCAAGCGATTGAGATAGCAGGAACACCGCAGGGAGTGGTTGGAAACCCCAAGCTTGCGTCTGCAAGAAAGGCTAAGAGAGCAACAGTTGCAATTCTTAAATATTTGACGCTTGTACACGACGAGATATTGGAGGCGTTCCCGGCAGGAAAGGTACCTCCTGTAGAGGAAGTAACACTGAGGACTGAAGAGGAAATGGAGCCGTATCTCAAGGAACCTATGAGTGAAGGCTGGAAGTCGGTATATGGTATTCCGAAGATAGGAGCGTTCGAGAAATTATAAAGAGTACTTACGGCAGATTTTAGATTTTAAAATCTGCCGTAAGTTTTAAAAACCGGAAAGAGGTGGCATTTATGAATATGTTTGATTTGAGTGGGAAAAAGGCAATAGTTACAGGTGCGTGTCAGGGATTGGGAAAGAGCATAGCGGAAGGTTTGGCAGAGGCAGGCGCAAAAGTCTGCATAATGGATCTTAACAGTGAATGCGAAAAGATTGCAAAGGATATGTCAAAGGACGGAAAAGAGTTTTCAGGGGTGGTTGTAAATCTGCTTGACAGAGAGGATTTGGTAAAAGGGTTTAATGACGCTGTATCAAAGCTTGGAGGTTTGGACATACTTGTAAACAATGCAGGGATGCAGGTTAGAGGTAATGCAGAGGAAATAGAGCTTTCAAGGTGGGATAAGCTTATTGAATTGAATGTGACTTCTGTATTTGAAATGAGCCAGCTTGCTGCAAGACATATGATTTCCAAGGGATATGGGAAAATAATAAATGTTGCTTCAATGCTGAGCTTTTTCGGAGGATATGTATGCAGCCCTTATGCAGCATCGAAGGGAGCTGTGGCTCAGCTTACAAAGGCATTTTCAAACGAATGGGCAGGAAAGGGAATAAATGTGAATGCCATTGCTCCGGGGTATATGGATACACCCTTGAATACAGCTATAATCAATGATCCGGAAAGAAATCATGAAATAACATTGAGGATCCCCGCACACAGATGGGGGACTCCGGATGATTTAAAGGGAACAGTGGTGTTCCTTGCTTCCAAGGCATCGGATTATGTTTCAGGAGCGATAATCCCTATAGATGGCGGATATTTAGGAAGGTAAATTCAAGAGAGGGAGAGACCATGAGCACAGACGAGGTATTGAAAGAAATAAAAACGGAAAAAGCCATTGCCATTATAAGAGGCGTTGAGCTTAAGGATATTATAAATACCGTAAAAGCACTGGTTGAAGGAGGATTTCACAATGTGGAGATCACTTTTGATCATTCATGCAAGTCGGGAATAAATGAGACTTTGGAAAAAATAAGATCAGTAAAAAACAACTTGGGTGACAGAGTCTTCGTGGGGGCGGGAACTGTATTGACACCTGAGGAGGCGGAGCTTGCGGCAGAAGCGGGAGCTGAGTTTATGATCTCTCCTGATACCAATATAAATGTGATAAAGAAAACAAAGGAAATCGGAAAAATCTCTATTCCCGGAGCTCTGACACCAAGCGAGATAACGGCTGCTTATTATGCAGGGGCGGACATAATCAAGCTTTATCCTGCAGGGAATATGGGGTCATCATATTTAAAAGCTGTTAAGGCGCCACTTGTTCATATCCCTATGTATGCGGTGGGAGGGATAAAGCCGGAGGATATAGAGATTTATATGAAAGCAGGAGCGGACGGGTTCGGGATAGGAGGGAACTTGGTTCCTTTGGATCTGATAAAAAAAGGAGAGTTCGACAGAATAACAGAAATTGCCCGCAGATATACAAAAGAGATCGCGAGATGCAGGAAGATGTAGGTGGATGAGATGAGTGTTGTGAATGACATTATAAAAGATATTCCTATACCTGAGCTGGTAAGGGTAAAACAAAGCTTTGACAGGACATGCCTTGAAGATATAGAAGACACTCTGTACAGGGAAATAAAGACTGAAAAAATCATGAGCCGTATACATCCGGGACAGAGCATTGCTGTTGCGGTAGGCAGCAGAGGAATAAATCACCATGGACTTATTACCAAAACAGTAGTTTCTGCTTTGAAAGAGCTTGGGGCCAATCCTTTTATTGTAGCCTCAATGGGCAGCCATGGGGGAGCGACTGTCGAGGGACAGAAAAGCATACTTGACGGGTATAATATTACAGAGGAGTACTGCGGCTGCCCTGTAAAAATAGGAACAGAGGTAAGCCTCATCGGTTACACAGATGACAGTAAGCCTGTGTATATAGACAAATTTGCCGCAGAGGCTGACGGTATAGTATTAATAAACAGAATAAAACCTCATACAGCCTTCAGAGGGCCTTATGAATCAGGGCTTATGAAGATGATGGCAATAGGGCTTGGAAAACAAAAGGGAGCCGAGACTTGCCATGCTGCAGGCTTTGAGAATATGGCTGAAAACATCCCTAAATTCGGAAATGCGGTACTTAAAAACTCAAATGTGATTTTCGGCTTGGCAATTCTTGAAAACGCCTATGACGAGACAAGGGAGCTTATAGCTCTTACGTCGGAGGAAATTCCTGTGAAAGAGCCTGAGCTTTTACAGAGGGCTATGAGTTATATGCCTAAAATATTGCCTTCGTGTACGGATCTTTTGATAGTGGGAAGGATAGGCAAGAACTATTCAGGAGACGGAATGGATCCCAATATTTCAGGAACCTTTGCGACAAAATGTGCATCAGGAGGAGTGAAGTCCCAGAGAGTAGCGGTTCTTGACATTACGGAGGAGTCTCACGGGAATGGAGTGGGATTCGGAATGGCCGACGTATCAACAAAAAAAGCAGCGGACAAGTTTGATCCCGAAATGAGCTACCCGAATGCCCTTACTTGTCTTGTTAGCCAAGTGGTGAAGATCCCTATGATATTTGACAATGACAGGCTGTGCATTCAAGCAGGAATTAAATTGTGTGCTGATGTGGATTACAGAGATGTAAGAGTAATATATGTAGATAATACTTTACAATTGGAGAATATTTACGTATCAAAAAATATGGTTGAAGAAGTGCGTGATATTCAAGGAGTCACTATAGACGGAGATTCTATGCCGCTTAAATTTGACGATGAAGGCAATGTTGTTTTTAGAGAGGGGAAGATGGTGATCTGAGTATGGAAAATTATATTATTACAGTGGACGGCGGGACTACAAATACAAGGTGCATTTTGTGGGACAGCAACAGGAAGCGCATAAGAGAAGAAAAAAGAGAGGTTGGGGTGAGGAATACCTCGATAGACGGAAATAATGAAAGGTTAAAGAGCGCAGTCAGAGAGTGCCTTTATGGTCTTGTGGAAAAAGAAGGCATAAACTGGGAGCAGATACATAGGATAATAGCCAGTGGGATGATCACTTCGGATGTGGGAATAGTGGTGGTCCCCCATATAACGGCTCCAGCCGGAGTCGACGATCTGGCTAAAGCGACAGTGGCAATAGATATGCCTGAAATATGCCCCATCCCCATATATTTTATTCCGGGAATAAAAAATTTCTCAGAAGAGGTTACATTCGAGAATTTTGAAATGATGGATATTATGAGGGGTGAGGAGGTAGAAAGCGTACCTATAATAGAGAAATTTCATACAGGAAATCCCATGGTGTTGATATTGCCCGGCTCTCACAACAAATTTGTTGCCGTTGATGAAAACAAAAAGATTACAGGCTGCATCACATCTATCTCAGGCGAACTGCTTTCATCAATAACAAATGATACTATTCTTGCAAAGTCTGTGGGAAAAAGCTTTCTTGACCCTGCCGACTATGATAAGGAATGGCTGTTGGAAGGTTACAATAATTCGAAGAAGACCGGTCTTGGAAGAGCCTGCTTTTCCGCAAGGATATTGTATCTTTTCAAAAAGGACAGCGATGAGAAGAAAATTCAAAATTATGTACTCGGAGCCGCTCTTGCAGGAGATGTGACCGCAATTATGAACTCTAAAGCCATAAAGGCGGATCTCGAAAAGACTCTTGCGGTCGTATGCGGAAAGGATCCTTTAAAAAGAGCTATAGTAGATATTTTGGAGTTTGAAAAAATATTTGCGGATATAAAAACCTTCACTCCGGAGGAAGGCATGTCCACTTCAGCCTTGGGAGCATATATCATTGCTGAAAGAAGTAAAATTTTATAAGGGGGATAAAATTATGAAAGCGGTTATTACAGATTATCAATATAAGGATATTAATACAGAGAGAAGTATAATAGAAGGTGCGGGATTTGAGCTTATGGATTATCAGGAAAAGGATCCTGCGAAGCTTATTCCTCTTGTAAGAGATGCGGACGCTATAGTTACGCAATATTCCACAATAAACAAGGAAGTTATAGATT
>CALWLI010000002.1 GCA_944381485.1 uncultured Lachnospiraceae bacterium
GCTCCTTTATGGCCTTTGCAGCAGTAAGGAGCATAGAGGTATGTGCATCATGTCCGCAGGTATGTCTCATCTCCTTCTTTCCGTCAATTACATACTCAAGGGCATCCATATCTGCTCTGAGTCCGAGAACAGGACCTTCCTTTCCGGTGTCCCATACACCTATAACTCCTGTTTTTCCGCCTACATGGTCTGTAACCTCATATCCGAATTCCCTGAGCTTCTCTGCAACCAGAGCTGAGGTCTTGTACTCCTCCATGCCCTTCTCCGGAATTTTGTGGAAAGTATCGTACATTTCCTCCACATACTTTTTAAGCTGTTCATCCATCTGTTTCATAGCCTTCCTCCTGTTTTAATTTGATTCTTCTGATTATTTTAATTTAATTCTTCTGATTTATATTCGTAGCTTTTAGATCTTAAACTTTTAAATATTCTCTGTGATTCGGCTTTAATAAAAGCCACTCTACCTCTGTACGAGCCTAAATAGAAACGATCAGTCTCATGGCAAACATTGACAATATCGCATTTATAAAGCATATGGCAAAGAGCTGAGGATAGTACTTGTTATTTACATTGGCTGTTCCGAGTATTCTTCCCATGTACTGAAGCAGAGCTCCCATAAGCATGATAGCAGGTATCATTATACTTATGTGGGTTCCGTCGATCATTCCGCTTGAATACAGGCTCGCAGCCACTCCTACACCTCCGCCCATTGACAAGAACGAGGCGATAAGCACTGTTGCCGCAACTCCGGGAAGGCCGAATATTCCCATAACAGGCTGAAATACAACGCCAAGTATATCTGAAAGCCCTGTCAGATTAAGTATCTGAATAAGCACAAATGCAAACATTACATTCGGGGCCATGGAATTTGCCGAAATGCTGAATCCGTTCCTTGCGCCCTCCACAAATGCGTCCACAACTGTCTTTTTAGGTTTTACCTTGTTTTCCATCTGTCTCCCTCCTTACTCCTTACATACCTTGTTCAAATATATTCTCATCAGATTTGCTCCCACTATCTTGAAGGCGATGACCACTGCCAGGGGAACAAGTATGGGTACTGTCATAAAGGCAAACAGCGCAGCACATGATGAGAGATAGTTTGTGAGCGTTCCACCTCCTGAAAACTGGAAGGCCGCAAAAATATTTTTCTCTTTCTCGTTTATCTCGCCCTCTTCAGCGAGTGTATTGAGCATTGATGCTCCTGCGTCTGCTGACTGGAGGCTTGCTATAAGTGTAAGTCCACTGATTCCGGGAAGTCCCATGAGCGGCCTTAAAAGTGGTGTCAAAAGCTTCTGTGCAGCCTTAAGTCCGTCAAGGTACTCAACAACCTTTACAACTCCCAAGGCAAACATTACAGTGGGGAACAAAGTCATGGCAAACATCCAAGCATCCTTTGCTCCGGCTCCGCCTGTTCCTCTGAAGTTTGCAGCAAGACTTCCGGCACCTTCCTCAAGAGTTCCCAGCTTTCCGAAATTGCCTGCAAGATTGGTAAAGTCCAGAGCCTTTAAAGGCCCTTCAAAGGAGGTAAATACTCCTGAGAAGAACAGAATGGCTATAATGAGCACAATGTAGCCATACCACTTCACCTTTACATCGTTTCCTTCGCTTTTTCTTTCATTCATAAATTTTAACCCCTTTCTGTTTTTTTAAGGTTTTTCCTTACACTTGATATATTAAGCAAGACTCATGCCAAGTCGTAACTGAACCCTTAAAAACAGCAAAAATAGCTTTTTTTCATTGATTTTCGGAGGAAAAACTCTTATCTTAAAGACCTTATGAAAGAGTTGGGGATGCTTTGGGATGATTTTTTGGGATGATTTTGCGGTGATTTTGGGACGATTTTTTATCCCGGGATGATCTTAAAAGTAATTTCAGATGGCCTTGATATGAGCTCGGATGAATTTTCAGATCATTTTTATATACCGTATGAATTCTCATGTCATTTTATATATAAGAGACTTGCAAAGAAAGAGCCCGGCGATGATCCGCCGGGTCCATTACATTTTCACTTCTCTTATATAGAGAGACCTCTCCCGCTATTATATGTGGAAACCTCTCCCGTTATGCATGTGTTTTTTCTTCTTCTGTAAGTTTTAAGAGCTTTCGCAGCTTATATTCGCTTACTTTTATATCTCTCTCCTCCAATTTGGATTTGAGTTTTCTTCTCCCTGATATCCCTTCTCGCTGAAGTTCTTTGATTATTGACAAAAGCTTCTGCTCATTGGAGGATCCGGACTCGGAGAGACGATCGTTTTTGGCATCAGTTCTATGGTAGTTTCTGTCTCTATTGCAGTTTTCGCTGTCCTGATCTGAAGGTGCATCAGGAGAAGTGTCTAAAATATAGCTTAAGTCGGAGGCCTCCAAGACCTCATCACTCATATACCATAGATATTCCGCCGCATTTTTAAGTTGTCTTATATTTCCCGGCCAGCTGTATTTTTTCACAGCCTTCATAAGTCCCTCTGAAATTTTCTTATTCTTCATCTCTGACTTATTATAATCTCTGACCATATTCTTAAAAATCAGCCCCGAGTCCTCTCCCCTCTCCCTCAGAGGAGGTACTTTTACAGGAAATATGTTAAGTCTGTAATAAAGATCGGCTCTGAACTTCCCTTCCTCAACAAGCCTTTTCAGATCACTGTTTGTGGCTGCGATCACCCAAACATTTACAGGTATTATATCCTCTCCGCCGATCCTCCTGACTTCGTATTCCTGAAGTACTCTAAGAAGCTTCATCTGCACCTCCGGAGGGATAGTTCCGATCTCATCTAAAAATAAAGTACCATTGTGAGCCAGCTCGAAGAGTCCTCTCTTTCCACCCTTCTTGGCTCCCGTAAATGTTCCCTCCTCGTATCCGAAAAGTTCAGATTCTATAAGCTCCGGAGAAAGAGCCGCACAGTTTATGCCCACAAAAGGCATCTTCCTTCTGGCGGAGATATTGTGCATGGCCTGAGCTATCATCTCCTTTCCTGTCCCGCTCTCTCCGTATATTATGGTGGTTTTTTCAAATTTAGCTATTCTCTTAGCCTTCTTTATTGTGTCCATTATGGCCGGACTTTCTCCAAGAATATCCGAGAAGGTGTATTTTGCCTTGTAAGTCTGCCTGTGGATAGTACTCCTTATTTTTGTTTCCAGCTTTTCTATGTTGGTTATATCTTTAAATATGGCAACATATCTTGTCTCTGCATTTCCTGAGACAATATTTTTTCGGCTTATAAGGCAGGTCTTGCCTATCTCCGGAATCTCAAATATTATATTTTCCTTCTCCTCAGCATTTGACAGCTCTTTTTTAAGCCTCTCAGGAATAATATCCTCAAGCTCCGCATTTCCGGTATACTTCTTTCTCAGCCCGGTTATCTTTAAAAACGATCTGTTTACATATATTATCCTGCCGTTACGGTTGGCGATTACAACTCCGTCATCTATCTCATCAAAGGTATCGTTCAGCATATCCTCAAGAGAACATATTCTTGCGAGAGGAATGTCGAAGGTCCTCAGCTTTAAAAGATTCGCTGTCTTTTTCTCTATCCTCTCCTCTATCTCTGCCGTCCTCACTCCGAGGGAAAAGGCTATTGCTCTATATGTCTCGTCAGTTATCCTTCTTCTACCAAGGTTAAGCTTTGGAAGATTACCTGTGTCAGGTATTCCTTTAAGTTCCTGTGGGATCACAACGATGTCCGCCTCCGGCATGGACCCCATGCCCTCATAAAGGGGTAGAAATTTTACATGATTTATTCCGCTTCTGATGAGAAGGGCAGTCAACTCCATACAAGCCATGATGTTGGTTGTGACCACCAATGCTCTTGTACCTTCGGGAAGCAATTTAAGCCTCTCATAACTCTCGTAGAGTATCGTTCTGTTACCGTGAAATATCTCTGCGTTTCCTTTCAGATAGGGTAGTATCCTCTCCATATCAAAGGTGGTTACTGTGAGCACAAGGTCTCCCTCTATCTCGCCGGGAGGTATCTCCCGGTCCAAAGAGTAAGCTTCTATATCTATAGCGTCACCGAACACGTCTCTGAGGTCTTTTAAGTTGTCATTCTTGACCACTGTATCCACAGTGAAGAGAATAAGCTTTTTTTTCAAGATCTTCCCCTCCGAAAAACTCATCTGTACAACAGCATTCCCATATTTCGAGGCATCCCTCTGTTTTAATGCATGTCCTTATTTCATGGCATATCTTATTTCAAGGAATTCTCATGTTTTAAGACATATCCTTATTTCAAGACAATCCTCCTGTTTTAAGATATATCTTATTTCATGGCATATCCTGTTTCATGGCATTCCACCATTTTAGGGCATATTTGCATTTCAAAATATTCACATGGTCTGAGTATTTACAAAAGTTTACTTTTCAATTTAAATATATCGCACATTTTGCTGTGGTGCAACTGCTCTGATCCGATACATAGATTTCCCGTATATCCAATCTTGCCCTTTTTCGAGATCGTTTCGCAAAGAAAATTTGCCTTTTCACCTTTTTCTTTGCTTACTTCCGGGCGCTTGTGCAAAGAAATTTTATCTTTTTCACATTTTCTTTGCCCACTTGCGAAGCGCTCGGCCAAGTTTTTTTCTTTTTCACATTTTCTTTGCCCGCAGGTGAGACGCTCAGCCAAGATTTTTGAGAATTTTGCATTTTTCTTTGCCCGCATACGAGACATTCAGCCAAGATTTTTTTCTTTTTCACATTTTCTTTGCTAACATACGAGACATTCAGCCAAGATTTTGAGAATTTTGCATTTTTCTTTGCTCTCTTTCATGACTTACAGCAAAGAATTTTATGTTTTTTATTATTTCTTGGCTTAATTCCTCCTGTGTAAGCAAAGAAATTTTTAATTTCACTTATTTTCTTTGCTCAATCCCTCCTGACTGAACAAAGAAATTTTTAACTATGCTCATTTTCTTGGTATATGTCGCATGGTTCATACAAAGAATTTTACCGTTCATGTGTTTTTCATGGCCAAGACCGGGGATCCCGTCCCGAAACCTGCTATATTACCCGTAAAATCCGAAAACAGAAACAGAGTACGAGCAGTAAGTAAACAAAAAAATCGAAGTCGTAAGAGACTTCGATTGATTCGAGAGAGCGGGTGATGGGAATCGAACCCACGTATACAGCTTGGAAGGCTGTCATTCTACCATTGAACTACACCCGCAAATATTTATTTGTCGTTCCCTTTCTCGTGGAACGTTGTTTATTCTATACTATTATTTTCTATTCGTCAAGTACTTTTTATCATTTTATCTTAAATTCGAATTTCAGACTTAAAATAAAGCCCTGCAGGCGACCGCCGCTCTGCAGGACCTTAAAACTTACGCACTATCTATTATATTCTACGCATCATATATCATATTCTACGCATTATATATCATATTTTTCCCACTATCTATTATATTCTATGCATCCGCTGTTATGCATTGGAGGCTGCCACCTTGACTCTGCTCCAGAGGTCGGCGATTATGGCCCTTGTGGTCTCGTCGTAGACGAAAACCTCGTCGTTGGGGTTTCCTGTCCTGGGGATGTAGGCGTTGATGCCGTAGTAGTATCCGCCCTCTGAGGAATACTCCTCCATTACCTCCGCATTAGGTGAGGTGTAGCCCACAGTCTCTGTGTTGTCGGCTGCTCCCTCGTAGCTTGATACGAAGTTTATGAACTCGTGGGCAAGCTCGGGATTCTCAGCGTTCTTGGGGATTACCATGGCGTCAGACCAGATATTTGTTCCTGTCTCAGGCATGAAGTAGCCCATATCCTCATTCTCTGTCATTACATAGGCGGCATCTCCGGAGTAGATGAGTCCGAGAGCCTTTCTTCCCTGAGCCATGTTGTCGATTATCTCATCTGTAACTATCTCGGGCTCCATGGTCTCAACACACTCAACAAGCCAGTTATAAGCCTCGTTTAACTCCTCCTCGCTTGTTGTGTTCATGGAGTAGCCCAGAGCCTTCAAGGCCATCATGAAGGAGTCTCTCTCCGAATCATAGAGGTAGATATCTCCCTTGTACTTTGTATCCTTAAATATGTTGAAGCCCTCTTTTTCCAGGTCTTCCTCGCTGACAACATTCTTGTCATAAACTATTCCCACAGTTCCCCAGAAATAGGGCACGGAATAGTCGTTATTCGGGTCATAGGGAAGTCCCTTTACTCCGTCGGAGAGAAGGTCAAGACAGTCAAGCTTTGACTTGTCCAGCTTCTGCAGAAGATCCTCCTGTATGAGCCTCTCTATCATATAGTCGCTGGGCACAAGGATGTCGAAGGACTCTCCGTTTGCCACCTTAATGTACATCTGCTCATTTGAGTCAAAGTTGTCCATCACAACGGTGGCACCTGTCTCAGCCTCAAAATCAGCTATGATATTTTCTCCTGTGTACTCTCCCCAGTTGTAGACATGGAGAGTCTGTCCCGCATAGGGACCCTCGTTTCCACCTCCGCAGGCGGAAAGGGCTGCCGCGGACAATACAGCCATCGCACTAAGCAACAATTTTTTCATTTCTTTTTTTCTCCCTCTTCTCTTTTATTACAGGTATTACATTTATTATGATAAGGACCAGGGTGATGAGAAGCACCACCAGGGTCGATATCGCGTTGATGCTGGGGTTGACGCGCTTGCTCATGGTGTAGACCATGATGCTCAGGTTTTTCACCCCTCGCCCTGTCACAAAGTAGGAAATGACAAAGTCATCACAGGACATGGTAAAGGCGATGAGCGCCCCCGAGAAAACTCCCGGCATTATCTGAGGCACTATGACTGAGGTCAGGGCCTTTATGGGGGTGGCCCCCAGGTCCATGGCCGCATCCGCCAGATTCGGATCAAGAGATCTTATCTTCGGCATGACGCTCAGTATTACATAGGGTGTACAGAAGGCTATATGGGCAAGCAGCATGGTCATAAAGCCCTTCTCGATGTGGAAGGTTATGAACAGGAGCATAAGCCCTATGGCCGTCACTATCTCCGGGTTCATTATGGGAAAGTCATTTATCTGCATGGCCACGTCTCTTATGACCCTCCTTGACTTGGAGAGGCCGATGGCACTGACAGTTCCAAGGACAGTGGACACAGCAGTGGCTATGACCGCCACAACTATGGTGGTGTAGAGAGACTGCATCATCTCTCTATTGTTGAACATCCTCTCATACCATCTGAGAGAAAAGCCGTCAAAGTGAGTCAGAGATTTTCCCGAATTGAAGGAAAAAATGATCATGAACACTATGGGCAGATAGAAAAATACTATCATTGCTCCCATAAGGAGCTTTCCGAAAATCCTCTTTTCCTTTTTCATGATGCAAGCCTCCCTCCGGGAAGAGTCCTGGCCTTTGACACCTTGCCCTCGGTCTTTAAGTCAAGCCTTCTTACAAGGTACATGCTGCACATCATCACCGCCGCCATTATCATTGATATGGCGCTGCCGAAGTTCCACTCTCCCACTGTTATGAACTGGTTTTCTATGACATTTCCTATGAGGAAGAACTGTCCTCCACCGAGAAGCTTCGGTATGAAGAAGGAGCTCACCGCAGGAAGGAATACCAGCGAGATGCCGCTGACCACTCCCGGAAGGGAGAGGGGAAAGACAACTCTCAAGAAAGTCTGCAGCTTGTCTGCTCCCAGGTCGGCGCTGGCCTCAATAAGGGATTTATCCATCTTGCAGAGGGAGGTGTTTATCTGCAGTATCATAAAGGGTATAAAGTTGTATACCATACCCAGAAGCACTGCTCCCTCGGTGTACATGAGCTCCGGGCTTCCGAAGCCCAGCATCTCAAGAAGCCTCTGGAGAGGGCCTCCGTCAGAGAGTATGCCTATCCATGCGTAGGTCCTCACAAGCATGTTTATCCACATGGGAATGGTGATGGCAAGGATAAGGGCATTTCTCACCTTGTCCGAGCTTCCCGCTATAAAGTATGCCACCGGGTAGCCTATCACCGTGCAGATCACCGTAGTCTTTACAGCTATGACAAGGGATCTCCAAAGGATCAAAAGAAAGTCCCTGTCCGTAAAGAACTTGGCAAAATGCTTAAGAGTGAAAGTAAAATTTATTATTCCGTTTCCCGAATCCGTAATGGCGTAGAAGGCTATGAGGAGCATGGGTGCAAGCACCATCATAAAAAGCCATACGAGGTAGGGGACGGAGAGCCTTGAAAAAGTCTTCATCTTAGAAACCTCTCTTTGCCATCACATGTATATCCTCAGGGTAGAAGCTCAGGCCAACCTCAGTGCCCTCCTCCACGTAGTCTGTGGTCAGGATCTTGAACTCTCTTCCTGTTGTGGAGAAGGTGACTCTGTAGACGCCCTCCTTTATCTTCTCGGGGTCAAAGTCATAGTCAACGCTTATATCCACTGACTCGTCCTCGTTGGAGAGCTTCCAGCCTTGAGCGTTTGCCCAGGTCTTAAGGTCTGTGTCCAGGGCGACAGACTCCTCTATCTCATCCACGGTCTTAAAGAAGTTGAAGGCGCTGACCGCCTCGTTTGCCTTCTCATTTTTGACAAAGGGCTGGTTCACCACATATATGTTCTTTGTGATCTCCGTTCCTGAGGCGGTCTTAAACACCACAGGGTACTGTCCGAGCTCAGGCTTTAAGTCATACAGGATCTTGCTGATGGAAATATACTCGTCGGTCTCAGGGTTCCAGGCCTGGGCGTCGGCACGGGCAATGATCTCCTTGTCGTCAAGCTCCTCCTTCATATCCTCAATGTCCACGAAGAAGTCGTTGGCGCTTATCTTTTCCTTGCCGTCGGCTGATACCACCTCGTTCTCGCTGTTTTTGATGACTCTCATGTTCACTGTGACGGAGGTTCCGGGAACAGTCTCTACTATGACCTCGTAGTGGGCACCCTTAAAGAGTATGCTCTCCACCGTGCCTGTCAGCTTCCCATCCTCCTTCTTTACTATGTCTATGTCCTCAGGCCTTATGACCACGTCCACAGGCTCATTCTCCTTGAAGCCGAAGTCCACGCACTCAAAGTCCTTGTCGTCAAATCTTACTCTGTAATCCTCAAGCATCCTTCCGGGTATGATATTGCTCTCACCTATGAAGTTTGCCACATAGTCATTTACAGGCTCATTATATATATCCTGGGGAGTTCCGGCCTGCTGTATCTCACCGTCCTTCATGACAACTATCTTGTCGGACATGGTGAGGGCCTCCTCCTGATCGTGGGTGACAAAGATGAAGGTTATTCCTACCTCCTGCTGTATCCTCTTTAGCTCATACTGCATCTCCTTCCTGAGCTTTAAGTCAAGAGCTCCGAGGGGTTCATCAAGAAGAAGGACCTGAGGCTCGTTCACAAGAGCCCTTGCTATGGCCACTCTCTGCTGCTGGCCGCCTGAGAGGAGAGTCACGTTCTTGTTCTCATAGCCCTCAAGACCTATGAGCCTCAGCATCTTCATTACCTTCTGGTCTATGACGTCCTTGCTCATCTTCTTTATCTTGAGGCCGTAGGCTATGTTCTGGTATACGGACATGTGGGGAAAGAGGGCGTATTTCTGGAAGACCGTATTGAGCTCTCTCTTGTAGGGAGGGAGCCCGGATATATCCTCGCCGTCAAATATGACCTTTCCCTCGTCCGCCTCCAAAAAGCCTCCCAGTATCCTCAAAAGTGTGGTCTTTCCGCAGCCCGAGGGGCCCAAAAGGGTAACGAATTCATTTTCATATATATCGAGATTGATGCCCTTAAGCACCAGCTGTCCGTCAAATTCCTTGACTATATTTCTGAATTGGATAAGCTTCTTCTTTTCTTCCATGTCCCCTGCCCTTTCATAAATACTGTGATTTCCGGTTTGACTTATCAAAACATGGGCGGTGTGGTCACCCATATGATCTTAGCGTCGGTACTGCCTGTGTTTACAAGGTAATGGCTTCCCTTTCCCGAGATGTAAAAGGTCTCCTTTGCCTTGAGCTTGTACTTGCGGTTCCCCCTTATAAGGGCCACATTCCCCTTTAAGACATAACCGAACTCCTCCCCGTTATGGCTCTCCATAAGTCTTGACTTTTTCTTGGGATGAAGAGTCAAGAGTATGGGCTCCATCTCATTCTTCTGGGCGTTGGGGATGATCCACTCAATAGTGTAGTCCTCCTTCTCGTCCACAAAAAAATCCTGAGTCTGAAATACTATCTTCTCCTCCCTGTCCGAATCTTTGAAAAAGTCGGAAAGGTTGGTGCCCAGAGCCTCCAATATGTCCTCAAGGGTGGAGATGCTGGGGCTGGTGAGGTTTCTCTCCACCTGGGAGAGGAAGCCCTTGGTGAGCTCACTCCTCGAGGCAAGCTCCTCCAAGGTCAGGTCGTTGCACAGCCTGAGCTCCTTTAATTTTTTTCCAAGGTCCATAAGATCCTCCGTTTTCAGCAGCTTGATGCCGCTTCATTTTGTTTTATATAGCTTTACTTTTTATTTGCATTTAAGTTTTACTTTACTAAACTTTACATTTAAAAAATCGAACCACAGCTATTATACATATTTCTGCAGATAATTCAAGATATTTTTATAATAAAAAACAGAAAGTTTCATATTTTAAACCACAAAAAACAGCGGGGCAAACCCGCTGCTTCAAATCTCAGATAAATCCTTCCGGAGCTCTGTCTGTTTTAAACAGATTGTTCTCTAAAGCTCCGCCTGTTTTAGCTGTTTATTCCAAAAGATCCCCGACTCTTGTCTTTATGTCCTTCTGACGGCTCAGGTAACGTTCCCTTATCTCCCTCTCCGCAAGCTCCACCTCCTCAAGGAGCTCCCTTGCGCTCATCCTTATGGCGGACTTGCTGAATATTATAAGCTGCACCAGGCTGTCGGAGGTGGCCACGGTGACATTATATTTATCGCTTATGGTGCTGACAGTCTTTGCTATGTACTGGTCCGCAGTCTCCGCCTCCTTGGTGTAGACCACATAGATATTGTGATATTTCTCCACATTTCCGTGGTTCCCCGCCACCTTGTAGGCGTCAAAGACAAGTATCAGGTTCATCTTCCTGTAGCCCTGATAATTGCTGAGCCTTTCCATAAGCCTTGTCCTTGCGCTGTCTATATTGACTTCTGCAAGCTCCCTCAGCTCATCCCAGGCAAAGATGACATTGTAGCCGTCCACAAGAAGGAATTCCTCCCTCTTCTCAGGGACTTTTGGAGAAAGGTTCCTCTCCTTCCCCTTAGGCTCCGGATCTCCCTTTACAGATTTAAACATATCCCTGCTTCGCTTAGACTCTCCGTAGGTGCGAAGGAATATCTCTGTAAGCTCTTTATCCTCCTCACTAAAGGCGCTGTAGCTCTTTCCCTGAGTTGAAGAGGCCGCCCCGCCTTTTGAGCCTGACCTAAGCCCGGACAGATCATTTCCGGGTCTCGGATCGCTCTCGGCTTTCAGCACGCTCTCAAGGTGCATATATTCAGGGACCTCGTTCCAGGGCACATAAAAGCCGCCGCCATGGACACAGAATACAGAGCCCGTGGGATTTTCAAGGTCACTGTCAGGAGAGTAGCCGATGCGCTCCACCACCTCATCCTGATCGTGGGCAGGCCTGTAGCCTCCCGGCTCAAGGTTCAGCCGCCCCCTTCCTCCCGAGTAGGTGAGAAGCTCCTTCTGATAAAATCTCAGCTCGGACACAGGGGCCAAGCCCCTTATTGCGATCCTGTCTTCCCCGGCCTCCTCCGGCTCGGAAAAGCTTCCGCTCATCCTTGAAAGATCGTTCATGGCTCTTCCCACCAGCTCTCTCGGAAGCTCAAGGCTGAAATCATACCAGGGCTCCAAAAGTACGCTCTCAGCCTGCATGAGCCCCTGGCGCACAGCCCTCAAGGCCGCCTGAGTGAAATCGCCTCCCTCAGTATGCTTCTCATGGTCCTTTCCCGAGGCAAGTATGATCCTCACGTCCGTCAGCTCGCTCCCCGTAAGGACTCCCACATGTTTGTACTCCGAAATCCTTGCAAGCACTGCGGACTGACGGTTTTGTGAGAGCACATCCGTGGGACAGGCGGAGATCACTTCTATGCCGCTTCCCAAAGGCAGGGGCTCAAGTATCAGATGTACCTCGGCATAATGCCTCAGGGGCTCATAATGCCCGATGCCCTCCACCCTGTTTCTTATGGTCTCACGGTAGAGTATCTCACCCTCGCCAAGCTCAAAACTTATGCCGAAGCGCTCCTCCACCAGATTTTTAAGTATCTCGGTCTGGACGTCTCCCATGACCCCTATTCGGGTCTCCTTAAGCTTCTCGTCACGCCTAAGCCTTATCTCCGGAAGCTCCTCCGAGAGGGATTTAAGATTTTCCCACATCTTAAGCTCGTCCGTGCCCTCGGGGAAAATTATCCTGTACTCAAGAACAGGCTCCATCAGCTGCTCCCCTGTCCTCCTGTCATTATTTCTTATGACAGCCTTTACCGCGTCAGGGATATGCTCTCCCGCCTTAAACACAGTCTCACCGCTCCTTGTGAGATTAAGGCCTGTGACCGCCACCGCCATGCCGCTTTCGGCCTCATCCAAAAGCTTATATTTCTTTCCGGAATACAGCCTCAGCTCATCCGCCTTCTCCTGCCAGGGGGAAAAGTCTCCTCCCGTAAGCTGCTCCTTCGGCCTAAGGCTTCCTCCCATAAGCTTAATGTAGGTGAGCCTCTTTCCCTGCTCATCTCTTCCTATCTTAAAGACTCTTCCGCAGAATTCCTTTCCGTATTCCGGGGCCTCGGTGTACTCCCTGATACCCTCAAGGAACTCCTCTACTCCCGTAAGCTTTAAGGCCGAGCCAAAGTAGACAGGAAAGAGGCGCCTCCTTTTTATGAGCTTTGAAAGCCTTATTTTGTCCTTCTCTGAGAGCTCTCCCCTCTCAAGGTAATCTTCCAATATCTCCTCGTCGCAGGAGGCCATGTCCTCCTCGTCCTCAAAATCCACACAGACCGATGACAGGCGGGATCTGAGCTCCGCCATTATTGCCCTTCTGTCACACACCTCCATGTCCATCTTGTTGACAAAGATAAATGTGGGAAGGCTGTATCTCTTTAAGAGCTCAAAGAGAGCCCTGCTGTGATCGTCAACTCCCTCGGGGCCGCTTATAAGCAGTATGGCATAGTCGAGTACCCCCAGAGTCCTCTCCATCTCCGCGGAGAAATCCACATGCCCCGGAGTATCCAAAAGAGTTATACTCTTTTCCCCAAGCTTAAACACAGCCTGCTTGGAAAAAATGGTTATCCCCCTCTTCTTCTCCAGCTCATAGGTGTCAAGGAAGGCGTCACCGTGGTCGACTCTGCCCTGCCTCCTGATCTCCCCGGTGAGATACAGTATCCCCTCAGAGAGAGTGGTCTTCCCCGCATCCACATGGGCCAAAAGGCCCGCACAGATATGCTTGATAGGCTTTGTTTCTTTGGCCTGCAGGCCCATGAAAAATCCCCCTTCCATAGAGACTATTATTGATCAGTATATCATAGGAGGAGGACAGCGTCGAGATACAGATTTGAAGCAGGCTACGGCATTTAGCGTGTTCCTGATGTGATGCTGTCACAAAGCTGATGCTTATTGCTACACTAAAAGTGGACACAAAACGGTGGAAAAATGTGTTTAATTTTGCCGATCATCTTGGAAAAATGTGTTTTATTTTGGCTACAAAATTCAGAAAAATGTGTTAAATTCCAGTTATAAAACCAGGAAAAATGTGTTTTATTTCATCCTGACATTTTTTTACGGAAATCCGCCATCTTCTTACACATTCTTACGAAATCCCTACTTCTGTTGCCCTTGGAGCGGGTCCAAGGTTTAAGCTCTGAAAAAGGACAAAGGCCCTCAGCTTTTGAGGCCGTTCTTTATAAGGAGGAAGCTTTATGAAACATAAATTTTTAAAGACCATGCTGGTGTCAGGAGCCATAACGGCAGTCACAGCATTCACAGCCCTGGCGGGCTTTGTGGAGACTCCTCAGGGGGTAAAGTATCAGTGGGGCGACGGCAATTACTGCGTAAACAACCGGGTTCAGTACAGAGACCACCGGTTCTACTTTGGAGATGACGAGATCATGAGAACGGGATGGATACAGAGAGACAACACCTGGTATTACGCCGCTGACACCGGAGAGCTGCAGGCGGGAATAATGCAGATAAACGGAAATGTCTACTATTTTGACAAGGCGGACTGCAAGATGGTGACAGGAGACAGATGGTATGACTTTGCATCCTACCACTTTACGGAAAACGGCGTGACAGGGGAGAGGCCCTATGTAAACGACAGCTGGGACAGCAAGGGCCACCTGATAAAGGGCTCCCGTCAGTCAGTGAGATAAAAGGCGAGAGTATTTCCGTATTTATTACTTTTCCACAGGAAGGCAAAGCTCCAGTATATATCGGGGCCCGCCTGAGGCTCTGTCCTCGTGCCTGCAGGTAAAATAGGAGTAAAAGGGAGCACCCGGCCTCGGACTCATTCCAAGCTCAGCCTCCTCCGCCTCTATCCTTCTTAGGATAATATCCCTTATATGGCCCATGCTGTCAGCCTTGTCGGAGGAGGGATCTATTATATTCCTTATCTCCTTCATGGGCACATCGTTCAGTCTGTGGAACTTTATGGATATGAGCCCGCAGATGTCCTCGTCGGAGTAAAGCCTGTAGCCGTTTTCTCCTCTCATGGGAGCCACAAGCCCCTCCTCCTCGTAGATGCGGAGCGTATCCCTGCTGACTCCGAGGAGTTCAGCCACCTCGCCTATGTTGTATCTCTTCTTACTGTGATCCATATGAATTTTTTTGTCCTTCTTCCTGCCTCTTTTTACAGGTTTTTATCCTTCGGGGGGAATTATACTACATTTAAGGCCCCCTATTCCTTTAGAACATCTTACAAAAGCTTAACCTTTTTTGCCCTTTATGCTATAGTCAAAGAAAAACGGAGAAAGGAGCAGCATATGATTCGAAAGAGCATTCTTGAAGCCGTAGGCAACACGCCTCTCATAAAGATTAACAGGATGGTGCCTGAGGGCTGTAGCGACATCTATGTAAAGTACGAAGGCGTAAACGCCGGCGGCTCGGTAAAGACCAGAGTAGCGCTGGCAATGCTGGAAGATGCCGAGAAAAAAGGCCTTGTAGGTCCCGACAGCATCATAGTCGAGCCCACAAGCGGAAACCAGGGGATAGGCCTTGCGCTCTGTTGTGCCATAAAGGGCTACAGGGCAGTGATCATAATGCCTGACTCTGTATCCGAGGAGCGCAGAAAGCTCATAGCTCAGTATGGGGCCGAGCTGAGGCTCATACCCGACAGGGGCGATATTGGTGAGTGCATAGAAGAATGCATAAAGACCGCAAAAAAGATGGCTGAGGAGGATAGGAGGGTATACATACCCGGACAGTTTGAGAATCCCGCAAATCCCCTTATCCACAAGCTCGCCACAGGGGCGGAGATAGTAAGAGACATGGAGGAGTCCGGCCTTTCCATAGACGGATTTACCTCGGGCTTCGGCACAGGAGGCACCATAAGCGGAGTCGGAGAAGCCTTAAGAGAGCGATATCCTCGGGTTGAGATATGGGTGGCTGAGCCTGAGAAGGCCGCAGTGCTCTCAGGGGGAAGTATAGGCACCCACCTTCAGATGGGCATAGGGGACGGCATAATACCCCGAAACCTGAACCGGGAGATATACGACGAGATATTTACAGTAAAGGATGAGGAGGCCATAGAGACAGCAAAAAAGCTTGCCCGCATGGAAGGGCTCCTCTGCGGGATCACAGGAGGGAGCAATGTGTTTACAGCCATGGCGCTTGCAAGAAAGCTGGGAAAGGGAAAAAACGTTGTGACCCTTCTTCCCGATACAGGAGAGAGATATTTTTCCACCCCTCTTTTTTAGAGGAGCTCCATTTTCCCTGTCAGGATCTTTTGTTTTCATTTCTGCGGTTCAGCTTATAATTTTCTTATGCAAAAACAGCAGGGCTTTGTTAAGCTCTGCTGTCTTCATATGTTCCACGGACAAGCACTTTCCCATCCCGCATCATCACCCTTCCCTTGGCAATGACACAGCTCAGCTTAAGCCTGCTGTCCAAAAGTATCATGTCGGCGTCGCTTCCCTCTCTCACCGCTCCCTTTTCAGGATAGAGTCCCAGAGCCTTCGCAGGATTTTCGGTAAAGAGTGAGGCTATCTCAGAGTAGGATAAGCCAAGTGAGGCCTGCTCCCTCAAAAGGCAGACAAACTCATCGTAAATGCTCCCTATGGAGGATATGCCTATCTTTAAGAGCCTGCCGTCCTCGTCGTACTCGGAATAGCTGCCCTGAGCATCGGAGCTCACTGTGACAAGAGACAGGTCCACGCCCTCGGATAAAAGCCTTTTTATGAAGGGGATAAGCTTTTTTGAGTTATGGCTGTCAAAGGCGGTAAGGTCTATGTATCCGCCCATCTTTGCAAATTTTATGGCGTCCTCAAAGAGGCTCTCCTTCCTGGTGACGTGGGTGGGGTGAAAGAGCTTGACAGGTATCTCCGTGCGGGAGAGAGCCTCAAAGACCTTGGAGAGCCCCTCTCTGCCGTCTCCCATGTGGAGGACAAGAAAGCCTCCCTTTCCGGAGATCATGCCCGCCGTCCTCACATCACTTGCGAGCCTTATGAGTTCATCCTCGGTGACATTGGGAGCCCTGTGGTCGGAGAGGGCAAGCTTCAAGCCCAGGATCTCCGAGACGAAGGTCACGTCCTTCTTAACACTGTCTGTGAGAGTCACAGGAGGATAACCGTAGGCTCCCGTGAGGGCATAGGCAGTTATCCCCTCCTCAGTCAAGGCCTTGGCCTTGGCAAGGAGAGCCTCCGTATTCCTTGTCATATCATCAGTTCCCAAAAGTCCCAAAACAGTGGTCACTCCCGCACCTATCAGGTCGGAGAGAAGGATCTCGGGAGCGCGGGTCTTAAACCCGCCCTCGCCTCCGCCCCCTGTAATGTGGACATGGCCGTCAACAATTCCCGGAAAGAGCATAAGGCCCTCACCGTCTATTATCTCTACCTCGGCCCCGAGGGCCTTAAGCTCTGAAAAAGCAGCCTCCGCCTTCAAAGCCCTATCCGGGTCGCTTTCCTCCGGGCCTTTTCCCGAAGCCTCCGAACTTATGACAGCCTCTATACGCTCTCCTGCACAGAGCACATGGCATCTCCCCTTATATTCAGGGTCATAGAGCTCCACATTCTTTATAAAAAGCATATCAATACTCCGAGTCAGGCATGCATACTGAGGTTATGGTTATACCTGCTATCATAACCAGGGCAACAATGGCAACTATCATCTTCTTTACGCTCATAAGATCCTCCTTATGGCACCACGAAAGGGCGCCTTTATTTCAGATATTTTTAATTTCATTATAAAAACCGAAGGCTGTAAAATCAACCTCCGGTTTTCCCTGCTTCCTGAAATCAATTCACAAAACAGATCTCCTGCTGCTCCCTTATGGAGAACTCCTTCACCTTGTCCGCCTCCAGATCCTCGTTAAAGAGGTTCACAGCGCATATCCTGTTGTTCTCATAGGTCTTGTAATAGTAGATCCCTCTGCTGCCGTTTATGCAGCAGGAGTAGGTAGTGATGTCATTATTTCCGGACTCGGTCACGACAGAACCCCTTACCATGGCCACAGAGTCAAGGATGTGGAAAAACTGGGACACACATCCGCACTCCCCCTCCCCGGGTACAGAGTTGAGCTTGAGGAAAGCCGCCTTTATATAGCGGGATGCGGGAGAGCTGTCTCCCGGAAGGCCTATGGCCCCCATGCCCTCGCCGAAGGTCTTTAGCTCAACTGACTTTGAGAAGCCGTTTTTGGCCTGCTCAGGACTCAAGTGCATGTACCGGTTAAGGTTCATAAGGTGGAAGTCAAAGGTAGGGTTGTTGGTAAGCACACCCACAGGGTCATCATATACCTTTAAGCCCTCTGCGGTCTGCTCCATCACAAGGGACCTCTCTCCGTCCGCAATGTGCCAGTGAAGAGGTGCAAGGGGCATCTTCTCCCCGAAGGGCAGGTCAATGATATTTAACCTTGTGATAAGAGCCTTTACCTCAAGTACAGTTGCCGCCTGTCCCAGTATCCAGGGAATGAGCTCAAAGGGAGTGATGTTGTCCTTATCCTCCCTCTTTTCCATGTAGACGGCATTTCCCGGGAAATTGAGCCCTGCCATGTAGAGGCCCTTCTCGTTTACGGCCTCGGCGTAGAGGGGATAGCCCTCAGCCACGGTGGCCATGCCTATCATGGCATAGTGGCGCATCATGGGCTCCTTTGCCCTCAGCTTGAACACATAGTTTCGGGGAGTCACAACGACTCTCTCTCCGAAGGAGTACTCAAGATCCAGGTTCCTACCGAAATACATATCCTTATCTTTTAAAGTAATACTTGTACACATATATTATCGCCTCCCATAATCAAACAAGATAATAATACCGGATAAGGGACGCTGAAGCTGTTGTTTTTCCCACGATATCAGACATTATCCGCGAGATCCGAGAGGCCGTATATCCTCAGGGCGTTTTTAAAAAAGACCGCCTCATGATACTTTTCAGGGATAAGCCTCTCGGTAAAGCCTATATAATCCTCCAGGTTTGCAAGGGGCCAGTCCGTTCCGAACATGAGCCTTTCATAATCCCCCATGTACTTTATCCAGGTCTCAAGGTAATCGGTATAGCCCTTGTTTTCCTTAAAGTAGGTCTCAGGTATGTTTCTTCCCTCCAAGAGTCCCGAAAGGTCAGCTGAGACATTCTCATTTTTGGCGAGGACACAGGCGGCATCCTGAAGCCAGGGATTTCCGTAATGGCACATGACAAAGCTTATATCAGGGTGCAGCACCGCCGCCTCATCCATGGTCAGGGGATGGCTGTACTTGAGAAGGGCTCCTATGCCCGCAGTCTCCCCGGTGTGGACCGCCACAGGCTTTTTGTAAGCCTTTGCAATCTCATAGCAGGGGCCGTACATGGGGTCCGTTATGTAGAAGGGATTGTAGCCCGCATAGAGCTTTATACCTACACAGCTCTCCCTCTTTAAATGCTCCTCCACCTGAAGCCAGGCGGCCTCCGGGATATGGCCTCCGCTGTCCCTTAAATACATGCTGTCAAGGCCTATACAGTAGCGCAGGCAGGAGGGATACTTTTCATGTTCGGATAGCTCAAGGCCTCCGTTACCCATGACGACTCCTCCCACTATACCCAGCCTCCTGTACTCGGACAGGAGATGCCTCTCATTATTCTCATGCCCCGCAGCCACCGCGATATCGCTGAAATATCCAGGCTCGTCGGGACAAAAATGCAAGTGTGCGTCTATTATCTTCATGTATCGCTCCTTCAGTCCTCGGTATTTTGTCTGATTTTATACTACCATAGGGGAAATGCATTTACAAGAATACGAAACAGGCGCTGCCCGGAGGATCTCTCCCAAAGGCAGCGCCTGTTCTTAATTCATCCCGATGTGATCGGGCAATATTTTGTTTTTACTGTGCTTCAGTAGGTGTGGGGCCTACTCCGTCCCAAGCACCGTCAGGTCCTACCCGGTGTCCTGTAAGGGTGATTCCGTTCCTTACAAGGCTACCCTCGTTGCCCTCGGGCTTAGTGCGGAAGTAATACCACTTGCCGTCTATGAAGTGCCAGTCTGTGTACATCCTACCTCTTGTCCAGTCGTGGGTGGTGTGGAGGT
>CALWLI010000003.1 GCA_944381485.1 uncultured Lachnospiraceae bacterium
AGCTTCGTATGCGTGGTTACAGTGTGGATGTAGGAGTTGTTCCCATCGCAGAAAAAGATCGGAATGGGAAAGTAACACGTAAGCAGCTGGAAGTTGATTTTGTGTGTAATCTTGGTTCTTCCAGATACTATATTCAATCCGCCTACACCCTGCCGGATGAAACAAAACATACGCAGGAGATCAGGCCATTCAGGAAGATCGATGATTCTTTCAAGAAAATCATCATTACCAAGGATATGGTGCCAACGCAGTATGATGAATATGGTATCCTGACCATAAACATCTATGATTTTTTGCTTGACCCGAAATGCCTTGAGAAATAAAGATGTAAGAAAATGGCGCGCAATAAACATAACACCCCCGGTATTATCAAATTTCCTTTCAGGAGAATGACAGTGGAGAATCCCCGAGCGGTTTATGCCTGTGTGAATTACGGGGAGGCCTATGCACCAATGGAGATTGGGGAGCGGGCAATCTGTATTAATGGGGATATTTGGGAGGTGCTGAAACAAGTATAAGACAGCAGGTTTTATGTTTTTATTTGCTTTCAAAAAATAAAAAAATTTTCAGTTTTGAAATTGGCAGCTTACTGTACCGGATACGCATAATACTCATGGATGCTGAAGCGTTAGATGTTCCATGATAAAGTATATATAAAATATTCCAAAAAAAGAAATGAATCGCACGAAAAAGAAGTTATGAGGCATGAAAGAAATTAAAATAAAGGACAGAGACTCACTGACTGTTGCCTCTTTGCTTGATGTGTGGGAGCAATCGGTGAGAGAGACTCATCTCTTCCTATCCGCAGAAGAGATAGAGGAGATCAAAAAATATGTGCCTGTGGCGTTGGAGTCAGTCCCCTCCTTGATCGTGGAAGACGACGCAGCAGGAACTCCTATAGCCTTTATGGGTATCGACGGAACAAAGCTTGAGATGCTGTTCGTTTCCCCGAAGGAGCGTGGCAAGGGATTGGGAAGAAAGCTTTTGGAATTCGGTATATCCGAATATGGCATAAAAGAGCTCACCGTAAACGAGCAAAATCCTCAGGCAAAAGGATTTTATGAGCATATGGGTTTTAAGGCATATAAAAGATCGGAGCTTGATGAGCAGGGGAAGCCTTACCCCATCCTGTTTATGTGCCGAATCGAGAGGGAAGCTTTTGGAGGAAAATGATGAAAAAAATAATAACAGCTGTCTTGTGTATTTACATGTCTATGGCGCTCTGGGGCTGCGCAGGACCGGCAAAGGAGGATGCTGCCGAGACGAAGGCTCCAAGCCTGAGGGAGACAGGACTTGAATTGATAGAGCTCATGGCAGAGATGGCGGCCTCTGATGACTATGTCGATATGGCTGTCGGAAACAATGCTGTGGGTGACATTGTGAGGGAGATAGAGGATGAAGACCACGGCCTGCCGGAGGCTGTATATTCTGTTACTGTGAGCGTGGACAACCTGGATAAGCTCATGGAAATGGCAGGTATAAGCACTGACATGTCCGAGGAACTTAGGTCTTATCTCGAGCAGAGGGTAACAGGCTCTCTGATCTCCACTGTAAACGGAATGGAGGGAGCAGAAAGCCTTGCTGCAGCAAATATATGTATAGTCGAGAAAAGCTTTGTAAATAAAGAGGCTACCGAGGATGTGATCTACATATATACCTATGAGGGTGCGAGACCTGCGGCGGTGTCTTTCAGAGTAGGTGATGACAATGCTGTGACTGCTACAGGCAGCTTTATCACAGCGGAGAATCTTCCTTTGGGCTCCGAGGAGTATATAAAAGCCTTTTTTGAAAGCCTGGGCTTGGATGTGGAGGTAAAGGAGGTCACAGCTTGATGAAGATGCCAAAGAAGCATAGACTTTTTCCCTTAAGGAGGGACCTTATAGCTGCCACCTCCTGTTTTATCTTTCTCACAGGCTGCTCACTTATCCCCGCAGGAGATCAGGAGTCCGAGACATATGAGAGCAGCATCTCTTTAGAGGCTGAAACCTCTGCAGCTTCCGTGAATGATACCTCCGAGGCTGAAGAAGATGATGTTTTAGAGTATGAGGAGACTCAGACTGAAACCGATGAGAGTGTATTTAATAGAGAAGAGCAGTTGGGCCCGGATGAAACAGGGGAGAGTACGGATGCCGGAAGCGGCTTGTTTCCCTATGTGTACGTCGAACAGGAATCAGAGTACGCCGATGTGGGAAAACTTCTTGCTTCCAGCCGCTATGAGCTTTTGTGGCTCCGCTCAGAGGGCTCAGACTACAGTGAGCTCAAAAATGCTCTGGCTCTCTACGACAGGAGCCGCAAGGAGAGAGCCGTTTCCGAATACGAGGAAATGCTTGCTCTTGCGAGAGAAGATTCCGGAGACAGCGAGGAATTCCTCGGCTATCAATCCGTCAGCACCACGGATATCTTAAGGGCGGACAATAGTATCCTCTCTTTTACAGATGAGACCTATGTCTATACAGGAGGGGCCCACGGGAATTTGACGGTAACAGGCCGAAGCTTTGATATAAATACAGGTAAAAGCCTTGAGCTCGGGGACCTTGTGGAGGATACCAAAGCCCTGTCAGACTTCATAGTGGGTCACCTTGAAAATAACTATGGCTCTCAGGGCCTTTTGACAGAGGGCTGGGAGGACATAGTGAGAGGAGAAACGGAGCCCTGCTTTGCCATGGGACCCGAGGGCCTGAAAATATATTATGCGCCATATCTCATAGGTCCCTATGCCTTGGGGACTGTGACGGTGGATGTGCCTTACGGGGAGGCATCCATAGGCTTTAAGGAGGAATACCTTCCTACAGAGGAGCAGAGCGTTTGGAAGCTTAAGCCTTATGAGGAGCTTTTCCTCGATATAAACGGAGACGGGACGGGTGAGAGCATATCATATGAGCTGTCAGAGTCCGGCGACAACATGGAATACAGACTTTTGATTTCCGATGGGACAAAATCTGTCTCGAAAGCTGAGGACTGCGGCTACGGTATCACCGATGCATATATAATGAGGACTCCGAAAGACAGATATATGTTTTACGGTGAGACATCGAGAGAAAATGATTGGAGGTTCCTTAGTATAGTCGATGTGACGGGCCTTTGGTCGGAGGAAAACTCCTCCCATGAAAATGAGCCCTGCGGATACTATGAGGCTTTCTACGGCAATGTGCCTGTAAATTCCGGGAAGTTTTATCTTTCCACAAGGGGAGATCTTCTGTCGACGGTGAGCCTTATGCGCAAATATGCTGTCGGGGATGAGGGCATGGCTGTTGCCCTTGATGACGAATACAGCTATGAAAATTTTGAAATAAGGGCAAAGGAAAATGTTCCGGGTAATGTCCTCGGACACTCGGGAGAAGAGGTTTTCAGGGAGGACGCTATTCCGTCAGGTTCTCGTCTTAGAGCCGTATCCACAGACGAAGAAAGCTACGTGATTTTGGAAAATATGGACACTGTGGAGCTGATAAGAGTAGATATAAACGGAGATGGCTGGCCTCATACGATTGAAGGAAAGGCTATAGAGGAGTATTTTGAGGGACTTATCTTTGCAGGTTGAGACTGAATACTGCATGAAAGAAATAAATACTTATAAGAAAACTTAATAATAAAAAGTCAAATATAAAGTAATATAATAATAGTTTTTTGCACTGCTTTTATATGTTATATTGAACCTGAAGATTATTAACAATTATTAATAAAATATGGAGGGACATATGAGAAAGCGTGCATTGTCTTGTTTGCTTGCTGTATCTGTGTTGGCTCCCACATTGGCGGGATGCCACGACAGTGGAACACAGAAAGCGGCCATATCAAACGAGGCCATAGGCTATGACCCCGAGGAGGCGGTCAAGGATTTTGAGTTCGGAGAACTCAATGATGTGGAGAAAAACTACACAATCGAGATGGCATACTTTAACTGCGATCACATGGTTGCATCTATAATAGGAGAGGAGAGCGGCATCTATGAGGCCCTGGGTCTTGATGTAAATGTAACAAAGTCAGGAGAGACATTGAAGGGACTCACATCAGGGCAGATAGATGTGGGCTACAGCGGAATCGAAGGGGTAATACGTTCCGCAAATCAGGGAGCACCTCTGTTTATGGCGGCTGCCAACCATTTGGGAGGATCAGAGTATCTGGTAGTTTCAAATGAGATCACAGACCCTTCACAGCTGGAGGGAAAAACTCTGGCAATAGATGCGGAGTGTAATACCAATCCTCAGTGGCTCAACTGGTCTGCCGAGTACGGATTTTCAGATCAGCCGAGTGACTATAACATCGTAAACATGGGTTCCCAGGATGCCATGGTTGCATTGAAAGCCGGTCAGATAGACGGCTTCAGCACATGAGATCCCTACGCATCTAAATGCGAGTTCGATGGTATCGGACATATAATGGCTACCAGCTGGGGAGCAGCAAATATCAACAGTGAATCAAAGGCGGACGAGTGGGGCATGTGCTGTATCTATGCAATGTCAGAGGAATTCCATGAGAAGTGCCCTGAGCTTGCAAGAAGATTGGTGTACGCACATTCAAAGGCGATAGAGTATATGTACACTCATCCCTACAATGCGGCAATGATGTTCGCAGACGGATTTGACACAGATCCCTATGTGGCTCTTCGTACTATATATATGAAGACCGTTGCTGAGGGACGCACCATTACCTGGAGATTTACAGAGCAGAATCTTGAAAACTATGTTGAGAACTATACCAAGTTCCCTCAGATCCCGGAGGAGGATATACCTCGTATAGACAACTTCAGGGAGTTCACCAACACAACTATTATAGACGAGGCGGGAGTTGATGACTTCGAAAGCTTCATAGCTGAAAATGTTGATTCGGTATTCCCTATAGGAATGACCTTCGAGGACTGGTACAACAAGGCAAAAGAGATAGACAATATACCTGAGGATGAGGCTGTGGATATATCAGATACAGCTACACCTTATTTGAATGAGAATCTGTAAGAAATACCATAAATAACATAGCTTTAAAATCTTTAAGAGCATCCTGTTTTTTACCGGGATGCTCTTTTTCGCTGCCTGTAATACTTGATATTACCCACAGGAGCAAAATCTTATACACAAATCTCTAAAAAAATTTAAATTTTATAAAACCTTTTTAAAAATTTATGTATCTGCATAAGTGAAAGGAAAAATTCACTTAGAGATACGGAGGTAAATTTATATGAAAAAGAAAATGAGATTATTGATTTCCACACTGGCTATATCAGGAGCCATGGGAACAAGCGCCCTTGCAGGCACTTGGGACATGAGCACGGGGGCTTGGCGCTATATGGAGGACAACGGCAGCTACAGCGTAAATGGCTGGATATCAGACGGGGGATGCTGGTACAGGACAGATGAAAACGGAATAATGAGAACAGGCTGGTATCAGGACGCAAACGACGGAGGCAGATGGTATTACCTGCAGCCGGAGGCCGGAGCTCCCGAGGGATCAATGAAGACAGGCTGGCTGAATCTGAACGGCAAGTGGTACTTTCTAGATACGAGAGCGGGAGGCCCCGAGGGGGCAATGCTCATAGGCTGGCAGTGGATAGACGGAAAATGCTATTATCCGGATCCTGCGGACGGAGGAGCTATGGCAGCCTCAAAGACAACTCCGGACGGGTATAAGCTTGATGCAAGCGGTGCCTGGGTCGATGATACAGGTGTACAGTATTATGAGGAGGGAAGAGGTATCTCCTCCACGGTGAGAGCGAACTCTTCAGGAAATGCCTCAGACCCGGGAGTGACGTCTTCATCCGGAAATGTAATATATGGAGGCGGCGGTTCCTCAGGCGGCGGAAGCTCTTCAGGAAGGGGTTCGTCCTCAGGAAAAAACCACAGCTCCTCTGACAGTAATTGGGATAACTATAAGGATAACTCCGTAAGTCATGCAGCTAATGATTCCAAAAAGGGTAATTGGGGCATGATGAGCTCTGATGAGAGAGCGGATGTCAATGACGCTATAAATGATTTCAAAGATGAATACATAACATCAGAAATGAGCGATTTTGAAAAAGAGATAAAGATAATCGAGTGGCTGGTGGAAAACTGCGACTATCAGAAGGGAGAAGGTTGGGAAAATGCCACAGCCTACAGCTGCATAATAAATGGAGAGGCTCAGTGTGCAGGCTATGCAGATGCCTTTTTGCAGACGGCAAAGGCCTGCGGGTTGAATGTGAGATATGTCTACAACAACTTCCATGCCTGGAACCTTATAGAGCTTGACGGAGATTGGTATCATGTGGATGTTACCTGGGAGGATCCTGTGACCACAAGCGGATCAAACGGATACGGATTTGATAAACTGAGCAACAAATATATCAATTTGGAGGATTCCGAGATAAGGGGTATTTCTTATCACGATGAATGGAAGCCTGACTCTATAAAGGCTAAGGGCACCAAATACGGAAGGGCCGTAGTTGCCGAGTACCTCAAAACAGGGGAGACAGACACCGATCTTGGCTCATCATACTCTGACAGAGTGGAGGAAAAATTTGAGTCAGCCGACCTTGTAGTGGAATATAAGAATAAGGATCAGGCCATTGAGGAGATAATGGACTACCTTGATGATATGACCGAAAACAGAGATGAAAAGTATGAGCTTATAGTAAGATTCCCTTCAAAATACAAGAATTCTGATGCGAAAGATTGGCTTAAGGTATATGACATGATAAAAGAGCTTTCCTCTGAAGTTTCAGATGAAATAAATGAAAGATACTCAGACATACTCAACTCCAAGGGAAACATACACTTTTTCAGCCGTTATGATGCAAATGACAACATCTATGCTGAGGCCTCAGGAAGCTTTATCTATAAGAAGGGTGAGAGACAGAAATATAATTACCTTGTAATATTTACAGATAAGGAGACAGGAGAGGAGATCGGAACCCAATCAGGACAGTCTGAGCACGGAGAGAGAGTAAAGCTTGATTTTCCCGAGGGCTATAATTGGATAAGCAACGTAGCCGCAAACTACGAGGTCACTGAGGGAAAGGGAGATTACACAGGCAGAGAGATTGCAAATCCGGGAAGGAAGGATCTGGAGATAGAAGTAAGGCTTAAGAAGATAAGAGAGGAATAAAAGCTATATTTAAAAGGACAGGGTCTGCATGCAGGAGAGCAGGGCAGGCCCTGTTTTTTATCTTAGCTGTAATATTTACCGGTAAGCTCTTCAATTTCTATCTTTATCACTGCGGTGGCCTTCACAGCCTTCTCGGGCATCTCATTTTCGGCAAGCTGAGGAGTGTATTTGGTGACGATGGACATGAGAGCCGCCTTTTTTTCTGCAAAATCTTCCAAAAGAGAGGCCTTTCCTTTTATGATAACGCTCATATAGGCTGTGTTGGTGCTGCAGGGATTTTTGCTTTCCGGGAGTATGAGCCCCTGCATTTCATAGGCAGAGAGACATACGGAGGGATTAGCCTTAATATTTTCGATCTTTTGTCCTGCCGGAAGCCCGTGCACTACTACAGCATCCTTGTGGCGGGCAAAATGTACAGGAACACAGTAGGGGGTACCGTCGGTATTTACAGTGGCAAGGACCCCTACAGGGCACCTATCCATAAGGGCCTTTATCTCAGCCTCCTGAAGTTGATGAGTTTTCATTCTGTTTTGCATAAAGTCTTATCTCCTTTACCTGAAATATAGAAAATTGCAAGCTGTAAGTAAGTATATGCGGTTTTATTTAAACAATAAAAATATTTGCAGATACTATTATACTTTAACCACAGGGAATTGTGCAGACAAAAATTCATAAAGTTTGTTAAAAAAAGAACTATATCTTATAGGCTAAAAAGGTCTTGACATATATTTATATATGGGACAGAATACAGATGAAGCTGTTATAAAAAAGAGCAAAAAACGCACCGGAAATGAGGATTACTTCACAGAAGGTGCTCTTTAATTGCTGAAAACAGCAAAAACCGTATGGGGTAGGTGAATTTATGATAAGGATAATAAGACACAGCCTCAGAGAGTACAAAACTCCGGCTGTAATTACTATGATACTCGTGATATTTGAAGGAATACTTGAGTGCATGATACCCTTTACTATAGCTCAGCTCATTACGGGAGTCAGGGCTGCGGACATGTCCCTCATTCAAAGGTACGGCTTAATACTTATCGTATTGGCTATGCTTTCACTTATCATGGGAGCAGGAGGCGGGGTGGCCTCGGCGGACGCCGTGACCGGCTTGTCGAGAAACCTGAGAAAGGATATGTTCGAGAGGATACAGTCCTTCTCCTTTGAAAACATAGACAAGTTTTCCACTCCCTCTATAGTTACAAGGCTTACTACTGATGTCATGAACGTGCAGCAGTCCTTCATGATGATCATACGTATGGTAATGAGGGCCCCTGTAATGATAATATTTGCCACGATCATGTCCTTCAGGATATCAAGGGAGATATCCATGCTCTTTTTGGGACTCATACCCTTCGTCGCTGTCATGCTCTTTGTCATAGTAAGGCTTGTTATGCCTGTGTTCAGGAGAGCTTTTCACAAGTATGATGACCTGAATGCCTCTGTGGAGGAGAATATTGAGGGCATAAGAGTGGTAAAGGCCTATGTACATGAGGATATGGAGACAAAAAAATTTGAGAAGGCCTCAGGAAACCTCAGAAAGGACTTCACCACAGCAGAGCGCATACTTGCCTGGAATGCACCCTTGCTGCAGTTTTCCATCTATTCGGTAATAACAGCGGCTCTCTACCTGGGAGCTGAGACCATAATAGAGTCAAATGGACTTAAGCTCAATGTGGGCGGCATCTCATCCATAGTGGTATACGGCATGCAGATCCTTATGAGCCTTAACATACTCTCCATGGTATTTACCATGATATCCATGTCTATGGAGTCTGCCGAGCGTATAGAGGAGATCCTTGACGAAGAGCCGAAGATAAAGAATCCTGACGATCCTGTGTATGAGGTAAAGGATGGCTCTGTTGATTTTGACAATGTATATTTTTCCTACGGCAAGTCCTCTGCAGATGTGCTCAAAGATATAGAGCTTCATATAGATGAGGGTGAGACCATAGGAATAGTAGGAGGCACCGGCTCTTCAAAGACCACGCTCATAAGTCTCATATCAAGGCTTTATGACGTGACAGCAGGTCATGTCAGAGTGGGAGGAAGAGACGTAAGGGAGTATGACCTTGACGCCTTGAGAGGTGCTGTCTCTGTTGTTCTTCAGAAAAATGTGCTTTTCTCGGGAACCATAAAAGAAAATATGCGCTGGGGAGACAAGAATGCCACCGACGATGAGATAGTGGAGGCATGTAAGCTTGCCCAGGCGGATGAGTTTATAAGGAGTTTCCCCCAGGGCTACGATACCTATATAGAGCAGGGAGGAACCAATGTCTCAGGAGGACAGAAGCAGAGACTATGTATCGCGAGAGCGCTGCTTAAAAAGCCCAAGGTGCTTATACTGGATGACTCCACCAGCGCCGTGGACACATACACGGATGCCCTTATAAGAAAGGCCTTCAGAGAGTACCTTCCCAAGACTACAAAGATAATCATAGCCCAGAGAATATCCTCCGTTCAGGACTGTGACAGGATAATAGTTATGCATAACGGAAGGATAAACGGTATAGGAGATCACGAGGAGCTCTTAAAGACCAATGAGATATACCGCGAGGTATATGAATCTCAGCAGAGAAAGGCGGTGGAAGAGAATGAATAATGCTCAGAAAAAGCCTAAGACAGCCATGGGCTGGGTGTTCAGTGAGATATTTAAGACATATCCGAGGCTCATGCCTGTCACTATAGTCTGTATTATTTTAAGCGCCGGCATTACCGCCATTCCCTCAATATTTATGGAGCGCATCTTTGCGATAATAGAGGCGGGACTTTCAGCGGGAAGCAGCTGGCGGCAGCTTTCAGAAACCATATTGCCCTATGTGCTGGTTTTGGGAGGCCTCTACATACTGTCACTTTTGATAGCTTCGTTCTACAATCAGGCTCTCGCCATAATGGGGCAGGGATCTCTTATGGCTATGCGTAATCAGATGTTCTCCTCCATGCAGAAGCTTCCTATAAGATACTTTGACACTCACAAGCACGGAGACATCATGAGCTACTATACGAACGATATAGACCTTCTTCGTCAGCTCATCACACAGGTCATTCCCAACGCCTTGATGCAGGGCACCATACTTCTGTGTGTCTTCTTTATAATGATATATTACAGCATTCCCATGGCCTTAATAGTTGTGGCAGGCTCTGTTATCATGACTATTGTGGGAAGAAAATTCGGAACCTCAGCTTCAAAGCACTTTATGCGCAACCAGAAGTATATGGGACAGATGGAAGGCTACATTCAGGAGATGATGAACGGCCAGAAGGTGGTTAAGGTATTCTGCCACGAGGACGAGACTCTGGCGGGTTTTGTGAATATATCCGACAAGTTCTATATGGAGTCCAGAAACGGTAACCGCTTTGCAAACATGCTCATGCCTCTTGTGGGAAACATGGGAAATATCATATATGTTATAGTTGCCTTCATGGGCGGATGGTTCCTTCTGACGGGAGTTCACAATTTCAGCCTGAGCGGAGCACCCTTCAGCATAGCGATAGTTGTTGCCTTCCTTCAGATGACAAGGCAGTTTTCCAATAATATAACTCAGATATCAAGCCAGCTGGGCTTTGTTGTTATGGCCATGGCGGGAGCTGACCGTATATTCGATCTTGTCAGCGAGGAGCCCGAGACTGACGAGGGCTATGTTGAGCTGGTAAATGCCACGGAAAAGAACGGGGAGCTCATGGAGACTGACCGAAAGACCGGCATCTGGGCTTGGAAGCATCCCCACAAGGCGGATGGGACTGTCACATACAAGAAGTTGGAGGGAGATGTCCGCTTCTATGACGTAAACTTCGGCTACACCCCGGAGAAGATAGTGCTCCATGATATATCCCTCTATGCAAAGCCCGGACAGAAGGTGGCTTTTGTGGGAAGTACAGGAGCGGGAAAGACTACCATAACCAACCTTATCAACCGATTCTATGATATTCCTGACGGAAAGATACGCTACGACGGAATAAATATAAACAAGATAAAGAAGTCATCTCTGAGACGCTCTCTTGGAATGGTGCTTCAGGATACGAACCTGTTCACAGGCACCGTAATGGACAACATACGCTACGGAAATACTGAGGCAACTGACGATGAATGTATAGCGGCAGCAAAGATGGTTGGAGCGGATCAGTTCATCATGCAGCTTCCTGACAAGTATAACACCTTCCTTACAGGAAACGGAGCTATGCTCTCCCAGGGCCAGAGACAGCTTCTCTCCATAGCAAGGGCCGCTGTTGCGGATCCCCCTGTCATGATAATGGATGAGGCGACCTCCTCAATTGATACAAGGACAGAGGAGATAGTTCAGAGAGGAATGGACGCCCTGATGCAGGGAAGAACAGTATTTGTTATTGCCCACAGGCTCTCTACCGTAAGGAACTCCGATGTCATAATGGTCCTTGAACATGGGCGTATTATAGAGAGGGGAACCCATGAGCAGCTTTTGGCTGAGAAGGGCACCTACTACAAGCTTTACACCGGAGCTTTTGAGTTGGACTAATATATTAAGATTCTTACCTTTAGCTTAAATCCGCAGGTTTTTTATTGACTTGTGAAAGGTTTTGCAGGATTATATCGTATACAGTTTGCAAACAGCACAGATGATTTAAGAAAAGGAGATAAGACTTATGAAAAAGACAACAAATAAATCTGTTATACTTGCAATGGCAGCTGTACTCTCAATGAGCGCACTTTCCGCTTGCGGCAGCAAGGCTGTAGCGGCAGAGTCCAAAACCGAGAAGGCTGTGGAGACAACAGCCGAAAGCGAAGCTTCAAAAGAGACCGAGACTTCAGGAAGCTCTGATGACAAGCTTAAGCCCTTCCCCGAGGATAGCTCGGAAGCGGCATCGGACGAGGTATATATAGATATGAAGCCTGTTTCAAAGTGGGGATATATCGAGAGCGTAGACGAGGCGAACAAGAAGATCAATTTCAACAGCAACGAGTTTACTGTTGACGACAAGGGAAACTATAGCGAGACGACTTCAGAGATAGTTCTCAATGTGGCCGACAGCACACCTATCCTTGACGGAACGACCTTGGCTCCCGTAGCTATGTCGGATATAGACACCGCTGCCCCTGTATATGTTTGGGTAGCTCAGGCTATGACCATGAGCATGCCTCCTCAGACAGCTGCTCAGGTGATCATAGTAAATGTACCTGAGGATGCTTCAGCACCCATGTATGTAATTGCTCAGAAGGTGGAGAATACCGACGGAGGCATTATCATAACAGATCAGGACGGTGTGAAGTGGAGAGCTGACGGGGACACAGAGGTCATGCCTTACCTCACAAGAAATATAGTTACTCTTGACGATATCAAAGAGGGAACAAGATTAGTCCTCAATCAGGATTCAGCTGTGACCACATCAGGAACAGAGAAGGCCGGAGATGCGGATGCCTATGCGGCAAAAATACTTGTATTTGCAGATTAATTAAAAACTGAAATTAAAAGCTTAGATGATGCTGCATATCCGGGTGGGAAAGCTCCACCCGGATATGCAGCTTTTTTTATCGGAGATAAGAGGGAAAAATCGGTTGAATAAGAAGGGCGGAAAACTTATAATAGGTGAGGAAAAGGCAGTTCTGTAAGAAGTAACTGCCCCTATATAAAAAATCGGAGATGAATCATGGCAAAATACAGAAGTATAGCTATTGACGGCCCGGCAGGGGCGGGAAAGAGCACTATTGCGAAGCTTACAGCGGAAAGACTGGGATTTATATATATAGACACAGGGGCCATGTACAGAGCACTGGCGGTCTATTTTCTTGAAAACGGAATAGATATAAACGACGAGCAGTCCGTATCAGCCGCAGTGAAAAATGCGACAGTCAGCATAAAGCATGCTAAGGGGGAACAGCATGTCTTTCTCAACGGAAGGGATGTGAGCGGACTTTTGAGAGCGGAGAAGGTGGGAGATGCCGCATCGAAGACCTCGGCATACAGGGCAGTCAGAGAGCACCTTCTCTCACTTCAGAGAGAGCAGGCTGAAAAAGCTGACGTTATCATGGACGGCAGAGATATAGGAACAGCCATACTTCCCGATGCAGATCTCAAGATCTACCTCGATGCAAGCTGCGACGAGAGGGCCCGCAGAAGGCTTCTGCAGCTTAAGGAAAAGGGACTTGAGTCGGAGAGCTTTGAAAAGCTTAAGGAAGAGATAAGGGAGAGAGACTACAGAGACATGCACAGGCAGGTATCTCCTCTTAAAAAGGCGGAGGGCGCCATTGTCATCGACAGCACTGAAATGAGCGTTGAGGAAGTGGGAAAAAAGATCGAAGCGCTCCTCAGAGAAAAGACAGAGGCATAAGCCGTAGGAGGATTCACAGGCATATAGGACCTTCAGGGAGAGTGATCAATTGGAGATAAAAGTTGCAAAGACCGCAGGCTTCTGCTATGGCGTGCAGAGAGCTGTGGATACTGTCTATGACGCGATAGAGGATAAAAAAAAGAAGGGAACCGATGGGAAAATATATACCTACGGGCCCATAGTCCACAACGATATAGTTGTAAATGACCTCAGGGAAAAGGGTGTGGAGATAATAGATGATATCGAAGAGCTGAAAAGACTGAGGGACAGTGGGGACCTTGAGAACTCAACAGTCATAATCAGGGCCCATGGGGTCGGGAGAGATGTATACGACATCATCAATTCGGCAGGAGCCCATGTCCGGCTTGCGGATGCCACCTGCCCCTATGTGAAAAAGATCCATGAGCTTGTCAAAAATGCCCATGACGCCGGGGAGAGGGTGATCATCACAGGCTCACCTACTCATCCTGAGGTAATAGGCATACTTGGAGAGATAAAGAACGATGCGGTGGTCATAGAGAACTGCGAGGAGGCCGAGAAACTTAAATTGCCGGAAAATTCACACTTCTGTCTTGTCTCACAGACCACATTCAACCTTGAGAAATTTGAAGATATTGTTGATATTTTTTGTAAAAAGGGTTATGATATAAGAGTTTTAAATACAATTTGCAATGCTACCAAACAAAGGCAGATAGAGGCTAAAAAACTGGCTGAGGAGTCTGATGTCATGATAGTCATCGGAGGTAAAAACTCCAGCAATACGGCAAAGCTTTATGATATCTGCAGAAGTGAATGTAAAGATACTTATTTTATCCAATCAAAAGAAGATTTGAGTATTGAAGCTGATTCTGTGCGTTGCGTTGGTATTACTGCAGGGGCGTCGACCCCGAAAACCATTATTGAGGAGGTTCTAGATTATGTCAGACATGAGTTTTGGAGATTTCGAGAAGATGCTCGATGAATCCTTCAAGACAATACGTACAGGAGAGGTAGTAACCGGTAAGGTTATTGATGTAAAGCCGGATCGCATCATACTCAATATCGGTTACAAGTCAGACGGTGTAATCACACGCAATGATTATTCACAAGACGCAACTCTTGATCTCACCACCGTCGTTAAGCCCGGAGAGGAGCTTGAGGCTAAGGTGAGAAAGGTAAATGACGGAGAGGGTCAGGTACAGCTTTCCTACAGAGACGTTATTGCCGAGAAGGGAAACAAGAGAGTTAAGGATGCCTTTGAGTCAGGAGAGGTACTTACAGCGGAAGTGATCCAGGTTGTCAACGGAGGACTTAATGTTGCGGTTGACGGAGTAAGGATATTTATCCCCGCAAGCCTTGTAGCTGATACATTTGAGAAGGATCTTACAAAGTACAACGGAAAAGAGATAGAGTTCAGAGTTACCGAGTACAATCCCGCAAAGAGAAGGATCATCGGTGACCGCAAGCATCTCCTCATGGAGAGAAAGGAAGAGGCCAAGAAGGCTCTCATGGAGAGGATCCATGTAGGCGATGTGATGGAGGGGACTGTAAAGAACATTACAGATTTCGGAGCATTCATCGATCTCGGAGGAGCCGACGGACTTCTTCACATCTCGGAGATGAGCTGGGGAAGAATAGAGAATCCCAAGAAGGTGTTCAAGTCAGGTGAGACCGTTAAGGTCATGATCAAGGACATCAATGATGACAAGATCGCCCTTACAAGAAAGTTCCCTGAGGAGAATCCTTGGGCTGACGCTGCTACAGCCTTTGCTGTAGGCAATGTTGTAAAGGGTAAGGTTGCCCGCATGACAGACTTCGGAGCTTTTGTAGAGCTTCGTCCCGGAGTTGACGCTCTGCTCCATGTTTCACAGATCTCCAACGAGAGAGTTGAGAAGCCTGCAGATGTGCTTCACATAGGAGATGAGATCGAGGCCAAGGTGACAGACTTCAATGAGGCGGACAAGAAGATATCTCTTTCAATAAAGGCTTTGACAGCTCACAAGAAGGAAGAGGTCAAGGACGAGGATGTGACAGTTGCTTACACAGATTCTGAAGAGGAGCCTGAAGAGCAGTCTGAAGAGTAATGAAGAATTATGAAATAGAGAGGAAATTCCTTATAAAGGAAATGCCTCCTGATCTCCATAAATATCCCAAGCTTGAGATAGAGCAGGGGTACCTGTGCACGAAGCCTGTGCTGAGGGTGCGCAAGGAAAATGACAATTACTATATGACCTATAAAGGAAAGGGGTTCTCCGTCAGGGAGGAGTACAATCTTCCTCTGACTGAGGAGGCATACCGAAAGCTTATTCTTAAAGCTGACGGCGTGGTCATCAGCAAGGACAGATACAATGTCCCTATAGAGAACAACTATGAGGACAGCTACGATCTTATTGCTCAGGTGGACATATTCCACGGCAGACATGAAGGCTTGAGCATGGTGGAGGTTGAGTTTGATACTCTTGAGGAGGAGCAGGCATTCATACCTCCCGACTGGTTCGGAGCTGAGGTCACAGAGAATTATGAGTACAGCAATTCATGGCTGTCTGAGCATCCCTTTGGCGGCGAGGACGAATTTTCATAAAACTCTAAAATAATAATAAATATTGCCGGTAAATATTGAAGGCGGCTTGCAAGCCGCCTTCTTTTATGCTAAAATGCATATTTGATTAAATTCGATTATTATGCAAATATTATCAGGAGGTTCATAGCTACAATGAACGTTAAAGTTGAAAACCAGGAAAAGAACATGGCAAAGATCACTGTAGAGGTTGAGTACGCTCAGTTTGCCGATGCATGTGAGAAGGCCTATCAGAAAAACAAGAGCAAGATATCCATTCCCGGCTTCCGTAAGGGTAAGGCTCCCAAGAAGATGATAGAGAAGATGTACGGCCCTCAGATATTCTGGGAGGACGCTATAGACATAGTACTTGATGCTACCTATCCTGAGGCAGCTAAGGAGTCAGGACTTGAGATAGTTTCCAGACCTGAGATAAATGTTGAGAAGATAGAGATCGACAAGCCTGTGGTATACACAGCTACAGTAGCTGTAAAGCCTGAGGTAAAGCTTGGACAGTACAAGGGAGTAAAGGCTGTCAAGGTTTCTTCAGAGGTCACAGACGAAGAGGTAGAGGCAAGATTAAAGAGAGTTCAGGATCAGAACGCAAGACTTGTCACAGTTGAGGATAAGGACAGAGAGATCGCAAAGAACGATATCGTAAGCATAGATTTTGAGGGATTCATTGACGGAAAGACCTTTGCAGGCGGAAAGGGAGATAACTATCCCCTTACAATAGGATCTCATCAGTTCATCGATACCTTCGAGGATCAGTGCATAGGACATAAGGTTGGAGACGAGTTTGAAGTAAATGTTACCTTCCCCACAGGATACCACTCAAAGGACCTTGCAGGAAAGCCTGCTATGTTCAAGGTAAAGGTCAACGAGATAAAGGTGAGAGAGCTTCCTGAGCTTGACGACGAGTTTGCTTCAGAGGTTTCAGAGTTTGAGAAGCTTGATGAGTTCAAGGCTGACCTTAAGAAGCAGCTTATCGAGGAGAAGGAGAAGAGAGCGGCTCAGGAGAACGAGAACAACGTTGTCAAGGCTGTAGTTGAGGGAGCTGAGATTGATGTTCCCGGACCTATGGTGGACAACCAGGTTGACCGCATGCTCAACGATTATGCTGCAAGACTTCAGTCACAGGGAATACCCCTTGACCAGTATCTCAGCATCACAGGAATGACTGTTGAGAACATCAGAGAGCAGATGAAGCCCCAGGCTCTCACTACAATAAAGACAAGGCTTGTGCTTGAGGCTGTTGTTGCAGCTGAGAAGATCGAGGCGACAGAGGATGACTTCAACGCCGAGGTGGAGAAGATGGCTGAAAACTACAAGATGGAGGCTGACAAGCTCAAGGAGATGATAGGCGAGAACGAGAAGAAGGCTATGATGCTTGATCTTGCTTGTCAGAAGGCTATAGATATGCTTGTGGCAGAGGCTGTATTGGAAGAGGCCAAGGAAGAGAAGAAGGAAGAGGCCGACAAGTAATATTACTTACTACAATATAAATCAGTGACAATAAATACGGCATTTTATATCCGGTCATACGGCTGTAAAATGCCGCATAATACTTAAGGAGGACATCGGATGAGTTTGGTACCTATGGTCATTGAGCAGACATCCAGAGGAGAGAGATCCTATGATATCTACTCGAGACTTTTGAATGACAGGATAGTTTTTCTTGGAGAAGAGGTAAATGATGTGTCTGCAAGCCTTGTTGTCGCACAGCTTTTGTATCTGGAATCCGAGGATCCCTCAAAGGACATCAATTTATATATAAACAGCCCCGGAGGCGTTATAACTGCAGGTATGGCCATATATGACACTATGCAGTACATAAAATGCGATGTGTCAACCATATGTGTCGGAATGGCTGCCAGCATGGGTGCATTCCTTCTTGCAGGGGGAGCCAAGGGAAAGAGATTCGCTCTTCCCAACGCCGAGGTAATGATACATCAGCCCTCAGGCGGAGCTCAGGGTCAGGCTACGGAGATACAGATCACGGCAGAGTGGATCATGAGAACAAAGAAAAAGATGAATGAGATGCTCGCCGCAAACACAGGACAGCCCTATGAAAAGGTCGCTCTTGACACTGAGAGAGATAAGTGGATGAGCGCTCAGGAGGCTCTGGAATACGGAATCGTGGATCATATTATAGATAAACATAAATAAACTAAGGAAGTATAAGATGACAACAAAGACAAGCGACAAGGTCAGATGTTCATTTTGCGGGAAGTCCGCATCACAGGTAAGAAAGATGATAGCGGGCTCCAATAATACTTTTATATGTGATGAGTGCATAGAGCTCTGCTCGGAGATACTGGAGGAGGAGTTTGCCAAGTCTGATGAAAACGATCAGGAGTCTGATCTTCAGAATATCAATCTCCTTAAGCCCAGAGAACTGAAAGAGTTTCTTGACGAGTATGTTATAGGCCAGGACGAGGCAAAAAAGGTCCTCTCCGTTGCCGTGTACAATCATTACAAAAGGATACTGGGAAAGATTCAGGATATCGAGGTTCAGAAGTCAAATATCCTTATGCTGGGTCCTACCGGCTCGGGAAAAACTTATCTCGCCCAGTCACTTGCAAAGATACTCGGAGTTCCCTTTGCCATAGCTGACGCTACAGCCCTCACGGAGGCGGGGTACGTCGGTGAGGATGTGGAGAACATACTTTTAAAGCTCATTCAGGCTGCCGACTATGATATAGCCAGAGCCGAGGTGGGAATTATTTATATCGACGAGATAGACAAGATAACAAAGAAGTCTGAGAATGTATCCATAACGAGGGATGTCTCCGGCGAGGGAGTTCAGCAGGCCCTTCTCAAGATACTGGAGGGTACTGTTGCAAGCGTCCCTCCTCAGGGAGGAAGAAAGCACCCTCAGCAGGAGATGATGCAGATAGATACCACCAATATACTGTTCATCTGCGGAGGAGCCTTTGACGGCCTTGAGAGGATAGTTCAGCAGAGGCTCTCGGCAGGCTCCATAGGATTTAATGCGGAGATAGTAGACAAGAACAACAAGGATATAGATGAGCTTTTGAAGCAGGTGGAGACTCAGGATCTTGTAAAGTTCGGACTTATCCCCGAGTTTATAGGACGTGTTCCCGTGACTGTCACTCTCAGCAATCTTGATGAGCCTTCCCTTATAAGGATACTTACAGAGCCGAAGAACGCCCTCATAAAGCAGTATCAGAAACTCTTTGAGATAGATGATGTGAAGCTCGAATTTACAGAGGATGCGTTGCAGGCCATAGCTCACAGAGCTGTGGAGAGAAAGACGGGAGCAAGGGGACTTCGCTCCATAATTGAGGATGTCATGATGGATATCATGTACGAGGTGCCCTCTGAGGAAAATATAGGAATAGTAACCATCACAAAGGACTGTGTGGAGAATGAGGCGGCTCCCGAGGTCGTCTACAGGAATGTCTCTGAGACTTCGACACAGCAGTCGGGCAGCATAAGCAAGAATATTGCAGACACCATAAAAAAGATAGCGGGCAGTGACATTGCCTGATTCGGAGCAGAGATGATAATAAAGACAGCGGAACTGGAAACTGTATGTGGAATTACCAGCAAGGTGCCTGAGAACAGCTTGCCGGAGTTTGCCTTTGCCGGAAAATCAAATGTGGGAAAGTCCAGCCTCATAAACTCACTGGTAAACAGGAAAGCTTTGGCAAGGACCTCAGCTACTCCGGGAAAGACTCAAACTATTAACTTCTACAATGTAAACGGAGAACTGTATTTTGTGGATCTTCCGGGCTACGGTTTTACCAAGGTGGCTGCAAGTGTAAAGGCCAAGTGGGGGCAGATGGTCGAGAGATACCTCAAGAAGTCGAGACAGCTCAAGGCTGTATTCCTTCTTGTGGATATGCGCCACAAGCCCACAGGAGATGACGTTATGATGTATGACTGGATAATACATAACGGATTCCGCCCCATAGTCATAGCAACAAAGCGAGACAAACTCAAAAAAAATGAAATACCCAAGGCGATAAAGCTCATAAGAGAGACCCTTGGCATGACAGATGAGGATATGCTTATCCCTTTTTCGTCGGAGACGAAGATGGGAAGGGAAGAAGTGTATGAGCTTCTGGACAATTATATGCATAATAATTGATCGAAGGAACGAAAAAGAAACCGCAGCGTTTGATCACATGGCCGTGATTTTACGGTAGATCAGACAGATGCGGTTTCTTTTTTGTTTAAGACTTTATTTATTCAGAAGTTCAGGGCGCTTTTGCTTTATATAAGCTTCCAAAGTTTCCCTATCGATGAGGGAGGTGGTAGTGCCTTGCCTCGTTATAGAAAAACCTGCAGCAAAGGTGGCGATTTTAGCTGCCGCCTCAAGATCATATCCGTACAGCAGATAGGAGACAAGAGCACTGATAAATGCATCACCTGCGCCTGAACTGTCAACAGAGACGAAATCTTCGGCAGGAATTCTTCCTTCATAGCTGTATTCTTTACTCTTTATGTAGCAACCGTCTGCTCCAAGTGTGACTATTACGGTGCCGATCCCCAATGAAAGGAGTTGATCCGCCTTTTCTTCGATTGAAGAGGCGCAGGGGCACAGCTCGTTTACTTCATCGAGATTGGGGACTAAGATGTCGACCATTTTGAGGAGCTCTTCCGGGAGCTGAGAATAAGTGCTCGGCTTCAATACTGTTTTTAAATCATGCTTTTTTGCTACCTTACAGGCTTTTACGATAGTTGGAAGCGGGACTTCAGTTTGAAGGAGACAGTATGAAGCGTTTACAAACAGCCTCTCGTTTTCTGTAATACTGTCTTCGCTCAAGCTGTCATTTGCGCCGAGAAGAATGGAGATCATTGAATCTCCGTCTCTTTGGACGAAAATGTAAGCCTGGCCTGTCTGCTTTCCTTGGCATCTCTTCAGACCGACTGTATCTATTGAATAATCTTTAAGCAGATCATAGATTATGTCAGCATCAGCATCGTTGCCTATATTTCCGATAATTGCAGCATTATGGCCCAGTTTAGCTACTCCTAAAGCTTCGTTCAGACATTTGCCTCCGGGATATTTTGAAGAGGAGGGTGTACTTACAGTTTTACCTGTATGAGGCAGAGTTTCAAAATTCAGATAATTGTCAATATTGATACTTCCGACCACGATCACTTTTTTTGAACGTGATATGTATGGGATATCTATTGACAACTCGTTATCCAAGCTTACATCAATATCAGCACACAAGGAGCTGTAGTCGGAAGCTGCAGTCTTCTTTTTTTCTATTATATCTACCAAATGCTTCGCAATCTTTTTTCCGAATTCGCGGTGCGGTATTGTAAATGTAGATATGGGAGGGTAGTCGGATTTAATTCTTGTGTCATCTTTGAGAGAAACAATAGAAACATCATAGGGTGTACTATAATGAAGTTTGTCGAGATCTTCATAAATTTTTAATGCCAGACCATAATGTGAAATAACAAGTCCGCTTATTCTGTGCCCTGTGATTTTTCCCATCGGAAAATTGTCGGTACAATCTCCGGCTATTTCTATTACAGATTCCTCATCAAAATTAACTCCATTTTCAAAAAGACATTTTTTGTATCCCTTAAGAAAACCGGAAGTTCTTATCCCGGGGCTGATCAGGCATGCTATGTCTTCATGGCCCTTATTTATAAGAGCCTCTGTCGCTTTGTAGCCGATGTTCTCATAATTAATGTTTAAGGCTCCGGGGGCATCAAAGTTAATGATTTGATAGGGTACAGATGACGAACTCAGTTTTTTTTCATTGTCGAGATCTACAGGTTCCCACAGTATCCCGTCAACATTTTTGGAACTTAATACTGATATGTTTTTCAGCTCGGCTTCCGGGGAGTTTTTGCTTTCGCAAATGACAACAGAGTATCCCAATTCTCCTGCAGTATCCAGAATGCCGGTCAAAGTCATAGATATATCAAAAGTATTTCTGAATATTACTCCTATGGACAAAGATTTGGTGCCGGAAGAGATCATGGAAGAGTAGGGTGTGTAATTGTATTCCTTTGCTATCTTAAGCACATGCTCTCTTGTCTCGGCGCTAATGCTGTCATCCTTTTTATTCATTATTTTTGAAACTGTGGAAGCGGATACGCCGGCAAGCTTTGCTATTTCTTTAATAGTCATATTTTCCCTCAAAAACTTTGATTTTGATGATATTATATAGCATTAAGAAAAAAAAAGAAATAGTGAAAAACATAGTGCACAAAAAGGATAGATTGATTTTATTGAAATATCACAAAATTATACACCACCCCATCTATTAAAGTTGACAAATGCGGTTTATCCTATATATAATTAGAATAAGAAAAATGTTTCGGAAAATATTTTCTTAACAAAAACACACAAAGGGAGGTTGAATATGTTTAAGAAAAAACTTAGCGCATTTTTAGCACTGGCACTTGCATCCGCAATGCTTGTAGGATGCGGAGCGTCAGGAAACGACAGCGCACAGGCTGAGGGAGCGGCTGAGACTGATGACAGCAAGCCCTCGTTCGTGTTTGTCTGCACAGGTCAGCTTGGAGACAAATCTTTCAATGACTCTGCGAATGCAGGAATAGAGGAGATAGCAGCTTCTCTCGGATGTGAAACCAGAGTTATAGAGGTAGGAAGAGACCAGACTAAATGGGAACCCACCTTCCAGGATCTTGCTGAAGAGGGAGAATATGATGTAATTATTTCAAACGGTTCTTCTTCGATAGAGACTATTCAGAAGGTTGCGGAGGAATTCCCTGAGCAGAAGTTCGTTGCATTTGACTGCACTATAGAGAATGATAAGTACCCTAATTTGTATGCTATAAGCTACAAGCAGAATGAGGGTTCATATCTTGCAGGTGTTCTTGCAGCTCTTGTAACCAAGTCAGATATGGAGAATGCCAATGCTGATAACAAGATAGGATTTATTGGAGGATCAGAGCATCCTATTATAACAGACTTCCTTGTAGGATACATTGCCGGAGCTAAGTCCGTTGACCCTGATATAAAGGTTTATGTGTCATACATAGGCTCATGGGATGATACCGCAAAAGGTAAGGAAACAGCGATCGCACAGTATAATCAGGGTGTTGACATTATATTCCCCGCAGCTGAGCAGGCAGGTCTCGGATGTGTAGAGGCGGCAGTTGAGATGGACAAGTACATCATCGGAGTTGATTCTGATCAGTCAATGCTCTTTGCCGGAGTTGATGAGGATAAGGCGAACGTTATTCTTACATCAGTTCTCAAGAATGTCGGTGATTCACTTGTCAGAATGGCAAATATGGAGATTGAGGGAACCGTGCCTTGGGGAAGCTATGAGGAACTCGGAATAGCTGAGAACGGAGCAGGCATTGCTGATAATGAGTATTTCCAGAAGAATGTACCTGACGATATCAAGTCAGTTATTGAGGAGAAGAAGCAGGAAGTTATAGACGGAAATGTAGAGATACCTACAGCACTTGGCGATGCTGATCAGGCTGAGGTTCAGGCTCTTATTGATTCTGTAGCACCGTAAATATAATCAGCAGGTTTTCAGTTTAATAATGAAACTAAAACTGCAGGCGCCGGGGGGCTGCTTTCGGACAGCCCTTCGGCACCTGCTTTTTTTATAGGCTAAATGTATAGAGTAACGGAGAGTTGACTATGGAAAATGAAATTTTACGAATGGAGCATATAACTAAAGTATATCCAAACGGTGTCATGGCCAACAAGGATGTAAATCTCAGTGTTAAAGAGGGGGAGATACATGCCCTGATGGGAGAAAACGGTGCGGGAAAAAGTACCTTGATGAAGATACTGTTTGGTGACGAAGAGGCCACAGAAGGAAAAGTTTGGTATAAAGGCGAAGAACTTAAGGTAAAAAATGCTTCCGATGCTATTAAAAAAGGGATTGGAATGGTGCATCAGCATTTCATGCTTGTAGATTCTCTTCGCGTATACGAAAATGTTGTCCTGGGTATGGAACCTAAAAAAGGTATAATGACAGATTCTAAGGAAGCGATCCGCTTGGTGCAAGAAACCGCGGATAAGTACAACCTTAAAGTAGATCCGATGGCTGTGGTAGGGGACATATCTGTAGGACAAAAACAGAAAGTAGAGATATTGAAGGTCCTTTTGAGAGGAGCAAAGCTCCTTATACTTGATGAGCCGACAGCCGTCCTCACTCCCCAAGAGACGCAGGAATTGTTTGAACAGCTCCTCATGCTTAAGAAAAACGGACATACAATTATATTTATATCGCACAAAATTCGTGAGGTAATGCAGATATGCGACAATCTTACAGTTCTCAGAGGAGGAAAGACAGTTGGATCCATGGAAGTGAGAAATGCCACAGAAGAGGGTATCTCACATTTCATGGTAGGTAGAGACGTAGTCTTAAGGGTGAACAAGAAGCCTGCCGAATTTGGAGACGTTCTACTAAATGTAAAAAATCTTAATTATACTAATAAAGAGGGACGAAAGCTCCTTGACAATGTCAGCTTTAAGATAAGAAAAGGCCAGATCCTTGGCGTGGCAGGAGTTGAGGGAAATGGCCAGAATGAATTGGCCGAAGCTATATTCGGCTTTTATCCCGATGCAACAGGCAGCATAATGTTTGAGGGAAATGAGCTTCTGGGGAAGAGTATTAAAATGATAAGGAAAAACGGGCTTTCTTATATTCCTGAGGACAGGATAAAAACAGGAGCTGCCGGGAACCTTCCTATCTGGGCAAATTTGATTGCAGATACTATAGACACAAACGAACTTAAGAAAAACGGACTGTTGGATTACAAGAAAATACATGAGAGAGGCAAGGAGCTTATCGAAGACTTTGCTATTCTTTGCAAGAATGATGAACAGCTTGCGGGAATGCTTTCAGGCGGTAACATGCAGAAAGTGGTAGTGGCAAGAGAATTTTCGTCAGATCCTAAGCTTTTGATAGCAAATCAGCCAACAAGAGGAATAGATGTCGGAGCTAATGAATTTATATGGAAAAAGATAGTTGAACAAAGAGACGCAGGAAAGGGAGTAATGTTGGTTTCGGCTGATTTGAACGAGATTATGGAACTTTCAGACAGTATTTTAGTAATGTGTGACGGACATGTTGCTGCATACTTTGAGGATGCGTCTTCAGTAACAGAATTTGAACTTGGAAATTATATGCTGGGACTTAAGAGACAGGAGGATGTTGAATAATGAAAAACAAGAAACCTCTATCCGGTTATATAGAAATGTTCAGAATGATGCTTGCAATTTTTATCTCTTTGTTGATAGTATTTGCCATCATTTTGCTTATAAGTGAAGAGCCTTTGGATGCTCTTGGAGATTTTGTTTTCGGACCTTTAACAAGCCTGAGACGTTTTGGAAATGTTATAGAGGGAATGACACCTCTTATGTTTACGGGACTTGCTGTAATTATCCTCTTCAAACCGGGACTTTTCAACCTTTCTATGGAGGGTTCATTCTTTATGGGAATGGTTGCAGCTTGCGGAGCATCTCTTGTTTTCGGCCTTCCCGGAAAGATCAACCTTATTGCAGCTATGGCTTTTGCAGCCTTAGTAGGTGGAGTTGTTTGCCTTATACCGGGTGTGCTTAAGGTAAAAGCGCATGCCAACGAGCTTGTTACCTCCCTCATGATAAACTACATATGTTTGTACTTCGGATTATACGTAATAAACGAGTTTTTCTATGATCCTACACAGAACTCCAGCTATTCATATAAGTTTCCTGAAGGAACAGTGCTGGAGAATATAATTGACGGAACAAGAGTAAATCAGGGAACGATTCTTGCTATAATCACGGTTGTGCTGATTTGGTTTTTGGTAAACAAGACCTCATTCGGATTCAAGGCTAATTTGGTCGGTGAGAATAATAATATGGCTGATTACTGTGGTGTAAAATCGGGAAAGATTATTATTATCACTCAGTTTGTGGGAGGCATCTTGGCAGGATTCGGAGGAGCGGCACATCTTTTCGGTATGTTTGAAAGATTCCAGTATTCAGCACTCCCCGGATACGGATGGGATGGAGTGCTCATTGCGATAGTTGCAAAACATAAAGTTCAATATGTTCCTTTTGCAGCTCTGTTCCTCTCATATTTGAGGATCGGTGCGGATATAATGTCAAGGAATTCGAACATTCCTTTCGAGATAGTCAATATCATTCAGGCGGTAATGGTTCTTCTGATCTCAGCAACAGCGATACTGAGCGGTGTTAAGAAGAAACTGATAATCAAAGAGACCAGGGCCCTGGAAGCTGCGAAGGAAGGAGGAAGATAATATGAGTATTTTAGAAATCATTTTTTCAAGTGACTTTTTCTTTACTTCCATAAGGCTGATGACCCCGATATTATTTGCCGCTTTGGCATGTATGACCTTCTCTAAAGGAGGAATAGACCCGATAGGAACAGAGGGTATAATGCTTCTGTGTGCCTTGGCAGGCCCTGTAGGTGGATATTTTACAGGCAATGCTGTTGGTGGAGTTCTGACGGCTATGGTTGTTGGTGTTCTGATGGCCTTTGTGTTTGGTTATTTCACATTGATATTGGACACAAACCCTGTACTTGCAGGTATAGCACTTAATACCTTTTCAGGAGGATTGACGATATTCCTGACTTATTACTTGACAGGCAACAAAGGATCAACTCAGAGCCTCAACAGCCCTGTTGTACCTAATATCGATATTCCTCTTATAGAGAATATACCTGTTGTAGGTGCAATAGTATCGGGACACAGTATACTGACTTATGTAAGTTTGATACTTGTTGTGCTTCTTACATTATTCTTCTGGAAAACCCCTTATGGAGTACGAATAAGGGCGGTTGGAGAAAACGAAAAGTCGGCAGCTTCTGTCGGTGTTAATATAATGAAATATAAGTACATATCGCTGCTTATTGCAGGATGTCTGGCAGGGCTTGGCGGAGCTTATATGTCTATGAGCTATGTATCTATGTTTTCAAGAGATATGATAGCAGGCCGTGGTTGGATCGGTATGGCTGCAGAATCCATGGGATTCGGAATTCCTTGGAGAATTACGGGAAGCGTATTTATCTTCGGTATGGCAGATTCACTTGCCATAAGACTCCAGATGCTTAATCTGCCTACTCAGCTTATATCATGCATACCCTATGTTGTGACAATAATAGCCATATCCATATATTCATGGCAGAGAAGCAAGGTAAAGAAGAAAAAGGCAGAGTAAAGTTTAACTGAAAGGAGCTTTATAAATATGAAAGCGTGGATGTACGAGAGAGAATTGACAGATAATGCAGTTCCACCGGAGCCCTCAGAAGACAATGAAGAGGCTTGGGACAGCTATGTGAGAGAGGGAAGGGCTTCAGACAACAAGCTTTTTAATGATTGGATAAGTGAGGTACCCGGGTCTAAAGCTCCCTGCGATGTAGTCACAGCCGCTGTTCAAAGCATGTATAACAGAGGATATGATGTATCTGAAGCTGAAAAATATCTGGATGAGGGGCTTAAGGCGGCACGAGAGAAAAACGGTGCTGCGCTTCAAGTACTGACTGCAAAGGTATACAAAGCCCTGAACAACGCAAAAAAGAGAGTCGGAAATCAGTATGATAATTTTACTGAATATAGAGACTTTTCTCAGATAAAGGAATCAATGAACTTTCCTGAGCCTTGTAATTATGATGTGGATTCAGATGACTTCAGAGAGAAAATTAAGGCAGGATGGTGGGGACAACTTATAGGCGGATGCCTTGGTACGCAGATAGAGGGATACACAACCAAAAAGATAAGAGAGAAATTTGGAGATGTCAGAGAATATCTCAGAAAGCCTGAAACATATAATGACGATATAACATATGAACTGGCTTATTTGGATGTATTTGTAAATAAGGGATATTCAGTTACTTCAGAGGATGTGGCTTTTGCTTGGCTGGAGCTTATATCCGACGGATATTCAGCGGAGAGGACTGCGCTTGAAAATCTCAGAAAAGGTATAATGCCCCCTGAAAGCGGCAGGTTTTGTAATTATTTCAGTGATTGGATAGGAGCCCAGATGCGCACACCTATTCATGGAATGTTAGCTCCGGGAAATCCGATACTTGCTGCAAGACTTGCGGCGGATGATAGCGTGGTATCCCATTCCAACAATGGCGTTTTAGGAGGGGTCTTTAATGCTCTGTTGACTTCTCTTGCCTTCACTGAAAAAGATATCAGAACTTTGCTTACGAAAGCTATAGAAATGCTTCCTCATGACAGTGAATACTATGAAGTAGTAAGCAGCACTCTTCATATGTGTAAATCCGGCGATAACTGGGAGGATGTATGGAGAGAGTGCGAGGACAAATACAAGGAATATAATTGGATTCACGCGTATCCTAACGCAGCGGCAGAGGTGATAGCTCTATGGTACGGCAATATGGATTTTAATGAGACTTGTAGAATAATTGCTACAGAAGGACAGGATGTTGATTGCTCGGCCGCTCCGATTTTAAATGCACTTGCTATAATTATCGGTCTTGATAAAATTGAAGAGAGGTGGATAAAACCTATAGGAGATGTTGTGCTCACTACAATGCGCAGGATGCAGGAGATCAAAATAGAGGAGCTTTGTGAGATGACAACAGAATCTGTTCGCAGTGCGCTCAAAAAATCAGGTAAGAAAGGCGTGTTTGAGTTATGTTAAAAATACTGAATTTCGGCTCATTAAACATAGACTACACATACAAAGTTCCTCATTTTGTCCGGAAGGGTGAGACTATTTCATCCAAGGGCCTCAGTTTGTCTACGGGTGGAAAAGGACTTAACCAATCTGTTGCTCTGGGAAAGGCGGGAGCAAAAGTTTACCATGCGGGATGTATCGGGACAGACGGAGAATTTCTTCTCGATGTTATGAAAGATGCAGGGGTCAATACGGATTTTGTTTATGTCAATAAGGATGTTCGCACCGGAAATGCAATAATACAAAATGATGACGATGGCGATAACTGTATCATTCTATACGGGGGAGCAAACCAATCCATAGAAAAGGGGCAGATCGATAAAGTCCTTGAGAACTTTGGTGAAGGGGATTATCTGGTACTCCAAAATGAGATCAATAATATAAGCTATATTATCGATAAAGCTCATGAAAAAAACATGACAATAGTGCTTAATCCTTCTCCAATGGATGAGAAAATAGAAGAACTCCCTCTTGAAAAGATCAACTGGTTTGTTTTGAATGAGATTGAGGCCTCACAATTTACAGGAGTTGATGCATCTGACAAGGACAGGCTTGTTGAAGAAATGCACAAAAGATTCCCGAAAGCGAAATTCGTTTTGACCTTCGGCTCCGAGGGAGCTTGCTGTTTTGAGGGGACAAAGACAGTTATACAGAAGGCTTATATTACAAAAGCTGTGGATACTACAGCTGCAGGGGACACTTTTGAAGGTTATTTTTTGGCCGGAATAGTAAAGTCTATTCCTGTGGAAGAAGCCCTCAAACTTGCATCCAAGGCGGCATCGATAGCTGTGTCGAGGCCGGGAGCGGCTTTTTCCATTCCTACAATTGAAGAGGTAGAAAGAGCCTTTTAATAAAGAACTGACAGGAGGCGTAATTCGGAATGCTTAAGCAGGAGACTGTAAGGATAGATGAAGCCAAATATATATACAGAGTCAGCCATAGGATCATGGAGGGAGACTGTCAAATGGATCATGGCCCCAAGCTTGTAAAGGTGGGGCCTATAGAAGCGGATATCTATTGCGTGACCAATGGAATGTACTATGAGTTTTTACAAGAAAGCGGCTATAGACCCTATGATAATTCGGGTTTTTTGAGACATTGGAACGCAGGCATTTACCCTGAGGGTTATGAGGACCTGCCTGTTGTCTGGGTAAGTCAGGATGATGCCAAGGCCTATGCTTCGTTTTATGGCAAGAGACTACCCACAGAAGAGGAATGGCAGTACCTTGCTGCGGGCCCTGAAAAGTTAAAATGGCCTTGGGGATATAAAAAGGACTACAGACTTTGCAATGTATTCGGAGAAGGACCTGAACCTGTAAATTCTCATCCTGAAGGAAGATCTCCATTCGGATTGTTCAACATGTGCGGCAATGTGTGGGAATACACAACAGAAAGAATAGAGGAAAAGGATGGCTCCCACAGCTTTATTACTCTTAGAGGCGGAAGCTATTATACAGCTCATTATTATTGGCATTCGGAGAGCGGTGCCATGCGCAACAGCAGCCATTTGAAGGTTCACTTAATGGGCGGAGCTATGGACAGATATGCTACAGTCGGTTTTCGCTGTGTAAAGGAGGTTATTTAGATGAATGAGGAAAAGAAATTCTCCATTGACACAGGTAGCATTTTGTTGAAACTTGACTTTTCTAAAGAAGAACCCTTTGTTTGTCTCAAACATAAGTCTGCAGGTGTTGTATCTAACAGTAACAGGGACTTGTTTCAGATAAAGATTTATGAGGAAATATTGGGAAGCAGAGATTTTGTTCTTGAGGAAGTCCGTATAGATGATGATCAAACAGAAAACATAATATCGGCTCACTATAAAAGAAAAGAAGATCTTCTTGAAGTAAAGGTGTTTTTTATATGGAATAAGAGAAGCAGCGCCGACAGCTCCCTTCGGATATTATATCAGGTATATGACGGATATAAATATGGGGTAACTTATGATTCCTTTATAAGAATTCCCTTTATCTCTGAAATGGAATTTAGCGGAGACGGAAAAGACCGGTTGCTGCCTCCGGGATGCCAATTCAGAAATTCCTCAGGAAAACCTTCGATAATACCTATGTCAGGAAAGGAATTCAGTTCTGATATAAGGCTTCCCATGGTTGTATTGGGAGAGGACAGGAGACATGGATACAGTATTACATTCCCCAATTACTCGGACCTGGAGAATGAAGGCTGTGTGCAAAATCAGAGTAAATTCTTCGCTATGATGGATTCGGAATCCTCCGTAAGGGAGGGATTCGTAAGAATGGCTCCAGATAAGTCTTTTAATGATACTGTTGAGATTAAGCTGTGCGCTGTCGATCGAGGATGGCCTGAAGCCTTCAGCAGATACAGAGATGAGTGGAGATCTGAATACGACTTTTCAGAATACAGCAGAGAAGATCTTCAATGGATCAAGGAAACTGCGGTTCACAGCTTTTTGTTTCTTTACGGAAATGAAGGCTTTAACCACAAAGCGGGAAAATTTGATGTAAGTAAAGTCTTAAAGACCGGAAAAGAATTCGGGGGATTTGATACTGTGACATTGTGGAACCAGTATCCCAGACTCGGTGTTGACGAAAGAAATCAGTGGGATTTCCATTTGGACTTTCCGGGAGGGAAAAATGCCCTGAAGGAAGCGGTGACCGAATTCCATAAGAATAAAGTTAAAGTACTTCTTCCGTTTATTCCTTGGGACAGAGGATATAATGAATCCACAAACAGCATGGGAACTGAACTTGCTGAGCTGATAAGAGATACTGATGCTGACGGATATCAAATGGATACCATGTACAGCGCTCCTTTTTCATTCAGGAAAAAGCTTGACAAAATTAAAAAGGGAGTGTTGCTTCAATCACAGTTCCATCCTGTAAAGAATCATCCTACAGAGTTTATCACCTCGTCATGGGATGAATACTGGAGCCACAAAGCAATGCCTGAGGTAGATGTGTTCAGATTTATGCTTCCTGAACATATTGCACCTATGGTATCAAGATGGCAGCGTTTTGAAGGTAAGACGGAACTGATCAACAGGGCAATATTCGGTGCTGCTCCTATAATTATATGGACAGACATATTCGGCCGAATTATGGACTACTCTGAAGAACAAAAGAAGAGGATATGTGAGTGGAAAGCCACATATATGAAATACAGAGAGATATTTCAAGGAAAAGCTTCTATTCCTGTTTATTATAAAGGGGACAATGGCCTGTACTGTAATCTCTTTTCGGATGGAGGACTTCAGAGTATATATTCGTTTTATAATGAAGGATGCAAAAACATTACGGATGAGATAGATTTATGGCAAGATGCATCAGAGGCTACGGTTATTATAGGAAATGGCATTTCAGAGCTTAAAGGTGATAAAATCAAGATAACATTACCTCCTGAAACCGTAGTACAAATACTGGTAAAATAGAATTAAAAAAAGGCTGTTGTAACTAAAAAATCTTTTTTGTTACAACAGCTTGTTTGTTTATTCGGAAATTTATTATGATATTATATTAAGACATTTCTCAGGCTCCGGGGCATAGAGCGAGGTCAGCTTTACCTTATCCTCAAGGCCCTCCTCCCTAAGCATCTCTTTGAGCACATCCATAAAAATTCCGCTCTTTTTTATAAGCTTGCAGGAGGAGAGGGTATCCTCCAAGCCCTGTCTGCACTCAAAGGAACCGTACCAGTCGGCAAAACAGGTATAGTCCACGCCGCAGCTGGGACTTCCGTCTATACCAACAATCCCTAAGACCTCAAAAAAATCTTCATTAGCAAGGTACTCCTTCAGCTGGTCTATTATTGGAGTGAGTATTTTTTTGCAGTGCTTCATGAAGAAGGTATTGTCAAACTGATTAGAGGTGTGTCCCCATCTTCTGGGCCCGTATAAGGTGAACTCAGGGCATGGAAGCTGTATTATTTGGATACCTTCGGATATGGCCTTATTCAAGAATTTAAGGCGAAGCTCTTCCTCGGCTTCTATTTCATCTTTATTATAAAGAACCACTTTTGAAGCTGTATTAAGGATACAGTGCGAAACAAATAATATTTTTTTCATTGCAGGACTTTCCCCTTTCCTTTTTATTTAAGAATAGATTTTTAAATGTAGGAATTCAATAGATATATTACCTAAATTTGTTCAACAAATTTAGGTAATTATTAATGAAAATAAGACAACCGGTAAATTTTACTTGCCATTATGGGGGGTTAAAGACTATAATTTATAAATATTAATAGTTTTTTTATAAAAAATGTGATAAAAATGTGGAATATACATAAAAATGAATGAGATCAACAAGACAAAACTTAAACATAATCAGCCAAAGTATATTGAGACATACAGAGAACTGGCAAAGCTTATAGAAAAGCTTAAGCCGGGGGATAAGCTCCCTACAGAGGAGGAGCTCACCCGAAGGTTCGGTGTATCCAGAAACACTCTCAGACAAGCCCTACAGGTTCTTCACGAGGACAAGGTCATCTATAAGAGGAAGGGTGCGGGTACCTATGTATCAGGAACACCTTATCTCAGCAGACTTGATATATCCTACTACAGTGACACAGAGACTATACTGAAGCAGCTGGGCTTTGATGTGGAGGCTGAGGAGCTGGCTATCACATTTGAGGATGCGGACTGCCTGGTAAAGGATCTGCTCAGTCCCAGTGAGTTTTCTTCAATATTTTATATTTCCAGAACTTATGTTGACAAAAAGGATCACAATATAAAGTATTGCTTTTGTGAGGACTACATTCCTGTAACTGTCGAATTAGGGATAGACGTAAATAAGACCGATAAAAAAAGCTTCATTGAGGCATATGAAAGGATAGGCAGGGCCTCGATATGCAATATTACAGCGGTTCCTGCAGGAAAATTCTACTCTGCAAAGCTGAACATTGAGAGCAAAGATCCCGTTCTTGTTTTACAGCAGGTCGTTTTGGACGAAACCGGCAGAAGATGCTACATCAATAAGACTTATATGAATACCAATATTACAGAGTATTCCATCTTGGTAAACAGAAGAGAAGAAAAAAGATGATGTGAGTACTGAATAAGTAAAAAAGTTTAGAGTTTTGATGGGGAACTTTGAACTGAAAATATATAAATAAACAAAGGAGAAAGAAGTATGGAAAAGAAACATTCAATAAAAGATGATTTTAACATGTTGGCATTATTGATCATACCTGTTGCGGTTGCTGTAAACTTCGTTGGAGGACAGTTGGCTTCACTTCTTAAGCTTCCCATGTATCTTGATACCATAGGAACAATATTTGCAGGTATGCTTTGCGGACCTTGGGTAGGCGCTGTTGCCGGTGGTCTTACCAATGTTGTTACAGGTATAGCAAACCCTGTAAACTTTGCTTTCATACCGGTCAACATTATTGCCGGACTTGTTGTCGGCGGTCTTGCCGTTCACAACATGTTTGAAAACTGGTGGAAGGCATTTATATCAACCATAATAATGGCTGTAATTTCCATCATCGTATCAGCTCCCATAGTAGTGCTTGTTTTCGGTGGAGTTACAGGAGGCGGTACCTCATTGATCACAGCTGCAGCTATGGCGGCAGGTGCAAATATATGGGCTGCATTCTTTGGAACAGAGGGTATCTTCACAGTTTTGGACAGAATCATATCTTGCGTTATAAGCTATCTTGTAATCAAGGTTATTCCCCCTCGTACACTTGTTAAGTTCAGGTGCGGAAGCTGCTATATAAAAAAATAATAGGAAATTAAATACAGATAGTATTCCCCATTTAATTACTCTGAATGATGACATAGGCTGTCATAAAAAGGAAATTCTTTGAAAGATAAGGTGACATCCATGGAAAAAACATATACTGAAAAAATTCAAATTCATAAGAAAAATAAGCTTGCAGGACTTTATCCTTCTGTAAAGGCTCTGGTGGTCTTGCTGTACGCTATATGCTGCTTTATTTTGAGCACTGTAAAGCTTACAGAATATGAGCTGGCTTTGCTTCTTATCCCATGGTTTCTTGTGATCCCTGTATTGTGTGCGGCAAGCGGTGCCTTCAATAAGTGCTTGAAGGCATTCAGGGCTGTATCTATAGTTGCGTTGGTTATTTTTCTTGCCCAGTCCTTACTGATACCGGGCGGAGAAACTGTACTTAAACTTGGCTTTCTGAAGGTAAGAGAGCAGGGCCTTCGTACGGCAATAACCCTCAGCTTTATGGTTATGGATATTGCAGGCATATTCGTCTGGATGTTCCAAACAACTGAAAATAAAGAATTTTCCAGAGCTTTGGAGAATTCGGGTATGAATTACAAGGCAACATATGTATTCATATCGACTCTTCAGATGATAGAAATATTGGGTAAGAACAGCAAGACTATAATGAATGCTCAGAGAGCAAGAGGAGTTGAGACTGAGGGTAATGTCATTGTCAGAATGAAGGCCTTCTTCCCCTCATTGGTTCCTCTTGTGCTCGGAGCAGTAATAAGCTCTGAGGAGAGAGTCCTTACTCTTGAGGCCAGAGGCTTCGACGTGGCTTGTGAAAAAACACACCTTTTCAACCTGGAAAAATCAGGGATCGAGAAGCAGGTTACATTTATTGCAGTACTGATGACAATAGTTTTACTGGTATGGAGGATTTATTTATGGATTGCGTAATAGAGCTTAAAAATGTCACATACTCATATCCTCTTACAACTGTACCTGCAATAAAGGATCTGAGTGTGAAGATAGAAAAGGGAAAGTTTTACGGAGTTATAGGAGAAAACGGTTCAGGAAAAACCACATTCTGTGCTCTTTTAAGGGGATTTGCACCGAGCTTTTATAAAGGTGATCTGAGCGGCGAGGTCCTGGTTGAAGGTAGATCCACCCTTGAATATGGGCCTGGAGAGCTGGCCTCAAAAATAGGCTTTGTATTCCAGAATCCCTTCACCCAGATAAGTGGTGTAAAGGACACTGTTTTTGAGGAGGTGGCCTACGGCTTGGAAAACTTCGGCGTGCCTGTCGATGAGATAGAAAGAAGGGTAGTAGAGGTCATGAAGCTTACGGACATTGAGTCACTGGCTGAAAAGAACCCCTTCGATCTGTCGGGAGGACAGATGCAGAGGGTTGCGCTGGCGTCAGTCCTTGTAATTGAGCCTGAAATATTGGTTATAGATGAGCCTACAAGCCAGCTTGACCCTGAAGGCACAGAGAGCGTATTTAAGATAATAAGCAAGCTCAAGGAGAAGAAGAAAACTGTCATACTCGTGGAGCACAAAATCGACCTTATTGCGGAGTACGCTGACGAAGTACTGGTATTTAAGGACGGAAGCCTTGTGGCCGCAGGAGACAAGCAGGAGATCTTGAGCGATATGTCACTTCTTGAAAAGGGCGTGGCTCTCCCTCAGGTCGCAATACTTGGAAACACATTAAAGGAAGAAGGTATTCCTCTGAAATACATACCTGTAACTGAAAAACAGGCAGAGGAAGTCTTTTCTGAATTGATAACGGGAAAGGAGTAAAGGAATGAAGGACTTAATACTTAAAGATGTGAGCTTCTCCTATCCCGGAGGATTTTTGGCGGTGGACAATATAAACATGACTATAAAGTCAGGTGAAAATGTCGCCATAGTCGGACAGAACGGGGCAGGAAAGACGACCACAGTTAAAATGATGAATGGGCTTTTGAGACCTACCTCAGGGGATGTGATAATAGGGGATATGAATACAAAGGACTATACTACAGCTCAGGTTTCAAGAGTTGTAGGCTATGTCTTCCAGAACCCTGATGATCAGATATTCCACTCCACTGTTGAGAGTGAGGTACGTTTCGGACCTGAAATGGCAAAGCTTTCAAATGAGGAGGTAGACAGCAGGGTAGAGTACGCCTTAAAAATAACAGGAATGGACAAGTTTAAGGAGGAAAACCCCTATAACCTACCTCTATCAATGCGAAAATTTGTAACCATTGCCGCGGTTATAGCGATGGATACAGATGTTTTGATATTTGATGAGCCTACAGCGGGCCAGGATCTTGAGGGAAATAAGAGACTTTCCGAGATACTTAAAGAGCTCCATGAAAAGGGAAAAACCGTAATCACTATATCTCATGATATGGAATTTGTAGCCTCTAACTTTGAGAGAGTTATAGTAATGGCTAAGAAGAAGGTAGTTACCATGGGTACGCCTGAGGAAGTATTTTGGAATTTTGAGGCTCTGGAGAAGGCTATGCTTAAGCAGCCCTATGTCAGCAGGGTATGCAGGGCCCTGGGAGCCAAAGGCGAAATCATAAGCATGGATGAAGCGGTAAATTTTTTAAAAAGCAGGTTAAAGAGGAATGCGTAATACTAACTACAAATTGATTGCTTTTTTGGCGTTTGCAATGTATTTTCTCACAGGTGCGGCGTGTATGCTTGTAGGAAGCAGCCTGCCGCAGCTCGTGGAAATGTACGGAAAACCGACAGAGACAGTAGTTCTTTTAGGCTCTGCCTATGCTCTGGGAAGAGTGTCGACAGCCTATATCATGGGAAGACTGGTTGAAAAGATAGGTCCTATCAAGGTTTTGCTCTGCGGAATTATTTTTGTATCAGTTTACTTTATAGGAGTACCTTCCATACATATATTCTTTGTAGGCATGATCTCCGCCTTTTTCGGAGGAGCGGGAATGGCCACTCAGGATACAGTTTGCCCTGTGCTTCTCAGCACTGCCTTCAAGAATAACTACGCAGGCTCTCTGAGCGCGGGCCAGGCACTTTTCGGCTTGGGAAATTTCGCCACACCCTTTATTATCGGTGTGCTGCTCTCATCAGGCACAGAGTTTTTCTATGGGTATTATCTTTTGCTTTTAATACCGATAATCATGCTGATCTGCCTTCCCTTTGTTAAGCTTGACATGTCGGATCATGCAGCTGCCAAGGAGGAGGGGGTAAAGCCTCTGTATGCAAAAAATACTAAAACAGTGATCATCGCAGCCTTTGTTATCTGCGTTGTATACAGCGCTACGGTGAATGCCATCGGCCTTTATACTTCAAGCTATGCCCTTAGCATAGGAGTCTCTGAAGCCTCATCCGCATTTATGCTTACAGCTTACAATATAGGGTGTACAGTAGGCTCCTTTGCATTTGTGATAATTCTTAGGAAAGTAAAGGCAAGGATCGTGCTTATAGCAAACAATGTTATGGCCCTTGTGGCCATTGTTGCGGCTCTTGCCCTCAACAACGTAACAATGTATTTTATTCTCCTTTTCTGTGCAGGATTCTTTTTGGGTGTCCTCTTCAGTGTCATTGTCACTATCGGTACCAGGATAGGTTATAAGCGTATCAGCGTGGCAAGCTCACTGATCGCAATTGCCAGCGGCTTTTCAGATATTCTGACACCCATAGTTACAGGAAGGGCAATAGCGGTATTCGGGATAGGTTTTTCCTATCTGTATGTCATTATTATGATAGTACTTTGCATAGTTGCCGGAGTAATTTTGAAGATGAATACCACTGAGGTAAGGCCGGCAGGACCGGAGGATTAAACAAGGAGGAAACACTATGGCGATTCAGAGCAAGGAAGTAACTAACAGCGAAGGAAAGCAATATCATATTTGCTGTGGAAAGGGTGATGTGGGAAGATACGTACTGCTTCCCGGAGATCCCTTCAGAACTGATATAATAGCAAAGCATTTAGATAACCCTGTACTTGTTGCCCACAACAGGGAGCACAAGACCTGGACAGGAAGCTTAAACGGAGTGAAGGTTTCCGTGACAAGTACGGGAATGGGCTGCCCTTCAACAGCTATAGCTTTGGAGGAGCTGATACACTGCGGAGCCGATACATTTATCAGAGTAGGCACCTGCGGACGTGTATGCCCCGAGAGCTATAACGAGGATCTGGAGGGCTGTATTATCACAGGAGCTGTAAGGGATGAGGGAACAACAGTGCATTATGTTCCCATAGAGTATCCTGCCATGGCGGACAGACATGTGACAGACGCTCTGGCTAAGGCCTGCGAGGCAAAGGGTTACAATTTTGCGGAGGGTATAGCCCAGTCAAAGGATTCCTTCTATGGACAGCACGATCCTGACAGCATGCCTGCAAGTGACAGGCTTCATGAGAGATGGAAGGCTTGGGAGAAGAGCGGTGTCATGGCCTCGGAGATGGAGACCGCAGCTCTTTTCATAATATCCTCCATAAGGGGAGCAAGAGCAGGCGCCATCATGGCATATGGAAGCATGAACGACCATACTATAGATCTGGCTTGCGATGCCATAAAAATATTGATTGAAAACGATAAGAAATCCGGCAAATAAAGTAAGTTTAAATATAGTGAGCCTGATTTTAGGGAGAACAAAATGGAAGCGAGAAAAAAGATTATAATCGATACTGACTGTGGCTCGGATGATGCGATGGCCATTGCAATGGCCCTCAATGATCCCCATTATGAAATCCTTTTTTTTACAACGGTTTCAGGAAATGTTGAAGCTGCACAGGCGACAATAAATACACTTACAACCATAGAATATGCACAGAGCTATGAGCCCCCTGTATATATGGGTGCGAGAAAGCCCCTTCTTAAAAAACTTGAGTGCGCTCATGAGACTCACGGAGAGGACGGAATGGGCGACATAGGCTTGGTTCCGAAGAGACTTAAAGCGAGACCTGAAAACGGCATACTGAAGCTTCTGGAGGCCCTCAGAGAGAGCAAACCGGGGGAGATAGACATCATTGCCCTGGGACCTCTCACAAATATTGCCATAGCTTTAAGGCTTGACGAAGAAGCTGTAAAAAAGGCCGGAAGGATAGTTGTCATGGGGACCGCAGGACTGGGAACAGGAAATGTCAGTCCGGTAGCCGAATTCAATATATGGCAGGATGCGGAGGCGGCAAAGCTTGTGACAGAGTCAGGCCTTGAGAACCTTATATATGTGGGCTGGGACGCTTGCCTTGAGGAGAGCATGCTTTCTCCTGATGAGATAAAAAAGATAAGAGAGAGCGGAAGTATAGGAAAATTTGCAATAGACTGCAACAGAGTGCTTATGGAGATGAATAAGGACAGGTTCGGAGATTATTATCTGGACATGGCTGACCCTGCGGCTATGGCTGCCGCTCTGTATCCGGATTGCATTGAAGCCTGCGACAAGTATTACTGTGAGGTGGATGTGTCTGCGGGGCCTTCCTACGGAGGCGTCTTGGTTGACAAATACTATTTTTCAGGCAAGGAGCCCAATGCCTATATATGCAGCAAGCTCAAGGCAGACAAGTACAAGGAGTATATTTATAAAACTCTTAAGGTGGAGGATTAACAGCATACAGGAGGTGTTTTCATATGGGAACAGTTAAAGCTAAGTATTTGGTGGGACCTGCAGAGTGCAATGATTGCCATTCCGCACACATTTACAGCACGGATTTTATCAATGCGGTAAGCAATGTTTTGGGTGAAACCATAGAGTGGGGAGAGATAGAGGATGTACAGAAACAGTCGCTTTCACTGTTTTTCATCGCCTCGGGAGGATCAGAGCAGTCATTCCTTAAGATATTCAGAGATTTTAAGGAGCCCTATATACTCATGACAACACCCGGCTACAACTCTCTGGCCGCATCAATGGAGATAATGGGGTATCTGGAAGAAAACGGATATAAGGGTGAGATCCTGCATGGCACCCCTGAGGCCGTTGCAAAAAGGCTGGCTGAGCTTAAGAGGATAGCTGACGCCAAGGTAAAGCTCTCCAAAATGAGGCTCGGATGCATAGGAGAGCCCGGAGGACTTATAGCCAGCGATGCAGACGGGGATAAATTGCGGGAAAAAACCGGAATGAGTCTTGTTCCTGTTGACATCAATGAGCTCATAAGTGAGTACGGAAAGGGAGGATATCCCGAGAATAAATATACCGAGGAACTGAAGAAAAAGGGATATAAGCCTGAGGAGACGGAGAAGGCTTTGGCGGTATATGGCGCTCTCAAGCGTCTGATAGAGAAGTACAGCCTGGATGCGGTGACTGTCAGATGCTTTGATCTTCTTGATGCTATCCATACGACAGGATGTCTTGGTCTTGCTATCTTAAATGCTGAAGGTATCCCTGCAGCCTGTGAGGGAGATAAGAAGAGCATGATAAGCATGTGTGTGCTGAATGCGCTCACAGGGGGATCTTCATTTATGGCAAATCCCAGCTGTATGGACCCGGAGAAGAATGAGATAATATTCGCCCACTGCACTTTGCCCATAGACATGCCCGACAGCTACAGTCTCACCACTCATTTTGAGTCAGGAATAGGTGTGGCTGTCACCTGCGACATAGCGCCTCAACCCATGACTGTGTTTAAGTGTGACGACAAGCTTGAAAGGCATTATGCGGGAAGGGCACAGCTTATAGAGACCATGCACAGGGATAATCTCTGCCGCACCCAGATGAAGCTTAAGCTTGAAGAGGGCACAAAATACTTTGCTTCGGCCCCTATAAGCAACCACCATATGATCTGTAAGGGTGATTATAAGGAACTTATAGACGAGTTTTTCAACAGTTTATAAATAGGATAGTAAAAAAAAGAATGCTTCCCGGCTAAGGCCGGGAAGCTTTTTATGTGATAAATAAAACGATTAACTATAATTGAAGACAAAGCTGATATTTGTCTTAAAAACGCTTAAATCAGGTAAATATATACAAAATTATCGAATTATTATTAGCAATATAAGCTAATTGTCTAAATATATATATGGTTGTATAATAAAAACATCAGATTGGTAAAACGTTTATCCAATAGAAAAGAGGAGGGTTTTAGTATGAAACAATGGAATAAGCTTACAATTTTCTTGCTTCCCATCGGTATTGCTGTCAATGTGGTGGGCGGCCAGCTGGCAATTATGCTGAAGCTGCCTGTTTATCTGGATTGTATAGGTACATTCATAGTGGGTTCGCTGTGCGGAATCGTTCCCGGACTTATAGTGGCTGTCCTTACTCAGATACTTAATTCCATCACTTTGCCTACAAATCTTTTGTATATCGAGATAGGTATGCTTTTTGCGGTACTTGCACATTTCTTTGCAAAGTACGAACGTTTCAAGACGATCCCGAGAACTATATTGAACGGAATCCTTGTGGCCTGTGTCAGCTGCTGTCTTGCGGTACCCACTACAGCATTTTTGCTTGGCGGTTTCGTAGGTACAGGCGCATCAGCTATAGTTACTGCCCTTATGGCGGCAGGATGGTCGGTTTTACCTGCAACCTTTGTCAGTGAGTTGGTTACCGAGATGATGGATAAGGTCATCTGCATGATCATTATATTCTTCATTTTGAAATCAATACCTGAGAGATTAATAGTAAAGCTTCCGAATGCAAAATTCTTTGTTAAGGATCTTGAAGAAGAATAATATGAAGGCAAGGGGGCAGATGCTTCCTTGCCTTTTTAAGTCTTATACTGCATAAGGAGGAAAAGGGATTTCCCGAAGGGAGATACCGAGGATAATAATGGATAATATTACATTTGCTAATCAGTTTTTAAATCCGAGAAAATACGGCAATATTATTTTGGACCTTAATCCTATCAACAGGCTGAATATTTTTGTGGCTCTCGGCATCAGTACCTTTTTTGTGAACAACTATTGGTATGGCTTTGCCCTTGTGCTTTTGTTTTTTGTTATAGCTGCGGTTGCGGGAAGACTTAAGAGATATTTCTCAGTATATTGGAAGGTCCTCTTGCTTTTCGGATTGTTTTTGTTTGTCATAAAGGCGGCGTTCTCGCCGGGAGAGCATATGATATTTCAGCTTGCGGGAATACATATCTCTACTGAGAGCATAAACTCAGCCTTAAGCCTTATCTCAAAGGTGCTTTCTTTTTCGGGAGCCATAGTTTTGTTTGTCCAGACGACCGAGTGGGAGGATTTCACCTATGCTTTGGAACACGCGGGAGTCCCACATGTGGTTTCCTTTGTGGTACTCTCCTCATTTCAGACTATCTCTGATCTGGGAAAGAGCGCTCAGGTCATTATGGAGTCTCAGAAAGCCAGAGGAATAGAGACCGACGGCAATCTCGTAAAGCGCGCAAAGGCATATATACCTGTAATGGGTCCCCTGGTATTGAACGCTATATCAAGCGTGGAGGAAAAATCCATAGCCATGGATGCCAGAGCTTTCTCCGCGCCGGTGGCCCATACACATTTGATGGAGCTTCCGGAAGTTACGAAGTCAGAGAAGGCCTTTGTTGTCTTTATTGATCTGCTGCTTCTTGCAACAATTATCGGGAGGATCGTTATATGGCTTTTATAGAATTGAATGATGTTACTTACACGTATCCGCTGATGAAGGAAGCGGCTCTTAAAAATATAAGTTACAAATTTGAAAAGGGAAAGTTTTACGGTGTAATAGGAGAGAATGCGGGAGGAAAGACGACTCTCTGCAACCTGCTCAGGGGTTTGGTTCCCCATTTCTATAAGGGGAAGCTTAAAGGCAGTGCAACTATCAACGGAGAAGATATAAAAACAATAGATGTGGACAAACTGTCCACTCAGATCGGATACATTTTTCAGAATCCCTTTACCCAGATAAGCGGAGTAAAAAAATCCGTGTTTGAGGAGATAGCCATTGGACTTGAAAATCTGGGAGTTGAAAAGGGAGAGATAATTGAGAGGGTTTTAAAAATAGCAAAGCTTGTAAATATAGAGAGTCTGCTACAGAAGAATCCCAACGAGCTTTCGGGAGGTCAGAGACAGAGGGTGGCCTTTGCCTCGGTAATCGCCATGGACACAGATACCTTCGTCATAGATGAGCCCACGTCACAGCTTGACCCTGACGGTACGGAAGCGATCTTTGAGATAATACACACCCTGAAGGAACAGGGAAAGACCATAGTCTTGGTAGAACACAAAGTGGATCTTTTGGCCGAGTATGCGGATGAAATGCTGGTCATGAACAAGGGGAATTTGATAGCAGGAGGCCCTACCAAGGAAGTTCTAAGCGATCTTTCTCTTCTTGAAAAGGGTGCAATGCTTCCTCACACAGTGCTTTTCAACCACGAGCTGAAGCTTAAGGGCGTGGAATTGGAACATGTTCCTGTGACAAAAGAGGACTGTATTTCACAGCTTAAGCTGAGGATGAAGTAATTAAGGGAGGAAGACTATGAATCAAATTCTTTTGGAAAATGTGAGCTTTCGCTATCCCAACGGCTTTCTCGCCAATGAAAATCTGAACCTTGCCATAGGTCAGGATGAATGTGTGGCCATAGTCGGACAAAACGGAGCCGGGAAGACCACGGCGGTAAAGCTTATGAACGGCTTAAACAAGCCTACTGAGGGCAATGTGCTTGTCAACGGCATGAACACAAAGGACTACACTACAGCTCAGATAGCCAAATATGTGGGTTATGTATTTCAGAATCCTGACGATCAGATATTTAACCAGAGCGTATACGATGAGATCGCATACATGCCCAGGTATTACAAAAAATCTGAAAAGGAGATCAAAAAGAGCGTCGAGGAAGCTGCGGACATTATGAATATTCGCGTCTTTTTGAAGAGCAACCCCTTTGAGATACCCTATACCATAAGAAAATTTGTCACCATTGCCGCCATACTTGTGACTGAGCCTCAGTATATGATACTGGATGAGCCCACAGCGGGACAGGACCTCAACGGGACAAAGACACTTTCGGATCTTTTGACTGTTCTTCATGACAAGAATATCGGTGTGATCACAATAACTCACGACATGGAGTTCGTGGCTGACAATTTTAAGAGAGTGATAGCCATGGCCCACAAGCACATAATTGCGGACGGAAGTGCAAAGGATATTTTCTCTGACGATGAGGTTATAAAAGAGAGCAAGATAAAGAGGACGGATATGGGTATCATAGGCTCGGAGCTGGGCCTTGGAAAGGATATCCTAAATGCTCGGGAGCTTGTCTCTGCTTTAGACGGAAAGATAAATTAGGAGGAAGCGTATATGGAAAAGGACAGAAGCTGGATACGGGAGACGATAGAAAAGAACAAAGAAAAATATATTGATTGTCTTCTCAAACTCGCCTCCATAGATACTCATGACATAGGTCATGGAATAGAGGGAGGACTGGAGGCCGCAGGGCAGGAGTACCTTATAGAGCTATTTAAGGAGATGAAGGCCGACAGCATAGAGAGAGATCCTCTTAAGGAGGAGAGCATACTGAAGTGCAAAGAGCTGTACCGCGAGGGGAATACAGGACATAATTACGACAATCGTTTCAATGTCTATGCTCAGCTAAAGGGCAAAAGTGAAAAGTCTATTCTGTTTAACGGACATATAGACCATATGCCTGCAGACAATCTGAAGGCCTGGAGCATAGATCCTCTCAAGCCTGAGGTTATTGAAAACAGGATAACAGGCCTTGGTGTGGCCGATATGAAGTCGGGGCTTATGGCTTCCATAATGGCCTCCATGGTATTCAGGGATGCCGGAAAGGATTTCCCCATAACCGTAAAATATGCGGCGGTATGTGATGAGGAGGGAGGCGGAAACGGATCTCTCTGTGCTGCCATGAGCGGTGTGAAGGCTGATGCGGTAGTAGTGTGCGAGCCTACAAATTATGAGCTTATAGCCGCCCACATGGGATGGGTATTCTTCCAAGTTGAAGTGGACGGAATAGCAGTACATTCAGGACTTAAGCTTAAAGGTGTGAACGCCATAGAGAAGGCATACCTTCTCATGGAGGCAATAGATGAGCTGGAGCACAGATGGCTTTTAAAGTACAAGCATCAGCTGCTTCCGCCGCCCTCCAGCAATGTGGGTGTGATATACGGAGGCGAGGCCGGATCCACCATTCCCGATTACTGCTGCTTTAAGACCTGCGTCCACTATCTACCCGGTCTCATGGATCATGATCAGGTAGTAAAGGAATATACGGATGCCATCTTAAAGCGCTGCGAGGGCGATGAATGGCTCAGCGAGCACAAGCCTAAAATAAGTATATATCAGACGGGAAATCCTTTTGAGATGGACCTTGATCATCCCTTCGTGGATGCGTTTAAGACAGCTTACGACAAGGCCATGGGACATCCTGTAAAGATCGTAGGCTCTCCTGCGGGATGCGATTCCAGGACCTGGAGAAACATAGTAAAATGCCCTACTCTTCAATACGGACCCGGATCCTTGGAACAGTGCCACGCTGTGGATGAATATGTCACTGTGGAACAATATTTGGACGCTATCAATATTTACGTCAACCTGATCCTTGAGTGGGCTGAGAAAGAATAATGGGAAACATTATATTAAGGGGAGGCTACCTTATTGACCCCTCGGAGAATATATGCGGAGAGAGAGACCTTCTGATATCAGACGGGCATATAGAGGAAGTAGGCTTCGACATACAGGCTGAAAAAGGTGACCGGGTGATCGACTGCTCTCATTATGAGCTGTGGCCCGGTCTGGTGGATATGCATCTGCATGTGGCGGATCTGTTTGAGATAAGCACAAACACAGTCTACTGCGCAGCTCAGGACGGCGTGACTACAGCCCTGTCTCCCGGGGCAGGGAACACCTTTATGGCTCCTGCTCTTTTGGGAGCTGAGACAGACAGAGGATTGCCCATAAATGTCGGCGTATATCTGGGAGCGCTCAATGTCTTGGGCTCACAGCTTGATGATGAGGAGCTTATAGCCCTATTTAAAGGGGAACTTAAGGACGAGCTGAAATGGGAAAAGCTTTCCCACAACAGATTTACCAATTCCTTTGCCCAATACTGCATAGGCCTTAAGGAACATATGGGGCATTTCCTGCTGACTGATGAGCAGATAGAGAGACTGTATCATATCACCTCTGAATCAGGCCTTGTATTTATGTCACATACGCAGGATCCTGAACACTCGGCCCGTCTGGTTGAGCTTTCAAAGGGAAGACAAATACATCTGGGCCATACAAACGCGGCAGGCTGCGGCACTCACGCCGAGGCTGAAGAGGGGATGAAGGCTGTGATCGGCCTATGCAAACACCCCAATGTCACAGGCGAGTTTGTGACTACCATGCTGAGGAGAGGTCTGGGGAATCTTGAGGGACTTAAGATGACAAAGGCTTCAAGGCAAAGGGCATTGGACGCACTAAACGAAAAGATTGTGGACATACTTGTATCTGACGGACAGAACCAGTCCACCATGAAAGGCTTTGGGGATACGAGAGACAATATTCCATGCATATTGGAGCTGGTTGAGGAAGGTGTACTTGATAAGTCGGCCGCAGTTGCAGCTATGACTTCAAATCCCTGCAGGTACTTGGCTGAAGTAACCGGCTGCGATGAATGGAAGTGTAAATATGGAACCCTGAGGGAGGGGGCCTACGCCAATATTTTGATAGTCGATACGGAAAACAAGAGAGCTTCCTACACTATAACCAACGGAGAGCCGGTTTCCTTTGAGGGAAGATACATAAGAGGACACGGATACGCCGGAAACTGGGTGAGCAGGTTCGGAACATCAAGAACGGGTGTGGGCGATGCACCTATGTATTCAACTGACAATTGATTTATCGTCATAATGACATATATAAAAGATTATTTGCTAAGGAGAAAAAAGATGAAAAAAGTATTATTGGCCGGAGAATCATGGATGAGCTATACAACTCACGTTAAAGGCTTTGACAGCTTCTACACATCTGTCTATGAGACAGGAGAAAAATGGCTTGTTAAGGCCCTCAAAAACGGAGGATATGATGTGACCTTTATGCCAAACCATATCGCTCCTGAGGAATTCCCCTTTGAGGTGGAGGAGCTTAACAAATATGACTGTGTCATACTCTCGGACATAGGAGCCAACACACTGCTCCTTCCCCCTGCGACTTTCAGCAGAAGCGAAAAGATGCCTAACAGGGCAAAGACAATAAGGGACTATGTATTAAATGGAGGAAGTCTTCTTATGGTAGGCGGATACCTCACCTTCTCAGGAGTCGATGCAAAGGGAAAATGGCATGATACTGCAGTCCAGGATGTGCTTCCTGTCGAAGTCCTCACGGTCGATGACAGAATGGAGCGCTGTGAGGGAGTAAAGCCTGTGACTGTAAAGGAGCATGAGGCCCTTTCCGGCGTGACAGGTGAGTGGCCTGATGTGTTGGGCTATAACAAAACCGTGGCCAAACAGGATGCGGACGTTGTGGCGACAGTTGAGGGTAATCCCTTTATAGCCTTCGGAAGCTACGGAAAAGGCAGAAGCGCGGTATTTACGACAGACTGTGCTCCTCACTGGGCTCCTCCGGAGTTCTGCGAGTGGGAGTGCTATGACAGACTTTGGCAGGGTATCGTTGACTGGCTGACGAAAGACAGATAAGCTCCCCTTATGGGATTAGTTAAAAAGTCCTTCTCAATCGACGGAAAGATAAATTTAGTGTGGATTTTGGGGGGTTTCATTTTGACTGAATGCTCAAATACGGATATACTTAATAGTAACTGAAGCGCGCATAGATTTGAGACAGACTCCATTAAAATAACAAATTTAACCGGAGGCCGATACTTTGAGAACGACAATTAAAGACATTGCAAATTACACAGGCTTTTCTGTGGCGACTATTTCACTTGTCCTTAACAACAAAGCTGAGAAGATTCCGGATAGTACGAAGAAAAAGATAAAGGATGCAGCCAAGGAATTAAACTATCACCCCAATCAGGTGGCCATAGGTCTGGTGAAGAAGAGGACTCAGACCATAGGGCTTGTAATCTCGGATGTGAGCAATACCTTTTTCTCCATGCTGACCAAGGGGGTGGAGGACACCTGCAGGCAGCAGGGGTGGAACCTGATTTTGTGCAATACAAATGACGACCATGAAAGAGAACTTTCCTACATACAGGTATTGGCTGACCAGGGGGCGGATGGTATACTGTTTTGTATGTCAAAAGACAGTGATAAAAAGAAGACACAGGAGAGCCTGCAGCTTTTAAAAAGTCTTAAGATGCCTTTCATAATGATAGACAGGTATATAGAGAACGCAAACTGCAGTTCTGTGGTCGTGGATCATATGAAAGGCGGATATATTGCCACCGAATATCTTTTGGAGTCCGGTCACAGAAGGATAGGCTGTATAACAGGACCCAACAATCTGGAAGACTCTATGGAGAGACTGAGAGGCCATCAGAAAGCTCTTTGGAAATATGGTGTACCCTACGATGAGAGATTGATCTTTGAGGGGAAATATGACAGGGAGAGCGGAGAGAGGGCTGTAAAGTATTTTCTCTCAAAAAATATAACAGCTATATTCTCCTTTAATGACATGTCGGCATATGGGGCTTACCATGAATTAAAAAAGCACAAGATAAAAATACCGAATGAGATCTCGCTTATAGGATATGATGATATATTCTTTTCCGAGATATTGGATGTACCTCTTACGACTGTGAGGCAGCCTGTCTATGATATGGGGGTTGCCGGAGCAAAGCAGCTTATAGAGGAACTGGATAATAAGACCGAGAGCTACAGGAAGATCCTGTTTCAACCGAAACTCATTATAAGAGACAGCGTCGCAGATCTTTTGCATACATAAATAAACTTACATAGGTTTTTTGGACTTGAAAAATAAAAGGTGGAGGTGTTTGCTGTAATGAAGATCCTTAATTTCGGCTCATTAAATATTGACTATGTCTACAGACTGGATCACATAGTAAAGAAGGGGGAGACAATATCTTCCGAATCTCTCAATGTTTATTCCGGAGGAAAGGGCCTCAATCAGTCTGTTGCCTTGGGAAAGGCGGGGGCAGAGGTCTATCATGCCGGCGCCATCGGAGATGACGGAAAGCTTTTGACAGAGGTGCTGAGGGCTGCCGGAGTAAATACTGATCATATCAAGGTGCTCACAGAGGTCAGGACCGGAAATGCTATCATTCAAAACGACAAGGAGGGCGACAACTGCATAATCCTCTACGGCGGTGCCAATCAGGCTATAACCGAAGAGTATGTGGATTCTGTGCTTTCAGACTTCGGCAAGGGTGATTATATAATCCTTCAAAACGAGATCAACAACATGGATTATATAGTTAAAAAGGCTCACGACGTAGGGATGAAGACTGTTCTCAATCCCTCTCCTATGAATGAGAAGATCCTAAAGCTGCCGTTAGAGTATATTGACTATTTTATCTTAAACGAGATAGAGGCGGTACAGATATTGGGACTTTCTGAGAGTGAGGCAGCTGAACCTGACGGAGAAAAGCTTATAAAAATGCTGGGGGAGAAATATCCGGGGGCATGCATAGTGCTGACCTTAGGGGCGGCAGGCTCTGTCTACACCGACGGAAGCGTGGTGATTAAACAGCCTATATTTAAGGTTAAGACTGTGGACACCACCGCTGCAGGAGATACTTTTACAGGATATTTCTTTTCTGAGATCACGAAAAACGGAAATGATAGCGAAAGCGTTAAAGAAGCCATGAAAAAGGCGGCCGCAGCCTCAGCCATCGCTGTATCAAGGCCCGGAGCAGCTCCGTCTATCCCCGAACCTGACGAGGTAAGAGAATTCTTGTATGAAAAACTTTGATGTATTGCTTTGGGATGTGGATGGGACCCTTCTTGACTTTCAAGCCGCGGAGAGGGCAGCCATAAGAAGCCTGTTTCATGAGTTCGGAATAGGCGAGTGCAGCGACAGTATGCTTTCGGAGTACTCCATGATAAATAAGAAATACTGGGAGATGCTTGAGCGAGGGGAGAGGACAAAGAAGGAGATCCTTGTCGGAAGATTTAAGGAATTCTTTGACCGGGAAGGCATTGACAGCTCCATATCCTCAGATTTTAACGACAGATACCAGCTGAGTCTTGGGGATACTGTGGCCTACTGCGATAACAGCTATGAGCTTGTTTCATCCCTCAAGGGACTTATCCCCCAGTATGTGGTTTCAAATGGGACAGTGATCGCCCAGACTAAAAAGCTCAGGACATCAGGCTTTGACAAGCTTGTGGACGGAGTCTTCCTCTCTGAGGATCTGGGCTTTGAAAAACCGAGAAGAGAATTCTTTGACATAGTCATGGAGAGTATAGGACAGCCTTCAAGAGACAGGGTACTTGTGGTGGGGGATTCCCTCACAAGCGATATTTTAGGCGGAAACAATGCCGAGATAAAGACCTGTTTTTATAATCCCTTGAGGGAGCCGAACAGGACCGGCGCCATACCTGATTATGAGATAAGGGATCTCAATGAAATCCTTGGCATTTTATAGGATATATTTATGCTTTGCAGGCTTTTAACGCTCATTTTTTGATCAGTTTGTTCTATTGACATTCACTGACACTGTTAATATAATAAAAATCGTAATCAAACATTTCTAAAGCGTTGATGAGGACAGTAGCACTGCGGATTGCCACAGAGAGAGATGCCTTAGGCTGAGAGCATCTTACATGAAGCTTTGTGAAGACCACCTCGGAGCGTCCCTTAATCGGGAACGGTGATTCCGTTATAATCATAATGAGAGGCGCAATGATTTTTTTGCGCAATAAGGGTGGAACCGCGATATTTATCGTCCCTTACTACTTAACCGTAGTAGGGGACTTTTTGTATTACCGGGGTCATGAGTTTAAGAGCCCCAAGGTACACAAAGTCCCCGAGGAAAAGAGAAGATCAAAAATCGGAGGAAAAACAAATGGAAATGAAGAAATTGACCATGCATGACGGCAGCATCAAGGAGATAGCAGAGGATGATCCTTTATATCTCAGCACCTTGAGACACAGCTGCTCACATATCCTTGCACAGGCTGTAAAGAGACTTTGGCCTGAGACAAAGCTTGCTATAGGTCCCTCTATAGCTGACGGCTTTTACTATGACCTTGACTTCAAGGAGCCCATATCAGAAAATGACCTCGGAAAGATAGAGACCGAGATGAGAAAGATAGTAAAGGAAAACCTCAAGATAGAGTATTTTACACTTGAGAGAGCTGAGGCAATAAAGCTCATGGAGGAAAGACAGGAGCCCTACAAGGTGGAGCTTATAAATGACCTTCCTGAGGGAGAGCTCATAAGCTTCTTTAAGCAGGGAGAGTTCACAGATCTCTGTGCAGGACCTCATCTTCAGACAACGAGAGAGGTGGGTAAGGCCTTCAAGCTCCAGTCCCTTGCGGGAGCTTACTGGAGAGGCTCTGAGAAGAACAAGATGCTTACCCGCATTTACGGAACAGCTTTTGCCTCAAAGGAGGAGCTTGAGAAATACCTTGTCATGCTGGAGGAGGCAAAGAAGAGAGATCACAGAAAGATAGGAAAGGAGCTTGGACTCTTTATGTTCCATGAGGCAGGCCCCGGATTCCCCTTCTTCCTGCCCAACGGAATGACATTAAAGAATGCCCTTATAGATTACTGGAGAGAGGTCCATCACAAGAACGGATACGTTGAGGTATCCACCCCTATAATCCTTAACAGAAAGCTTTGGGAGACCTCCGGACACTGGGATCACTATAAGGAGAATATGTATACGACTGTTATAGATGACGAGGACTATGCCGTAAAGCCTATGAACTGCCCCGGAGGAGTCCTCATATATGCATCCGAGCCCCGCTCATACAGAGACCTGCCTATGCGCGTGGGAGAGTTGGGACTTGTACACAGACATGAGAAGTCGGGACAGCTTCACGGTCTTTTCAGAGTTCGCTGCTTCACTCAGGACGATGCACATATCTTTATGATGCCTGAGCAGATAAAGGATGAGATACTGGGAGTAATAAAGATGATAGATGATCTTTATTCCCTTCTTGGATTCAAATATAAGGTAGAGCTCTCCACAAGACCTGAGGATTCCATGGGATCCGATGAGGACTGGGAGCTTGCGACAAACGGACTTAAGGGAGCTCTTGAGGCTGCAGGCATCGACTATGTCATAAATGAGGGAGATGGAGCATTCTACGGTCCCAAGATAGACTTCCACCTTATCGATGCCATAGGAAGAGAGTGGCAGTGCGGAACCATTCAGCTTGACTTCCAGCTTCCCCAGAGATTCGAGCTTGAGTATACAGGTGCTGACGGAGAGAAGCACAGGCCCATCATGATACACCGTGTTATCTTCGGCTCAATAGAGAGATTCATAGGCATACTCACCGAGCACTTTGCAGGAGCATTCCCCGCATGGCTTGCACCTGTTCAGGCAAAGATACTTCCCATCTCAGACAAGTATCTTGACTACGCCGAGAAGCTCTACAAGGAGCTTGACGATGCGGGTATCCGTGTTGCTGTTGACCGCAGAGCCGAGAAGATAGGCTACAAGATCAGAGAGGCTCAGAAGGAAAAGGTTCCTTACATGCTGATCGTCGGCGAGAAGGAGGAAGCTGACGGAACTGTCTCTGTCAGAAAGAGAGGCGAGGGCGACGTGGGCGCAAGACCTGTGGCTGATTTCATTGCCGATCTCAAGAAAGAGATAGCTGAAAAAAGGTAAAAAACAATCTTAAAATAATCAAAGCTTTTTCTGTTAAAGCCACTGCGTTCGCATTTGCCTTTTAACTTACCTCACTTTTTCAAAACTCGGAAACCGAAGGTTTCCTCAAACAATTGAAAAAGCTCGAAGTTAATAAGGTTCACGCTCACTCCGTAAACGGCTTAATTCATAGAAAAAGTCTTTGATTATTGTAAAAAGTAATTGACTTTTGCCTTGAGATATAGTAGAGTATTTATGTTTTGAAAACAACAAAGAAGACTTTCCGTCTCACCTTTGAGCGCAGGGCGCTCGGGTAAATAGTGATTTTATCAATCGGAAAAGGGTCTCAGTGAGCCCTCCGATGAAAATAGGCACTTTAGAGCGGATATGTCTGTATCCGCTCTTTCTTATTATTTATCGACTTTGTCAGACTGAATATGAGAAATGCAGCGGTCCTCAAACCGATAGCCGTGTATTTTATTTAAGGGAGGTGTGTTAATATCAGCGATATCAATGTACAAATCAACGAGCAGATAAGGGACAAGGAAGTCAGAGTCATCGGAGAAAACGGTGAGCAGCTCGGGATCATGTCATCTCAGGAGGCTATGAAGCTTGCCTACGACGCGGAGCTCGATCTTGTTAAGATTGCCCCTACAGCCAATCCGCCTGTTGTAAAGATCATCGACTTCTCAAAGTATCGCTATGAGCTTAAGAGAAGAGAGAAAGAACAGAAAAAGAAGCAGAAAACAATAGAGGTCAAGGAAGTACGTTTATCACCTAATATTGACACTAATGACCTTAATACAAAGGTATCGGCAGCGAGAAAATTTCTTGAGAAGGGAAATAAGGTAAAGGTTAATCTGAGATTCAGAGGAAGAGAGATGGCCAGAATGAACCAGTCCAAGTATATCCTTGAGGATATAGCCGAGAAGCTCTCTGACATAGCTCAGATAGATAAGCCCGCAAAGGCTGAGGGCAGAAGCCTTGTACTTATTTTGTCCGCGAAGAAGTAAATAATCATTAGGAGGATATAGAAATGTCAGTTAAGTTAAAGACAAAGAGAGCTGCAGCAAAGCGCTTTAAGAAAACAGGAACCGGTAAATTAGTAAGACATAAAGCTTACAAGTCACACATCCTTACCAAGAAGACAACAAAGAGAAAGAGAAATCTTCGTAAGGCAACAACTGTTGACTCTACAAATGTAGCAGCAATGAAAAAGGTACTGCCTTATCTGTAAGTCGTATTTTTTGGAAGGAGGAAGAGAACAATGGCAAGAATCAAGGGCGGTTTAAACGCAAAGAAGAAACATAACAGAGTACTTAAGATGGCTAAGGGCTACAGAGGTGCGCGTTCAAAGCAGTATCGCGTTGCCAAGCAGTCTGTGATGAGGGCTCTGGCTAATGCATACAGAGGACGTAAGGAGAAGAAGAGACAGTATCGTGCTCTTTGGATAACACGTATAAATGCAGCTGCAAGAATGAACGGAATCAGCTATTCACAGCTTATGCACGGTCTCAAGACAGCAGGAGTTGACATCAACCGTAAGATGCTCTCAGAGCTTGCTGTTTCTGATGCTCAGGGCTTTGCAAAGCTTGCTGAGATGGCTAAGTCAAGCCTTAACAAGTAATTAACAAGGGCTGTGGTAAGAAGGGATGACCTTTTTGCAACAGCTCTTTGATTTTTAAATAATACTTTGAGGTTGAGGGGAAATGGGAGAAAAGACAGAGCTTGAGAACAGCTCGGCAACGCCAAGGAATAAGAAGATAGATGACGCCTATGCGGCCTATGTGGCCGAGCAGAACAATATGCGCATCAAGGCTGATGCGAAATCCCTGATCTTTGTGATCATAGCAAGTGCTGTAATGGCGGCAAATATTCAGTATTTTATAAACCAGGGAGGCCTTTTGCCGGGAGGAGCCAGCGGAGTTGCAATACTCCTGCAGAGGATAGCCGCCAGGTTTTTCGGTGTGGAGATACCCTTTTTTATATTGAGCTTTATCATAAACTCTATACCTGCTTATCTGGCATTTAAGACTGTGGGAAAGAAGTTTACAGGCTACTCATGCATATGCATAGTCCTTATGTCCCTTCTTACGGATCTCATTCCGGCTCCCTCCGCGCCTGTGACTGATGACAGGCTTCTGATAGCTGTATTCGGAGGAATTATAAACGGAGGAGCTCTCAGCATGATATTGAACAGCGGAGCATCTTCCGGAGGCTCGGACTTTGTGGCTATGTATTTTTCTGTGAAGAAAGGTATAGCCACATGGAATTATGTGCTGATGTTTAATGCCGTACTTATACTTATATCAGGTATTATCTTCGGCATGGATGGGGCTCTGTATACTATAATTTTCCAGTTCTGTCAGACCCAGATGCTCAACACTTTCTACAAAAAATACTCAAAGAAGACTGTGTTTATAATTACAGACAAGCCGGAGTCGGTAGCTGAGGAGATCATGTCTGTGACCCATCATTCAGCCACACTTTTTAAGGCTCAGGGTGCCTACACTCACAAGGACCACTATGTAGTTTACACCATACTCCCTGCGGATGAGCTTCATCACATAAGAAGGTGCATCAGGAGCGTGGACGCAAAGGCCTTTATCAATGTAATGAATTCAGAGAATGTCTTCGGAAACTTTTTCATTAAACCTCTTGAATAGCGGCTTGGATTTTTGCAAAAAAGGACTTGCAAAATTTGATGAAATATTGTATTATTATCTGCGTTGCGGAAGTGTCGGAATTGGCAGACGAGCAAGACTAAGGATCTTGTGCCCGTTTAGGGCGTGTGAGTTCAAGTCTCATCTTCCGCATTCTTTTTTGCAGAAGTGGCGGAATTGGCAGACGCGCACGGTTCAGGTCCGTGTGACAGCAATGTCATGAGGGTTCAAGTCCCTTCTTCTGCATTGAGCTTCAGAGATCGTCAATATGACGGTCTCTTTTTGTCGTAAAAATCTGTAATATAATATTCATATAAAGTTTATTGCTCCAAAGGCCCTTAACCTATATAATTTTAGTAGAAAGGAGAGGGGTGAATATGAGAAAAACTGTTAAAATATTAATAATGGCCTCAGCTTTTTCAGCACTGATGGCGACTACAGCCTTTGCCGCCAGGATCAACAGTGTTGATATCAAAGCTGTTGCCGACGACGATGCACCTTTGGAGGCAGGCAAATGTGTTGATCCCTATTTTTACACTAACAGTCACAATTACAGCATAAGCGGTGTTGAGGACCTGGATGCCGACAGCAGCCCCACACGTACTCACACCTACGAGATAACACTTGACGCAAATGACGGCAATCGTTTCAGCGACAATGTGAATGTCACCTACAGCGGCGTAACTGAGGTTACGAGAAAAAGGGTGGAGGATGACGGCTATACTCTTGAGCTGAGAGTTGAGGCCTATCCTTACTATATGTTCCCTGCGCCAGGAAATCTTCACCTGGATGAGGGCGAGGAGAGAGCAAAGTGGGACAGCGTTTCCAATGCGGACAGATATGAGTATGTAATAGACTGGACCGACAGAAACGGCGACGACAAGACAAAGCACGGTACCACTTCCTCGGAGAGAGTCGACATTTCAAGTTACATAAGAAAGTACGATGATGACAGATATGATGACTGTGAGATAGTGGGAATGGCGGTTAGAGCCACCGGTGATGCGGGAAAGAACCCCAGAACAGCTGACGGAGAATGGGCCATAATAGGAGACGTTGATCTTGGAGATTACGATGATGACTATGACAGCTGGTCAGACGCCATAGGAAGGGAGAGCAATACCTCCGGAAGCACAGGCAGCTCAGGAAGCCCTTCACAGCCCTCAAATCAAAACGGCTGGATTCAGGACCTCAGAGGAGCATGGCATTGGAATACTCCCAACGGCTACGCCACGGGCTGGATCCATGACGGATCAAACTGGTATTACTGCAATCAGTCAGGAACCATGCTTACAGGCTGGATAAATGACGGCAACGGATGGTATTACTGCGATGCATCGGGTAAGATGCTTACAGGCTGGGTAAATGACGGTTCAAATTGGTACTACTGTGACGTCTCAGGAAGAATGCAGGCAGGATGGCTTTTGGATGGAAGCAACTGGTTCTACTTAAACCCCATATCAGGGGCAGGAGGACAGCCCTACGGAGCAATGCTTACAGGATGGCAGGCTATTGACGGAAATACTTATTACTTTAACCCTGTCTCAAACGGAACTCGGGGAGCCATGCTTGTCGGAAGCCATGTCATAGACGGGGTGGGATATTATTTCAACACAAACCATGACGGAACCTATGGAAGGCTTATAACAGGCTGATAGCTGCACTGATCCTTCATCAGACAATACCTATAAAAAACATGGGAAAATGTTTCCGGATTGCAAAAAATAATGCAAGTTTCATTATATTATGCTAAAATAAGCGCTGTGGGCAACACCACAGCGCTATTTTAAAGAGAGGAGTGCCGCATTCAAGGCGGCGTATCTGTAATAAATGCTGAAGCTTGAAAACATAAGATATGAGGTCGCGGACGAGAAGGGAAGCGACAAGGAGATTTTAAAGAACATTACTCTGGATATTCCTGACGGAAAATTTGTAGTTATAACAGGACCCAACGGAGGGGGTAAATCCACCCTTGCGAAGCTGATAGCCGGTATATATAAGCCGGCAGACGGAAGGATACTCTTTGAAGGCAAGGACATAACCGAGAGCAGTATCACCGAGAGGGCTAATATGGGCATAAGCTTTGCTTTTCAGCAGCCGGTCAGATTCAAGGGCATAGAGGTACTTGACCTTATAAGACTTGCTGCAAATGACAAGAAGCTCACTCCCGCCGACGCCTGCAAATATCTGAGCGAGGTTGGACTTTGTGCCAGAGATTACATAAATAGAGAGGTGGATGCCTCTCTTTCAGGAGGAGAGCTTAAGCGTATCGAGATCGCCACAGTTTTGGCAAGAAGATCAAGGCTCACAGTCTTTGACGAGCCTGAGGCCGGAATAGATCTCTGGAGCTTCCAAAACCTTATAAAGGTATTTGAGCACATTAAGGAGCTGACAAAGGGTACAGTCATAATAATAAGCCATCAGGAGAGAATACTGGACATAGCTGATGAGATCATAGTCATTGAAAAGGGAGAGATAGCCGATAGGGGCAGCAAAGATGTCATACTTCCAAAGATACTGGGCTCGGATTCGGCGGTTTCCCTCTGTCAGGTTCAAAAGGATGCAATGAATTGATTTCGGACCTGACTTTGTTTCATAAAAATTTCAGCAATTTTGGAGGACTTTCTCATGTTAGCTATAGATGATATAGAAAAGAGGATATTGGCCGAGGTGGCTGATATTCACAAGACTCCTACAGGAGCTTACAATATAAGATACAATGGAGAGGCGCAGAGCCGAAACTCCACAGAGAATATAGAGATCACCTCTAAGGAGGACGGCACCGGCATAGATATAAGGATAAAGGACGGCACAGTAAATCAGTCCTGCTGCATACCTGTGGTCATAGCTAAGACAGGACTTAAGGATGTGGTGACCAATGACTTTTATGTGGGGGAGAACTGTGATGTGCAGATAGTTGCAGGCTGCGGTATACACAACTGCGGAGATCAGGACAGTCAGCATGACGGACTCCACAGATTCTTTATAGGCAAGAACTCAAAGGTAAAGTATGTTGAAAAGCATTACGGTGAGACTGATGACGGCACAAAGGGCGGAAATATCATGAACCCTGTGACGGAGATATACCTTGACGAGGGAGCATTTATGGAGATGGAGTCCACCCAGATAAAGGGCATAGACTCCACAAACAGGATAACAAAGGCTGAGATAAAAAAGGACGCAAAGCTCATCGTCAGGGAGAGGCTTCTGACAAACGGCACCCAGGAGGCGGAATCCAGGATAGATGCGGATCTTGTAGGTGATAATTCATCGGCAAATATCATAAGCCGTTCCGTGGCTACGGATAAATCAAAGAGCACTTTTTATTCCCATATTGTAGGAAAGGCAAGCTGCTCAGGACACAGCGAATGTGACGCCATAATCATGGATGAGGCGAAGGTGCTTGCTCTTCCGGGACTTGATGCCCTTAGTCCCGATGCGGCCCTTATACATGAGGCTGCCATAGGAAAGATAGCAGGAGAGCAGCTTATAAAGCTTGAGACTCTTGGGCTCAGCCCCGAGGAGGCGGAAGCTGCAATAATAGACGGCTTCCTTAAATAGAAAGAGGAAAATATATGAGCGTAGGCACAGGCTACAGCTGTATACGAGAGATGCTTGAGGCCCGTGAGAGAGAAAGCCTCAGCAGATTCGCGGCCCTGTCATCCGAAAGCCTCGGCAGAGACAGGCCGGAGGAAAAATGTGATATAAGGACTTGTTACCAGAGGGACAGAGACAGGATACTTCACTCAAAATCCTTCAGGAGGATGAAGCATAAGACCCAGGTGTTCCTTGCCCCTGAGGGGGATCACTATAGGACCCGACTTACTCACACTCTGGAGGTCGCACAGATAGCAAGGACTATTTCAAAGGCCCTGCTTCTCAACGATGATCTGACTGAGGCCATAGCTCTCGGGCATGACCTTGGACACACTCCCTTCGGACACAGCGGAGAGTCTGTGCTCAACAGGCTCTGCGAGGACGGCTTTGAGCACAGCGAACAGTCGGTGCGTGTAGTTGAGGTTTTGGAGAAGAACGGCAGAGGCCTTAACCTCACCAAGGAAGTGAGAGACGGTATACTCAATCACCAGACAAGCGGACATCCCTCCACCCTTGAGGGCCAGGTGGTAAGGCTCTCCGACAAGATAGCCTATATAAACCACGATATAGACGATGCCATAAGGGCGGGGCTCTTTGAGGAAAAGGATATACCTGAGGAGTATACCGGAGTCCTGGGACACAGCGTAAATGTGAGGCTTGACAGGCTGGTGCACGATGTTATTGAGAACAGCTTTGACAGGCCTGAGATAAAAATGTCCGAGGGCATGGAAAAGACCATGAGAGGCCTTAGGACATGGATGTTCAACAATGTCTATATAGGAGGCAAGGCCAAGGAAGAGGAAGAGAAGGCTAAAAAGATGATAGAGCTTCTCTTCAAATACTATATGGAGCGTACAGAGGAGATGCCTGACGAGTTTGTCAGGATGTACAGAGAGGGAGAAAAGAGAGAGAGAGCTGTGTGTGATTACATAGCCGGAATGACTGATAACTACGCCATTGAAAAATTTGAGGAGCTGTTTGTTCCTATAGGCTGGAGGCTTAGGTAGTTTTGTATTATTCTGATGATATAATAGACAGAGTGCGTGACGCCAATGATATAGTTGAGATCATAGGTCAGTATGTTCAGCTCAAGAAAAGGGGAGGAACATATTTTGGCCTATGTCCTTTTCATGGGGAAAAAACCCCTTCCTTTTCCGTAAGTCCTTCAAAACAGATGTACTATTGTTTCGGCTGCGGAGCAGGAGGGAATGTATTCACTTTCTTGATGGAATATGAGAATTACAGCTTCTCGGACGCACTTAAGTATCTGGCAAAGAGAGCGGGAATAGCCCTGCCTGAGGCGTCGGAAAAAGCTCCGGGAGGATATGACTCCAAGCTCAGAGACAGCCTGCTTGAAATACATAAAAAGGCGGCTGTGTTTTATCATGAAAAGCTGAAGTCGGAAAAGGGAAGACAGGGGCTTGAGTATTTTAAGGGAAAAAGACAGTTGTCAGACAGGACCATGACCCATTTCGGCCTCGGATATGCCGGAAAAAACTCATCCGAGCTGTACAGTTATTTGAAGGCCGAGGGCTACAGTGACGAGCTCTTAAGAGAGTCAGGCCTTGAGATAATTGAGGAGAGAGGTGCCCATGACAGATTTTGGAACAGGGTTATGTTTCCTATAATGGATGTCAACAACAGAGTCGTGGGCTTCGGGGGAAGAGTTATGGGGGATGGTGAGCCTAAGTACCTCAACTCTCCGGAGACAAAGATATTTGATAAGAGCAAGAATCTCTACGGGCTTAATTTTGCCAGAAAATCAAGAAAAGACCACATACTTTTATGCGAGGGCTATATGGACGTGATAGCTCTCCACCAGTATGGATTTACAAATGCGGTGGCCTCATTGGGAACCGCCTTTAATGAGAAACACGCAAAGCTTTTAAAGCGCTATACAAAAAAGGTCATTCTCACTCAGGACAGCGACGAGGCGGGAATAAGAGCTAAGCTCAGAGCCCTGCCCATACTGAGAGCAGAGGGACTTTCCGTAAAGGTGCTTGACATGAGCCCATACAAGGATCCGGATGAGTTTCTCAAGGCTCTCGGCCCTGAGGCCTTTGAGGAGCGCATAAGAAAGGCAAAGAACTCCTTTCTTTTTGAGATAGATGTTTTAAAGAAATCCTATGACCTGACAGATCCTGAGGGGAAGACGGACTTCTATAATGCTGTCGCGGAAAAACTTGCGGAATTCAGCGAGGCTCTTGAACGAGACAACTACACAAGAACAGTGGCAAGGGATCACTTCATACCCTATGAGGAGCTTAAGAGGCTGGTAAACCAAAAGGGACTGAAAAGAGGCCTTTCCTCTGATCGGGTTTCAGGCAGCTATGGGGAACCTGAGAGGATGAGAGCTCCGAGAAAGAGAGAAGGAAAGGGGAGAGACACAGGACTCCTGAGATCGGAACGGATAGTTCTTACAGGGCTCTGTGAGCAGCCTGAGCTTTTTGAGAGGATAAGCTCTCAGCTTGTCCCTGAGGATTTTACAGACGAGCTCTACAGGGACATTGCAGCGGAGATATACAAAAGATGCGGGGAAGGCAATTTTAATCCCGCTTCTCTTATAGACAGATACAGTCAGGACGAAGATACAAAAAAGAGGGTGGTGGAGATCATAAATGCAAAGCCCTTTATTCCGGAGAAGTCTTCCGATGGAGCGGATGGAGTTGAGGAGGAAGCTGAGGAGAAGGACTCAATGCTTAAATCTGTGGAGGATGCTTTGAGAAGGATAAGGCTCCACTCTCTGGAACAGAAAATGAATGCTGCCGTAGAGTCAGGGGATGCCCTGCTGCTGCAAAGGCTTATTGAGGAGAAAAATGGTATTATCTGACAGACTTGAAAAAATAATTGAGGCTGTACCACGCTGTAAAAGTGTGGCTGATATAGGCTGCGATCACGGATATGTGTCGATGGAACTCATAAGGAGAGGAAAGGCCGATCATGCCGTGGCTGCGGACGTAAACGAAGGCCCTCTGTCCCGGGCAAAAAAAAATATAGAGGATGCAGGTCTTTCCGACAGGATAGAGATCGTGCTCAGCGACGGGCTTTTAAATATATCTGTGCCTGAGTGCATAGTCATTTCCGGTATGGGGGGAAGACTCATGCGGGATATACTTAACTTTACTCCCACCACATCAGGCGCATACGAAAAAAACACATCCTCGTGCAGCCTTTCAGACTGCAGATGTCTGATTTTAAGCCCCCAGTCTGAGCCTGAGATACTTAGAAGCTTCATCCAGGAAGATTTGGGCTTTTATATAAGAGACGAATCCATGGTAAAGGATATGGGTAAGTATTATGTGATAATTACTGCACAGAACCCTAAATATATGGAAGCTGAGCTTTACACCGGTGACAGATATATCGAGGACGAAGATTTTATTTACGGAAAGAGGCTGATCCAAAAGAGGGATACTGTATTTCTTGAATATCTTAGGGACAGGCTTAAAAAGGACAAAATGATACTCTCAGAGCTTGAGAAAAACGGTCAATCCGAGGTGAGCTCGGAGAGGAAAAAAGAGATCTTAGGGAGAGATGAGTTCATAGAAAAGATTTTATAGAAAGTGAAAGGAAAAAGACCATGAAAACGTATTCTATGGGAGAACTTATAGAGAAATTTGAGGAGCTGGCCCCCTCGTATCTTGCCTGCTCCTGGGACAATCCCGGGCTTATAACGGGCAGAAGGGGAAAAGATATAGGAAAGATCGCCATTGCCCTTGACGCCACTGAAAATGTCATAGACGAAGCCATAAAGGCGGGGGCAGATCTTCTCCTCACTCATCACCCTATCATATTTAAACCGGTGGCAAAGCTTGACGAGGATGAGTCTTTAGGCAGAAAGCTTTCAAAGCTTATAAAAGCCGATATGTGCTGCTATGCCATGCACACAAACTTTGATGCCGCTCCGGGCTGTATGGCCGATATAGTGGCGAAGATAATGGGTGTGGAAAACCGGATCCCGCTGGAGCCGGTGGAGGGACACGAGAATGAAGCCTTCGGTATAGGCTTTGTGGCAGATCTTAAGGAAGAGATGTATCCCAATGTGCTGGCTGATTATGTGAAGGAAAAGTTTAACCTCCCCTTTGTAATGTACTATGCCGGGGATGGAACGGTCGCTTCCACACCGGAAAAAGACCTGCCTTTTATGAAAAAGCTTAAAAGGATAGCGGTTTGTCCCGGAAGCGGAAGAGGAATGCTTCAGAGAGCCCTGTCTCTCGGTGCCGAGGCCTTCGTAACAGGAGATATGGGGCACCACGAGGGACTTGACGCGGTTGATGCAGGCATGGCCCTTATTGACGCCGGCCACTATGGCCTTGAGAGAGTGTTTACAGGATTCATGGCTGACTTTATAGAAAAAAACGGCTATGGTGAAGTGGTACTTGTGAGAGGGGCTGATTTTCCCGCTCAGGCAGTCATAGACAGGGACTATGCCGAAGGCGGATACCTTTCTTACAGGAGCAGGACTCTCAATGAGGGCAGAGAGCCGCTTTTTTGACATCAGAGGAGAATGCTATGTTTTATAAAGTAAGATGTGGAAACAGAGAGAGGGAATACGAGCAGGGAACTGCCTGGAAGGATATTGCCCGCGATTTTGCGGATCTCTACACCAATGATATACTTCTTGTTAGGGACGCGGGAGAAAACGCCCTACTTGAGCTCAACAAGAAACTTGAGAAGGATACAGACGCCCTATTTCTAACCTACAGTGACAAGGCGGGACAGATGTGCTACGCCCGCTCCGCCATATTTATTATGCTTAAGGCCTTCTACAATATCCTGGGAAGTGAGAGGATAGATAAGATAGAGGTGCAGTTTACTATAGGCGGTAACTTCTTTATACTTCCGAGAGGAAGATTTACTCTTGACGAGGAACTGTTGGAGCGTGTCAGAGACAGGATGAAGGACTATATAAGAGCCGATCTTGTGTTTGAAAAGCTCAGCATCAGAGCTGATGAGGCTGTAGAGCGCTTTCACCGCTTCGGTATGTATGATAAAGAGAAATTGTTTAAGTTCAGGAGGGCCTCCAGGGTAAACATATACCGACTGGAAAAATTTGAGGACTATTACTATGGAGCGATGTGTCCCTCCACGGGCTATATAAAGTGCTTTGACCTTAAGCTCTATCATGACGGAGTCGTACTGATGCTTCCTGAGGATGAGGATCCCATGAAGCTGAGGACCTTTTCACCCTCGGAGAAGCTCTTTGAGGTACAGTCGGAATCTTTCCGCTGGGCAGACAAGATAGGAGTGGATAATATAGCTTCCCTCAATCAGATGATATGTGAGGGAAAGGCAAATGACCTTATACTGACCCAGGAGGCCTTCTTTGAGAAAAAGATAGGAGAGATAGCAGGAAGGATATCAAAGGGAGACAAAAAGATAATACTTCTCGCAGGGCCTTCAAGCTCAGGAAAGACCTCTACAGCCCACAGACTGTCGATACAGCTGAGAGCCTACGGCATAAAGCCCCACACCATATCTGCAGACAATTATTTTAAAGATCTTGCCACCAGACCTGTGGGAAAGGACGGAAGACCTGACTTCGAGTCCATAAATGCTCTTGATGTAAAACAGTTCAATGAGGATATGAGAGGCCTCCTTTCCGGGGAGAAAGTGGAGATACCGAGATATAATTTTAAGACAGGTAAGCGGGAATATAAGGGGGATTTTACACAGCTTACAGACGACGACGTGCTTATAATCGAAGGGATACACTGCCTCAATGAAGAGTTTTCAGGGGAGATCCCGGAATCCGGGAAGTTTAAGATCTATGTCTCCGCCCTTACACAGCTGAATATAGATGAACACAATAGGATACCCACTACAGACTGCCGCCTCATAAGGCGCATGGTCAGAGACAGCTTTACGAGGGGATATACAGCGAGACAGACCATAAGCAGGTGGCCGGATGTGAGGAGAGGTGAGGAGGAAAATATCTTCCCCTACCAGGAAAATGCCGATGTCATATTCAACACCTCAATGATATATGAGCTTGCTGTGCTTAAGCTTTACGCGGAACCCCTTCTTTTCGGAGTTCCCAAGGAATGTGACGAGTACTTGGAGGCAAAAAGGCTTCTGAAATTCCTTGATTATGTACTGCCCCTAAGTCCTGAGATAATTCCGAAGACCTCCATAATAAGAGAGTTTATCGGCGGATCATGTCTTGATGTGGGATAAGCTTTTGTGCTACAATAATATAGATTTTGCTTATCAGCTACACTTACTTATGAGGAGAGTAAACAGCGCATATGACTGACTACAGCAGAGATGCGATAATCAATAAATTGGACGACATACTGGGAAGTGAGCAGAAGGATGAGAACAAGAGAGCCAACCTGATAAAAAAGACGCTTCTGCTTCTCCTCCTTTTTCTTGCGGTCTGCCTGAGCGCCTTTGGAATAGGTATGTTCAAGGGGATAATAGACAATGCACCTGATGTGGATACACTTCAGTTCGGTCCCTCAGGCTTTGCCTCAAAGGCATATGACACCGAGGGAAATCTCATAGCCACTCTGGTTCAGGAGGGATCCAACAGAGAGGAGGCCACCTTTGAGGAGCTTCCCGAGGATCTGATAAACGCAGTCGTTGCCATAGAGGACCAGAGATTCTGGCAGCACAACGGAATAGATCTCAAATCCATCACCAGAGCCGTGAGAGGAGTTATCACAGGAAACGATGCCGGAGGAGGCTCGACTCTTACCCAGCAGCTCATAAAGAACAATGTCTTTAAGGGCGGAATGGAGGAGGGCTTTGCCAGATATGAGAGAAAGTTTCAGGAGTGGTATCTTGCCCTGATGCTTGAAAATCAGCCCAATGTGGACAAGACAGAGCTTAAGAAGGAGATAATAACAGATTATCTTAACACCATAAACCTGGGAAACAATACTCTGGGAGTGAAGGTGGCGGCGAGAAGATATTTCAACAAGGATGTAAGTGACCTTACTCTTTCAGAGTGTGCTGTGCTGGCTGCCATACCCCAGAACCCCACAAAGTATAATCCCCTAAAGAACCCTGAGGAAAATCAGAAAAGACGATCACAGGTCCTTTCTGATATGCTTGAACAGGGCTATATAGACGAGGATGAGTACAACAGGGCATTGTACGACAATGTATACGCCAGGATAAAGCTGGCGGATGCCCTCACATCTGATGAGGACAAGCCCTACTCATACTTTACAGACGCGCTTATAGAAAACTGCATAGAGGTGTTTACCGAGGAGTTGGGGCTTACCAACAAGCAGGCTCACGACCTTTTGTACTCGGGAGGACTTCGCATAGAGACTACCCAGGACCCGAAGCTTCAGGCTATAGTGGACGAGGAGGTAAACGATACTGACAATTATGATACCTTTAAATACTCCTTTACCTGGAGATGCTCTGTAAAGCATCCTGACGGAAGCATGACCCACTACAGTGAGCATGACATTGAGAGCTACAGCAAGAATGTCAAAAATGAAAGGAGCTACTCAGGGCTTTTCAGGACTGAGGAGGCTATAAATGACAGGATAGAAGAGTACAAGTCTACAGTGATCACAGAGGGAGACGAGATCATAGCCGAGACTCTCGACACTACTCTCCAGCCTCAGCTCTCCTTTGTGCTTATGGACCAGAAGACCAAGGAGGTAAAGGCTCTCACAGGAGGAAGAGGAGAAAAGAAATATTCTCTTGGACTTAACAGAGCATCCAACGTGGTGAGACAGCCGGGATCGGTATTTAAGGTGGTTTCATCCTTTGCACCTGCCATAGAAGAGTGCGGGGCAACGCTGGGAACAGTTTACTATGACTCAGAGTACAGCATAGGCGAAAAGCAGTTCAGAAACTGGTGGACCGAGGGTAAGTATTTCGGTTACTCCTCCATAAGAGAAGGCATAGAGTACTCAATGAATATAGTTGCCATCAGATGTATGGTGGAGACAGTCACACCTGAGGTGGGAATAGAATTTGCCAAGAGACTGGGAATATCCACTCTCACTGAGGAGGATGTAAATCCTGCGGCTGCTCTGGGAGGACTTTATAACGGAGTCACTAACCTTGAACTCACCAATGCCTTTGCCACCATAGCTGACGGAGGAGAGTACGGAAGGGCAAAGTTCTTTACAAAGATATATGACCATGACGGCAATATACTTATAGATCTGACTGAGGAGGAGACCGAGAAGGTCATGAAGGATTCTACAGCCTTCCTTCTGACAGACGCCATGCGCGAGTCCATGATATATCAGCTCAAATGGGCATCCAACGGAGGAGTCAATACTACCTCCACAAGAGCTCATCTTGACAATATGAGCTGCGCCGGAAAATCCGGCACCACAACCAACAACGTGGACATTTGGTTTGTCGGCTTTACGCCTTATTACACTGCGGGAGTCTGGGGTGGCTGCGATGAAAATCAGTCTCTCTATGACAAGAACACCGGGGTCTACAACGGAGGAACATCCTTCCACAAGGACATCTGGAGAAAGATAATGACAAGAGTCCATGAGGGCTTTGAGAATAAGGACTTTGAAAAGCCTGATTCGGTTGTGGAGGTTGAGATCTGCAGAAAATCAGGAAAGCTCCCTCATTCAGGATGCTACAGTGATTACAGAGCCGGAACAGACGCTGTCTATACAGAATATTTTGATGTGGACAATGTACCCACAGAGACCTGTGAGATCCACACAAAGGGAGGAAGTATAGTACTTCCTGAAGGTGAGGAGGACAAGCGCACAGATGACAGCGGACACGCTTCAAACTACAGAGGATCATATTCAGGAGGATCTTTGTCTTCCTCATCAAACGATGCGGATACACCTGTAGCTACAGTCGTACCGGTAGATCCTGACGGCCCTGCCCCTGTGGAGGAGCAGCCCACAGCGGCTCCCGAGCCTCAGCCTGTAGAGCCGGGACCTAACATAATTTATGATACACCTACCACCGCCGAGTACGGACCGGGGGTATAATAAAAAAAGATCGTGATATACCGAATCAGTATATCACGATCTCTTTATCTTCGTTAAATCCGTAGAGGACGATGTCACCGAGATCCGTCTCAGCCCGGCCCCCGCTCATATCTGTAACTGACCGGACAAAATCTTCCGCCTCATTCTCGGGAACCACATAGCTGAGCTCACACTTTTCAAGGTATACCTCCTTATAGGGATAGAGAGATTTTCTCTCGGCATAAAACTTGATCTTATTTATAAAGCTGTAGTCGGAGCTTACGCTGACTATATGCCCCTTTGAGAGCGGGATGACAAGGCCTGAGGAATCGGCATTTGAAAGGGCGGCTTTCAGGGCGTCGGAATAAGCCCTTACAAGTCCTCCTGTCCCGAGAAGGGTTCCGCCGAAGTATCGGGTGACCACAGCGCAGATATCATAGAGGCCTGAGCCTCTAAGTATGTCAAGCATTGGCTTTCCCGCTGTACCCTGAGGCTCTCCGTCATCGGAAAATTTATCCATGGGCCCTTTAGGCCTGCCGATACGCATGGCAAAGCAGTTATGCCTTGCATCAAAATGCTTTTTCTTTATGCTTTCGATAAATGCTCTTGCCTCATCTTCAGTCTTACATGGAGCTACTGCGGCGAGAAAACGGGATTTTTTTACTTCGATCTCGCCCTCTGCGACAGAGCTTAATATTTTAAATTCATATGCATTTGTATTTTCCATAAGTAATACTCCTGACAGATCATGGGTATCATTTTAACACAGCTTAAGGCAGTGTTCAAGAAAGAGAAGCTTATTGCTTGACTTACAAAAGTAGGATTTGCTATAATACATAACTATGATTAATTTTAATGAAGAAATCAAAAGATTTAAACCGAGCCTTGATGTGGAACACATCGAGGACGCCATCGCGAAGGCTGACCTGACAGACATGAATGACATTATGATGCAGCTTATTCAGGATGCACAGCGGGAAAAGAATAAGAATAATTTTTGATTCGCGGAATAGGTAAAGACCATGGTAAATTACAGTTTGACTATTCGCAGGATCGCAAATACTTATTACAATCTCGGGCTGGAGAGAGCAAAGTACAGGGATCTGAGCGGAGCTGCCGAGCTATTGAAAAAGGCACTCAGGTTTAATAAATATCAGACAGACGCAAGGAATCTTTTGGGTCTGATCTATTATGAGATGGGTGAGGTAGGGGATGCGTTGATCCAATGGGTCATCAGCCTGAATCTTCAGCCGTCTGCTAATCGTGCTGATTACTATCTGGATAATATCCAGAGAAATAAGGTGAGCCTTGAGATATGCTCTCAGCAGGTAAAAAAGTTCAACCAGGCCCTCTATCAGGCTCAGCACGGAGGAGAGGATCTGGCGATTTTGCAGCTCAACAGGATAATAGAGGAGACACCTCACTTTGTAAAGGCCCACATACTTCTCGCCCTTCTCTATATGCAGAAGGAGGACAATGTGAGGGCAGGACGTTCCCTCTACAAAGTCTTAAGGATAGACAGGAACAATCCAAAGGCTCTTGTTCTCATGCATGAGGTCAAAAAGAGGACAGGAAAGGCCGAGGTGGAGAGAAACAAGCTGAAAAATGCCTTCAGCCATCGACAGATGGAGGATGACGATGTAATACTTCCTGAGGTGAAGAAGCAGGCGACCGCAGGTCAGATGGTACTCTATATGTGTGCAGGCTTTATACTCTCTCTGCTTGCTTTCGTCATAATAATACTTCCCTCGGTAAGGCGGGAGATAAACGTCAACAACAATCAGGATATAGTTGATATATCAGGAGAGCTGTCGGAAAAAACAGCCAGGCTTAATGATTTGGAGGAGAGCTACGCAAGCCTTCAGTCTCAGTTCAATGATGTAAGCACCAGACTTAATGCCTATGAGCAGGAGAATGCGGATTTCCTCAGTCTCTATCAGAAGCTCAACAGTATAACCGCAGCATACACAGACGGTGATATAGTGCAGGCCGCAAACGATTATCTGTCCATAGATCCTGCAGGAGTCACCGAGGAGCCCATGAGCTCCATGTATAACGAGGTCATGAGATATATGCAGAGTGAGGGCTGGCAGAGGGTCTGCGAGCTGGGTACTCAATCTTGGAACGGGGGAGATATGACTCAGGCGGAGGCTTACTACAACCTTTCACTTCAATTAAGGCCTGATGAGCCGGAGACCATGTTCCTTTTGGGAAGGCTCTATCAGTCGCAGAACAGGACAGAAGAGGCCAATGCACTTTTTGACAAGATAGTTGGAGAACATCCGGAAAGCAGCTATGCGGAGAGGGCTCAGACAGCAAGAGGCTATTAAGCTTAAATTTAATTAGCCTCTTTTAATTGCCCGAAACAGCATTGTTCAAATATAAAAATCAAGAAGAAATCAGGGAAAGAATATGTTGCAGAAAAGAGAAGATGTAAGAAATGTAGCTATAATCGCCCATGTTGACCATGGAAAGACAACACTTGTAGACCAGCTTTTGAGGCAGACAGGTGTATTCAGAGCGAACCAGGAAGTGGTGGACAGGGTAATGGACTCAAACGCCATAGAGCGAGAGAGGGGCATAACCATACTCAGCAAGAACACAGCTGTAAGCTATAAGGGAGTAAAGATAAATATTATAGACACCCCGGGACATGCGGACTTCGGAGGAGAGGTTGAGCGTGTTTTAAAGATGGTGGACGGAGTAATACTTGTAGTTGACGCCTTCGAGGGACCTATGCCCCAGACGAAATTCGTTTTGGGAAAGGCTATGGAGCTGTCTCTTCCGGTAATAGTATGTCTCAACAAGATAGACAGACCTGAGGCACGCCCCAACGAGGTTGTGGATGAGGTGTTGGAGCTTCTTTTGGATCTTGGAGCCTCCGACGAGCAGATAGACTGCCCCTTCGTATATGCATCCGCAAGGGCAGGAGTAGCCTCATACGAGCCTGACACAGAGGGAAAGGACATGACTCCTCTTCTTGACACTATCATTGACTATATCCCTGCGCCCGAGGGGGATCCTGAGGCTCCCACTCAGATGCTTGTCTCAACCATTGATTACAACGAATTTGTGGGACGTATAGGCGTAGGCAAGGTCAGCAACGGATCCATAAAGGTCAATCAGCAGGTCATCCTCTGCAACCACCACGACTCATCAAAGATGATAAAGACAAAGATCAGCAAGCTCTATGAGTTTGACGGATTAAAGAGAGTAGAAGTTGACTCGGCCGAATTCGGCTCTGTGGTTGCCATAAGCGGTATACCTGAAATCCATATTGGGGATACCATCTGCTCACCTGAAAATGTGGAAGCTATCCCCTTCCAGAAGATATCAGAGCCTACTATAGCCATGTACTTTATGGTAAATGACTCTCCCCTTGCAGGGCAGGAGGGAAAGTATGTCACCTCAAGACATCTGAGGGACAGGCTCTACCGCGAGCTCAACACAGATGTTTCCCTGAGAGTGGAGGATACAGACTCGGCAGATTGCTTCAAGGTGTCGGGAAGAGGGGAACTCCATCTCTCGGTGCTCATAGAGAATATGAGAAGAGAGGGCTATGAATTCGCAGTTTCAAAGGCTGAGGTGCTCTACAAAACCGACGAGAGAGGAAAGAAGCTTGAGCCCATGGAGATAGCCTACATTGACGTGCCTGAGGAATTCACAGGTACAGTCATACAAAAGCTTACCCAGAGAAAGGGAGAGCTGATGGGTATGACTCCCATGCAGGGCGGAAACACAAGGCTTGAGTTCAATATACCCTCAAGAGGCCTTATAGGCTACAGAGGTGAATTTATGACAGACACTAAAGGAAACGGAGTCATAAACACAGCCTTTGAGGGCTATGGCCCCTACAAGGGAGATCTGAGCTACAGACCCACAGGCTCTCTTATAGCTTATGAGGCGGGAGAGGCCATAACCTACGGTCTCTTTAACGCACAGGAGAGAGGAATTCTGTTTATAGGGCCCGGAACAAAGGTCTACAGCGGAATGGTAGTAGGCCAGTCCCCCAAGACCGAGGACATAGAGCTCAACGTCTGCAAGACTAAAAAGCTTACAAACACCCGTTCATCTTCATCAGATGAGGCCTTAAGGCTTGTTCCTCCCAAGGTGATGAGCCTTGAGCAGTGCATGGATTTCATAGATACTGACGAGCTTCTGGAGATAACCCCCACAAGCCTCAGAATAAGAAAGAAGATACTTGATCCTCTCTTAAGAAAGAGAAGCAAGATGAAATAAGTGCATATAATAAAGCCCGGCTGCCACGTACTATGCTTTAAAGCACAGATTTACGGGGCAACGGGTTTTTATTGTAGGCTTTGATAAGGATATGAACTGAGGGGAGGCATGGGTATGGAGGAGGAAAAACTTACGAGTATAAAAAGTGAAAATGAATCTTACAAGCCCGGGGCAGGCTACGGCATGCAGATAGGATATGCTTTGTTACTTGACTTTTTTCTGCCGGTTCAGACGGCTCTCATGTTTGCGGGGATTATTTCAGCGTCGGGAGAAGATGAGATCTCCTCGTTTCTTTTGAATTTGGCGGATCTTGCGGGGAAACTTTACGTCTGCATAGTGATAGTCTTCAGTATAGTAAATATAGTGAGATCGTTTAAGGCCTATAGGGAGAACTCTCCATCTTACTGCGTAAACAGCATGCTGATATTGAAGTATGGTCTTATTCCCTTCTTTATACAGGCATTTACAGTTACTGTTCTATTCATACTTATCTTTACCCTGGGAGGATTCGTGGCCTCAAGGGGCACTATAATATTTATGCTCATAGCCCTGTGGCCCCTGGCGCTTGCATGGGGCGTGGCTGTAGGCCTGATACTTACAGGCTTGACAATAATAATTCTTCTTCCGGGGGCGTTCTATGGCATCCAAGTTGTGAGATATACTCTCAAGGAGAAGAAAACGAGCTCGGGCTTTGCCGTCATGCATGGAATATTGCAGTTTGTCCCTTTTTTTGATAATTTGGACGCCATGTATCTGGATATAAAAAAGTGGAAGCTGGGAAAAAATAGCTCAACAGTCGTTGCGGCAGCATATATTTTATTGCTTTTATCGATAATAGCCTGCATAGTGCTTTTAGTAATAGCACTGAGTAAAGTATAAGGCGGCCTGAAAAGACCGCCTTTTCTTATGTTTAATTTAATACAATACTCATGCAGCTGTTAATCCGCGTAGTTGTCGAAATAGCCCTGTATGAGGACTATGGGAGTTCCCTTGTCCCCGGAGCCTGAGGTCAGGTCGCACAGGGAGCCTATAAGGTCTGTAAGCCTTCTGGGAGTCGTTCCCTCGCTGTGCATTTTTCCCTTGAGGTCAGCGTCCTTTTTAAGGATGCTCTTTTTGATGGCATCGGAGAGTTCCTCGCCCTTGAGATCAGCGTAATCGTTGTCCGCAAGATATTTGAGCTTAAGTTCATTAGGGGTTCCCTCAAGACCGTCGGTATACGCAGGGCTTACCACGGGATCGGCAAGCTCCCATATCTTTCCTACCGGATCCTTGAAAGCACCGTCTCCGTATATCATGCACTGCATCTTTACTCCTGTAGCTTTTTCAAGGCTTATCTGAAGCTCATCCACAAAGCTCTTGCAGTCTCTGGGGAAAAGCTTAACTTTGTCCTCTGTAGACTTGTTTGAACCAAGAAGTCCGTAGTTCTCATTATAGCCGCTTCCGTTTACGGGAGCATTCATTATATCGCTTAAAAGAAGGACTTTTTCAGCTCCTGCGGCGATAAGCCTTCTCTTGCTGCGCTCTCTTGTATGTATATCGCAGCAGAGAACGTTTTTGCAGTAGGGCAGTACAGCTCTGACATCGTTTGCGAATATAAATTCAGGCTCACAGCCCTCCGCTTTGAAAAGCTCTTTATAATACTCAACGTAATCGACACCTGTGAAGGTATGCTTTACATAGCCGAAGAGCTCTCTGTATTTCTTCTCATCAAGAACATCGCTGTAGGGATTTACAGACTTTTCATCCAACAGATCCTCGTCAAAAAGATGATTTCCCACCTCGTCTGAAGGGTAGCTCATAAGTATATATGCTTTTTTGAATGCTTTTGCTATACCTCTCAAGCATATGGCTATCCTGTTGCGGCTCATTATAGGGAAAGTAAGGGCGATAGTGTCAGTGCCGAATTTGTTTCTGCAGTCTGCGGCAATATCATCCACACTCGCATAGTTTCCCTGACATCTTGCAACGACAGCCTCGGTGACAGCTACCACATCCTTTTCGTGAAAGCTGAGCCCTTCCTCTCTGCCGCATGCAGCCACAGCCTCGGTGACGATACGGACGAGATCATCTCCCTCTTTAACAACAGGGCAGCGAACTCCTCGTGATACAGTTCCCACAGTTCTCATCATTAATTACCTCTCTATTCCTGTTTTGCTTTGGGATCCGCCGATTATCAGTTTTAAGCCTTCTCCAAGCCAATAAATATTATACTTAAAAAAACGGAAGTTTCAAGTTTTCACTTTATTAATCTTTGGAATTCTACTATAATAACTCGGTGACATTTAGAGAACGATTGGAGTTTTGACATGGAAAACAGTGTTAAATCAAGCTCGGGCTACAGTTTGGCGAGAACTTTTCTGTATGCCTTTGCTCAGTCCTCGCCCATAATTTTTTCTTATCTGGTGGTGGGATTTGCCTTCGGAATAATGATGCAGGAGGCGGGATATACGCCCCTCCACGTCCTTTTATCCGGACTTTTCATTTACTCGGGCTCACTGCAGATAGCTATGGTGCCCCTGATAGTAGCTCATACGCCCCTTATTGTTATGGTCTTTGCCGCATTTATAATAAATTCTCGCTATATGTTTTACGGCATAGGCTACACAGAGCGCTTCAAGCGCCAAGGTATACTATATCCCTATATGATCTTTGCCTTTCCCGATGAGGTCTACTGTGTATTCAGCGCAAATTCTTATCCCCACTATGTGGATCCTGTAAAGTGCGATCTATGGACAGCGATAATGTGCCATATGAGCTGGGTTTCAGGTGGACTATTGGGTGTGTTTTTAGGGGATGTCATAAGCTTTGACATGAGCGGAATAGATTTTGCGGCCACAGGGCTTTTTGTGTGCATCTGTGTAAATCAGTGGAGAGAGTTTAAAAGCCATATCCCCATGTATATAGGACTTGTGTCCGCCTTTATCTGTCTCTTTATATTCGGAGCGGACAATTTTATGCTTCCCGCCCTGAGCTTAAGCCTTGTTATCTTAGTGGTTTTAAAGGAGAGAACAAAGAGAGCCATGGACAGGGGGACGGAAACTGATAAAAATCCGGAAGAGGTGATTTTACATGAATGATCAGATATATGCTTTTGCGGTTATCGGAATATGTGCGGTGGTGACCATAATGATAAGAGCCCTTCCCTTTCTGGTTTTCGGCAGCAAAAAGCTCCCGGACACTGTGGATTATCTTGGGAAAGTGCTTCCGGGAGCTATAATGATAGTTCTGGTTGTATATTGTCTGAGAGGGATAAGCCTTACAAGTGCGCCCTACGGTGCCCCTGAGCTTATAAGCGTATTTCTCTGCGCCATACTGCAGCTCATACTTAAAAACAGCATACCTTCGATAGCTGTGAGCACGGCTGTCTATATGATGCTTATAAGAACCGTGTTTTAGTTTCTGTCCCTTTTTTTCGTGTAATCAAAATAGATGCGTATGCCGTAAAACACGCAGGGGAAAACTATAAGAGCAAAGAGAAGGGCGAGAGTGATGCCCGGATCACCGCCTGCAAACACATTTATAATGAGAGCGGTTATCAGAAAAAGAATCAGTGCCAGAGCGGCGCGAGCAGCGTATATTTGCGTTTTTGTGTAGGAGGGGGGAGTCTTTCCCCTCTCCTCATTTTTTTCTGTATTATTCATAGTATTTATTCCTCGTTTTCAGCCTCATCAAGCCTTATGGAGAGCTCCTCCCATTTTTGATACAGCTCCTGAAGCCGGGAAGCTATATCATTTTTCTCTGCGGTAAGTTCGTTTAACTTTGCCGAGTTGGTGGACACCTCAGGATAGGACATAATATCGTCTATCTCAAAATCTCTCTGCTCAAGGGAAGAGATCCTCTTTTCACAGTCCTTCAGCTCATTTTTCAGCTTTGAAAGCTTGGCCTTTCTTTCCTTCTGCTGCTGCCAGTTAAGCTTTGAGCGGCTCTCCTCCGTATTTATATATTCCTTTACTTTAAGTACAGTTTCATCCGCTTTGGCCTTAGGAGATGAGAGCTTACCGGTTACTGCCTTGTCGCTGTCAAAGGAAGGATCCGCCTTTTTTTCAAGATAATAATCATAGTTTCCGAGATAATTCACGAAGTGCTTTGCGCTCAGCTCAAGTATCCTTGTGGCTGTCTTGTTTATAAAATATCTGTCGTGGGACACATATATGACCGTGCCCTCATAATTTCTCACAGCTTCCTCCAATATCTCCTTTGACGTAATGTCAAGGTGATTTGTGGGCTCATCAAGAAGCAGAAGATTGGCTTTGCTGAGCATAAGCTTTGCAAGGGACAGTCTTCCCTTTTCTCCGCCGGAGAGATCCTTTATCTGCTTAAAGACATCATCCCCGGTAAAGAGAAAGGCAGCCAGAAGACTGCGGATCTCCGTGTTATTCATATCGGGATAGGCGTCTGATATCTCCATAAAAACTGTATTTTCAGGGTCAAGCACATGGTGCTCCTGATCATAATAGCCCTTTTCCACCTTGGAGCCGAATTTGATGCTTCCGGAATCCGGCTCCAAAATACCGTCGATGATTTTAAGCAAGGTGGTCTTACCGGTGCCGTTAGGGCCTATTATCGCTATTTTTTCCCCTCTTTTTACATCAAGCCCCACACCTGAAAAGAGAGTATTCCCGTCATAGGACTTGCTGAGATCCTCGGCAAAGAGCACATCATTTCCCGATATTACGGATGGGGTGAAGTGAAGCTTCATGGCATCGTCTATATCAAAGGGCTTTTCAACTCTCTCCATTTTTTGGAGCATTTTTTCCCTGGACTCGGCTCTCTTTATGGATTTTTCGCGGTTAAAGGACTTGAGCTTCTCTATGACCTCCTGCTGGTGCTTTATCTCAGCCTGATTGTTGAGATATGCTTTTATCATATCCTTTCTGAGAGCGGCCTTCTTCTCGGAGAAGACTGAATAATTGCCGAGATAGGTCCTTGCCTTGGCATTTTCTATGTCAATTACCTTTTCGACTATGCGGTCAAGGAAATATCTGTCATGGGAGACTATTATAACAGCTCCTCTGTAGTTTTTGAGAAAGCCCTCAAGCCAGGATACGGAAAGTATGTCCAGATGGTTTGTGGGCTCATCCAAAAGGAGCACATCAGGCTGGGACAAGAGGAGCTTTGACAAGGCAAGTCTTGTCTTTTGACCTCCTGAGAGGGTTGAGACCTTTTTGTCGAAATCCTTCTCATCAAAGCCCAGACCCTTAAGCACACCTGTTATATTGGAAGAGAGGGCATATCCGTCAGCCTCACGGAATTCAAAGCTCAATTTCTCGTAGCGATCAAGTATAGCAGCCAACTTTTCCTCGTCTCCGGAGAGCTCTGAGATCTCATTTTCAAGCCTTCTGAGCTCAGCTTCCTTTTTCACCAGGTCCGCCTTTACCTCAAGTACCTCCTCGTATATAGTCTTTTCAGAATTCTCCGAGGGATTCTGTTCAAGGTATGCCAGGCTTTTGTCTCTGCTGAGAGTGACGATACCCGAGTCGGGCTCCTCGACTCCGGCGATTATCTTTAAGAGGGTGGATTTTCCTGCCCCGTTTATTCCTGTTATGGCACATTTTTCATGCTCTTCTATATGGAAAGAAATATCCTTCAGTACCTCTTGTTTGTCATATGTTTTTGAAACATTACTTACCTGTAAAATCACTTTATCAATCCTCCAAGCAATTAAGTATAATATATAGAGCGCTTTTTTTCAATTGCACAGGCCTAAAAACAGATATTCTGCAATTGACTTCTATATTACAACCGGCTATAATAATTCTGTCTTAAAAAAATTTAACATTGTTTTTATGATTTTACTGCACAAAGTAAAATGATTCAGGGGAAGTGCAAGAATGGAACAGAAAACTATTTCACAGGCAATAATAAAAAGATTGCCCAGATACTACAGGTATTTGGGAGAGCTGAGAGCTCAGGGAATAGAGAGGATATCCTCAAATGATTTTTCAAAGCTGATGGGGGTCACAGCTTCACAGATTAGACAGGACCTCAACAACTTCGGAGGCTTCGGACAGCAGGGCTATGGCTATAATGTCAAGAATCTTTACACAGAGATAGGAAAGATACTTGGAATTGACAAGATACATAATATCATAGTCATAGGAGCAGGTAACTTCGGTTCTGCACTGGCGGGATATTCTGATTTTGAGCGTAGAGGCTTCAGGATAAAGGCCCTTTTTGACAGGGACAAGAATAAAGTGGGAAAAGAGATAAACGGTATAAAGGTCTATCCCATGGACGAACTGAGGCAGTTCATAAAAGATAATAATATTGAGATAGTCACACTCACCATACCCAAGACAGCAGCCATAGAGGTGGCTAAAAGCATTGCCGATACGGGAATCAAGGGAATATGGAATTTTGCCCATACGGATCTGAATCTCCCTGAGAACATCGCTGTTGAAAATGTCCACCTTTCAGAGAGCTTGATGAGGCTTTCCTACAATATAGTAAACCCTGATAAAAGAGGAAAGAGATAGGACCTTACATGATATATGGAATAGGTACTGACATCTGTGAGATCGATAGGATAAAAAGGGCGTGTGAGAGAGAAACTTTTCTAAAAAGGACTTTTTCAGACGAGGAACGCCGGCAGGCTTTAGGAAGCTTTTCCAAACTTGCCGGTGATTTTGCGGTTAAAGAGGCTGTGGCCAAAGCTATGGGTACAGGCATCGTTTTTTCCCCAACAGAGATAGAGTGCCTGAGAGAGAAGAACGGCAGACCATACGTGAGAATTACAGGTGAGGCCGAGAGGATAATAAACTCCGCTTCGGAATCACTCGGGGAGTCCCATACAAAAAAAATACATGTGAGCATCAGCAACACAGACAAAGTGGCAATTGCTTTGGCTGTTTTGGAATTTATCAGAGATGATGCCTGAAAAGTTATGCTGACACTATAACTGACAAAACAGAGACATATACGATTTGAGAGAAAAAATGAAAAATATAAAAAAGTACAGATTTGAAAAAAAGGAAATAAACGAATATTTAAACAAATTTAAATATAAGCGCAATCATGCGGAGATAGATCTGGATGCACTGAGAGAGAATCTTAAGTCTATAGCGGGATTAGTACCTGACGGGGTGTCTCTGTGTGCTGTAGTAAAGGCTGATGCCTACGGACACGGTGCTGTTGCTGTAGCGAGAGCCTGCGAAGAGCAGGTTAGCATGTACGCTGTAGCCACAGCAGAGGAGGCTTTCCAGCTTGTTAAGCATGAAGTAAAGAAGCCCGTCCTTATACTTGGCCCCGTGCATGAGCTCTATAATCAGGAGATTATAGATAAGGATATAAGATCTGTGATCTTTACAAGGGAGGAGGCAAAAAAGCTTTCCGACGCCGCCCTGAAAAAGGGTAAAAAAGCTATAGTGCATGTTGCTGTGGACACCGGCATGCACAGGATAGGACTTGATGCGGATGAAAGCGGCCTTTGCGAGCTTAAATATATATATGAGCTTCCGGGGCTTTATGTAGAGGGACTCTTCACACACTTTTCGAAGGCGGACGAGACCGACAAGACATATACCGAGAAGCAGTCTGAGGCCTTCAGGCGCTTTGTCAGTCTTATTGAGAAGGAGGGCATAAGCATACCTGTAAAGCACGTGGCCAACTCAGCGGCTATCATAGATGAAGTAAAGCCGGAGTATGATATGATGAGAGCGGGCATTGCCATGTACGGCATATATCCTTCGGATGAGGTAAAAAAGGAAAATTTGAGTCTTAAGCCTGTACTTTCTCTCATATCTTCCATAACCTTCATAAAAAAGCTCAAAAAGGGTGAATGTATAAGCTATGGCGGTATATATACAGCTGACAGGGATATAACGGTAGCTACAGTAAATGTGGGATACGCTGACGGCTATCCCAGAGGCTTGAGCAATAGGGGAGATGTGCTCATAAGGGGAAAGAGATGCCCCATAGTCGGACGTATATGTATGGATCAGATGATGGTGGATATCAGTAATGTCCCGGAGGCGGAGTGCTTTGATCCGGTCACACTTATCGGAGCAGACGGGGATGAGTATATAGGAATCGATGAGATCGCAGAACGCTCAGGAGGATTCAATTATGAGCTTCTCTGTCTCATAACAAAGAGAGTGCCCCGAATTTACATAAAAAATAACGTTCCAATAGGAAAAAAGGATTGGAATGATGATGAATATGAAGAATTTCAGGAGCAGTTTTAAAATATGGGTATAACAGAAAATATCAGAGCGACATTTTCTGACAGAGAGTTTTTAAAGAAAGCCTTCATGCTCGCCTTCCCTGTGGCCATGCAGAATATGCTTAACACCATCATAAATCTGGTGGATACCATGATGATAGGTAAGCTTGGTTCTGTATCCATCGCAGCAGTCGGGCTTGCCAACAAATATTATTTTGTCTTTAACCTTTTTATATTCGGAATATGTTCCGGCGCAAGTGTTCTGGCGGCTCAGTACTGGGGAGGTAACGACCGAAAGAGCATACGCAAGGTAATGGGATTTTCAATGCTTTTGGCATTTCTGGGAGCCTGTGTGTTTTTCATACCGGCTCTTTTGTTTCCCGGTGTGGTGATGAGCATATTCACAAACTCGGAGGCCTCCGTGGAAGTGGGTATGCGCTATCTGAGGATCGCCTGCCTTACCTATCCTCTCCTGGCCTTGAGTAATGTTATAGTTTCGATGCTGAGAGCCGTGAACAGGGTAAAGATACCTGTAATAACCTCATCTCTGGCCATAGGGATAAATGTTTTTTTCAACTACTGCCTCATATTCGGTAATTTCGGATTTCCGGAGCTTGGCGTAGAGGGCGCCGCACTGGCAACTCTTATTGCAAGGGGAGTGGAATTATTTCTCCTTTTTATAGTGTTTACAAGGAAGAACAGCCCGTTGGCAGCCCCTTTTTCGGAGTTTTTCAACTACAATGCCGCCTTCCTCTCAAAGTTTTTCTCCACAGCGCTTCCTGTAATACTCAACGAGTTTATGTGGGGTCTGGGGACGACGCTGTACTCGGTGGCCTACGGAAGGATGGGAGACGACGCAGTTGCCGCCATAACCATAGCGACCACAATCCAGGACATAGTTACAGTGGTATGGGCCGGGCTGTCAGCGGCTACAGCAGTTATACTTGGAAATGAGCTGGGAGCCGACAGACTCAAAAAGGCCGAGGATTACTCGAAAAAATTCTTTACTGTGTCCTTTGTCCTCACATTTTTGTGTATGCTTCTTATATATGTTATAAAGCTCCCTATAATATCTCAGTACAGCATATCTGAGGCTACAGCTGATGACGTTTCAAGGTGCCTGAATGTGTTTATACTGTACATGATACCCAAAATGTACAACTATGTGCTTGTGGTGGGAGTTTTGCGAAGCGGGGGAGACACAAAGATGTGCCTTTTCCTGGACACCTCAGGTGTCTGGCTCTTCGGGGTTCCCTTGGCCTTTGCCGGAGCACTGATATTCAGATTTCCTATATATGTGGTTTACGCCATGGTAATGTTTGAGGAAGTATATAAGATGATCCTGGGAACTATGCGTTACAGGCAGAAAAAATGGCTCAGAAATATAACCGCAGAGCTGTGATCACTTTAAATTATGACTGTATATAGGCTTGCTGAGCCTTGAAAGTTTGATATTTTAGTGATAGAATTAATCGGATTGCCTAATCAATAAAAAGTATTTTGTGTTTTAAAGAGGAGAAAAAATTATGTCAGGACATTCAAAATTTGCAAATATCAGAGCGAAAAAAGAAAAAAATGACGCGGCAAAAGGCAAGATCTATACAGTAATAGGACGTGAGATCGCCATAGCCGTAAAGGAAGGCGGTCCTGACCCTAATAATAATTTCAAGCTTAAGTTTGTAATACAGAAGGCAAAGGCCGCAAATATGCCCAACGACACCATTGAGAGAGGCATAAAGAAGGCTGCCGGCGGAAATGAAGGGGTGGACTATCAGAAGCTTACTTATGAGGGCTACGGTCCTAACGGTGTAGCTATTATAGTCAATACCCTCACAGACAATAAAAACAGGACAGCTGCAAATGTGAAATCGGCCTTCACTAAGGGACATGGCTCAATCGGAACTCCCGGCTCAGTCTCATTCATGTTTGATGAAAAGGGACAGATCATTATAGACAAGGAGGAGTGTGAAAAGACTGCCGATGAGCTTATGGAGCTTGCTCTTGAGGCGGGAGCTGAGGATTTCAAAGAGGAGGAAGACAGCTTTGAGATAATCACCGCCCCCGAGGATTTTGATTCGGTAAGGAATGCTCTTTCTGATGCGCAGATCCCTATGGTAGAGGCGGAGATATCAATGATCCCTCAAAACTATGTGTCGGTTACAGATCCTGAGGCTGTAAAAGGACTTAGAAGGACTCTTGATCTTCTTGACGAGGATGACGACGTGCAGAACTATTACACAAACTGGGAAGAGGAATAAAGGAATAAGAGAATATGCGAACATAAGGCGGCGGATATTTATCTGCCGCCTTTTCAGACGAATTAAAGGAGACTGAAAATGGACATAGCGATTATAGGAGCGGGAAACGCGGGAAAGGCTACAGCTGCATACCTTCTGTCAAACATAAAAAAGTCATTCAATTATAATACTGATGACATACATGACACCTCATATCAGGTCAGACTTGTAACAGGAGACGCTAAAAAGGCTGATGAAACAGAGAAAAAGGGAATTACAGCATCAGGACTGATAACAGGAAGCTTCAGACCTATGATAGAGTATTCTCCCTACGGCACGGGTAAAATCGAAGCCTCAAAGGCTGATGTTATTATCGTTCAAACTGTGTCAGGCGGTCACAGAGACGTTGCCGAGAGGCTAAAGGGGCGGCTCGGAAATAATCAGATGATAATAATATTTAACGGCAACTGGGGAGCGGCTGAGTTTGACTCTGTGCTCGGAAAAGAGGCTCAGGAAAAGAATACTCTCATCTGTGAGACTGCAGCGCAGCTCTTCATTTGCTCATCTCCCGGAATCAATTCGGTAAATATTACAGGAATAAAGGATTCTGTGGGATTTGCCGTATCCGATATGAAAAGGATCAGGGAAGCATATGAGAGGGCAGCATTACTTTTCCCGGGACTTAAGGCTTCGGGAAATATAATCGATACCTCAGCTAACAGCTCAAATCCCATTATACACGGCCCTATAGCCGCCTTTAATATTACAAGGCTTGAAAACGGAGAAGACTATACCTTGTTTGGAACAGCGCTTCCTGAAAAGCTTATAAGATACATAGAAAAGGCCGACCTTGAAAGATGCGCTGTCATTGAGGCTTTGGGGACAGAGGCGAGTGGAGTCCTTGATATACTTAACAGCTTTTGGCCTGTGAAAAGGAAAAGCCTCAGAGATGCCCTCAAGGAAAATGAAGCATACAGAGATATTAAAGGGCCTAAGACAACTATTCACAGGTATATAGAGGAGGACATTCCGTATGGGCTTGTCCCTTTGTCGATTCTCGGAAAAAAGCTTGGTGTTTCAACGCCCTATATAGATTCTGTGATAAACAGTCTTTCTCTCTACCTTGATAGAGATTTTATGAAGGAGGGCCCTTCTTTTGAGGCTCTTTTACGGAATCGGGTGTAAAAAAGATTTATAAATCTCATAAGACAATTTAAGGAAACCAAGGCAGAATATGAACGAGACAATACCTGACAAACTTAAAAGGAGAAGGCGCATATATGATAAGGATAGATATACCCGGGAGGGAAAGGGAACTTATACTGGAGAAGCTTGTACTTGACTATAATGGAACCATAGCCGCTGACGGCAGGCTGATAGAAGAGGACAGAGAGCTGATAAAAAAGCTTGCTGAAAGCCTTGAGGTATACGTTTTGACAGCCGACACCTACGGAACAGTAGAGAAAGAGTGCGAAGGCCTTGGCGTTACAGTAAAGACCTTTCCCCGTGAAGGGGCGGGAATTTTCAAGGAGAAGATAGTAAAAGAGATAGACGGGGGAGTATGCGCAGTAGGAAACGGCTTTAATGACACAGCCATGTGCAAGGCGGCGGATCTCTCCATTGCTGTACTTGACGAGGAAGGACTTTGCCCCGAGCTCCTGAAATGGGCTGACATACTTGTAAGAAGCTCTGCAGATGCTCTAAAGCTACTCTTAAAGCCTGACAGGATCAGAGCAACTTTGAGGAATTGACAGCTTAATTTTGACAAATACGCTTGTAAATTTCCAAGGCTTTTATTATTATATAAAGGCTGCAAGTAGTATGAATGGTCGCTGCCGCATATGCGGGAGAGGAAAGTCCGGGCTTCACAGGGCAGGGTGCCTGATAACGTCAGGCTGAGGTGACTCACGGGACAGTGCAACAGAAAATAACCGCCGCAAAAGCGGTAAGGGTGAAAAGGCAGTGTAAGAGACTACCGGCTGTATGGTAACATGCAGGCCGTGTAAACCCCACTCGAAGCAAGACCAAACAGAAGGCATAAGGCGGCCCGTCTGCCTTCGGGTAGG
>CALWLI010000004.1 GCA_944381485.1 uncultured Lachnospiraceae bacterium
GCAATGATTATGGCAAGCCCTGTGGCGGCGTTTGCAGATGAGGAGTATGATCCCAAGCTCGGAGATCCGAACAGTACGGATACAAGTCTGAAATCCGTAACTGTAGCCTCAAAAAGCGGAGAGATAGACGGTTCCGATATAACGGTAAAATGTGATTGGCCCGATTATATTACAGACGAGGATGAAATTTATATAAGAGTGGAGGATGATGATAAAAGCTACGGAGTCATAGATCGCTGGATACCTCTGGGAGGAGGAGCGGCGGTGTCCGAAGGCCACACGGTTCAAGACGATAATTACGCAACAGTGGAGGATTTAAGGACTGATGATGGAGGAAAAACATGGACATTTACCGTGAGGGCTGCGGACGGAGAGACCACGCAGGATTATACTATTTATATAGATTATGTGAACGAAGCTTTTAACTGCGGCCATGACTCCTACAAGTGGGTGCAGTACGGCCAAACCGGCGACGAGGTTCCGGGATACCATGCACAGAGATGTACGGTATGCGGAAAATATAAGCCTGACAATAGGGGTTCGGTTGACGACGAACAATGCGACTGGGAGCTTATAGACGAGGGCTATCACGAAACTATGGAAAAGGAAGGACTTGCGGAGCTGTATCAGTGCAGCGTGTGCGGAGCATATCGCGTTCGCGACCGGTGGTCCAATAACATCAGGGTACTGGAAGCCGGAGAGGACGTGGACGAGGCGAGAAGGATCGAATCTACAAACGAGTGGCGTGAGAGGCAGGGAATAGATCCGGGAAGAGATACTCCTTCAATTTATGAGGGAAGGCCCGACGAGGAGGAGTTCCTTGACGAGTGGAACGCTGAGGTTGAAGCAAATAATCAGGCCCGCGAGGAGGCTATGAGCCGCCCCGGAAACGGCACTTGGCTTAAAGATGCCACAGGCTGGTGGTTCCAAAGACACGAGGGGACCTACCCCGCAAATATATGGCAGGAGTGCACTACAGAGGCGGGTTCAGGCTGGTATCACTTCGACAGCGCAGGCTACATGGATCACGGCCTCTTTACAGACACCGACGGGAACACTTATTATCTCCATGACATAGAGGACGGAAACTACGGAGCCATGCTCACAGGCTGGCAGTGGATAGACGGAAACGGAGACGGACTTAAGGAGTGCTATTACTTCAATCAGACTTCGGGGGAAAACGGACTTCCCCTGGGAGCGATGCTTAAAAATGCGACTACTCCCGACGGCTACACCGTAAACGCAAACGGCGAGTGGGTAGTAAACGGTGTGGTGCAGATGAGATAACAGAAAAACATATCAGTATCTTAGAATAAAGTATCCGGAGTAATATTTTTAAAGGAGCTGCAGAGACCCGGAACTGTCTTTGCAGCTCTTTATGTAACTGACTTATAACGCCGATATGGGACAATACCATGATCCCCGATCATATGGTATCAGATCATCGCTCATGCATAGTATTATTCCCGGCTGAATATTCGATTTAAACTGTTGCAGAGCTCTGAAGTTTTTGTCAGGCTTGGAGGGGGCTTTGTTCTTCTTGATCTCTATCGGGTATATACGGTCGCCCTCCACTATGAGCAGGTCGATCTCACGTCTGTCGATATCTCGGTAATAAAACAGATCGGCAGGCTTCCCTGCATTGTAATAGCTCTTAACGATTTCCGTTACAACGTAGGTCTCAAGAAACGCACCATCCATCGCGCCGTTTTCAAGAGTTTCGGCGCTCGGCCAACGGCAGAGGTAAGCGGCCAACCCTGTATCCATGAAATAAGTTTTAGGCGTTTTTACGAGCCGCTTCGTAATATTGGAGTGATAGGGCCTGAGTATGTAGATGATTCCGGAGCTTTCAAGGATGGATACCCAGGACTTTGCTGTAGGGGCGGAAACACCTACCACTTTTGCAATTTCGTCATACTTTAATTCCTGACCTGTCCTGGCTGCCATGAATACGAGGAAGTCATAAAATTCGCTCAGCTTTCCGACTTGAGCAAGCTCTCTTACATCGCGCTCAATATATGTATTTACATAGTCCATATAAAACCGATCTCTGTCAAGAAAGTTATCAGTACGGAGCTTGGGCATTCCTCCCCTGAAGATATCCGAGTAAATCTCATGTACGGTCTTTACTCTGCTGTAACGGAGGCGCTCCCGCAGCGAATCCGTGTCCGGCCGGAAGAGCATCGCGGGGCGGCCTTCGATTTCCGCACATGAAAGGCTTGACATATCAAATATCGCCACACGTCCCGCGAGGGATTCGGATACATCCCGCATCATCCTGAATTTTTGTGAACCTATAAGCCAAAACATTCCGCTGTTATCTTCGCCGTTTAGAGCTCTTTCATCCACTATCCTTTTTATTTCAAGTAGGATCGAGGGGACCCTTTGAAACTCATCGATCAAAAGAGGATAACCATAGGTTTCAAAAAACAGAGAAGGGTCATTTTCGGCAAGCCTGCGGGCATTGCCGTCGTCAAGTGTGACATAACGGCGTCCCTCCTCTCTTATATGGTTAAGCATAGTGGATTTTCCGACCTGACGCTGTCCGCAGACCATGACCACAGGGTAATGTTTTGAAGCCTCAAGTATTTGTCCTTCCAAATGTCGTGTTATATACATATGTTTCACCTCGATTTAAAAATCCGATATTTCTAAAGTATGCTTTTATTTTAATCGAAATATGGCATGAAATCAATAGCTTTCGGGCAGTAAGTAAAAGCGGTAAACCGGCTTGTTTTTCCCGGCTGGGGGGTATAATTAGGGCATAGAGACAACCTGTTGCGGCTTAAAAATCAAAAATTTAAGAGAGCAAAAGGAGAGGGAAGCTATGCACAAAAAGAGAATATTGAGCCTTCTTATGGCGGGGGCAATGTTTATGGTAAGCCCTGTGGCGGCGTTTGGGGCCAATTTAGACGTCTATGAGGAGGATGATCCCAAGCACGGAGACCCGAACAGCGATGACACAAGCTTGAAATCTGTAACAATATATGGCGGTGAGGTAGATATAGACGGCTCCGACATAACTGTAAAATATAGACTTACAGATTACCCTTCGGAATCGGATATTTTTATCAAGGTTACAGATGATGACAAGACCTATGAAGATTGGAGAATGGAAAGTACATATTGGGTGCGGGTGAATATTGTAGATGAGCATTATGCCGAGGTGGAGGATCTGAGAACAGATGACGGAGGAAAGACCTGGACCTTCACCGTGAGAGCTGCGGACGGGGAGACTACTCAGGACTATACTATCCATATAGAGCTTGTGGAAGACGCTTTCAACTGCGGACATGACTCCTACGAGTGGGTGCAGTACGTAGGCCACGGCCAAGTTGGCGAAGATGCTGACGGAGAGCATGCACTGCGTTGTACCGTCTGCGGAAAGTATAAACCCGGAGGAGCAAGAGATGTGGAGACGGAATTCTGCGAGTGGGAACTCATAGACGAGGGCTATAACCGCACTATGGAAAAGGAAGGACTTGCGGATCTGTATCAGTGTAGTGTGTGCGGAGCCTATAAAGTCTATTTCCATAATACCAGGTATGAAAAGGTGTTGGAACAGGGAGAGGATGTGGACGAGGCGAGAAGGGTAGAATCCATCAATGAGGAGGCTCGCAATGCATTTGGGACCGAACCACGAGAAGATACTCCCATGATGTATGAGGGAAGGCCTGACGAGGAGGAATTCCTTGACGAGTGGAATGCGGAGCAGGAGGAAAAACAGGAGGCTCTTGAGGAAGCCTTGAAGCACGGAAACGGTACATGGCAGAAGGACGGGATCGGTTGGTGGTTCCGCTTCCATGACGGAAGTTACCCTCAGAACACTTGGTGGCTGTGTACAACCGACGGAGGCTCAGGCTGGTATCACTTTGACAGTGAGGGCTATATGCACCATGGCTGGCTTGCGGGAAGCGACGGACATACCTATTATCTCCATGACACAGAGGACGGAAACTATGGAGCGATGCTCATAGGCTGGCAGTGGATAGACGGAAACGGAGACGGGCTTAAGGAGTGCTATTACTTTAATCAGGACGACACAAACAGCCTTGGTCTTCCCCAAGGGGCAATGTTAAAAAATACGACCACCCCTGACGGCTACACCGTAAATGCAAACGGTGAGTGGGTAGTAAACGGTGTGGTGCAGACAATGTAATTACAGAAAGACATAAGTTTTAAACTGTAAAAAAGAGGAGCTCAGGGCTCCTCTTTTTTGCGCATTTAAAAGCGCTTAATATAGAGGGATAAGACAGGTTTGCACTTGGTACAAAAACCGGTATAATGACATAAAACCGACATATAAAAAACAGGAGAAAATCTATGAGAATACGCCATATAAAGGGGTCTGAGGAGGCGGTGGCACAAAGCCCCTACGTAATAAATGAGCCCGGAGCTTTCAAGGGACAGTGGAGAGAAAAGATATTTTTAAACGAAAATCCCATCTACCTTGAGGTGGGCATGGGCATGGGAAAATTCATAAGGACCCACGCAGTAAACAATCCGGAAATAAACTATATAGGCTTTGAGATAAACACCACAGTCTTATATAAGTCCTTAAAGAGATACGAGAAGCTCCTTGAGGATCTGAGTAAGGAAAAGGAAGGATCCGGAGAAATGACTGATGAGGGAGGAGCAGAAAGCGGAGAGCTGCTGAGACCGGGGGAGGGCACAAAGAAGCTCTACAACCTCAGATTCATCCGCCAGGACGCCAGATTTCTTGCCGACGATTTTGCCGAGGGAGAGGTGGACAGGATATACTTAAACTTTTCAGATCCCTGGCCCAAGGACAAAAACGCCAACAAGCGTCTCACCTCGCCTGTATTTATGAAGCTTTACGATCGCATACTGAAGAAAGACGGCATAATAGAGTTTAAGACCGACAACGAGGGACTCTTTGACTACTCTCTTGAATCCATACCCGGCTCAGGCTGGAAGCTGGAGGCTGTGACAAGGGACCTCCACAGGGATGCTGCCATGAATGAGGGAAATATCATGACAGAGTATGAGGAGAAGTTTTCAGGGAAGGGAAACCCGATATATAAGCTCATAGCATCCAGATGATCCCGGGGCATTAAAACAGCCCGCCGGCATTGAGATAAGCCTATAGCATCTATATAAGCCTATAGCATCTATATAAGCTAATACCATTAAGGAAAATCGGTGCCGTCGGGATAAGCTCCACTCCTTAAATAAAAGACAGACTAAAAATAAAAAAAGCCTGAAATAATTATAAATGAAGATTTATGAACTGTTCATACTCCGGAAACAAAAATACTGTAAGATGAAGAAAACTTCAAAAGGAGATGAAAGGAGATCACTTTTATGGCAAAAATATTTACGGCAGAGGAATTTGACAGCGAGGTATTAAAGGCTGACTGCGCCTTCGTCGATTTCTACGCCGATTGGTGCGGCCCCTGTCAGGCCATGGGGCCCGTAATAGACAGGCTGGCACAAAAATATGAGGGCAGGGCCCTTGTGGGAAAGATAAACGTGGACGCGACTCCTGAGGTGGCAAGGAGATACAGAGTAATGTCCATACCCTCAATGTTTATCTTTAAGAAGGGAGAGCCGGTAAAGAGCTTTATAGGCTATACCGACGAGCCTTCTCTGGAAGTGGCTATAGATGAAGCCTTGAGCTGATAGGCTTGTGCCTTCCGAGGCAGCAGGGCAAAAAGAAGGAACTCCAATATATAAGCTCACAGCCCTGTTAACAAAAATTTTATTTTTCCGGAAAAAACTGTTGACAAGATTAAGAAAATATTATAATATTATGCACGTTCACTCAAGAACGTGCATATTTTTTAAGCACCCTTAGCTCAGTTGGTAGAGCAGTAGACTCTTAATCTATTTGTCCAGGGTTCGAGTCCCTGAGGGTGCATCACAGAAGTTCTGATTTTGCGACGGAAGAGCGCGGGGTCGGAACTTCTTTTTTGTAAAAATTAAGAAACTTTAAATTAAAGTAATATAACTTGAAAAAAATATATATTGAGAGTAAACTCTAAGAATAGACCAACCGGAGTAAACCGGTCGGAATTAAGGAGGGAGTATGGCAGACGTAAGAAATACCGGCACATGGCAGAGAGTCGAGAGAGGCTATACTGACATGGGCAACCTCATAAGCAGAGGGGAATACAATCTTGCCTTGGTGAAAGGCCGCCAGACCATGGAGCAGATAATCAGGCTTCGGGCCGCAAAAAATTTTGTTATATATACCGACCTTGCTGAAACCATAGACAATCTGTACAGGGACGGTTATATAGGCTCTGATTCCAGAGAAAACTGCCATACCATAAGGACTCTGGGAAACAAGGCGGTACACGAGGGGGACAACAGCCCCAAGGACGCAAACGCCGCATTTAAGCTTTTGAAGAGAGAGATGAGCTCCTTTGTAAACGGGGAGAGAAATATATCCGAGGACAGGACTCCTGTCATGATAGAACCTGAGAGAAATCGTCAGAGATCATACACCGGAAGGCCCGCTCCCGCCCGCAGGAGAGATGAGGAGGAGCCTCAGAGAAGAGACAGGGAAGAGGGTTCAGATATAAACCTCGATATGGTTTCGGGAAATCGCGCTCAGAGAGGAAGCTCTGTAAGGCAGCAGGGCAGGTCACACAACAGACCTCAGTCGGGAAGGAATTCCGGAAGGCGTCCTCAGCAGGGAAGAAGCTCAGGAAGATCCCCGAGAAACGACGGCAGAAATTCAGGGGGAGTGAATATTTACGATATATTGAGGATACTCATTCCCGTAATATGCATAATACTTTTGGTAATACTTATAAAGAATCTTATCCCCTCAGGGGATGACACTCCCACTACTCAGGCAGTAGAGACAACACAGGCTGCTCCCGTTGAGACCGAGCCTGTGACCGAGCCTCCCACTACAGAGGCTCCTACCAAGGCGGTGGTAAGATATAAGATCAGAGGAAACAATGTAAACATCCGCTACGAGCCCAACACAGGAGCCAGGATATACGAGCAGCTTTCCGACGGCACCGAGATAGGTGAAGTTGAGGAGGTTGAAGGCGGAAATTGGGTTAAGATCACAAGGGACGGCATGGAGTTATATGTGGGCAGCGATTACATCACTCCCATAGAAGAGACATCAGAGGAGACAGGAGAGTTTTAAGCACAGCATAAGGAGGCATAAGGATGCAGGGACTCATAGAAAAGATCGCCGAGATCGATGAAGAGACCCTCCGAATCGCGGAGAGCGCCGAGGCGGAAAAGAAAAAGATAGAAAAAGAGATGAAACAAAAGACAGCGGACTATGACAGAGAGCTGGAGCGAGAGACCGAGGCAAAGATCGAGGAGACAAGAAAAGAACTCTCACAAAAGGCCGAGGAGGAGCTCAAGGCTCTTGAGAGCGCTGTTGAAAATGAGATAAAAAGGGTGGAAGAGCTCTACAATGCAAGGCACGCCGAGATGGCGAAGGAGATCTTCCTGAGGATAACAGGAGACTGATCTTATGATAGCGGATTTCTCTTATGTGGGAATCTCCACAAAAATAAGAGCGATGCAGAAAAAGCTTCTCTCCGAGGAGGACATAAAAAGCCTTGCAGGATACAACTCGGTCAGGGAAGCGGCGGTACACTTGGGGGAATTTGAACCCTATGCGGGCATCGCCGAAAAAACCGAAGGCAGGGAGCTCCACAGGACCAATGTGGAGAAGCTGCTTTACTATTCTCTGTTTGACGACTTCGAAAAGCTTTACAGATTTGCGGTCTTCCGCCAGAGAAAATATATGGCCCTTTACTTCAAGCACATTGAGGTGAAGATTTTGAAAATCTGTTTGGAAAATTGTATGGGAGGCCGTAGAGATATTCTTGGCCTCTCTAAATATGCGGAAATTTTGAACAGACATTCCAAAATAGATATAAAAAACCTGGTGGAAGCTGACAACCTCTCCGAGTTTATCGAGAGGCTTCAGGGGACAGAGTATTACTCTATATTAAAGCGTATAGAGGAGAGCGGAAAGGGCAGCCTTCTTGACTATCAGACAGCCATAGACATGAGATATTTCAACACCATGTGGAAGCTCAAGGACGAGGCCCTCACAAAGCGGGATGCGAAGATCATAGCCAACACCTACGGCGTGAACATAGACCTTCTCAACATAAATTGGATATACCGCTCAAAGAAATACTTCGGGCTTACCAGGGAGGAGCTCTTAAACATACTCATACCTGTAAGGTTCAAGCTCACTCAGGAGAATATTTCCGAGATGATAAATGCTCCTGACTTAAACGCTTTTTACGAGGCGGAGAAAAAGATAAAGTACAGCGACATGATACTCAAGTACAGAAAGAATGAAAAGAGCTTGACAGAGGTCTATGACAAGCTTATAACCGCAATATACAAGGCGGAGAGCAGAAAACGGCCCTACTCGGTAGCCGCCATCAACACTTACTTTTACTTAAAGGAAAAGGAAATCAGAAATATAGTCACAGCTCTGGAAAGCATACACTATAAGGTGCCTTTCGGGGCGAAGGAGGTCAAGCCTTGATACAAAAAATGACTTTTCTAACGGTCACAGGCCCTCGGGACGATATAGACAGGGTAACCGAAAAATATATAAAGAAATATGAATTTCAGCCCGAGAACGCAGTGACGGAAATTAAAAATGCAGGCCAGCTGACTCCCTTTGCCGAGGAGAATCCTTACAAAAAGGAAACAGAGGATATTGCCTCCGTATTTAAGGACTTCGGCAACATCATAACAGAGGACGGCAAGGGAAAAGAGTCCACCATAGAGGAGGCTGTGGATACAGTAAAGGACCTTAGGGCGGAGCTCAACGATCTCTTTGTGAAAAAGACCGAGCTCAGAAAGAAGGAGGAGGAGTACACCATATCCTACAAGAAGATACTTCCCTTCAGAGATATGGACTACGATCTCTCAAAGATCCTTCACTTCCAAAATGTAAAGTTCAGCTTCGGAAGGATGCCCTGCGAATACTACACCAAATTTATGGAGTACGCTTATCCTGACACGGATGTCCTGGTCTTTGAGTGCAGACGGGACAGCGAATTCGTGTGGCTTGTGTACTTCACTCCGAGACAGTGCGAGGATAAGACTGACGCGGTGTTTGCCTCCATGTATTTTGAGAAGGTGTTTATACCGGATGAGTACATAGGCTCCCCGGGAGATGCCATAGAGAGCCTCCATCTCAAGATAAAGGAGATACAGGAGGAGATATTCACCATAGACATGAAGGTGGCCTCATATCTTCAGGATCACAGCGCCGACATAAGCGCGGCCCTGCATAAGCTCAAGGATTACAGCCTGAACTTTGACATAAGAAAGTACGCGGCCTACACAAAGAATTCCGTACACAGCTTCTACATACTCTGCGGCTGGATGCCGGAGGAGGAGGCTTCGAGGTTTATCGAAGAGATAAAGGACGATGAAAAGGTGTTCTGCTTTGTGGAGGACGACATAAAGAAGCTGGGGACAAAGCCCCCCACAAGACTTATCCACAAGGGGATCTTAAAGCCCTTTGAGATGTTCACAAGGATGTACGGGCTTCCGGCCTACAACGAGATGGATCCCACTCCGGTTTTGGCTCTTACCTACTCGGTATTTTTCGGATTCATGTTCGGAGATCTGGGCCAGGGAGCGCTGCTCTTTGTAGGAGGACTTCTCCTCTACAAGCTCAAGAAGCTTAACCTTGCAGGGATCATCTCCCTTTGCGGAGTGTTCTCCATGGTATTCGGAGTCCTCTTCGGCAGCGTCTTCGGCTTTGAGGATCTGCTTTCTGCCGCCTGGCTCAAGCCTCAGGAGGCCATGACCAACCTTCCCTTCATAGGGAACTTGAACACGGTCTTTGCCGTTGCTGTGCTCATAGGAATGATAGTGATAATCTTCACTATGATACTCAACATAATCAATGCGGCCAAGGCGGGAGATAAGGGAAGGATGCTCTTTGACACCAACGGTGTGGCAGGACTTGTGTTTTACTCAAGCCTTGTGGCAGCCATCATATCCTTCATGGCGGGAAAAAACATAGTGTCGGGCCTGTTTATAGTCATACTCTTCCTTGTTCCTCTGGCTGTGATATTCTTCAAGGAGCCATTGGAAAACGCCATAAGCGGAAAGAAGGAGCTGATTGAAGGCGGTGTGGGAATGTTTATTACCCAGGGCATATTTGAGCTCTTTGAGGTGATGCTCTCATTCTTCTCCAACACCCTTTCCTTTGTCCGTATAGGAGCCTTTGCCGTGAGCCATGCTGCCATGATGGGTGTTGTAATGATGCTGGCGGGAGCTGAGAACGGCGGGAACATAAACATTATAGCCGTGATCCTCGGAAACCTCTTTGTCTGCGGCATGGAAGGCCTTATAGTGGGCATACAGGTGCTGAGGCTTGAGTACTACGAGCTGTTCTCGAGATTTTACAGCGGTTCCGGAAGAGAGTTCTGCCCCTACGGAAAGACGGAAAAGAAAAAAGCATAAAAGCCTCAGGGCTTTAAATAAACAATAAAGCATAAAGAAAAAGGAGATCAAAGAAATGTCTACAGGAGTTAAGATCATTTTGGCAATAGCATTAATTCTCAGCATAGGAATTCCTTTCGGAAGCTTTATAGCGGGAGAAAAGACAAAGGGTCGCTACAAGAGAGCGATGCTCTTAAATATAGCAATGTTCTTCGGAACCATGGCCACAGCCGTATTCATGATGGGCTCAGGAACAGCCTTTGCAGCAGAGGGAGCCGAGGCTGCGGCAGCAGCTACAGGAGCCGTGTCCTCAACAGGCCTCGGATATCTTTCAGCCGCACTTGCCACAGGACTTTCCTGCCTGGGAGGCGGCATAGCCGTTTCCTCTGCCGCATCAGCAGCTCTTGGAGCTATCTCCGAGGACGGCTCCATACTCGGTAAGTCCCTCATCTTCGTAGGACTTGCGGAAGGTGTCTGCCTTTACGGACTTATCATAAGCTTCATGATACTCGGACAGCTTTAATACAGGAAACGAAAGTTCCGGATAATTCGGGAGCCTAAATTATGAAAATGTTTCTAATAAGTGATAATCAGGATACTCTCACGGGAATGCGCCTTGCAGGGGTCGAGGGCTCAATAGCCAAGAGCCGAAGCGAGCTGGAGGAGCTTTTGGACCGCGCCTTCAGGGACAAGGACATAGGAATAGTCCTTATCAACGAGAGATTTTCCGTAAAATATCCCGAGGTCACAAATGCAGCAAAGATGAACAGAGAAACCCTGGTGATAGAGATACCCGACAGGCACGGAACAGGGCGCAGGCCTGACTTTATCACCTCATATATAAATGAGGCAATAGGAGTAAAGCTATGACAACAGAGGAAAAATTAAAGCGATTCAGAGAGCTTTGTATAGACGACGAGAAAAAGCGTACCTCAAGGATAATTGAGGAGTACAGAGCCGGCCTCGAGGCCTCCTTTGAGGAGCACAAAAAACACGCTTTAAAAAGACAGACGGAGGAATTTGCGGCAGAGAAGGAGAAGCTTGACAGACAGATAAGGAGCGAGATAGCTCAGAGACAGCAGCAGCTCAAGGTAAAAGCCGGAAAGAGAAGCGAGGAGCTGAAGGAGAGCCTGTTCTCTGAGGTAAAGGATAAGCTTGCCTCTTTCAGGTCAGGTCCCGACTACAAAGTGCTCATAGAAAGAGAGCTTAAAGCCATAGAGAAGACCGCGGACGGAGCAGCTTTCAAGGTGTTTGTTGACCCTGGAGAATCGGAGCAGATAAAGGCTTATGCAAAGAGTCTTTTGCCGGAAAACGGAGAGCTCTCAGAGGGTGACGGCGGCTTTTTGGGAGGAGTCATGGCCATAATCGAGTCTAAAAATATACTTATAGACAATTCGTTTTTGACAAAACTCCTCAAGGAAAAGAATGAATTCAGCTTTTAAATGGGAGAAGCCTAAGATATGAACAACAATGCTTTGGATCTGATATTGAGATCGGACAAAAATAAAGTTCCCGAGGGAGAGATATACGGCATAAACGGACCTGTAGTCACAGTTCCCGGCAACCCCGGCTTTAAGATGAACGAGATGGTATATGTCGGAGACTTGAGGCTTGTGGGAGAAGTCATAGGCCTGACCTCGGAGAAAACTACCGTGGAGGTCTACGAGGAGACATCGGGACTTAAGCCCGGAGAGAAGGTAGTGGGTTCGGGAAGCCCCGTATCCTGCGTTTTGGCTCCGGGAATAATAAGCAATATATTTGACGGGATAGAGCGCCCCTTAAATCTCATAAGAGAGAAGGAGGGGGCATACATAAGCAAGGGCGTCAGCGTTGACTCCCTGCCTGAGGACAAGCTCTGGGAGACCCACATAACAGTAAAGCCCGGAGACCGCCTGTCAGGAGGAAGCATCATCGCTGAGGTCAGGGAGACAAGGGCCATAGTTCACAAGGTAATGCTGCCTCCGGGAACAGAGGGTACAGTCACTGAGGTCTGCCCGGACGGAAGCTACACCATAAAGGACAAGCTCATAACAGTTGAGCTCGCCTCCGGAGAGAAAAGGGACATGACCATGTGCCAGAGATGGCCCATAAGAGTTCCCAGGCCTGTTGAGAGGAGATACTCCCCCACCATGCCCCTTGTAACAGGACAGAGGATAATAGATTCCCTCTTCCCCATAGCAAAGGGAGGCACGGCGGCCATTCCCGGGGGATTCGGAACAGGAAAGACCATGACCCAGCACCAGATCGCAAAATGGTCTGATGCGGACATAATAATATACATAGGCTGCGGAGAGCGTGGAAATGAGATGACACAGGTCCTGGAGGAGTTTACCGAGCTGGTTGACCCCAAGACAGGAAATCCCCTTATGGACAGGACAGTCCTCATAGCAAACACTTCCAACATGCCGGTTGCAGCCCGTGAGGCAAGCCTCTACTCAGGACTTACCCTTGCGGAATACTACAGAGATATGGGCTACCACGTAGCCATAATGGCGGACTCCACCTCCAGATGGGCAGAGGCCTTGAGAGAGCTCTCCGGAAGACTGGAGGAGATGCCCGCCGAGGAGGGTTATCCCGCTTACCTGGCATCAAGGCTCGCCATGTTCTACGAGAGAGCAGGCTTTGTAAAGAACTTAAACGGCACTGAGGGATCCGTATCCATAATCGGAGCCGTATCCCCTCAGGGAGGAGACTTCTCCGAGCCTGTCACCCAGAACACCAAGAGATTCGTGAGATGCTTCTGGGCCCTTGACAAGTCTCTGGCATACGCAAGACATTACCCGGCCATACAGTGGTTAAGCTCCTACTCCGAATACACAAAGGACCTTTCAGGCTGGTATTCCGAGCATGTGGACAAGCGCTTTATGGATTACAGAAATCAGCTCTACTACATACTTACTCAGGAGAGCAAGCTTATGGACATAGTAAAGCTCATAGGCTCGGACGTGCTTCCCGACGATCAGAAGCTCACACTTCTCATAGCAAAGGTCATAAGGATAGGCTTTTTGCAGCAGAACGCCTTCCACAAGGAGGACACCTGCGTGCCCATGGAAAAGCAGTTCAAGATGATGGAGCTTATACTCTACCTCAACAAGAAGTGCAAGGCTCTCATTGCTCTGGGCATGCCTGTGTCTGTTTTGGAGAGATATGACATCTTCGACAAGATAATAAACATAAAGTACGACATGCCTAATGACAAGCTTGAGATGTTTGAGGAGTATACAGAAGCAGTTGACAGATTTTATGACGATGTTTTGGAGAAAAACGGTTAAGGAGGAAGAGGATAATGATAGAATATCTCGGACTTAAGAGCATAAACGGTCCTCTGGTAATCCTTGAAGGGATCAAAGACGCCGTATTTGACGAGATGGTGGAGTTTGATACCGATGCCGGAAGAAGACTGGGAAAGATAATAGAGCTCTACGGAGACAAGGCCATAATCCAGGTGTTTGAGGGTACCGACAACATGACCCTTGACGGCACCCACACCAGGCTCACAGGTCATCCCATGGAGATAGGAGTCTCCGAGGAAATGCTGGGAAGAAGCTTCAACGGAATAGGCATTCCCATCGACGATCTGGGAGAAGTAAGGCCGGAAAAAAAGCTTGATATAAACGGAATGCCCCTAAACCCTGTTTCGAGAGAATACCCCAGAAACTACATAAGGACGGGTATCTCCGTAATAGACGGACTCATGACACTGATAAGAGGGCAGAAGCTTCCCATATTTTCCGGAAACGGACTGCCCCACGACATGCTGGCAGCCCAGATAGTAACCCAGTCATCTCTGGGAGATAACGCGGGAGACGACAAGTTCGCCATAGTCTTTGCCGCCATGGGAGTCACCCATGATGTGGCCCAGTTCTTCAAGAGGACCTTTGAGGAGAGCGGAGCCGCGGAGCATGTGGCCATGTTCGTAAACCTGGCTGACGACCCGGTAGTAGAGAGGCTTATAACGCCGAAGGTGGCCCTCACCCTGGCTGAGTACCTTGCCTTTGAGAAAAACATGCACATACTTGTGGTGCTGACGGATATGACCTCCTACTGTGAGGCCATGAGAGAGGTGTCCTCATCAAAGGGAGAGATACCCTCGAGAAAGGGCTATCCCGGATACATGTACTCGGATCTCGCCTCCATATATGAGAGAGCGGGAATAGTAAAGGGAGTAAACGGCTCTGTCACCCAGATCCCCATACTCTCAATGCCCAACGATGACATAACCCATCCCATTCCGGATCTTACAGGATATATCACTGAGGGACAGATAGTCCTTGACAGGACATTAAACGGAAAGGCCGTATATCCCCCTGTAAGCGTGCTCCCCTCCCTGTCTCGTCTGATGAAGGACGGCATAGGAGAAGGCTTTACCAGAGAGGATCACCAGGATGTGGCAAACCAGCTTTTCTCAAGCTACGCCCATTCCGAGGATGCCAGAAATCTGGCGGCGGTAATAGGAGAGGAGGAGCTCTCGGACACAGACAAGGCCTACCTGAAATTCGGAGATGCCTTTGAGAGCCGCTTCATAGGACAGGATCCTTCCGACAACAGGACCATAGTAAGGACCCTGGATCTCGGATGGGAGCTTCTGGGAATGCTGCCCAGAGCCGAGCTTGACAGGATAGACACAAAGCTTCTTGACAAGTACTACAAGGCGGCAGAGGAGTGATAAGCCCCGATCATGCGTGAAGGAAGGTGACCGGTTTGAATTTGAATACATTTCCCACCAAGGGAAATCTGATACTTTGCAAAAACTCTCTGGCCCTTGCGGAGCAGGGCTACAGCCTTATGGACAAAAAGAGGAACGTGCTCATAAGGGAGCTGACGGACCTCATAGAGGAGGCAAAGGGCATACAGTCAGAGATAGACAGCACCTTCACCGAGGCCTACAAGGCCCTTCAGAAGGCAAATATAGACCACGGTATAAGTAATGTTCAGGACATTGCAAAGACCATACCGGTGGAGGACAGCATAAAGGTCAAGTACAGGAGCATAATGGGCACGGACATTCCCCTTGTGGAGTACGAGAAAAAGCCCTTAAAGCTCACCTACTCCCTGTATGAGACAAGGGAATCCCTGGACAATGCCAGAGTACAATTTGAGAGAGTGAAGGAGCTTACACTGAAGCTTTCCATGGTGGAAAACTCAGCCTACAGGCTGGCGTCTAACATAAGAAAAACTCAGAAAAGAGCAAACGCTCTCAAAAACATAACCATACCCATGTACCAAAAGCTGGTGAAGGACATAGGCAACGCCCTCGAGGAGAAAGAGAGGGAGGAGTTTACCAGACTTAAGGTCATAAAGGGAAGAAAGACCGAATAAAAGGTGAAAAGGTCTATTGAAAAAAGGCCTACCGAAAAAAGGTTTGTCGAAAAAAGAATTATTGAAAATAGATCTACCGAAATAGCCATATTAAAAACCCGCTGTAAGTAAAGTAAAAATTGATATGTATCCGGAAAACCGGATATCTGCTTAGGAACTTACATATCAAATACTTAGCTTACAGCGGTTTTTTATTTTTATGCTGATTTCAGGGCCTTGGGCAAAGAAATTTTTGATTTTTTAATTTTTTTTGCCCATTCCACAGGTTTTGAGCAAAGATTTTTATATTTATGAAAAATTCTTGGCTCAAACTTTGGGCTCTGGGCCAAGATTTTTCGATGTTTTTCAATTATCTTTGCTCGATTTCGAGCATTGCAGCAAAGATTTTCTGTGTTTTATATATTTCTTTGCCTAAACCGACCGGTATGAGCAAAGAAATTTTTAACTTATCTCATTTTCTTTGCCAAATTTCCTCACCCCATACCCATAAAATCTACTTTTGTTAGTTTTTCAGGGCCAAAGCTTGTTGCCACACACCATGAAAATTCTTACAATCGGATTTATAAGGGTTATATGGGCATTCAATCACTATAATCACTAGAATCACTATAATCGCTATATGATCATATGATCTGACTCTCTGATCCGACTCTCTGCTTCCTACAATTTCTTAAGGGCCTCCTCTAAGCCAATGCCCTCCTCGGACTCAAGTATGGCCTTAAGCCTTTTCAGCTTCAGGGGACTCAGGTTTTCCCCTCCGAAAACAGGGGTGTAGTTTTCGTGGAATTTTTTGTCCCTCTCCTCGTGGGAGGCTGTGAGGGAGGAAAGCTCCGAATCCGTCGCCTTCATCTTTTCCTCCAGGGAGGAGATCTCTCCCTGAGCCTTCTCCGTTATCTCCCGGGTAAGCTCGGGAGCAGTGGAGTCGTCAAAAAAGTCCAAAGCCTTTTTCTTCTCCTCATTGGCGGCCGCAAGGGCCTCCTCCGCCTGATTTATCTTCTCGTCAAACTCGGTGAGATTATATTTCGTCTCGTCCGGATCCTTCTTTATGCTCTTTGAAATGCCCCTCATCCGTCTTTTGTTCTCGTTTATCTGATTCATGAAGGCTCTGCCTTCCTTAAAAACCTCAGGGCTCTTATGTCTTGTGCTGTTTGCGATAAAGACATAGGCTCCTCCGAATACAAATATGAGGGCCAGATAAAGGAAGGCAAAGAGAAACAGGCCCATATTGGGGAAGAGCATTATGGCTACGAAAGGAAGTACCGCAAATACAAAGGCAAAGGAAAGGGCGGCAATGAGATATTCCTTCAGGCCCTTAGGCATAAACAGAGCATAGTAGATCCCGCTCCTGCAGAAGGCAGGTATGCGGTTTTCCCGAAACAGGGACGAAAAGCGCCTTTTCAGCTCCTCGTTCTCCTTCCTGAGATAGGAGGTGTCAACGCCTATCTTTTCGCTGACCTTTTTCTTCTTCTCCCTGATCTTCAGATCTTTCTTTGCGGAAAGCTCCTTTTTTGCCTTTGCTATCTTTAAGTCAGCCTCTCTTGAGATCTCCTTCCTCTTTGAGGAGACAGTATTTTTTATATCCTTGTCTCTTGTCTTTATGGCGGAGGACAGGCTGCGGGACAGGTTCTCGGACTTGAGCTTAAGCTCCGATAGAGCCAGAGCTTCCCTCTCAAGCTCTTCAGCCTCTGCGATGGCTCCTGCCAGATACTCTTTAATATTTTCGGGACAGGTCATAATATCCTCCTCGTGATGCGAATAACATGGTGAAACAGGTATTTACAAGTATTTATTTGATTATAACATTTAAAGGAAGCCTTTACAATTGCCGCCTCGGACAATATACTTAACAGTATGTTTAGGATGAGCGGAAGCATAAAAAGGGACAACAGAATAATTGCTGAGACTGTAGTGACAGACGAAACCGCGGGAAAGACAAGGACAAAGAAGGTCTTGGACTGCCTCAATGAGATATGCATGGAGCTGAACCTTCAAGTGCCCATATGGCTTGACTCTCAGATAAGGGAGTTTCAGAGGAGCTCCCACACAAGCTTTGGAAGGGACAGCTTTATTGAGGAGACTGATTTTGACTTCTTGGAAATACAGGTCCTTGAGGAATGACAAAAAGGATTTGTTATGCTATAATTTTTAGCTGAATATCAGCCTGAGAGAAAGACCATAGGCAGACCAAAAAAGACAAGCAGATAAAATATACAGGCATACTTAAACATACAAACAGATATTTTGCGAGGAGAGATTATGGAAAAACTTATTACTGTAAGAGAGATATTTGAGGACAGAGACAAATACCTTGGAAAGGAGCTCAGCATAGGAGGCTGGGTCAGGAGCGTAAGGGACTCAAAGAGCTTCGGATTCATAGTTATAAATGACGGATCCTGCTTCGAGACTCTGCAGGTCGTATACCACGACAACATGGAAAACTTCAGCGAGGTCTCAAAGCTCAATGTGGGCTCCGCTCTTATAGTAAAGGGCAAGCTCGTGGCTACACCTGAGGCGAAGCAGCCCTTCGAGATACAGGCTGAGGAGGTGATCGTTGAGGGAGCGTCCTCACCGGACTATCCCCTTCAGAAGAAGAGACATACTCTTGAGTACTTAAGGACCATGACTCATTTGAGACCCAGGACTAACACCTTCCAGGCCGTGTTCCGCGTAAGGTCCATACTCGCCTTTGCCATACACAAGTTCTTTCAGGAGAGAGGCTTCGTCTATGTTCACACTCCCCTCATAACAGCATCCGACTGCGAGGGAGCGGGAGAGATGTTCCAGGTGACCACTCTTGACCTTGACAAGGTGGGAGCTTCAGGCAAGGAGCCTGACTACTCAAGAGATTTCTTCGGAAAGCCCACCTTCCTCACAGTGAGCGGACAGCTTGATGTGGAGGACTTTGCCATGGCCTTCAGAAATGTATATACCTTCGGCCCCACCTTCAGAGCCGAGAACTCCAACACACCCAGACATGCGGCGGAGTTCTGGATGATAGAGCCGGAGATGGCCTTTGCCGATCTTGACGACATAATCGAGGTCGAGGAGGCAATGATAAAATACATAATCAAATACGTGCTTGAGAACGCCCCCAAGGAGATGGAGTTCTTCAACAGCTTCATCGACAAGGGCCTTAAGGAGAGACTTGAGCATATACTTAACTCAGACTTCGGAAGGATAAGCTATACAGAGGCTGTGGACATACTTAAGGAGCACAACGACAGATTCGCCTACAAGGTGGAGTGGGGCTGTGATCTCCAGACAGAGCATGAGAGATTCCTCACAGAGGAGATATTCAAAAAGCCTGTATTTGTCACAGACTATCCCAAGGATATAAAGGCTTTCTACATGAAGCTTAACGAGGATAAAAAGACGGTGGCAGCTGTTGACTGCCTTGTACCCGGAGTGGGAGAGATAATGGGCGGAAGCCAAAGGGAGGATGATTACGATCTCCTTCTCACAAGGATGAAGGAGCTGGGACTTGATCCCGAGGCCTACAAGGCTTACCTTGATCTGAGAAAGTACGGCTCCGTGAGACATTCAGGCTTCGGCCTTGGCTTTGAGAGAGCTGTAATGTACATAACAGGAATGTCAAACATAAGAGACGTGCTGCCCTTCCCCAGAACAGCGGGAGCCTGCGAGCTGTAATAAGGCGGCCGTTATAGGAGAAGTATCGGAGGGAGCTGCATATGAGATTTATACATGCCGGCGACATAAACATAGGCGCAAAGCCCGACAGCGACAAGCGCTGGGGCAAGGAGAGAGCCGAGGAGTTTAAAGATACTTTAAAGAAGGTTGTGGATAAGGCGAAGGAGATTGACTGCGATCTCCTTCTTATATCCGGCAACCTTTTTTGTCATCAGCCGGTGACAAAGGAGCTTTACGACATAAACCTGCTCTTTTCCACCATACCCGCCACCAGGGTCATCATAACAGCGGGAAGCTCCGACAGGCTGAGGAAGAACTCCTCTGTTTTGGACTTCAAGTGGAGCAGCAATGTAAGCTTTGTGCTCTCGGAGAGCTATGACAGGATAAACATACCCTCTCTGCACACGGTAGTCTATGCCATCTCCTTGAGAGAGGGGGGCTCAGACATAAGTGAGCTTGTAAAAGAGATAAAGGCGGAGGCCAAAAAGGACAGCGGTTACACGGACATACTCATGTTCTTTAACGAGAGACATGGAGACGAGGCCTATGAGCGGGAACTTACAGAGCTTATAGGGGCTCAGAGCTTTTCCTACACCGCTCTGGGAGGAGCCGAAAGCTTCAGAGAGCTCGAGAGAGGAAGGATAGCCTACCCGGGATTTCTCACTGCCATGGACATGCACACTACGGGAGAACACGGGGTCATAGTAGGGGACATAAGCTCCGCCACAGGAAAAATGATAGGGCTGGAGTTTGTGAAGCTTGCTGACACCTGCTACATCCCCATAAGCGTGGAGATAAATGAGAGAGTAAAGGCCGCCGAGCTTAGAGAGAGGCTTGAGGCCGAGATGGATAAAAGGGGAAGAAACAACATCTATAAGCTCAGGGTGACGGGAAAGCGGGTCCCCGAGGAGGAGCCGGAGCTTGAAGCCCTGAGGGACCGGTTCAAGATAGTGGAAATATCGGATGAGACAGAACCGCAGTACGATTTTTCAAAGCTTTTTTCCGAGCATCCTGACGACATCATAGGCTTTTACATAAGCTCGGTCATGAAAAACGGTGACGAGGAAAAGGGGAGTCTTGAAAGAAGAGCCATGCATTATGCGGTGGACGCCCTCCTCGCCACAGAGAGAAAGAGGTCTCAGAGTTGAAACTGAAAAGCCTTTACATAGACGGATTCGGAAAATTTCATAATAAAAGCATAGAGTTCGGAGATGGCATCAACCTTATATACGGAAAAAACGAGGCGGGAAAATCCACACTGCACACCTTCATAAAGGCCATGCTCTTCGGCCTTTCAGAAAGTCCTAAGGGCAGGGAGAGCTCGGAGTACGAAAAGTACGAGCCCTGGACCGGAGAGACATACGGCGGAAGCATGGAGCTCTACACCTCAGATGGACTCTTAAGGATAGAGAGAGACTTTAAAAAGGGGCCTCGGGACCTTAAGCTTTTCACTATAAGGGAGGGGCAAAAGATACCCATGCAAGGAGCTGAGGCCGCAAATTTCCCGGAAGGCCTCACGGAAAACGCCTACAAGAATACTATAAGCATAGGCCAGCTCAAGGCCCGGACGGAGAAGGGCATGGCCCGGGAGTTCAAGGACACGGTAAAAAATCTGAACACCACAGGAAGCTCAGAGCTATCCTATGACAGGGCCATAGAGTATCTTGAAAAGAAAGAGAAGGCCATAGACGAGAGCATAGACGAGGACGCCGCCATAAACTACAGCAGGCGCATGGGGCGCATAAGGAATCTTGAGAGGGAGCTATCGGAGCCCAAGTACGAAAACAGGATCCCTGTATATACGGAGCTGAGAGACAAGATGAAGGACAGGCTCTCTGAGCTTACAAAGCGCAGGGAGGAGCTTGTACTGAAGACTGAGAGGGCGGAGGATATACTTAAGCAAAACGGCTTTACCGACGAAGCCTCCATAGATGAGTGCGAGAAAAAGGCGGAGGGGGCCTTCTCCGAGTACAGAGCCTGCGAAAGAGCCCTTAAAAAGAAGGCGGCAAAGGCTGCAGCTTTTATATTTGCCGTAATAGGCATAGCCTCATGCACACTCGGAGCCTACCTTATGTTTTTGAGCCTGACCTCTCCTGAAGGCTTTTACACCCCGGTATATGCGGTGGGAAGAAGCTTTCCTGCAGGCATAAACGGAATAATATTTTGCGCAGCCGGGCTCTTATCCCTAATTATCTTTCTCATGATCTTTATGGGAAGGAGAAAAAGGAGAAGGAGATATGACCTGGCCGCTTCAAGCCTTGCCAAAATACTTGCGGCCCATACGGGAAACGGGGACATAAACGAGGAGGCCATGTCAAGCCTCAGGGAGAGACTTCAGGAGTTCAGAAAGCTCATAAAGGCCCTTAGGGAGTCGGAGGAAGAGCTGTCCTCTGTGAAGGACGAGCTCATAAAGCTCCACGAAAACCATGACAGCTGCCTTGAGATAATAGGAAAAGAGGAGAAGGTAAGGGCGGAGCTGGAGGATAAGCTGACAGAGCTCAACAACTTGAAATGTGAGGCGGAGGAGCTCAAGAGGACTATAGACAAAAACAACACACTCAGGGAAAACCGGGATGCCATAGAGCTTGCAAAGGAAAACCTGGGAGCCTTGTCTCAGCGCATAAGGAATTCCGTAGGAATATATCTCAACAGGGAGGCGGGAAAGCTCATAAAAAGCATAACCGGCGGGGCCTACGACAGCATGGACGTATCTGACGACATGGATATCTTCCTCAATGCGGGAGGCCGCATGATCACCCCCGAAAGGGTCAGCGCCGGCACCATGGATCAGATATACCTGGCCTTAAGACTCTCAGCGGTGAGACTTCTGGAGAGGCAGGGGAGGACCTACCCCCTTATCTTTGACGACAGCTTTGCCCTCTATGATGACGAGAGGCTTGAGCTCTCACTGAAGGCTGTAAGGGACATGGAGAAAGAGGGAGAAAAAAGGCGCCAGATCATCATATTTACCTGCCACCGAAGAGAGGAGAGCATCTTAAAAAGGGAAGAGGCGGATTTTAAAATCATAAATATGTGATAAAAGCGATAAAAGTGCCGGGTGGGATATCATTCCGGCGCTTTTTTGTGTGGTTTAATGAAAAATTAACTGTGTTTAACATTGAATTAACGGCAATCGTCAAAATTTTGCATAAAAATCACCTGTTAATACTAATTTATTTGTTCACAATAAATAAAATAAGTGTTATAATTAGAATACTTAATTTTGTGGCGAGGTGATTCTGATGATTAAGAAGGAAATGATAGCAATGCTTCTTGCCGGGGGGCAGGGAAGCCGTTTGGGAGTTCTTACCCAACACATAGCAAAGCCTGCGGTTTCTTTCGGAGGAAAGTACAGGATTATTGACTTCCCCTTAAGTAACTGTATCAATTCAGGCATAGACACAGTGGGTGTGCTCACCCAGTATCAGCCCTTGAGGCTTAATGCCCACATAGGCATAGGTATCCCTTGGGATCTGGACAGGAATATAGGCGGAGTTTCCGTGCTGCCGCCCTATGAGAGGAGCGCAGGTTCCGACTGGTACTCAGGGACGGCAAATGCCATATATCAGAATCTTTCATATATGGAAAGCTTCAATCCGGACTATGTTTTGATCCTTTCCGGAGACCATATTTACAAGATGGACTATGAGGTAATGCTTGATTACCACAAGGCCTGCGGAGCGGATGTGACCATCGCCACCATGCCTGTGCCCATAGAGGAGGCATCCCGCTTCGGTATAGCAATTACCGACGGCAAGGGAAGGATCACCGAATTTGAGGAGAAGCCCGAGCATCCCAGATCAAATCTGGCATCGATGGGTATATATATATTCAGCTGGAAGGTTCTGAGGGAGGCCCTTATAGAGCTCAAGGACCAGCCCAACTGTGACTTCGGAAAGCACATAATTCCCTACTGCCACGGAAAGGACATGAAGCTTTTCGCCTACGAGTTCAACGAGTACTGGAAGGATGTTGGAACTCTTGAGTCCTACTGGCAGGCAAATATGGAGCTGGTGGACATAATCCCCGAGTTCAACCTCTACGAGGAGTACTGGAGGATATACACAAAGAGCGACAACATAAAGCCCCAGTATATAGGTGAGAAGGCCGAGATCTCAAGGAGCATCATAGGAGAGGGCTGCGAGATCCTGGGAAAGGTTGAGCACTCCGTTCTCGGCTCCGGAGTAGTAGTCGAGGAAGGCGCCGAGGTCAAGGATTCCATCATAATGGCCGACACTGTAATAGGTGCCGGAACTAAGGTGGAGAAGGCCATAATCGCCGAGGAAGTAAAGGTGGGAGCAGGCTGCGAGCTGGGCGTGGGAGAATACGCCGAGAGCAAGCTTGACAAAAAGGTATACAAATTTGACATAGTCACTGTCGGAGACTGTTCAGAGATCCCCGACGGCGTAAAGATAGGAAAGAATACCGCCATATCGGGAAAAACCTGTGCCGAGGATTACCCCGGAGGTCTGCTTGAAAGCGGTTCGTACATCATAAAGGAGGGCGGCATAAGATGAGAGCAATAGGAATCATACTTGCGGGAGGAAACTCCAAGAGGATGAGGGAGCTCAGCAACAAGAGAGCCATCTCCGCCATGCCTGTAGCCGGAAGCTTCAGGAGCATTGACTTTACGCTGAGCAATATGACAAATTCACATATACAGACTGTAGCTGTACTCACCCAGTACAACTCCAGATCCCTTAATCTCCACCTGAATTCATCAAAGTGGTGGGATTTCGGAAGAAAGCAGGGGGGACTCTACGTATTCAACCCTACCATAACCCCGGATTCCAGCGACTGGTACAGAGGAACAGCTGATGCCCTCTACCAGAACCTCTCGTTTTTGAAGAGCAGCCACGAGCCCTATGTGGTACTTGCTGCAGGAGACGGAATATATAAGCTTGATTACAACAAGGTTCTTGAGTATCATATAGAGAAAAAGGCTGACATCACTGTTGTGTGCAAGAAGATGCCTGAGGGCGAGGATATCACCAGATTCGGCTGTGTAAAGATTAACGACGACGGCCGCATAGTGGACTTTGAGGAGAAGCCCATGATATCCGACACAAACACCATATCCTGTGGTATCTACGTCATAAGGAGAAGGCATCTCATAGAGCTCATAGAAAAGTGCGCCGAGGAGGACAGATACGATTTTGTAAAGGACGTACTTGTGAGATACAAGAACTTAAAGAGGATATACGCCTACAAGATCGACGACTACTGGAGCAACATCGCCAGTGTGGAGTCCTACTACAGGACCAACATGGACTTCTTAAAGAAGGAAGTAAGAGATTACTTCAAGGCTGATCCCCAGATATACACAAAGGCGGAGGACCTTCCTCCCGCAAAGTACAATCCGGGAGCATCGGTAAAGAACAGTCTTGTGTCAAGCGGCTGTATCATAAACGGAACGGTTGAGAACTCACTTCTCTTCAAGGACGTTTATGTAGGAAATAATACAGTGATAAAGAATTCAATAGTGCTCAACAACGTATATATCGGCGACAACACAGTCATAGAAAACTGCATTGTGGAGTCGAGAGATGTTATAAGAGCCAACTCCACTCATATCGGAACTCCCGATGACATAAAGATAGTAGTGGAGAAGAATGACAGGTATATGGTATAGCATAATAATAATGCTGTATAATTATATATCATATAGTAGGAGGAGAGTTATGCAGATAACAGACATCAGGGTCAGAAAGATCGACAAGGAAGGAAAGATGAGGGCCGTTGTGTCCATCACCTTTGACAATGAGTTCGTAGTACACGACATCAAGGTGATAGAGGGCGACCAGGGACTTTTCATAGCCATGCCCTCAAGAAAAGCGGCAGACGGAGAGTACAGAGATATAGCACATCCCATCAACTCCGACACGAGAGCTTCCATTCAGAAGGCCATTCTGGAGAAATATGAGGCCGTATTAAAGGAAGAAGGAGAGGAAGAGAAAACTGTTGATTAAAATAAAGTGATATGGTATCATTGAGGCTGCTGTTTGGGGATATGAAAACCCCGGGCGGCAGCCTTTTTGAGGCTTTGAAAATAAAACAGCCTGCCCTTATGTAAAGAGGTATTATGTAAAGAGACAAAGAGACATAAAGGGCACTAAGTCAGGAACCGAAGACACCCCCTCCAAGGGAAAATCTTCGGATATTAGTATGTTTAAGGAGAAGAAAATGTTTAAAGGCGACTATGATGTCATTATAATCGGAGCGGGACCATCAGGAATATTCTGTGCCTACACTCTCATAGAGAAAAGGCCTGATATGAAGATACTTATGATAGAGAAGGGAAGACCCATAGAAAAGAGAGCATGCCCCAAGAGAAAGACCAAGGTCTGCGTGGGCTGCAAGCCCTGCAACATAACCACAGGCTTTGCAGGCGCCGGAGCATTCTCCGACGGAAAGCTCTCCCTGTCCCCCGACGTGGGAGGAACACTTCCCGAGATACTGGGATACGACAAGGCCCTTGAGCTCATACACGAGTCCGACAGCATCTACTTAAAGTTCGGCGCGGACAAGAATGTGTACGGTGTGGACAAGCAGAAGGAGATAGAGGATATAAGGAGAAAGGCCATAAACGCCAACCTTAAGCTCATAGAGTGCCCCATAAGACATCTGGGCACAGAGGAGGGCTACAAGATATACCAGAGGATACAGAACTATCTTCAGGAGAAGGGCATAACCATGAGCTTCAACACCATGGTTACAGACATTATCATAGAGGACGGAAAGGCCGTGGGAGTGATCACCGACAAGGGCGATGAGTACCATGCTCCCCATGTTGTGGCAGGCATAGGCCGCGAGGGCTCGGACTGGTTCAATCAGATCTGCATAAGGCATGACATAGAGACCCAGGTGGGAACAGTTGATATAGGAGTCAGGGTAGAGGTGAGAGACGAGGTCATGAAGTTCCTCAACGAGAACCTCTACGAGGCAAAGCTGGTATACTACACCCCCACCTTTGACGACAAGGTAAGGACCTTCTGTACCAACCCCTCAGGAGAGGTGGCTACAGAGTACTATGATGACGGCCTGGCTGTGGTAAACGGACATGCCTACAAGTCAAAGGAGTACAAGACCTCCAACACCAACTTCGCCCTCCTTGTATCAAAGAACTTTACAAAGCCCTTTAAGACACCCATAGAGTACGGCAAGCATGTGGCTCAGTTGTCAAACATGCTCTGCGACGGAAAGATCATGGTGCAGACCTTCGGCGACTTCCTGAGAGGAAGACGTACGACAGAAGAGAGGCTCTGCAGAAACAACCTCATCCCCACATTGAAGGATGCGGTGCCTGGAGACCTCAGCCTGGTGCTTCCCTACAGGATAATGCTGGACATAAAGGAGATGCTCTTTGCCCTTGACAAGGTAACTCCCGGAATAGCTGCGGACGAGACCCTTCTCTACGGCGTGGAGGTAAAGTTCTACTCAAACAAGGTTGTAGTGGACAAAAACTTTGAGACCTGCGTAAAGGGACTCTACTCCATAGGAGACGGAGCCGGAGTCACAAGAGGACTTCAGCAGGCGTCGGCAAACGGAATAAGCGTGGCAAGAAGCATACTTGAGGCATAATGGTTTCAGAATATTCAGGCTGCGAAAGGAAGGAGCTATGTACATCATTGCGGGTCTCGGGAACCCCGAGAAAAAATACGAGGGCACAAGGCATAACGCCGGCTTCGAGGCGGCGGATGAGCTTAGAGACATGTTCAAGCTCAAGCTCTGTGAGAACAAATTCAACGCCGTATGCTCCTCCTTCTTTGCTGAAGGCAGGGAGGGCAGGGAGAAGGTGCTTTTAATGAAGCCCCTCACCTATATGAACAGGAGCGGTGACAGCATAAAGGCGGCAGCCGACTATTACAAGGTGCCCAACGAAAACATTATAATCCTTTACGACGATATAAACTTCCCCGTGGGAAGACTGAGGATAAGACCTCAGGGCTCAGCGGGAGGACACAACGGCATAAAAAGCATAATAGGCAGACTGGGAAGCGAGGATTTCCCCAGAGTCAGGATAGGCGTGGGAGGCCTCTCTGAAAACGAGGACATGATCTCCCATGTGCTGGGACATTTCTCCCCCGAAGACACCGCCGTAATGAGGGAATCCTACAAGGCTGCGGCCGAGGCTGCCCTCACCATCATAAAGGAAGGCTGTGAGGCGGCCATGAACCGCTTCAACGGCATGAGCATAACGAAGGCTTAAGCTATGTACGATCCTTTTAAATCCATAGATAAATACAATGAACTTGCTCTGCTCCTCAAAAGAGGGGCAGGGCTTTTTGCACTGAGCGGATGCTCCGAGTCGGAGGACGCCATGCTCTGCGCAAGGCTTTCCGAGGGCTACAAAAAGAAACTCATAGTATGCTCTGATGAGAAGAAGGCCTACAGGATGCAGAGGGACTGCCTGAACTTCACAAAGTCGGTGTACATGTATCCTGCAAAGGATCTTCTGTTTTATGATGCGGACATAAGGGGCAATCTCATAACCGCCGAGAGGATAAGCGTGCTCAGGCATCTCATAGAGGACGACAGCACTACGGTCATAACCACCATAGACGGCCTTATGGACAAGATAGCCTCAGAGGAGAACATAAGGGATGAGGCCTTAAGGCTGACTGAGGGCATGGTCATAGCCTCCGACAATATAAAAAAGATACTTGTGCGCCTGGGATACGAGAGAGTGGGCCAGGTGGAGACCCCCGGGCAGTTCTCCGTAAGGGGAGGGATAACGGACATATATCCCCTGACGGCTACGGAGCCTGTGAGGATAGAGTTTTTTGATGACGAGATAGACACCATAAGAAGCTTTGACCCGGAGAGCCAGCGCTCTGTGGAGAGAGTTGAGGAGGTCACAATATACCCTGCCGGGGAGGATGCCTCAAAGGGAGGCGGAGTATCCCTCCTAAGCTACTTCGGGGATGACTCCCTCATAATACTGCAGGAGCCCTACAGACTTTCGGAGAGGGCCGATGCGGTGGAGACGGAGTTCAGGGAGAGCATGTCCATGAGGCTTGAAAAGGGCTACACCAACTCCGAAAACGCCGACCTCATATTTTCAAAGGAGCAGATCTTTTCAGAGCTGGAGAGCCATAGGGGACTTCTCCTTGCCGGGGCGGGAGACAGCCTCAAGGGCTTTGACGTGAAAAAGTGCTTCGACCTTCAGTCTGTCCCCGTAAGCTCCTACAAGGACAGCTTTGAGCTCCTGATAAAGGATCTTGAGGGCTTTAAGAAGAAGGGCTACAGAGTCACACTTCTCACCCCCTCAAGGACCAGGATGTCGAGGCTTGCGGAGAACCTGAGAAGCTACGGCCTGTCGGCCTACTGCCCTGACGAGGGGGCGGATCAGCCTGCAGGAACCATAGAAGTGGTATTCGGAAACCTTAAAAGGGGCTTTGAGCTTCCGGAGATAAAATACGTGCTCATCACCGAGGGAGACATGTTCGGCAGCATGAGCACGAAGAAAAAGCGGAGAAAAAAGAAGTACGAGGGCTCCGAGATAACAGGCTTAAACGAGCTTTCCATAGGGGATTATGTGGTCCATGAGAGCCACGGTATAGGCATATACCGGGGAATAGAGAGGATAACAAGAGACGGAGCCGACAAGGACTATATAAAGATAGAGTACGCTGACGGGGGAAATCTCTATCTGCCGGCCACAAGGCTTGCCGCCGTTCAAAAGTACGCCGGAAAGGACGCCTCAAAGCCCAAGCTCAACAGGCTCAACAGCCCGGAGTGGAAGAAGACAAAGGAGAGGGTGAGAGGCAAGGTAAAGGACATTGCAAAGGAGCTCATAGAGCTCTACGCAAAGCGCCAAAACGCCTCGGGCTTTAAGTACAGCGAGGACACGGTGTGGCAGAAGGAGTTTGAGGAGATGTTCCCCTTTGAGGAGACGGAGGACCAGGCTGCCGCCATAGAAGCCACGAAGGAGGATATGGAGAGCGGCAAGGTCATGGACCGGCTCATATGCGGAGACGTGGGCTACGGCAAGACAGAGATAGCCCTCAGGGCCGCCTTCAAGGCCGTCCAGGACGGCAAGCAGGTGGCCTACCTGGTGCCCACCACCATACTGGCAAAGCAGCACTACAACACCTTCTGTGACAGGATGGAGAGCTTTCCCGTAAAGATAGGGCTCATGTGCAGATTCAGGACGGCGGCGGAGAACCGGGAGACGGCAAAGGCCTTAAAAAACGGCAGCGTGGATATAGTCATAGGGACCCACCGGCTCCTTTCCGAGGACGTGGGCTTTAAGGACCTGGGGCTCCTCATAATAGACGAGGAGCAGCGCTTCGGAGTCACCCACAAGGAGAAGATAAAGAGGCTCAAGTCAAGTGTAGACGTGCTGACCTTAACGGCCACCCCCATCCCCAGGACCCTCCACATGTCTCTTGCGGGGATAAGAGATCTGAGCATACTTGAGGAGCCCCCTGTGGACAGGGTACCTATCCAGACCTATGTCATGGAGTACAACGAGGAGGCGGTGAGAGAGGCCATAGACAGAGAGCTTCAGCGAGGCGGCCAGGTCTACTATGTCTACAACAGAGTGAAGGACATAGAGGAAAAGACGGCAAGGATAAGGAGCCTTGTTCCTGACGCCGTGGTGGACTATGCCCATGGTCAGATGCCGGAGAGGGAGCTGGAGGACATAATGATGGACTTCATTGAGGGTGAGACGGATGTTTTGGTATCCACCACCATCATAGAGACCGGCCTTGACATACCCAACGCCAACACCATAATCATAGACGGGGCCGAGAGGATGGGCCTTTCTCAGCTCTACCAGATAAGAGGAAGAGTCGGAAGGAGCAGCAGGAATTCCTACGCCTTCCTCATGTACAAGAGAGATAAGATACTCTCAGAGGAGGCGGAAAAGAGGCTTACCGCAATAAGAGAGTTCACAAGGCTGGGCTCAGGCATAAGGATAGCCATGAGAGACCTGGAGATAAGAGGGGCGGGAAATGTGCTGGGAGCAGAGCAGCACGGCTTTATGGAGGCTGTGGGCTACGACCTCTACTGCAAGCTCTTAAATCAGGCGGTGAAGCTCCTTAAGGGAGAAGCCGGAGAAGAGGAGGAGTTTGAGACGGCTGTGGACTGCGACATGGACGCCTTCATACCGGACAGCTACATAGGAAACGAATTCCAAAAGCTTGACACCTACAAAAAGATAGCAGGCCTTTCCTCCGAGGAGGAATTCAGCGACATGGAAGATGAGCTAATCGACCGCTTCGGAGACATACCTAAGGAGGTGGAGGGCCTCATAAGGCTTGCAAAGCTTAAGCTCCTTGCCCACAGTGCCTACATGACAGAGGTGGTCATAAAGAAGAGCTCCATAAGGATAATGATGTACCCTCAGGCGAAGATAAATACGGATGCCATACCCCTTCTAATAGAGAACGAGAGGGGAAAGCTGAGATTCATAAGAGGCAAGGATCCGAAGTTTGTATACACGGACACAAAGCCCCACAGCGACTGTGAGGCCATGCTCCTTAAGACAGAGGAGATCATAGAAAAACTTAAACTTTAAAGCTGCTTTGGAGCCTTAATTTTTGAATATAAATTACTTTTTTTTAAAAATGGCTTGCATAAAGCTTTTAAAAGTGCTTTTGCTTGACAAACAGAATAAAAGCTTATATAAAAGATATTGAACATTTAAAGGTTGCTTTTAAGGCACTATAAAGATTTGGAGGAGTACAATGAACAAGACAGAATTACTTAATGCAATTGCTGAGGATTGCGGAGTTGCAAAGAAGGACATAGAGAAAGTTTTAAAGTCTCTCACAACAGCTATTCACAATGAGCTCAAGAACGGCGGAAAGGTACAGATCCCTGATCTCGGAAGCTTCAAGATAACAGAGAGAGCAGCAAGAACAGTAAGAAATCCCAGAACCGGCGAGACCATGACCTCAGAGGCATGCAAGGCTCCCAAGTTCACAGCTGCAAAGGCTCTTAAGGACAACGTAAACAACAAGTAATTTTATGCGTCTCGACAAATATTTAAAGGTCTCAAGGCTCATAAAGAGGAGGACCGTGGCCTGCGATGCCTGCAACGCCGGAAGGGTAAGCGTGAACGGCGAGGTCAGGAAGGCTTCCTACGATGTGAAGCAGGGAGACATAGTAGAGATACGATTCGGAGAAAAGTCTGTGAGAGCACAAGTGCTCTCCACAAAGGAGACCACCAAGAAGGACGAGGCCTCCGAGCTTTTCAAATATCTTTAAAAAGCTTATACGGGCTGCCGCCAATTTAGGCGGCAGCTCTTGATTTCGGAAACTGTATATATTAAAATGCAGTTAACACCACGAAAGGAAGGGCTTGGGCGAGGACTTAAGGATGGCCATAAAGAGAAAAAAGGATCACGTAAACAGAATAGCGCTTTTCGGCATTACTGTAGTGGTAGTGAGCCTTGCTGCGGTCATAGGAGTGAGGAGCCAAAGCCTAAAGGAGAGGGAGCAGAGCTACATAACTCGTGAGGAGCGCCTTAACTCGGAGATAAAGGCCGAGGAGAACAGGACGAATGAGCTCAACGAGTACAAGGTCTATGTAAAGACAAAACAGTATATTGAGGAGATAGCCAAGGAAAAGCTCGGCCTGGTAAACCCCGATGAGATAATCCTTAAGGAATCTGAAGATTAAAAAAGAGGGCTGCTGATATGAGAATACCGGCAGCCCTTTATTCTGACTGAATATATGGACAAATTCTGTGAAAAAATATTAAAGACCATAAGAGAAAATGAACTGATAAGGGGAGGCGAGACAGTCACCGTGGGCCTCTCAGGAGGAGCTGACTCCGTATGCCTCCTTATAGCCTTAAAAAAGATGGAGAGGCTTTTAAAGATAAAGCTTAATGCCGTACACATCAACCACTGCCTGAGGGGAGAGGAGGCCCTGAGGGACGAGGAGTTCTGCAGAAAGCTCTGCGCTGAAAATGAGGTTTCCTTTGAGGCGGTGAGAGTGGATGTCAAAGGCTATGCCGAGGAACACAGGCTGTCAACGGAGGAGGCAGGGCGCATCCTGAGATACGAGATACTCCTTTCAAAGACTCCGGAGGGAGGGCTTGTGGCCACGGCCCACCACGCAGACGATCAGGCTGAGACGGTGCTCTTAAACATACTGAGAGGCGGAGGCTTAAGAGGGCTCTCCGGCATACTCTACAGGAGAGACAATATCATAAGGCCCCTCCTTGACCTAGGAAAGGAGGAGATACTTGCCTATGCCAAGGACAAGGGCATAGACTTTGTCACCGACTCCACCAACCTGGAAAACGACTACACGAGAAACAGGCTGAGAAACGAGATAATACCCCTACTTAAGAGGGATGTGAATGAGGGAAGCGCCCTTCACCTTAAGGAGCTGGCTGTGGCGGCCTCGGAGGCGGACGCCTTCATAAGAGGCCTTGCAGAGAGAGCCGTATCGGACAATGTGAGCTTTGAGGAGGACAGGATAACCATACCCCACGGCTTTATAAAAGACAGAGAGCGCATCTTCAGGATATATGTTATAATGGAGAGCATGAGAAGGGGCGGCATAGGCTTAAAGGACTGGGGCAGCGTCCACTTCAGAGATATAGACAAGGCACTCTTTAAGGGAAAGGGCTATATGCTTGATCTCCCCGGGGGAGTGAAGCTCATAAACGAATACAAGAGATCAGTCATAATCAAAAAAAAGCAGCAAATGTAAAAATCAAAAGGACAGCAAAAATATAACAGGAGGCAGATAATGGCATATCATATTGAAAAACTCATTGACGAGAGAGAAGTCATAGAGGGAATCAAAAAAGTCGCTGAGAAGATAAACAGGGACTATCAGGGAAAGAGCATAAGACTTGTGTGCATACTCAAGGGAGGAGTATTTTTCCTCACCGAGCTTTCCAAATACCTTGAGGGAAATATCACCATAGACTTTATGTCCGTGTCCAGCTATGGGGCGGGCACAGTATCCTCAGGCATAGTCAAGATCATAAAGGACCTTGATGAGAGCATAGAGGGGGAGAATGTCATAGTCATTGAGGACATAGTTGACACGGGAAACACCCTCTCCTACCTTTTGGAGCTTTTGAGAGACAGGAAGCCTGCGAGCGTAAAGCTCTGCACTCTCCTTGACAAGCCCTCCAGAAGGACAAAGGATATACAAGCCGACTATGTGGCCTTTACCATCCCCGACAAGTTCGTCGTGGGCTTCGGACTTGATTACGACCAGTGTTACAGAAATCTTCCCTATGTAGGAGTTGTGGAATTTGATGACTAAAAGAAGCTTAAAAATACAGTGGATGTTTACCATACTCATTGTGGTAATGCTCATGCTTTTGGCTCTGCCCTTTGAGATCTTTTCAAACAAGATATCTAATGACGCCCTGACAAACTATATCAGCAATCCGGAAAATATCTCCGAGGTCAACATAAGCCAGAATGCGGAGGTGCCCACCGGGTCAGTGACCATAGTTTTCGACAATAACGACACGGCAAAGGCCTATGTGCCGGATGTGAATGAGCTGACGGACCTCCTTGAAGAAAAGGGCATAGACTACTACATGGACGACGTCAGCAGGGCGGGAGAGATGCTCAACATACTTGTCCCTGTCCTTATAAGCGTGGCCCTCGTCATCTTTTTCATAGTCATGCTCAACATGAGGGCGGCGGGACAGAGTGGCGGCATGAACGCTCGCATGATGAACTTTTCAAAGAGCCGGGCAAGGCTCTCAGTGGACAACAAGCTCAGCTTCAAAAATGTCTCCGGACTCTACGAGGAGAAGGAGGAGCTGGCAGAGGTGGTGGAGTTCCTCAAAAATCCCCTTAAGTTCAGAGACATGGGAGCGAGGATACCTAAGGGAATAATCCTTGTGGGAGTTCCCGGAACCGGAAAGACCCTGCTTGCAAAGGCTGTGGCGGGAGAGGCCAATGTGCCCTTCTACTCAATATCCGGCTCAGACTTTGTTGAGATGTACGTAGGTGTGGGAGCGGCGAGAGTCAGAGACCTCTTTGCCGAGGCCAAGGCAAACTCCCCCTGCATCATATTCATAGACGAGATAGACGCCGTGGCAAGGCGCAGAGGCACAGGGCTGGGAGGATCCCACGACGAGAGAGAGCAGACCTTAAACCAGCTTTTGGTGGAGATGGACGGATTTACCCCCAACCAGGGCATAATAGTCATGGCAGCCACAAACAGGGCTGACATACTTGACCCGGCCATACTAAGGCCCGGAAGATTCGACCGCAAGGTGACGGTGGGAAGGCCTGATGTGAAGGCCAGAAAAGAGATACTTGAGCTCCACGCAAAGAACAAGCCCTTAAGCGACGATGTGGATCTCATGAGGATAGCTCAGACCACAGCAGGCTTTACGGGAGCAGACCTGGAGAATCTTCTGAACGAGGCCGCCATTGAGGCTGCGGCAAAGAACAAGGAAAAGATAGAGAGGGCTGACATAGACTCGGCCTTCATAAAGACAGGCATAGGAACGGAGAAGAAGTCCAAGGTCATAAGCGACCGGGACAAGAGGATAACGGCCTACCACGAGACAGGACATGCCATACTCTTCCATGAGCTGGAGGATGTGGGCCCTGTGCATATGATAAGCATCATACCCACAGGAGAGGGAGCGGCAGGCTACACAATGCCCCTTCCCGACAAGGACGATATGATGGTGACAAAGGGTCAGCTGAAGCACATGATGATGGCGGCCATGGGCGGAAGGATAGCCGAGGAGCTGGTCTGCGACGACATTACCACAGGGGCTTCTCAGGACATACGCCAGGTGACAAAGATAGCAAGGGCCATGGTCATGCAGTACGGCATGAGCGAAAAGATAGGCATGATAAACTATGACGACAACGCGGACGATGTGTTCCTGGGATACGATATAGCCCATTCCAGAAGCTACGGAGACGAGATATTAAAGCTCATAGACGATGAGATAAGAAGGCTTGTGGACGAGTGCTATGAGAAGGCCAAGGAGATAATAATGGCTCACAGGGACGTGCTGGAGAAAAGCTGCGAGCTTCTCTTGGAAAAAGAGAGGCTTACGGGGGAAGAGTTCAACAAATTGTTCGATTGAAAATTGTGCAATTTATATAAAGGAGGAATTGAGCTTAAAAAAAATTTTATTTAAACTCAATCATGACAGAAAACGAGGCTTTTGCTATTATAATAGACGTAACCCCCAATACATTATATAGTTTTGCTACACCCCATAAGAAACGAAATACCTTCTCCTGAAAGAGCCGACTACCCCGTCGGCTCTTTCATTTTGTGTAAAAATATGGGTCCTGATATATTGAAATTATTATGAAAGCGCGGCTCACTCGCAATATTTCAATATATCTTAAGGTATAAATAAGGGACAAGCTATGCTATAATTATCTCAAAATCGGCGCATTATGCGCTGCTGTTTAATAATAAACGTTAAAGAGGGGCAGGAAGAGTCCTGCCGAATATGGATACAGACAATATGGATACAGACAATATGGATATAGACTATATGAATGCGGACAAAATGGATACAGACAAAACTCGTGACCGTATAATAAGGGAAGCTGTGTTTTCCGATGAGACGGAAAACTTTCGTACACCGCTTTTTGTAAAGAGCGGCGAAAAAATGTGTATAAAGCTGAGGACAGCCAAGGAAGATGTGGATAAAATCCTCATTGTCCTCTGCTCAAATAGCCCGGAGGGCTCCTGTGAAAAGACAGAGCTTCCCATGGAAAAGACAGAAAGCGACAAATACTTCGACTGCTACAGTGCAGAGCTCACTGTGGGAGAGGAGGAGTTCAGATACTGCTTTAGGCTTATAAAGGCTGAGGAGAGCATAGTCTACTCAAAGGCGGGCTGCACGGATGAGTACGAATTCAGGGACCTTTTTTCCGTGATCCCTGATTTTTCGGTGCCTGAATGGCTCATAGGGGCTGTCATATACCAGATATTCACAGACCGCTTCTATAACGGCGACGAGGAAAACGACGTCAGAGACGGCGAGTACACCTACCTTGAGGAGGAGGCCCGAAGGGCGGAGAGCTGGGACTCTCCGGTCTCTGCCTTTGACGTGGCCAGATTTTACGGCGGAGACATAAAGGGCATAGAGAAAAAGCTGGGATATTTAAAGGAGCTGGGAATAGAGGCCATATACTTAAATCCCATCTTTGTCTCCCCCTCAAACCACAAATACGACTGCCAGGATTACGAGCACATAGACCCCCATCTGGGCGTCGTTCTGGAGGGAGAGAGCTATGAGGACATAAGCACCTCCAGGCTCAACTTGAGGGAGTCGGACAGATGCTTCAGAGAATTTGTGGAGAAATGTCACGAGGCGGGAATAAGAGTCATAGTAGACGGAGTGTTCAACCACTGTGGTTCCTTCAACCATATGATGAACAGAGAGAGGCTCTACAAGCCTGAAAACGGCTACGAGAAGGGGGCCTATGAGTCGAGAGACAGCGCCTTCCACGACTTTTTCAGCTTCGAGAGGGATACAGAGGCTGACTGGCCGGACAATGACAGCTATGAGAAGTGGTGGGGCATGGAGACTCTGCCGAAACTCAATTACGAGAGCGCCGGCAAATGTGAAAAATACATATTCGACATAGCCAGAAGGTGGATAAAGCCTCCCTACAGCGCCGACGGCTGGAGGCTGGATGTGGCGGCTGATCTGGGCCACAGCGAGGATTACAACCACAGCTTTTGGAAAAGATTCAGGAAGACAGTGAAGAAGGTAAATCCGGAGGCCTGCATAATCGCCGAGCACTACGGAGACGCAGGAGCCTGGCTCAGGGGCGATGAGTGGGACACGGTGATGAACTATGACGCCTTTATGGAGCCTGTTAGCCGCTTTTTGACAGGAATGGAAAAGCACAGCGACGACTACAGCGAGGAGATGTGCGGAAACGGAGATCTCTTCTTTGACACACTCTTTAATGCCCAGAAAAGCTTCGGCGTGCTGTCTCTGTACTCGGCCATGAACGAGCTCAGCAACCATGATCACAGCCGCTTCCTCACAAGGACAAATAAGAAGGTGGGAAGACTTGCCACCATGGGAGCCGAGGAGGCGGGAAAGGACATAAACTACGGGCTCTTCAGTGCAGGAGTTATCATGCAGATGACCCTTCCCGGAGCCCCCACCATTTATTACGGCGACGAGGTGGGAGTATGCGGCTGGACAGACCCGGACAGCAGGCGCAGCTATCCCTGGGGTAGAGAGAACCATCAGCTTCTCGACTTCCACACATATATGATAGCCCTGCACAAAAACGATGTGTTCAGGAGAGGATCCCTCATAAAGCTTTTCTCCCGCAGATTCATCATAGCTTACGGCAGGATGCTGGGAAAGCATGCGGCGGTAGTTGTGGTGAATGCCGGAGACAGCAAGCAGGAGATAAGGCTCCCCCTGTGGAAACTGGGCATAGACGACAACATGACCGTCACCAGAGTTATGGAGGCGGACAGCAGCAGATACAATGTAGGACTCTACCACAGAGGCACAAAAAACGGTGAGCTTCGCTGCACCCTGGCACCCTATTCGGCAAAGGTATATATCAACTGGGCCGAGGAGGAGTATGACCTTGAAAATGTGGAGAGGGAGATATAGGGCTTAAAAGACCGGGCGGTATGGCATATGGGATATACGTGTGCCTGCCGCCTGTCGCCTGCTTCATGCAGCCCACCGCCGGGTCTTACGGATCAGGGCGTTTAAGAAGCCGGCTTTCAGCCTCGGTATAAAATAAAATTCAAATTTGGACTTGACATATTTGTTAAAAAAATGTAGAATACCTTCGTTACCCTTGATAATAACTTGGGTTTAGGCCTCGGTAGCTCAGTTGGTAGAGCAAAGGACTGAAAATCCTTGTGTCGCTGGTTCGATTCCTGCCTGAGGCATTTGGATTTTCCAATATATATTTTTTTGCGCGAGTGGCTCAGTGGTGGAGCGTCGCCTTGCCAAGGCGAAGGTCGCGGGTTCGATCCCCGTCTCGCGCTTTTTTATTTGTCAGCGGAAGCCCGTAAAATAAGGGGTTTCCGCTTATTATTTTATATATAGGTCAACCGGATAAGCTAAGGAGGGAAGCCATGTTTAAAACAGAAACTGTAAATTACGGCGGCGGTATATACGCCTTTGATCAGGGGATGGTGAGGGCCTTCCTTATACTCGGAAAGGAGAGAGCCCTTCTGTTTGACACAGGGATAGAGCCCTTTGATCTCAAGTCTGCTATAGGCGAGATAACACCACTCCCTGTGATACTTTATCTCAGCCACAGCGACATAGACCATATAGGCGGGATAGGAGAGTTTGACACTATATATGTCCATGAGGCCGAGGTGAAAAGGCTCATGGCTGCAGAAAAGACTGAGAAATCAAACATTATTCCCCTTAAGGAGGGCTTTGAGTTCGACCTTGGAGAAAGAAGGCTTGAGCTCATACACTGCCCCGGACATACACCCGGCTCGGGAGCTCTTCTTGACAGCAAAAACAAGCTGCTCTTTTCAGGGGATACCATCTCCTACGGCCCTGTATATATGTTCGGCGAGGGAAGAGATGACAGTGAATACTTAAGGACACTTGGAAGACTCTTAGATATGTACAAGGATGAGCAATTTGAGAAGGTATATCCCTGCCACAATACCTGCCCCATAGACGGTGGGGTGACAGAGGATCTGATAAAATGCATGGAGGAGATAAGGGAAAGGCCTGAAAACCGCATAAAAACTCCCATGAAGGACAATGAGGGGCGGACTGTATTTGAGTACAGAAAGGGAAAGTGCGGCATATACCATATTTAAAAAGCTGCATTAAAAAGTCACATTAAAAAGCTGCCGCAAGGCAAGGCGAAAAAGCCTTGTCTGCGGCAGTTTTTCTGTTCTGTTGGTGTAAGATCTTAAAACAAAGCTGCACTTAAAACAGCGGAACCACAGCTCCGTCATAGCTGTCCTCTATGAAGCTCTTTACCTCATCGCTCTTAAGGGCATCAAGGAGGGCTTTTGTCTTCTCGTTCTCCTCATCCCCCTCTCTTACAGCCACTACATTGCCGTAGGTAACTGCAGCCTCGGAGTCTGAGGCCTCAACAGCCAGGGCGTCAGATACCTTCAAGCCCGCATCTATCGCGTAGTTGCCGTTTATGACAGCTATGTCCACATCCTGCAGCGAGAGGGGTATCTGAGCCGCCTCCACCTCAAGTATGTCAAGGTTTAGGGGATTTTCCTCTATGTCATTTCTTGTGGCGTCAAGCCCCGCTCCCTCCTTAAGCTTAAGAAGTCCCTGAGCTTCAAGAAGAAGGAGAGCTCTGGCCTCGTTGGTGGTGTCGTTGGGTACCGCCACAGTGGCTCCCTCCGAAAGCTCGTCCAAGGAAGATACCTTTCCGCCGTAGATGCCGAAGGGCTCATAGTGGATAGCCCCTGCGCTCGCAAGATGTGTGCCCTGCTCCTTGTTAAACTGCTCAAGGTAGGGGAGATGCTGGAAGTAGTTGGCGTCAAGCTCTCCGTCCTCAAGGGCGATATTGGGCTGTACATAGTCTGTGTACTCAACTATCTTAAGGGCGTAGCCCTCCTTCTCAAGAAGGGGCTTTGCGGCCTCAAGTATCTCCCCGTGGGGAGCGGGGCTTGCCCCAACCGTGATCTCTGTAAGCTCCGGAGACTTGTCTTCCTCGGCCTTCTCGGATTTCTCCCCACCTGAGCAGGCTGAGAGAGCGACGGCAGCAAGGAGAGCTGCAGCTGTGATCTTAAGTTTCAGTTCATGTCTTTTCATAGTATGTTCTCCTCTTAAAAAAATTTATGATTTTTATGCCGCTGATTGCGGCTTGCGGCTCTTAATTTATCCTCTTGTCAGTGCACTTTGCCAGCTTTAAGCCCAGCTCCTGGATCAGCTGCACAAGGAGCATGAGAAGTATGACGGCCCCCCACATTATGACAGGCTCCCTTCTGTAGTAGCCGTAGTTGATGGCTATGGCTCCCAGGCCGCCTCCCCCAAGGCTTCCCGCCATGGCGGAGTAGCCGAGTATAGTGGTCACAGAGATGGCAGCTCCCACAAGGAGAGAGGGCTTAGACTCGGGTATCAGCGCCTTGAGTATTATCTGCAGTGTGGAGGCGCCCATGGACTTTGCCGCCTCTATGACTCCCTTGTCCACCTCCTTGAAGGAGGACTCCGCCATCCTTGCCACATAGGGGGCGGCGGAGATGACAAGCGGGGGAATCACAGCCTTTGCCCCGAGAGTGGTCCCCACCGTAAGCCTTGTAAGGGGGAGAGCGATCACTATCATTATCAGGAAGGGCACTGAGCGAAGCAGGTTAGTCACAAGCCCCAGGCACTTATTTACAAAGGGGAGAGGACAGATGCCTCCCTCGTCAGTCACCGCAAGGATCACCCCCAGGGGCAGCCCTATAAGGTAGGAGATGAGTGATGAGAGAAGCACCATGTACACAGTGGAGCCTATCTCAGTGCGAAACAGTTCAATAAATTCAGAATTAAGCATTTGTAAACCTTACCTCCTGTGATAAAACTTCCATGTAAGCTCCCCCTATTAGCCTTCTTCCTATATCGGACTTGGGATCTGAGAAAACCTCCCTGACACTTCCCGACTCAACTATCCTGCTGTTGTGGATGACGGCTACTCTGTCACAGACAGCCTCTATGACTCTCATCTCGTGGGTTATGATGATGACTGTTATGCCGAGCTCTCTGTTTATGCGCTTAAGGAGGGCCAGGATGGACTTTGTCGTGTCCGGGTCGAGAGCGGAGGTGGCCTCATCGCACAGAAGCAGCTTGGGCTCGGCGGCTATGGCCCTTGCTATGGCCACCCTCTGCTTCTGGCCTCCTGAGAGCTGAGAGGGGTAGGCCTTCGCCTTTTCCGAGAGGCCCACAAGCTCAAGTAGCCTCTCAGCCCTGGAGTAGGCCTCCTTTTTCGGAACCTTTGCCAGCTCCAGGGGAAAGAGCACGTTCCTTATGACATTTCTCTGCTCCAAAAGGTTGAACTGTTGAAATATCATGCCCATGGACTGCCTGGCAAGGCGCTGCTCCCTTGCTTTAAGGGAGGAGAGCTCCTTTCCGTCAAAGACGACCTTCCCCGAATCGGGAGTTTCCAGGAGATTCATACACCTTACCAGAGTGCTCTTTCCGGCCCCCGACAGGCCTATGATTCCGAAGATCTCCGACCTTGAAATGCTCAAGTTTATGTCCTCAAGAGCCTTCACCGGGCCTGAGGAGGTCTTAAACTCCTTTGAAAGCTCCCTCAGCTCTATGATGGGTCTGCTGTCCTTATCCGTGTTCATTTAAAGCTCCTTTCCTCCTGAAAAACTGAATAAACAAAAGTATGAGACATACGATCAAGCAAAAGCTTGAAACAAAAAAATCGCAGGCCTGCATGCACAGACCTGCGATGATAATATTAAAAGCTGCAAAATACTTACAAAAAACTTGCAAAAGATACTTACAGTCTTATAAAGTCATATCCTCGACTTGGGCTCAGATTAAAATACTGATTTCCCGGACGCTCTATAAATCATATAAAAATACTGATCAATAAAAGCCGCTTAAAGAGCGTTCGGAAGGTCCATGCTTTTCGTATGAAATTCAGGCATAGCTGACATTCGGCACATGTACATCATGCCGAACATAACTGCCATATTCATCATCATACGAGAAGTATGGAACATAAGAGCCCCTTTCATTTGAGTTTTATGAGCTGAATCATAAATGAAAGGCAGAAATTTGTCAAGGAAAAAATATTTGACTGTTATTTTTAACAGATGAAAGTAATGAAAATGAAAAAAATTCATAAAATTTCATAAAAATCGAGCGAATTCATTTGCTTTTATGACGATAACGTTATATAATGTTATATAATAAATAATATTATTATAACAAGGAGAAAAGACTATGAATGCGAAAGAAATTGTTGCCTTGATAAAGGCCGAAAAGCCTGAGATCAGCTCGGTTTATTTTGTGGGCTGCGGTGCTTCACAGGCGGATCTGTACCCCGGAAAGTACTTCCTTGAGGCTAATGCGAAGAAGCTGCGCACAAGCCTTCACACCGCCAACGAGTTTTTCTACTCCACACCTAAGGCGGTAGGCCCTGACTCAATAGTTATCACCTGCTCCTTGAGCGGTAACACACCTGAGACAGTGGCAGCAACCAAGAAGGCAATGGAGCTGGGTGCAGAGGTAGTTTCAGTTACAATGAACAAGGATTCAGGCCTTGCAAGAGAGTCCAAATACCAGATCATCCACGGCTTTGCAGAGAGCTATGCGGCAAAGATGGAGAAGATGACAAATGTTCTCGACCTTGCCTGCGAGATACTCAACGCCTACGAGGGATATGAGCATTATGACGAGTTAAAGGACGGAGTATCAAAGATCTACGGACTTATTAACGAGTCTGTAAAGTCACTCCTTCCCAGAGCGGCAGAGTTCGGAAAGGCCTACAAGGACGCTCCCTACATCTATGTAATGAGCTCAGGAGCAACAGCAATGGTAGCTTACTCCTTCTCAATGTTCCTCATGATGGAGATGCAGTGGATACCTTCAAGCTCCTTCAACTGCGGAGAGTTCTTCCACGGTCCCTTCGAGCTTGTAGACAAGGATGTTCCCTACCTGCTCCTTATGAACGACGGACCTACAAGAGCTATGGACGCAAGGGCAATGACCTTCCTTCAGAGATTCGACGCAAAGCTCACAGTAGTTGACGCCAAGGACTTCGGACTTGCAAATGTAGTTGACTCATCAGTTATAGAGTACTTCAACCCCATACTTCTCTCAGGAGTGCTTCGTATGTACGCCGAGCAGCTGGCAGACGAGAGAAAGCATCCCCTCACAATGAGAAGATACATGTGGAAGCTTGAGTACTAATCACAGCTTTTAAGCTTACTTAAAGCTTAACTAAGCTTATCCTCTTATTGCCCCGAAAGCCGAGAGGACTTAGAGGGCGGATACAGTTCTCATATGAAAAGGAGCCGTTTAAGGAAGTTTTCCCTAAACGGCTCCTTTTTGAAATTTTCTGATCAAAACTCTATGGTGAGAGCGAATCTCTCCGGGTTTATGACGAGCTTGCTGATAAGGATGATATTTCCCTTCTCGTCCATGACCATGTCCGTGTGATGAAGGAGAGGCTCCTTGGCCTTCACCTCAAGATACTTTTCCTCCCGCTCCCCGGCATATACGATGCTTATGGTCTTTTTAGCGTGGGCGGGGAAGGTTCCGTGTTCGCTGAGCATGGCGTAGATGGAATCGCTCAGGTCCCCCTCGGAGACAAAATTGTACTCGGAAGGTATGTAGGTCTCCTCGATCATCACAGGGATCCCGTCACTCTTTCTGACTCTCACTATCTTGAGGATCTCACTGTCCTGAGGGATCTCCAGCTCAGAGGCAAGCTTCTTGTCAGCCCTGCACCTGTCCACGGAAAGTATCTCTGCTGATGCCTTTTTGCCGTCTGCTGCGCAGATCTCGGTAAAGCTCATAGGCTTTCCGGGATTCATGACGCGGCCCAGCTTCTTTGATGTGACAAAGGTCCCTATTCCCTGCTTCTTTGTTACAAACTCACCCTCGACCAAAAGATTTATGGCCTGGCGAACGGTGATGCGGCTCACATTGTACTTGTCGCAGAGCTCCGCCTCCGTCATAAGACGCTCCGACTCCTTGAGCTCTCCCGAAAGTATCTGCTGCTTTATGCTGTCAGCCAGCTGCTTGTACATGGGAACGATAGAGTTTTTTGTCACTACCTCTTCATTTGTCTGTACGATAAAAATCGACCCCCTTTGACTCTAAAATAAGCCCTTTATCAATGTATTATAACATCATAAAGGGCTTATTCCAATACATTACTCAGATATTGTTATATAAGATCCTCGATCTAAGCTCAGGCATTAGCCGACGATAAGATCCTTAAGAGCTTCCTCGTCAAGCTGGTTAGCTGCGTCGATCTGCATCTGATCCCAGAGACCCTCAGCGTCGATGTCGGCAAAGAATGCGCTTGCCCAATCAGCGAAGTCCTCATTGCCGTAAGCCATGCAAAGTCCGCAGCCCTGATCGAAGTCATCAGTGGGCTCCCAGGTAAGGCTGTCAACTACAGCAAGGTCAGGGTTAGCTACTACAGCCATCTGAGCCTGAACAGCGTTCATGCAGGCAAGGTCAGCTCTGTCGTTCTTTACAGCAAGAAGAAGGTCGGGTGTTGCTGAGAGCTGCTGAAGCTCGGCATCGGGATAGAGATGCTCTGTCATTGTAAGGTCTATAGAACCCATCTGTCCTGCAACTGTAACTCCCTCAAGAGTTCCTGTGAACAGAGGATCGTCAACTCTTTCCTTCTTTGCAACGTAGCACTCGTCAGACTTGTGATATACGTCTGTGAAGAGCCAGTTCTCCTTACGCTCGTCGGTAGGAGAAAGTCTTGTTATAAAGTGGATCTGGTTAGCCTGAAGAGCTGAAGTACATCCTGTAAGGTCTGACTCATAGAAGTCAACGCTTACATCTCTTCCAAGGTAATCTGAGAGACGGTCAGCCATCTCATACATACCTGCAACCTCGAATCCTACCAGCTGATCCTCACCGTCTATTATGGTGTGGAAGCAGAAGGTGGGAGAGTTTCCGATGATACCTACCTTCATTACGCCGTTCTCGGCAATGTCCTTAAGGATGGGTCCCATCTCTGAAACGTCGGGAGCCTCAGCCTCTGCGGCCTCAGACTCAGCCTCGGTCTCTGCGACAGTTGTCTCTGCAGCTTCAGTCTCTGCAGCGGTGGTCTCAGCTGCAGTTGTCTCTGTAGTGGCGGATGAGCCACAGGCTGCAAGTGAGAGAGCTACTGCTCCTGTCAAAAACACTGATACTAATTTTTTGAGTTTCATACTTTTTTCCTCCTCTTTTAGTTTTGAAACTTAAATATTATGCCCGAAAGCTTTTTTACTTAGATTAGAGCATCTTGCTGAGGAAATCCTTGGTCCTCTGATGCTGAGGGTTGGCCATTATCTCTCTGGGATTGCCCTGCTCGACGATATATCCGCCGTCCATGAATACCAGCTCGTCTCCGACCTCTCTTGCAAAGCCCATCTCATGGGTTACGACCACCATGGTCATGCCGTCCTCTGCAAGCTTTCTCATGATCTGAAGTACCTCTCCGACCATCTCCGGGTCAAGGGCTGAGGTTGCCTCGTCAAAGAGTATTACCTCCGGCTCCATGGCAAGGGTCCTTGCTATGGCAACTCTCTGCTTCTGGCCTCCTGAAAGCTGTGAGGGGTAGGCGTCCATCTTGTCCCCAAGGCCAACTCTCTTAAGGAGAGCGGCTGCTCTCTCCTCCGCCTTCTCCTTTGACTCCTTCTTCACCTTGCGGGGCCCTATGGTCACATTGTCAAGGACGCTGAGATTGTCAAAGAGATTGAAAAGCTGGAAGACCATGCCGAATTTCTCGCGGTACTTGTCTATCTTTAAGTTCTTTCCCAGTATGGACTCACCGTGGAATAGTATATCTCCGTCAGTGGGCTTCTCCAGGAGGTTGAGGCATCTCAAAAATGTGGATTTTCCTGATCCTGAGGGGCCGATGACGACCACAGCCTCTCCCTTTCTTATCTGAAGGTCTATGCCCTTTAAGACCTCCAAATGTCCGAAATTCTTTTTAAGTCCTTTTACCTCTATGATGACTTCGCCATTGTTTTTTTCGGTAGTATTAGTCATGAGCGTGCAGCCTCCTTTCAAGAACTCCTACTAACTTCTTGAGAACATAAGTTACGATAAAATAAAGGACTGCGGTAACGATAAGGGGCTCAAAAGCAAGGAAGGTGTTTGCCCTTACGGTGTTTGAGGTGTATGTCAGCTCGTGAACCGCGATTACCGAAACTATGGAGGTATCCTTTATGAGAAGGATGAACTCATTACATAGAGAGGGCAATACGTTCTTTATGGCCTGGGGAATGATGATGTAGCGGTTTGCCTGGAATTTGGACATTCCTATACATCTTGCGGCCTCCATCTGGCCCTTGTTTACCGCCTGCATACCTGCTCTTGTGTGCTCAGCGATATAGACCGAGCTGTTGACCGTGAGAGATACTACAGCCGCCCAGAAGGCCGGGAGAGTAGTGGCGATACCATAGTAAACTATGAATATCTGAACCATGACAGGTACGCCTCTTATGAAGTTTATCCATCCGTCTATGATGACGTTTAAGGTCTTGTGGTTCTGAACACGGAGAAGTCCCATGGCAACTCCGACTACGGTTCCGCATATCAATGTCCAGAAGGAGAGCTGAAGGGTGACCTTAAGGCCGTCCCAGTAATAAAAGGAGTATTTCTCCAAAAACGAAAAGTTAAATCCTAAAAACATATGTTTACCTCCGGTTTAACCTGCAGGTCAGAGAGGGAGTTTACTCCCCCATGACCATTATCATGTACCTGCGGATCTGAAGTCCGTCAAACTCTACAAAGTAGATGTTCTGCTCGCCTCCTGTCACCATTTTTCCGTCTATAACGGGGAACATGCAGTGGTTTCCCGCAAGCATTGACTTGAGATGTCCCGGGGCATTTCCTGAGCAGGTGCCGTAGGTGGGAAGCATGTGGGTGTGAACATAGGGGTAATCCTTGGGGACAAGCCTATCCATTGTGATCTCTATGTCCTTCTCCACGCAGGGAAGAGCCTCGTTTATCATTATGCCTGTGGTGGTGTGCTTTGTGATAACGGCAACCACACCGTTCTTTATTCCGCTCTCCGCCACGGCAGCCTTCACCTCGTCGGTGATCTTTATCATTTCAAATTCTTTCTTGGTAGTTAATTTCCTCTCAAACAGCTTGACCATATTAGACCTCCAATCCTAAGAAACGAACAGCGTTGCCGCCCAGCACAGCTTCCATGACGTCATCCCTCAGAGGAAGGTTCTTGATTCCGTCAAGGCTTCTCACATGTCTGAACCTGGGATTGTTGGAACCGAACATCACCTTGTCGGCAAAGCAGTTCTGAAGCCAGTTCAGATTCATATTTACAGAGAAGAGATGAGAGTAGTAGTTGCGGGGTGAGTCCATATATACCATGGAGGTATCCGCATACACATTGGGATACTTCATAAGCATCATTATGGTCTCATTCCACCAAGGCCAGCCCATGTGGGCAAGGCAGATGTTCATCTCGGGGTACTCCTCGGCAACACACTCAAAATTGATGGGCTCCGAGAACTTGGCGGGAGTATTGGGCTCCCAGCTGTAGCCTGCGTGGAACATGATGGGCTTTTTCCTTGCGGCACAGACATCATACAGAGGCTTTAACATGGGATCGTCAGGATAAATGTGAAGCCTTGAAAGGTTCAGCTTGAGTCCCTGGAGCTTAAGCTCGTCGAAGGCTCTCTCCAGCTCCTTCTTTGCGTCCTCCCTGCGGGGGTCGATGCCTGCAAAGCCGATGAAGCGCTCCGGGCACTTTGCCACTATGGAGGCCATCTCATCGTTGGAAACTATGGCCTTTCCCATATCCTTGGAGTAATCCTCGGGAAGCCAAACAACCTTGTCGATGCCGGCGTCATCCAGAAGCACCAGCTCAAAGTCTATGGGGTTTATTCCCGACTTGAAAACTCCGAAGCTCTTCCTTCTGAATTCAAATGTGTCCGGATCTTTATTGATCCCATCCAGTAATACCGGATGTGCATGAATGTCTATAACCATACCTGCAAACTCCTTTCCCTTTTTTGATTTTTAAGCTTTGATTTTTAATTTCCAAGCTTTAATTTCTTATTTTTAGGCTTTTATATCTTTAAATATTTTAAATATATTTTTGCTTTTTCCTCTGCAGTCTCCCGGCAGCCTTCCTATAGCTCGCTTACAACTCCACTGCAGCTTCTTTAAGCTCTCACTACAGATAGGGGTCGAAGACCGAAACGATTATGGCGGATCTCTTTGCTCCCTCAGCCATACATTCCTCTATAGGCTTTTCATCAAGGAAGCCTGAGATGAATCCTGAAAAATAGGAGTCTCCCGCGCCTACGGTGTTCACCACCTTCTCGGCCTTCTCTATGCCGTGGCGGTAAAAATTCTTTCCGTCATAGGCCATGGATCCGTCGCTTCCGAAGGTTGCAAGAGCTATATGAGTTCCGAGAGCTACTGCATGCTCAAGGAATTCATGGGCCTTATCCTCCTCCCCCTTCTCAAAGGATGCGAGGCAGCAGTAGCAGTTTTCAAGGACAGAGTCCACATCCTCCCTGTCTCTGCGGGTGCTGAGGTCGAAAAATATCTTTACGCCTCTCTCCTTTATCTCCTTGAGCCTTCCCATAAGCTTTCCGGTGAAATCCGAGAGCATTATCTCGTGCTCACATATAAAGTCCACCGCCTCGTCGGAGAACTCGTAATCCCTCATGACGCCCCTTACGGGAGTGCCGTAGGTGCGCTCGTTGTTCACAAGATAGAGGGGGACCCTGGGAGTCTCTCCACCGGGTATTACCTCAAGGTGGGAGCAGTCAATGCCCATCTCGGAAAACTTAGCGAGGGCAGCCTTTCCGTACTCGTCATCAGAGACCGCTGAAACTACAGAGGCCTTAACATCCTTCCTCATCTGAAGAAGATTGATAATGACGTTCACTCCGTTTCCTGTAACATAAAACCTGTTGTCAAAATCGGGATAAAAATCTGTAGTCACATATCCCGCCGCCGTGATCTTTCTCATCATGTAGCCTCCCGGTCAATATATTCGACTTTGATATCACAGGTGATATCGTTATTATATAACAACATATATCGTTATATATTCTTTGATACTGCAATATTACTCTAATAAAAGACGTTTGTCAATGTATGAGGGACTTGGACTTATATATTTTTCGCAATATATACTAATTTAAACGGATAGAATTGTGCAATATATATAAGACATTTCAGGGCGCTTCGTAAAATGAGACAAAAAGGGTGAAAAAATTCACAATATGCCCTCCGGAGGTTGTCATATCCCCTCTTTTCCCTGCGATTGACATTTTTCAGGGCTCTGCTATACTATAGTAGAATCCCGGGGAGTCAAATGACTGAGAGTGAGAAATCTGACCCGTTGAACCTGAACCGGATAATACCGGCGGAGGGAGTGAGGAATTTTTTGTTATGAGGAAATTGGCCTCCGTGGATAATACTATCTTCGGAGGCTTTTTATATGGAAAAAAAGGAATATGTGACCTACGGAAACAAGGGAGCCTGCGGCTGTGGCTGCGGCGCTGATAAAGAGGGCATGGGCAATGCCACAGGCATAACCGGCTGCCGCTTTTCCCTCTCCCCCATGACCGACAGCTTTGTGGAAATAATACTTGACGCGGTGAAAAAGACCCGCACAGACAAGGTCTGGCAGGAGACAGGCAAGCTCTCCACCATCTACAGGGGAAGGCAGATACATGTGGAGGACGCCCTCAAGGGCTGCTTCATAAACGCCTACAGAGAGGGAGTGCACATGACGCTGGAGGCCACCTACTCCAAGGGCTGCCCCGGAGACATAAAGGGGGATTCCTTCATGGCGGCGGACGATGAGCTCCTTAACGAGCCGGAGATAAAAGACGTGCATTTTCCTGTGGCGGCAAAGATCTCCCTCTATCCCATGGGCATACCCGACTACATGAAATACATAGCTGAGGTGGTAAACCACGCCATAGATCTGGGCATATATGAGAAGTCGGCCCACTACTGCACAGTATTAAGCTGCGACGTACAGCAGCTCTTTGACTACATACACTATGTCAACAGCTATTGCGGCGAGAAACTCAGCCACTATATATTTGAAGTTACGATTTCGGTAAACAGTCCCACAAAGTAGGAGGAAGACATGAGAGAGAGTTGGAAATTAAAGGACATACTTATGATAGCCGTGACAGGAGTACTGTTCGGAGTGATATTTTTGGGAGCCACCTACAGCGGAGGTTTTTTGAGCGGCATACTTACGCCCCTCGGCATGGCACAGCTGGGCTACGAGCCCTTCTACGGCATCTACTTTATGGCGGGAGCCTTCGGAGGATACGTGCTGAGAAGGCCGGGAGCAGCCATAATATCCGAGATGCTTGCGGCAGTGATCGAGTGTCTTCTGGGAAATTACTTCGGCCCCATAATCATACTCTCAGGCTTTGTTCAGGGCCTTGGCATAGAGCTGGTGTTGGCCGTTTTCGGCTACAAAAAATATGATTTGAAAACTATGCTTATAGCATCGGTCTGCTGCTCCGTAATAACCATGGGCTACAACCTTGTAATAAGCGGTTACAGCACCATAGCACCTTCCGTGCTCATGATCATGCTCATAGTAAGGATAATAAGCGCAATGCTCATAACCGCCTGCTTCACAAAGTATCTGGCTGACCGCCTGGCAAAGGCCGGAGTCTTAAGGGGCTATGCTGTGAGCAGAGGAATAGAGCTTCAGGATGAGGAAGAGTGATTTGAAAGAAGAGATGCCTGCTGTCTCTGCAAAAGACATAAGCTTCAGATATTATGAGAAGGGAAAGCGCAGCATACTTGACCATGTCAGCATAGAGATACCTGCGGGAAAAATAACTGTACTTGCGGGAAGCAGCGGCTGCGGGAAAAGCACCCTGGGTCTGGTACTTTCAGGGCTGCTTCCTGAAAACGGAGGATTTTTGGAGAGCGGGGAGATAAGGCTCTTCGGACAGGATATAAGAGGGCTTAAGGCCTCGGAGAGGGCGAGGCTCTTCGGAATAATGTTCCAAAATCCTGACCTTCAGTTCTGCATGGACAGCCTGAGGCGGGAGCTCATATTTTGCCTTGAGAACCTGGGCACAGCTCCTGAAGACATGGACAGGAGAGTGGAGGAGGCGGCTCTTGCCTTTAAGCTTGAAGGCCTTCTTGACAGAAAGCTTCAAAGCCTCTCCGGCGGCGAGAAGCAAAAGTGCATACTGGCCTGCCTCTACGCCATGGACACCCGCTGCCTCTTTCTGGACGAGCCCTTTGCAAACATCGACCCTGACTCGGCAGGTGAGATACTCGCCTTCCTGTCAAGGCTGAGAGAAGAGGGCCGCAGTATCATAGCCATAGACCACAGACTTGACTGCTGGCTCCCCTATGCGGACGAGATACGCATAATGGGGGAGGGCGGAAAGATACTCGCCGAGGGAATAGACAGAGATAATTTCCGCAGCTACAGGGAAGTCTTTTTGAGGGAAGGCATATATTATCCCGGGGAGGAAGAAGCTTCGATAAAAGCGGGGGAAGAGGGTGAACTCGGAGCCGAGAAAATTCCCGGATCAGAGGCCGGGGAAAATTACGAACCCGAAGCCGGGGAAAAAGCTGAAGCTGAGACAGAGCCGGGACCTGCCTCGGACCCGGTGACGGATTTAGCCACGGGAGAAGATTGTGAACCCGGATCCGAGGCCGGAAAAAAGTATGTGCCCGCCGCTGAAGAAAATTGTGAATCCGGATCCGAGGGCAAGTATGCTGTGAGCATAGACATAAAGAAGCTCTACAGAAGAGAAGAAGACCGGGGGAAAATCTCCGGAAGAAAGCCCCTTACAGAAGACCTTAGGCTCTCCTTTAAGAAGGGGAGCGTAAATGCCATAATGGGGAGGAGCGGAGTGGGAAAGACCTCCCTTCTCCTTGCCCTTTTGGGGCAGTGCCCCTTTGAAGGGGAGATAAGCATAGCGGGAAAGAACCTGAGAGCTTACAGAAGCCGGGAGCTCTACTCAAAGCTCGGCATAGTATTCCAGAATCCGGCGGACCAGTTCATAAGCCAAAGGGTGGAGGACGAGGTGAAGGAGAGTCTGAGACATCAAAGCCCTCGGCTCTCCGAAGAAAGCCTTGAGGACAAGGCTTTGGAGCTTCTTGAGTCCTACGGCTTAAGACGCTTTAAGAACTATTCTCCCTTTATGCTGAGCCAGGGGCAGCAGAGGCGACTTGCAGTGCTCTCCATGCTGGCGGGAGGACAAAAGATACTCCTTCTTGACGAGCCCACCTACGGCCAGGACTACCGCTCCACAAAGGCCATAATGGATCAGCTGAAAGATAAGGCCTCAAGGGAAGGCCTTACAGTCATATTCACAACTCATGATACCATGGTGGCGGCCCGCTGGGCGGACAAGATAATACATATAAGCTCTGAGGAAGATGGGGTCCCGGAGGATCCCGGGGAGACCTCCGATGCGAGGTCGGCTGAAGGGAAAACTGCGAAGACTGAGGCAGCTGCAAAAGCAGAAGCGGGGCTGTTGGAAGGAGCAGTGTCGGCAGAAGCAGCGAAGCCGAGAGAAGCTTCAGACTGCGGAGGATATCACAAAATATTCGGATTTGCTTCTCTTCTGAATCCCTCCGTAAAAGCTGTCACCGTATTGATTCTCGCCCTTATACTTGCTTTCCAATATAATACAGAGCTTAATATCTCAGTATTTGCATGCTGCATGGCACTTACCTTATTCTTTTCCGGAAAGCGGAGACCGGGAGAATTCAAGATACTTATACCCGCCGTTATTGCCGCTGCGGGAATGTTTTTCATGGGTCTGTACTTTTCGAGAGGGCAGAGCATTACTGACGCTCTCGGAGAGGGAGGAAGCCACGCCGCAATTTCCTATGCGGTGCAGACTGCCGCCGCAGGCAACCTGGGAAATGCCCTTGCTCTCGGAAGCCGTATACTTGCCTATGCAGGGCTAGGCATATTTTTCGTCCTCTCCACAGAGCCGGAGGAGTTTGTGACAAGCCTTATAAAACAGCTTAAGCTTCCTGTAAAGTTCGGCTACGGCATACTGGCAGCCCTCCATATGGTGCCGGACATCCGTAGAGAGTATGATGTCATAAGACTTGCCTTTCGAATAAGGGGAGTTCCTGTGAGGGCCCTGTCTGCAAAGGCGGTTTTCGTAATGCTTGTAAACTGCATACGCCGTTCCGACAACGTGGCCATGGCCATGGAGTCCAAGGGCTTTTCGGGAGAAGATGACAGAAGCTGCTACAGCCGGCCCAAGGTGAGAGCCCGGGACCTGATATTTGCACTTGCAAGCATAGCCGCCGTGATCGCGGCCTCAGTGCTTGGATGGTGATGGTAAAGGTAAAGTAAGGTGCGGGCTCGCCGAGGGGCAGGGAGGGTGACGCCGGAGATTAGGAGCTCTGTGGGACCCCGAGGGCCAAGAAAATAAGGGAAACGATAAAATCTTTGCCCGAACCGAGGCCCCGGAGCCAAGAAAAAGTGAGAAATAAGAAATTTCTTTGTGCCGGCCGAGGTTTTTCGGCAAAGAAAATAAGAAAAATGATAAAATCTTTGCTCAAACCAAGGCCCCGAGGCCAAGAAAAAGTGAGAAACAAGAAATTTCTTTGTGCTCGCCGGGGTTTTTCGGCAAAGAAAATAAGAAAAATGATAAAATCTTTGCTCAAACCAAGGCCATGGAGCCAAGAAAAAGTGAGAAACAAGAAATTTCTTTGTGCCTGCCGAGGTTTCTCGGCAAAGAAAATAAGGGAAACGATAAAATCTTTGCTCAAACCGAGGCCCCGGAGCCAAGAAAAAGTGAGAAACAAGAAATTTCTTTGTGCCCGCCGAGGTTTCTCGGCAAAGAAAATGAGGGAAACGATAAAATCTTTGCCCGAGCAGAGGCCCCGAGGCCAAGAAAAAGTGAGAAACAAGAAATTTCTTTGTGCCAGCCGGGGCTTCTCGGCCAAGAAAATAAGGGAAACGATAAAATCTTTGCTCAAACCGAGGCCCCGGAGCCAAGAAAAAGTGAGAAACAAGAAATTTCTTTGTGCCCGCCGGGGTTTCTCGGCCAAGAAAATAAGTGAAACGATAAAATCTTTGCTCAAACCGAGGCCATGGAGCCAAGAAAAAGTGAAAAACAAAAAATTTCTTTGTGCCGGCCGGGGCTTCTCGTCCAAGAAAATAAGGGAAATGACAAAATCTTTGCCCAAACCGAGGCCATGGAGCCAAGAAAAAGTGAGAAACAAGAAATTTCTTTGTGCCGGCCGGGGCTTTTCGGCCAAGAAAATAAGGGAAACGATAAAATCTTTGCTCAAACCAAGGCCCCGAGGCCAAGAAAAAGTGAGAAACAAGAAATTTCTTTGTGCCGGCCGAGGCTTCTCGGCCAAGAAAATAAGGGAAACGATAAAATCTTTGCCCAAACCGAGGCCATGGAGCCAAGAAAAAGTGAGAAACAAGAAATTTCTTTGTGCCCACCGAGGTTTCTCGGCAAAGAAAATAAGTGAAACGATAAAATCTTTGCTCAAACCGAGGCCATGGAGCCAAGAAAAAGTGAGAAACAAGAAATTTCTTTGTGCCCGCCGAGGTTTCTCGGCAAAGAAAATAGAGGAAACGATAAAATCTTTGCTTAAACCAAGGCCCCGAGGCCAAGAAAAAGAGAGAAACAAAAAATTTCTTTGTGCCGGCCGAGGTTTTTCGGCAAAGAAAATAAGAAAAATGATAAAATCTTTGCTCAAACCAAGGCCCCGAGGCCAAGAAAAAGTGAGAAACAAGAAATTTCTTTGTGCTCGCCGAGGTTTCTCGGCCAAGAAAATAAGGGAAGCGACAAAATCTTTGCCCAAACCGAGGCCATGGAGCCAAGAAAAAGTGAGAAACAAGAAATTTCTTTGTGCCGACCGAGGTTTCTCGGCAAAGAAAATAAGGGAAACGACAAAATCTTTGCCCTCGCCAAGGGCATGGAGCCAAGAAAAACAGGGGCTGCAATTGAAACTCCTTAATTTCAACTGCAGCCCCTGTGATGTTTTAAGCTTTAACCTTCAATTGAGATATACTTGTTCTCGGGGATAGCGGGTTTTGCTTCCTTCTTGGGGATGTTTATAGTGAGGATTCCGTGCTTGAACTCACACTTTATATCCTCATTTGTGAGGGCATCACCTACATAGAAGCTTCTCTCGCAGGCACCTGCATATCTCTCTCTTCTTATATATCTTCCTGTCTCCTTGTCCTGCTCATCCTTATCCAGGCCTCTTGCGGCGCTTATGGTAAGATAGCCGTTCTCGAGAGCTACCTTTATCTCATCCTTCTTGAATCCGGGCAGATCCATTATCAGCTCATAGCCTGTGTCGTTCTCCTTGATATCAGTCTTCATGAGGTTCTTGCTGTGTCTTCCGTAGAGCTTTTTCTCTATATCATTCTGAGACCTGTCATTGTAAAAAGGAAAATCATTGAAAAACTCGTCAAACAAATTCTCTCCAAAAATACTCGGCATCAACATAAATCATCACTCCTTTTCTATAAACAAAACTATGTTTTATACCACTTATTTTCGGACTCGGGAAGCTTTCCTTGAGATCCTCTTCCCTTGTTCTGATTGTGTTATAGCACTGTTTGTTAGCACTGTCAATAGGTGAGTGCTAATTTTTTTAAAATTTTTTCATGCGCCCACAATAAATTCCCGCCCGTGCTATAATATTAAAATTAAATCCTTTATCCAAAGTAAATGATTTGCAACATGTAAATGATTCGCATAAACAAGCTCAGGAGGGCCAAGGGCATGCCCGGAATAGGAACCATAGTAAATTCCATCGCCGTCATTTTGGGCGGCATAGCAGGACTTCTCTTAAAGAAGGGACTTGAGGAGAGATACCAGACTACAATAATGCAGGCCACAGGCCTCGCCGTAATATTCATAGGCATAGGCGGAGCCATGGAAAAAATGCTTCTTCAGGGGGAGTCGGGCCTTGTGTCCGACGGCGGCATGGCGGCTGCAATAGCTCTCGCCGCGGGAGCCCTCATAGGAGAGAAGATAAATATAGAAAAGAAGATAAGCCGCTTCGGTGATTACCTCAGACAGAAGGCGGGGCAGGGAGGGGACAGCCGCTTTACAGACGGCTTTGTCATGACATCCCTTACCATTTGCGTGGGAGCCATGGCCATAATAGGCCCTATACAGGACGGCCTCATGCACGACCCCTCAATGCTCTACACAAAGGCCATACTGGACGGAGTGATAGTGGCCATATTCTCCTCGGCCTTCGGTCTCGGGGCAGTGTTCTCCGTAATACCTCTCTTTATATTTCAGGGCTCGGTCACAGTGCTTTCAGGCCTCATAAGAGGATTTCTGACTCAGCCTATGCTGGACGGTATATCAATGGTGGGCTCAATGCTCATCTTCTGCGTGGGAGTAAATCTCATATTCCCTGTAAAGATAAAGGTGGCGAACATGCTGCCCTCACTTCTTATTATCGCCGTTTACAAAATGATTTTTTGAGCCTGATAAGTCAGAAATCGACACCAAAACCAAAACAAATCCTGCATAAAAACCAAAAAATTTGACATAAAATGAAATCAGAAACAAGACCAAAATAAATCCGACATAAAAACTGAATCGACACCAAAACCAAAATAAATCCGACATAAAAATCAAAAAAAAACCAAAAACAAATCCTGCATAAAAACCGGAATTAAAAACGAAACAAGAAGCTGAATAAAAAGGAAGTGCATCCCATTGAAAGATCTGAAGCTCGTATTCTCATACATTAAGCCATACAGAAAGGACCTTATCACAGCGGTGATACTTGTGTTCGCCGAGTGTGTATTTGAGATGGTCATCCCCCTTCTCATGTCCGATATAGTGGACATAGGAGTGGCGGGACACGATGTGGGCTTTATGCTGATGCAGGGAGGAAGGATGGTTGCCTGCGCCCTGCTCGCCCTTTTGACAGGGCTCATGTACGCCCGCTTTGCGGCGAGAGCCGCCAACGGCTTCGGGGCGGAGCTGAGGCTTGCCCAGTACAGGAAGCTTCAGAGCTATGACTTTTCAAACCTGGATCACTTCTCCACCCCCTCTCTGGTCACAAGGCTGACAACCGACGTGACGGTAATGCAGAATGCGGTAAACGGCGGCTTAAGGCCCTTTGTCAGAAGCCCGGTGATGCTCATTATGGGCATAGGCATGGCCTTCATACTTGACAGAAAGCTTGCTATGGTCTTTGTCATAGCCTCCCCCATATTGGGGACGTCCCTGGCCCTTATAGTAAGGAAGGTGGGGCCCCTCTACAACAGACAGCAGAGGGCAGTGGACCATGTGAACGCCAAGGTGCAGGAGGACCTTACGGCCATCAGGGCCATAAAGGCCTTTGTGAGAGAGGACTACGAGGAACAGCGCTTTGACGAGGCCAACAGGGAACTGGCGGAGGCCTCCCTCTCCACCTTCAAAAACGCCGTCTTAAACCAGCCTGTCTTTCAGCTCATAATGTACACCACAGTCATATGCATCATGTGGCAGGGCGGAAGCTTTATACTGATAGGATCAATGACAGTGGGAGAATTGACAGCCTTCCTGAGCTATGTGCTTCAGGTGATGAACTCCCTTATGATGATATCAAATGTATTCCTTATGATCACAAGGTCTCTTGCAAGCGCAAAGCGCATAAGGGAGGTACTTGAGGAAAGGCCTGTGCTTCATGAGAGCAAGGACCCCATAAAAAAGGTGGAGTCGGGAAGCATAGACTTTGAAAAGGTGTCCTTCAAATACTCGGAGGAGGCTGAAAAATACGCCCTCTCAGACATAGACCTGCACATACCGGAGGGAAGCACCGTCGGGATAATAGGAGGCACAGGCTCCGCAAAAAGCAGCCTGGTGCAGCTCATACCGAGGCTCTACGATGCGACCGAGGGGAGAGTGCTGGTGGGAGGAAGAGATGTGAGGGACTATTCCATAAGCATACTAAGGGATGCTGTGGGCATAGTCCTCCAGAAGAATGTCCTCTTTTCGGGAACCATAAGAGAAAACCTCCTCTGGGGAGATCCGGAGGCCACAGATGAGGAGCTTTGGCAGGCCTTAAGGGCGGCCTGTGCAGACGAGTTCGTCTCCCGCATGGAAAAGGGCCTTGATACGGACCTTGGACAGGGAGGAGTTAACGTCTCCGGGGGACAGAAGCAGAGGCTCTGCATAGCAAGGACACTTATTAAAAAACCTAAGATACTCATATTTGACGACTCCACAAGTGCCGTGGATACAGCCACCGAGGCAAGGATAAGAAAGGCACTGTCAGAGCTTTCAGGGGTGACAAAGATCACCATAGCCCAGAGGATAAGCTCCGTCAAAGAGGCGGACATGATAATAGTCATGGAGGACGGCAGAGTAAGGGCCGTCGGAAGCCACAGAGAGCTCCTTACAGGAGACGAGGTATACAGGGAGATCTACGAGTCACAGATGAAGGGAGGGGACGAGGATGGCAAGGATATTTAACGGAAAAAGGCCTGAAAACCTGAAAGACACCCTCTCAAGGCTGATCACCTACATAGGAAGACACAAGCTCATGATGGCTGTGGTGGCCATCTGCGCCGCCGTAAGCGCTGCGGCAAACCTCCTTGGGACCTACATGATAAGGCCCATAGTAAACTCCGTCACTGACGGCTCAGGCTTTCAGGGCCTTTTAAGAGGTGTGCTGACAGCATTGGTCATCTATGCTGTAGGAATAGTTTCCACCCTCAGCTACACTCAGATAATGGTGAGAGCCGCTCAGAAGATACTCTACGATATAAGGAAGGACATCTTCTGCAAGCTGCAGACTCTCCCCATAAGCTACTTTGACAGCAGCAAAAAGGGAGACCTGATGAGTCTCTTTACAAACGATATGGACACACTGTCGGACGCCCTGAACAACAGCTTTTCCATGCTCATACAGAGCCTTGTCCAGACTGTGGGGACCATAGTGCTTCTATTTGTCCTTAATCCCAAGCTCACCCTTCTTGTCATACTGGGCTACATAGCCATGTTTTTGTACATACGCTACAGCATGAAAAAGAGCAAATATTACTTTGCCAAGCAGCAGACAAGGCTGGGAGAGCTGGACGGCTACATGGAGGAGATGGCGGCAGGACAGAAGGTGGTGAAGGTCTTTAACAGAGAGGCCGCAAACCTTGAAACATTCCGGAAAAAGAACGAGGAATTGAGAAGGGCGGGGACAAGCGCCCTTAGCTACTCAGCCACCATGATACCCGCTGTGGTGAGCATAGCCTACATAAACTATGCGGTCATAGCCATAGTAGGAGGAATGATGGTGCTTAGGGGAAGCTCTGACATAGGAAGTCTGGCAAGCTACCTGGTATTTACCAGGCAGTCCTCCATGCCCATAAATCAGCTTACCCAGCAGGGCAATTTCATACTTGCCTCACTGGCGGGAGCCGAGAGGATATTTGCGGTAATGAAGGAGGAGGCGGAGCCGGACGAGGGAAGAGCTGAGCTTGTAAACGTGAGAGAGGATGAGGAGAAGGGCCTTGTGCCCTGCCGGGAAAAGACCGGGCTTTGGGCATGGCAGATACCGCCTGAGAAAGACTGCGAAAAGGAGAGGCTCATACCTTTAAGAGGCAGAGTAAGCCTCGAGCACGTAAGCTTCGGCTACGAGACCGGAAGAGACATACTTAAGGATATAACACTCTACGCAAAGCCCGGACAGAAGGTGGCCTTTGTGGGCAGCACCGGAGCGGGAAAGACCACCATAACAAACCTCATAAACAGGTTTTATGACATAAGAGAGGGGAGTATAAGCTACGACGGAATAGACCTTAAAGACATAAAAAAAGCGGATCTCAGAAGGAGCCTTGGCATAGTCCTTCAGGACACTCATCTCTTCACAGGTACTGTGGAGGAAAACATACGCTTCGGAAAGCTCGACGCCACAAGGGAGGAGATAGAGAGGGCCGCCAAAATAGCAAATGCGGACTCCTTCATCACAAGGCTCCCCAAGGGCTATGAGACCCCTGTGACGGGAGACGGGGCAAACCTGAGCCAGGGCCAGAGACAGCTCCTTGCCATAGCCAGAGCCGCAGTGGCGGATCCGCCTGTGCTGATACTGGACGAGGCCACCTCCTCGGTGGACACCAGGACGGAAAAGCTCATAGAGAGGGGCATGGACGCGCTCATGAAGGGCAGGACGGTATTTGTCATCGCCCACAGGCTCTCCACAGTAAGGAACGCGGACGTGATAATAGTGCTTGAACAGGGTCAGATAGTGGAAAAAGGAAACCATGAGGAGCTAATAGCTCAAAAGGGCGTGTATTATCAGCTCTATCAGGGGATGTTTGAATTGTCATAGAAGAAAGAACGGCTGCTCTCAGAATGTCCGGGAGCAGCTTTTTTGCGGAGTTAAATCCCTGTACAAGCTTCATAAAAATTCACCTCAAATATTGTGAAAAACCACCCGAATTTTCATGAAAACATTAACTTCTTTCGGTCAAAAGAAAAAAAGACATTGGTAAGGACAGCGTACAATATTTTTCAGCATGGCTTATAAACTTTAGGGGGGGGGTAGAGATTGCAATTCATTAGCTGATATGCTAAAATTATAGCCAAATAGTGATAAAACTTGATGATTTTGCCGAATCGTCTTTTATTTTTATCCATTTTTTATCCTTGAAATAGAAAGGAGGGCAGGGGGGTTATTATTTTTTTAAAGAAAATAATACATACCCTGTATGGTTATGAAAAAAAGATTCAAAAGGTACACAGCATTAGTTCTGGCGGCGTCCATGGTGTTCAGCTCGTCAGGAATGACAACACTGGGTGCGGAGGTGAAGGCGGCCACATCAGGCTCTGAATCCTCAGGGGGCTCAGAAGGAGGAGCCGGAGGAAGCGGCTCTGAAGGAGGAAGCGAGACAGGAAGCGGAGGAGCTCCGAGCTCATCCGATAACGGAAGCGGCTCCACAGGAGAAAGCTCAGGCGGCGGAAATTCAGATGCAGGAGGAGCGGGCGGAAGCTTGAGCGGATCCGGATCCTCAACCGGCTCCGAAAATTCGGGCTCAGCATCCGGAGAAGGAAGCGGCGAAGGCTCGGGAGCAGGCGGTAACGAAGGAAGCGGCTCTGCAGGCGGAAGCGGAGCGGGAAGCCAGGAAGGCACAGGCTCATCCGATGGCTCAGGCAGCTCAGAGGAGAGCGGTGATCAGGGCGCAGGCGGTAACGAAGGAAGCGGCTCTGAGGGAAATGCTGCGGGAGAGTCAGGCTCAAACGGAGAGAGCGGTGAAGGCTCAGGAGACGGCAGTGAAACAGGCTCCGAAGGGGGCTCTGACAATAAAGAAGATTCGGCTGAAAATACAGGTAATAATGCAGGAGGCGCGGGAAATTCCGAAGAGGGAGGAGACGCGTCCGCTTCTGATGATAAGAATAATTCGGAAAATGGGCAGGAAGGAAATAAACCCTCAAACGAGACCCAAGAAGGCGACAACGATAATAAGAATCCCGAGGGAAGTAAGCCTTCAGGCGACTCAGGTTCGGGAGCAGGCGGACCCGGAACAGTAGCCGGAGATGGCAATGAGAACGAAAATCCTGACGGAGAAGCGGGACCTGAGGAAGATGAAAAGGATACTCCCGAGGATACTGAGGACAAAAAGGACGAGGACGATGAGGATGTAAAGGACTACATCCTTGAAGCCATAGTATTCCCCGAGCAGGACAGGGCTGCAAAGAGCGTGGGCAGCGGAGCACTTATGTATGCCCGCAGCTTTGCCACACCCGGAATCTCTCCCCTCTCGGAGCTTGCCGAGAACGGCCTTACAGAGGAAGAGAGCGAGGAGCCCGATACAGGCAATTACCTCGAGAGACATATTAATGTGGGAGATACTATAGAGGACCTTAACCTTCCCAAGGAGATCATACTCAAGGTGCGCCCTGTAGAGGACGAGGAGGAAGCCGAGGAAGAAAGCAAAAAGACTGAGGAGAAATCTGAGGTTACAGAGGAGTCAAAACCTATAGAGATAACCACAGAGGAAGCAGATCCCACAAAAAATGAGGCTGAGAGCAATGTCACCATAGAGGAGACAGAGGCTGTCACAGAGAGCGCTGCCGAGGAGACAAAGAAATCCGAGGAGGACACTTCAGAGGAGTCTTCAGAGGCAGAGGAGAATAAGGACGAAGAAATAGACCCCTCATTGACAGGAGTGGGAGCAGGGCTCATAAAGGCGGCAGAGCTTGAGGTAATGGAGAGCGCCGCTGCAGTCGGAAATCTCAACAAGCTTCAGTCAACGGAGAATAAGGAGAAGACAGGGGAGGAGTCTGAGACTCCCGAGTCGGAAGAGAAGGACAATACAGATAGTACCGAGACAAAAACTGAGACAGATACCAAAACAGAGCCTGAAAAAGATCAGAAGACTGACACAGAGACAGGTAATGTTGAGGTCACAGGTACAGACGCAACAACAACCACGACCACAGACACAACCACAGCTACAGCTACAGACACAACGACAGCTACAGATACTGAAGTAGGTAAAGTCACAGTATCCGACAAGAAGATAGAGGAAATAAAGATAAAGCTTGGGGAAGAGGATTGGCTTATATCCTATCCCGATGATTTTGCGGGAAGCGATCTCAGCGCATTTACCTCAGAGGGAGCAGATATCCTTGATGAGGAGGGCAACCCCACAGGGGAGAAGAGCGAGGACACAGCAGAGTATCCTGTATGGGTATTCTATCCCAACCTTGCAGATATAGACATTGAGAACATGGAGGGAAGCTATATAGACCCTTCAGATTTCCTGAGCGCAAATAATGAGTCTACCCTTGACACCTACGCTGCCAAGGCCCTTGCGGTAACTGCAAGAGTCGGAGTGCAGCCTCAGGTGGGAGGGGCAGTAAGGATACCTATAAATAAACTTGAAATGGGAATAGATGAGAACGACCCGATAAAAAAATATTTTGATTATTCAAATGGAATCCTTACTCTAAAAGACAATACAGAATTTGAATTGTATATCGATAATACAGTACCTAATCCGACAGGAACTTTGGATCTCTCAATTAACTTTGATGCAGAAAGTATCCCTGAAACAGGAGCGAAAAAAAATGTCAAGTTGACACTTGACTCAAATCATGCTCCTAATTTCCCTATAGAAATTACTGCGGTCAGTCAAAACCCCTTAATTGATATGACAGGTATAGATGAATTGACTCTTGGTTTTAAAGGAACATCGAATTTGACAGGCGCGAGAAGTGCGGATGGGATAAGAGTTCCTCAAAATAGTATATTAAATATATCGGGAGATGGCAAAATTACAATAGAATCAGGTTCAGATGTAGTTGTTGGAACAAGTGCCATCGGGGAAAATATGGGAACTGTAAATATCAATAGAGGAACTGTTGATATTATAGGAGCCGAAGATAGTGTTGGTGTAGGCTCATTATCAGGCGATATCGAATCGGATCCCGGAATATTAAACATTAATGGCGGAACAGTTAGTATTTCAGGAGGACATGAAGATGAAGGGTTATTCCCTTTGCAATACCTGAATTTGAAAGTGGCAAATTACCCTGAAAGTGATTTTTTAATACATTCAGCTAACATTAATAATAATTCCATAATAAATATAGAACATAGTAGCGCCTTGCTTAGAGGATATCTTGAGAACGGTGTAAAGGATGAAGATATTACAATAAGAATAAAAGGTAATCAACATCACACGGGAAGCGAAAGAGATCCTGAGAGAAAATTAGTTTTAAGCAAAGCAGATAAAGGATTTATGATTAATTTAGCCGGATATGATACCTATAGTTTAGAGGGGACGAGAGATGTAGTCGGAAGTGACGGAACAGTAAAAGGACAAAAGGACTTCAGCTATATAGGCATTCCTTCAAACTTGACAGAAAATGATTATACCGGAAGTTTTACTGTAGACAATGATGTCACTATTACATATAAAAAGATAAAATCAACAGAACCTCCTGTGTTTTGGGACAATTCTGCAGATCTTTCGGGAGACTTTGAACAAAATAATATTAATCTGAAGGTGAATCTGTCTGCTGCAGTAGATATAAACTCGGACAGATCATTGATTTCCGGAACAACAACTCATAATGTTGGTACAGAAACAATAATAGAATACGGTTTCCTGCTCTTCCAAAAGGACGAAGAAGGAAATGTAATTAAGGAAACCAAGCACTTTTATCCTATAAAAGAGGGCATTAACGAATTTTATGGTGAATTTGAAGATTATTCAATCAATGTTGTACAGAGCAAAGATGAAATCACGGATCCGGATACACCTGAACTGGTGGCAGGTCAGACCTACTACTCCCTTCCCTATGTAATAACAAAGGAGCTGGGAGAGGATAATCCGAGAATAGCCACAGAATATTACTATGACGGATACACCGATTCAGGAGCTGAAGATCCTACTAAGACAAAATTGGAGGATAAGACACCTGAGATAAAAATAACTGTCCCTAAAATAGAATTCCCGAAAAAGATAGAATTCACTTACGGAACAGAGACAAAGGCTGCTTTTGAAAGCGCGGGAAACAACTTTGCAGAAATGCAGAATGTGACAATAGGTGACGGAGCTACAACAGTAACCACAAATGATGTTAAATTCACGTTTACCACAGCTTACAAAGAGACAGAAGATCCTAATAAGAAGACTATCTGGGGAACAAATGTAGAGGGAGCGACATTCAGGCTGAGCAAATCTCTTGGTTCAGAAACCGGTGATTGGTCGGGCGTAACAATACCTGTGCCGGAGAAAGGGACATCATATCCCACAGATGGAGAAGAATATTTTGTGGTTGAGTTTGTTCCTCCTACGAATCAGCCGGAGCATGGAAGCCTTACATATAATAGCATCAAGATGCCTGTAGAAGTTATTGTAAATCCTAGAGAGATAACTGTTACAGGTATAGACGAATCCGCAACAAAAGTATATGACGGTAACAATCAGATTGTATGGGGGGATCCTGCAAACATTATTCTTGATGACTCCAAAATAGTGACTCCTATGGTATATGACAGAACCTCGGAAGGAGCAATGACGGGAACAAAGGATACTGTATCTGCGGTAAAGAATGATAACACAATAGCAAGTTATGACACTGAAAAGGTTGGAAAAAACAAAAAAATAACCATCATCGGACTTGAGCTTGAAGGAATAGATGCGAGAAACTATAAGCTGCCTGATGCTTACAATACTACAGGTCTTGTTCTTAAAAACGGTGTAATTACAGGAAAAAAGATTACTATAGCTCCGCTTAGCCATACAAAAAAGACAGGTGAGGATTGGCTTGCCGGTACAAACATAGTTGACGACAATTATGGTGTAGATATAACTTCTGAAGGCAGCCTTGTAAGCGGAGAGTCGTTGACTATAAATAATAGCAATTTTGAGATCGTAGACTCTAAAGGAAATCCGGCAGATAAGAATATTGTCGGAAATTATACCATAAGATTTAAAAAAGATAATACTATAGCGAAGGATAATCCAAATTATAGTATTACGTTTAAAGGTGCTGATGGCACGTCCAATAAAGGAAGCTATGAAGTTACACAAGATACTCCTAAATTGGTAAATGCAGAATCGGAAAATCCTAAGCACGGAGCATTTACTCTTTCCGGAACAAAGGGAAAGAATGGCTGGTATACTACAGAAATTACGTTTACTCCTGCGTATATGACAGACAAATACTATGACAATATAAGAAACGCTCATGGCCTTACTAATCCATGGGAAGAGGGAGAGGCTGCAAATAAGTATGGCACAAACTATACTCTGTCTTCTACAGGTAAAGTTGCGGTTCAGCTTAAGAGTTTATCGAAAAACGGATTTACATCTATAGATAAGGATACTTCTTCGGCAAAGAAATATTACATAGATAAGACTAAGCCTACTATAGATACAAACCGTATTTCCTATGAATATACAGATAGTTCCGGAAAGCCTAATAATATATCCGGACTGGGTAATTTCGGAAATGAAGCTGTTACGGTAACTGTTCCTGTAAGTGATGCTGACAGTGGAGTTTTGTATCTTGAGGTTACTAAAACTACCGGTAGTGGAGAAACTACTGAAAAATATTACATTAACAAAGATGAGGAAAATAAAGCTTATCAGGCAGATGCTGTTTATGGCGAACAGAAATACATCGGGGAAAAGTCTGTCAGCTTTGAAATTCCTCTTGGGTTCAATGGAACAATAAAGATTAAGGCTGTTGACAGAGCAGGCTTATCAAGCGGGTCAACAGCTCTGGGAGAGGCTGACGGAAAGTGGATATTGACAGAAACCGCGCCTACAGTAGGGAACATTAGTATATCAGGAAGCAGTAACAATAAAACAGGAGAGAACCTTTGGTATAACGGAGAAAAAGAAAATGATCTTCCTAAGGCAAACTCAAATATCAGAGATACAACAGGCACAGGTCTTAAAAAGATAGAGGTATATATTGACGGTGCTTCTGTTCCGACAGTTATTCTTGGTACTACAGAAGATGGCACAGAGTTCTCTTCGTCAATAATAGAAAGCTATGATTGGGAGTATCTACTTAAGAATGAGAAGGCTGATGGAGAAATAAGAATAGTTGCATATAATAATGCGGGAAATTCGTTCGAGATAACAGCTGAGTACAAGTTTGATAAAACAGATCCTTATCTTGATATAGCACCGGATGGAGAAAGAGAGATAACTTATGCATACTCAAACGGAAGCCTGTTGGATGGATTTAAGAATTTCTTTACATTTGGACAGTTCTTCTCAGAGGCTATAAAGATTTATATACCTGCTGCCGACAAGCTCAGTGAAATAGAGTCAGTATATTATGGACTTATAAGTGAAGCTGAGAAAGATGCCGCAGGACAAGACAGCAATAAAAAAGATACACTTAATATTAAAGCTGAATACGACCCGGAAAAAGAAGCATGGGTTCTTAATGTCCCTCAAAACATATCAGATGATTGGAGCGGATATATTCGCTATTACATTGAAGATAAGGCCGGAAACACTTCAAAAGTATACGTTCTGAAGAATGATGATGAAAAGATATGGGTAGTTGAGGATGAGGCTCCGGAGATAAGCTTTGAATACTTAAAACAAGACTCAGTTGAGAACGCCAATTTTGTTAAAGTGCACACTGATAATGACGGGGATGAAGAAACCTGGTACACAGAGCCGTTAAAAGTTCAGGCAACAGTAACTGACAAGCCTGATAATAATTACTCAGGTGTAAATTCTGTTACATATAAATTTGGCAATAACACTGAAGAAACCGAGAGTGTTGATAAAGGCGACATAAGAGACAGAGATCAAAATTATATTGTAAGCCAAGATGTGACAGATGATGGAAAAGATATTGAGCTTAAGGTATCGGATGTATCAGATAATGCAGGAAACAGTGCCGGAAATAAAACTGAGAAGATTAATTTGGATACGGCGGCACCTAATGTCGGAACAGTTACATTGGATCCTGAAGATGCTAATGAATCCACGGTCTTGACAAATGAAGATGTTACAGCAACATTCAATGCTGATGACGGAAATGGAAGTGGTATCAAATCTGTAATAGTAAAACGCATAGAAGATGCTAACGGAACTTCGAAAGAAGATGTCATAACTCCTACCGTAACTGACGAAAAAAATTATACGGCATCAGGAATACATCTGAATGGAAAATATCAAATTATTGCAACTGATTATGTAGGAAAAGTTAACAATATTAAAGAATTCGTTGTCGCAAATCAGGACAATAATAAACCTGTAGGTTTATATGTTGTGGTAGACCCGTCAGAGCCGGTTCATGATGGTACATCAGTATATAAAGATGACGAAATCACTCTGAATATCACTGCTACAGATCCTGCTGCGGATGGAGATAATGCAAGAAGTGGAATAAAAGAATTTAGGATAATTAATCTTATTGATAGTAGTCCGATAACAACTTCAAATTGGGATAGTGATCAATCAACAGAACAAAACTATACAGTAAAACTTAATTCAGGTGAGTATAAACTAAAACTTATAGTTTGGGATAAGGCCGGAAATTATAGCGAATATGAAATGCCAAATAGTTTTCTGGTAGAAAATACTATTCCCTCCATCACGAGTTGGAGAATAGATTCTTCAGATATTGATAAAGATGCAATCTTCCCTACAGAAGATCCTGAATGGGAGGCGTCATGGTTAAATATTGATAGTCTGGATCTGTATTTCACTACAGCTCCTAATGACGATAATACAATAGTACAGAAGGACAGCAATGGCGGATCCTTTAATAACCCTACATCATTAAATAAAGAAAATGATGAATTTAAGGATACGATCGAAGGTCAGGGAATCTTTGAGCTGTACTACAGAGCTTATCATGAAGCAAGCAAAAATTTTGAGACAGCAAAGAAGTTTACAGTAAAGCTCGATAACGTAGCCCCCGGAACGCCTGAGATTTCTATAAAAGGACCTCAAAACAGTGATGAAACATGCTACAACACTACCCACCCCACAGTAAATATTACTTCGACCACAGAGGATGTAACATATGATACCGCACCTGAGCATATTTATTACAAGCTTTGGAATGGTAATACAGAGCCTGTGGAAAATGACAAAACTACATGGAAAGAGTACACCGGAACCGAGGGAATAAAAGTTGAGGGTGACGGAGAATGGCATATAAAGACTGTCGCCCGTGACGATGCAGGAAATGTATCCGAAGTATCTGATGTAACAGATTTCAATGTAGATACTACAGATGCTGTTGTTACAAAAGTTGAAGTAAATCCTGCTCCTGACACATGGCTTTATAACATCCCTCTGCTTGGAGGTTGGTTCTCAAAGGAGGATAAGCTCACTGTATCCGTTACAGTAACTGATGGAGAAAGCGGGGTAAAGAGTCTTTCATATCTGATTAATGAAGCGGATAAGGATGAAGATGATGATAACTGGAAATCTATAACTGCGAATACGACAGGAAAATCATCATATACTTTCAATTTTGAGATTCGGTCTGATACAGTTGCAGCTGATATAAGCTTGAAAGTGACAGATGTAGCTGAAAATGAATCAGTTGCAGAACCTCTTGAGTATGATGGTAAGACCGGAAAGTGGACTGTGGAGGATACTCCCCCTGTATTTGAAGGACCCAGATATTACAGTGCGACAGAAACGCCGGATAAGGTGATAAATCCTGTTGCCGATCTTAGAGAAAATGGAACCGAGTGGTTTAAAGAGGATGTTAAGGTAAAGATAAATGTAAAGGACAAAGACAGTGGACTGAAAGAGGTTGTACTTACCAAGAATAATGCAGAGGAATCTTTAGTTGAAACACCGACGGACCGTAAGACACCGCTTGAATATTCAGAAACTTATCCGGACGGACAGTATGTTATAGAAATGAGAGCAACGGACAACTCCGGAAATACAGCTGCTCTTACCGTAGGAAATGGAGTTGACAGCAAAACTGAAATAAACATTAACGTGGACGGAACTGCCCCTGAGATAAGTGAACCTACAGGAAATCCTGAGTCATGGGTCAACAAAGAGCCAACTATAAGATTTACAGCTTCTGATAAGACGAGTGGATTGTATAGTGCTGAGAATGAAGAGAAGTCAGTATCTGTAACTAAAGACAGTGGTTCTATAGAACTTAGTAGAACCGGTGATAAGGAGCCTTACAGCTACAGGTTCACTACAACAGGCAACGGCATTTATACCATAAAAGCCTATGACAATGCAGGCAATCCTAAAGAACAAAAGGTAAATGTACAATATATCGACCTTAAAGCGCCTGATAAACCTGAACTTGAGATAAATCAAGCTGCAGGAGATACCGGCAATGACAAAGACACCTGGTATCAAAAGACTCCTGTAGTCACAGTTACAAATGTGGCTGAGGTAGAGGCGATTGGAACTAATTCTGAGGCTCAGACATACTACTATGTATGGAAACCGACATCAGACGTAGAGATAGACAAAGATTTTCTGCTTGAAGAGGAGGTACAGAATGCTAAAGTTCCTGTATCCTCTACCGGAATAGGGACAAGCGGTGCGGTAATAGATATAACTCCTTCTGAGTTTGACTCAGACGGAAAATACCATATCGTTGTTTGGGCTCAGGATGAGGCAGGCAATATATCAGCATGGTCTGATGAAGAGGTAAATATCGATCTTACGGCTCCTGAAATAGGGAAAATTACTAAGGATCCCGCAGAGGCAACCTTTGACGATGTGACAGTAACTATACCTGTTAATGCAGGAACAGCAGGCATTAATAAGGACAATATTGAACTTACAAGAATCGCAGGCGGAGAAGAAATTACAATTGATTCTTCGGATATTGAGCTTGTCGATAATAAGGACGGAACCTATACAGTTACATTTACAGCAAAAGAAAACGGAGAATATAAGATTACTGTGACTGATGAGGCCGGACATAAATCAACCAAAAGCTTTACCGTTGATAATATAGCTGCAAAAGATATAGCTGCTCCTGATGTAAAGGTGGATAATGCTGATGTATCGGATAATTGGTATAACGCGAGTGCCGGTTCGGTGCTCACAATCACAAAGACAGCTGATGAGCAGACTGGCGTTCCCAATACAGGCCACTATTTGATAAAGAAAGATGGTGCTGAATATAAAGAAGGAACATTGCCTGATCCGGATTCCGAGTCTTACACAGATACATTGACAGATGGTGAATGGACAGTAGAAGTATGGACCTCAAGAGAAATTTCCGGTGGAGCTGTAGAGACGGAACATAAGTCATATACCATAAAGGTTGACAAACAAAAGCCTGTTATAGAATATGTTTCAGGAAACGAAAATGTTTGGACGACGCTTGGAAAGACAATAACATTCACAGTCTCGGATGAAAGCGACAAAACCGAAAATGTAAGTGGAGTAAAGGCTGATTCAATTAAGGTTACCGGCCCTGATAATAATGGAGATACAAATTATCAGGTAACTCCTGTATTGGGAGAAAGCGGAAAGTATCAGTTTACGGCGCTTATAAATGGAGAATACACCATAAGTGCAAGTGATACTTCAGGAAACGCCGCTGATGAAATTTCTGTTACGGTTACAACTATTGACAGTAATCCTGCACCTAAGGCAACAGTGGCTGTTGATCCTGAAAAGGCAACAGGAGGTGTGGTAAGTTCAGCATCAGGAAATACATGGTATTTCTCAGGAGATAGTTACAGTAACGGAAACGTCAGACCTGTAATAAGCATTACGCAGGCAAAACAGCTCACAGGAACAGGAATTGACAGTAGATCACCTGTAAATACTTGGTATCAGTTGGATTATAAGGCTTCTGTAGATGATGATTATACTAATGGCAATCCTGTAAACCTTACAGATAGTACAGAATCTGAAAAATTTGAGCTTAAACTCAACGAAGATGGAGTCTTCAAGCTGCATGTATGGACAAGCACTGATGCATATGAGAATGACAAAAAAAATAGTAACGAGCCTGCTTGCGATATAACAGAAGTTACAACGATGACATTTTATGTTGACGTGACTTCTCCTTCAGCTGACAGCTATAGCGTAACTGATGTAAATGATAGTCCCTTGGCAAAATTAATAAACACTTTGACCTTCGGAAACTTCTTTAACAAGGAGCTTAATGTTACAGTGACAGTTGATGAAACGGATGAACCTACATCAGGAGCTGAGACCCTCTATTGGGAGGTGAGCACAGACAAAGACGAATTTGATGTGAATCCTATTGTCGAAGATGATTATCATGGTGAGGTAGCTTTCAGCAGAGATAAGGCATCCTTTAATATTCCTCTTGGGCTTTTTGAAGATGGAACCTCCAAGTACATAAAATACTATGTATATGACGAGGCAGGAAACGCTTCAAATTTGCAGATACTTACAAACAGCAAGGATGGAATAATTGCTGATAAGTGGATGCTTGAGACCGGAAATCTTAAGATAAAGGCTGTAAAGGTCGCATCGTCAACCGGACAGCCAACAGGTACAGATGCAGGGAACAAGACTTGGTATAAAGAAGATGTCAATATAACAGCTACTGTAGAAAACAACTTCAGTGGAGTCGACACAGTATATGGAATTTACGACGACAAAGATGGAACGCCGGTTACAATTCCGGATGATTCCATGGAGAAAGAAGTTAATTTTACAGATACTGTCATCAAGGAAGGAACTACTGTATTTGATATCTACGCAAAGGATAATGCAACAAATGAACTTAAACTGAGTAAGGATACCTCAGGAAATCCGGGATGGGCAGATAGTAACGGAAATACTTCCGAAAAGAGGATCATACGCATAGATAAAACTGACCCTTCAATTGAGAAACAGACACCAGATCCTAAGGAAGGAACATGGCTTACAGATCCTCATACTATATACTTTACAGTAAGTGATAATCCTGAATCTCTGGACAAAGACATGTATAGTGGAGTGAATCCTGATACAAAGTCTTCAATACGAGTTGTAAGGACTGACACAGATTCCTATAAGGAGATTACTGTATACCGTGCAGATCAGGCTATTGATGGTGAAGAAAATATCTTTGACAATGATAGTACCAACACTCTGACCTTTAAGTTCACTGTGGAAGAAAACGGAACCTATCAGATCTATGCCAAAGACTATGCGGGAAATGAAAAAGTATCAGACCCTATAGTTGTCGACTATATGGATAATACTGATCATCCCGAAACTCCGGTTGATACTACAAAAAATCCTTCAGCAGAAACGAAATACGGATATATTGAGTATGCTACTGCCGGTGGTGACGAATACTATAATGCAGTTGAGGGAATACCCAACATAAAGATCACCAACTCGACGGACTTCATCATTAACAGTGTTGACAGGACACCTCCTATAACTACATATTATAAGCTTTGGAACTCATCAATCGAGAAGGAAGATGACGCTCGGGAAATTGCAGTAGGCTGGGAATCACAGGGAGATGACAATACGACTCCGAAGGCAAAGGACACAGGAAACGCCATCAAAAATGCAATAGAAACATCAGGACATAGTGATGGAAGATGGATAGTGAGCCTTGTCAATCGTAATGAGTCAAATGTATCAAGTAGAACATTGTATAGAACTTTCTTTATCGATATGACTAAGCCCGAGATTTCAGGTGAGATTTCAGATGATACTACTTGGAAACAGGAGAAAACAATTACAGTAAAGGTGACAGATCCGAATCCCGGAGTGACAGATGAAAGCACCGGAACAGGCATATCAGGAAGCGAAATAGATAAGGCTTCAGTTACAGTTACCTACAGCGACGGAACTTCAACTAAGAATGTTGACAGAAAAGTTGCTGATGACGGAACAGTTACCTTCCTTGCGGAAAAGAGAGGTACATATACAATAGATGTATCAGACAACGCAGGAAACAAGGCGGATCCTATGACTGTAACTGTAAGATATGTATCCGATGAAGTGCCTGATGTAGCGGAGATAAGTGTAGCACCTAAGCCCAACGGAAAGAATATTGATACAGATGATATTAATGTTCCTTCATATGACAGTGAGGGAAGTTGTGAATCCGCTTGGTACAAGTTTGACACTGCTACAAACTCAAAATCAGCACCGAAGTTCTCACTGGATGAGCCTCAAGTTGCTCCTGAAGGTGCAGCGCCCATAACCACACATTATCAGGTATGGACGGGAGCTGTAACCGGCACAGGAGAAATGCCTAAAGGTACAAGTGCATATAAAGAAGGCTCAGAACAGAGTGCAGCTGTCAATGATATAGCCATAGGCAAAACTGACGGACAGTGGAATATCAGAACATGGTCTGAGAGTGAGTCAGGAGTATCAAGTATACCTGATTCTACCGGTGGCAAGACAGGATACAAGATCAAGACTATATTTGTTGATAACACTGCACCTACAGTTACAGCAAAGCCTGTAAGCATAACCAAGGAAAATGGAGATCCGTTATCCCGAGCATTAAATGCTCTTACCTTTGGAATATTCTTTAATGAAGCTATAAAGGTAACAGTGGAAGTAAAGGACGAGACAAGCTTTGGAGACAGACTCTACTATGAGATATCAAGAGACGGCGGAAGTACAAAGACAGGCGACACAAAAATAAAACTTGGCATGGACAAGAAGTTGGGAAGGGCAGAGATAGTGCTTGACACAGGCACAAAGGGAACTGTAACTATGTGGGCTACCGACAAGGCAGGCAACAGCAGTGAAAGTAATCCTGTGCAGCTTACCTATGACAATGATACTGTTCATTGGGAGATAGAGACTGACAGACCTGAAGTTGTAGATACAAATCCTCCGGATGGAGGATCCGGTGTTTGGATCGATACTTTGGAAAATATCGAAATCGTATTTAGTGAGAGAGTGAAAATTAAAGACCTTGAGAAGATAGCGCTTGCAATAGGAACTGATATTTATACAGTTAAGACAGACAGGGGAGTAGAGGTGCTGCCGGTCAAGGCACATGATTCAGACCCCGAACCTGGCACAGACAGTCTTGATAGTGTATATATGAATTGGGTAGTGCAGATACCTATTGAAAACTTCACAGACAGTGCAGGAAATCCTGTTGAACTTATGGCGGGTACTCTACATGCGGTATCTGTTGGTGAAGGAGCGGTTGAGGATCTTGCAGGGAACGAGAATGTAAGCGATACTTTCAGCTTTATTACCTCATTGATTGTTAGGCCTCCTATAATAGGAGATATAAATATTGATGAGCTTCCCGAGGGAACTGTATTAGACCCGTCAGTATTCAATCCGGATCATAATGATTATGTCATGTTGATTATGGACAGTGCCATGAATGATTCTGAAACAAGTCCATGCCTTGCAGAAGATCTTGTGATGGGAATTGAGCTTACAACAGGAACTATACACGTAAGCGAAGCTATTCTTACTGATATAACAGGCAAAGAGATAGCGGGCACAAACGATATTTGGCATCAAGATCCTAATGATTCGACTAAGGGACAGGTCATAGTACCGGCTGAAAGCATAGAGGCATCAGAGAACTATTTCCTTAGATTGACTGTAACACAGTATGGTGTTGAGAACACATACAGTTTCTTCATCAGCACCAGCGCGATCTCGGCCGTATCCGAGGATGTGGGAGACATCGGAGTTACTGTAAACAATGATGAGCTTCTTGATGCAATGTATGACAAGCTTCAGAAGGATGCCATAGAGAATTGGAAGGTTGTTCTTAAGTTCCGCGCTGCAGCGATCCCCGAGTCGTCGGCAGGAACAGAACTTGCAGCAGTACTCTCAGCTCTTGAGGCTGCGGAGATCAAAGATTCAAGCATAGGCTTCTACCCGCTTGATCTCGCAGTTACGGAATCCTTCGGAAAGACCGGAAAGACCGTGGATATTGATAAGCTTGATGATCCTATTGATGTTCAGATCACTCTACCTGAGGACTCCCTCGGAAGAACGATCTACGGTATCTACCGCTATGATCCTGATACGGGAGCTGCCGTAAAGGTTGAATATACTTTGAGCGCAGACGGAAAAATTGCAACTATCAATACGGACGACTTCTCAGGAGTATATTCTGTAGTTTATGACGCTAAGCCTAAGAGCACAGGCGGCAGCCCCGGTGGCGGAGGCGGTTCAGGCGGAGGACCTTCAGGCTCTGTAGGTTCAGGCGGCGGCACAGTTACCGTCAGCGGAACCACAGCCTACTACGGCGGAACCTGGATCAATGACGGCTACCTCTTCATAGAGTCTGACGGCAACAGGCCTTCAAACGAGTGGCTGAGGATAGACGGCAAGCTTTACCGCTTCGGCCTTGACGGCTTCAGAACAACAGCTTACCTTGAGTACAAGTTCAATCCTGACGGATCACTCAGCGGTGACCTTCCTTCAGATGTTCCCGTAAGGGATGCTGTAGGTACATGGCTCAAGGATGGCTGGTGGTACAAGACAGTCAGCGGCGGATATCTTGCAGGCGGCTGGTATTACCTCTTCTATCAGGGAAGATTTGAGTGGTACTACTTCAACGCTGACGGATGGATGCTTGACGGCTGGCTCACTCTCACGGATACTCCGGGTGACGGCGGACCTGCCGACACTGCAGAGGTAAATCCTGACGGAACACCCGTGCAGAGGACCTACTACCTCCACACCACCCACGACTGGACAAGAGGTAGGATGTACACAGACTGGCACTTCATAGACGGCAAGTGGTATTACTTCCGCACTAAGCCCGAGGGCAACGAGGGTAGCCTTGTAAGGAACGGAAT
>CALWLI010000005.1 GCA_944381485.1 uncultured Lachnospiraceae bacterium
TGTTGATGTCCTTATTGGAAGCAAGTACATGGTCAAGTCCGCCGAAGCCGATATCGTAAGCCCAACCGTCACCACCGAAGATCCACTGGCTCTTCTTTGCAAGGAAGTCCTTCATAGGAAGGATAGCATTCTTGCACTCATCGCAGCCCTCAGTCTCGATAGCAGCTACGAGCTTATCTGTAGCAACACCGTTTGTAGCTCCGCATGAGAATGTGTCGAGCCACTCCTTGGCAGCGGCCTTTACAGCCTCTGAGGAAGCCTTCTCAGCTATATCCTCAACCTTTGCCTTAAGTCCGTCTCTTATTGCGTTCTGAGCAAGGAGCATTCCGTAACCGAACTCAGCGTTATCCTCAAAGAGTGAGTTGTCCCAAGCGGGTCCCTGTCCCTTGGCGTTCACTGTGTAAGGTGTTGAAGGTGATGAGTTGCCCCAAATTGATGAGCAGCCTGTTGCGTTTGCAATGTACATCCTGTCTCCGAAGAGCTGAGTGATGAGCTTTGCATAAGGAGTCTCTCCGCAGCCTGCGCATGCGCCTGAGAACTCGAAGAGAGGCTTCTTGAACTGGCTTCCCTTTACTGTATTTGCCTTGAACTTGTCTATTACATCCTGCTTCTCGGGAAGTGCTACAGCATAGTCAAAGTTCTTCTGACCTGCAAGAGCTTCCTCCTGAGGAACCATTGTAAGTGCCTTCTCACCCTTCATTCCGGGGCAGACATTAGCGCAAGAACCGCATCCTGTACAATCGAGAGTTGAAACAACTATAGCAAACTTCTTGTCTGCGAAGCCTGTCATAGCCTTCATCTTCATACCCTCAGGTGCGTTTGCAGCCTCTTCCTCGGTCATGGCTACGGGTCTTATTGCAGCGTGAGGACAAACATATCCGCAGAAGTTACACTGGATACAGTTGTCGGGATTCCATGAAGGAACGTTAACTGCTATTCCACGCTTCTCATATGCAGCGGATCCTGAAGGTGTTGATCCGTCAACATACTCTGTAAATGCTGATACAGGGAGGTTGTTTCCTTCCTGAGCTGAAACCTTGATCTGTACATTGTTGACAAAGTCAACCACATCCTTGCGAGCGCCCTTAGCCTCGGGATAATCAAGTCCCTCGTCTGTAGCGTTCTTCCATGAATCGGGAACCTTGACCTCTACTACCTGCTTAGCTCCCTCTTCGATGGCTGCCCAGTTCTTCTTTACAACATCCTCACCCTTGCGGCCGTAGGTTGCCTTTGCAGCAGCCTTCATAAGGTCTATAGCCTTCTCCTCAGGGATGATTCCTGTGATCTTGAAGAATGCTGACTGAAGGATGGTGTTGATCCTTGTGGGTCCCATTCCTGTCTCTATACCGATCTTAACTCCGTCGATGGTGTAGAACTTGATGTTGTGGTCAGCAATATATTTCTTTACCTGTCCGGGAAGGTGCTTCTCAAGCTCCTCTGCGTTCCAAGGGCAGTTGAGAAGGAAGGTTCCTCCGTCGACAAGCTCCTGAACCATGTTGTACTTTCTTACGTACTCAGGCTTGTGGCAGGCAACAAAGTTTGCTGTCCTTATAAGGTAAGTTGACTTGATAGGATTCTTACCGAATCTCAGGTGTGACATAGTAACGCCGCCTGACTTCTTTGAATCATAGTCAAAGTAAGCCTGAGTGTACATGTCTGTATTGTCTCCGATGATCTTACATGAGTTCTTGTTAGCTCCGACAGTACCGTCAGCTCCGAGTCCCCAGAACTTACAGTTTGTTGTTCCCTCGGGAGTTGTAACTATCTGAGGTCCGAGATCAAGTGAAAGGTTTGTAACATCATCCTTGATTCCAACTGTGAATCTCTTCTTTGTATGGTTGTTGAATACAGCCACGATCTGGTTGGGAGCTGTATCCTTTGAGCCAAGTCCGTAACGTCCTGTGAATACAGGGATGCTGTCGAACTCTGTTCCCTTGAGTGCGGCAACAACATCAAGGTAAAGAGGCTCGCCTATAGATCCGGGCTCCTTTGTTCTGTCAAGAACAGAGATCTGCTTAACAGTCTTAGGAATAGCCTTAAGGAATGCATCAGTGCAGAAAGGTCTGTAGAGACGAACCTTTATAACTCCGACCTTTGCTCCCTCTTTCTTTACAAGGTAATCTATAGTCTCCTCTATGGTCTCATTTACAGAACCCATTGCAACTATAACGTGCTCGGCATCCTCTGCTCCGTAGTAGTTGAAGAGCTTGTAATCTGTTCCGATCTTCTCGTTGACCTTGTTCATGTACTCCTCAACTATAGCGGGAAGAGCATCATAGTAAGGATTGCAGGCCTCTCTTGCCTGGAAGAAGATGTCGGGGTTCTGAGCTGAACCTCTCTGGCAAGGATGATTGGGATTTAAAGCATGATCTCTGAATGCCTGAATAGCGTCCATATCAGCCATGTCCTTAAGATCCTCATAGTCCCATGCCTCGATCTTCTGTATCTCGTGAGATGTTCTGAATCCGTCAAAGAAGTTGATGAAGGGAACCTTTCCCTTTATAGCTGAAAGATGAGCTACAGGTGTGAGATCCATAACCTCCTGAACAGATGACTCACAGAGCATTGCGCATCCTGTCTGACGACATGCGTATACGTCAGAATGATCTCCGAAAATTGAGAGAGCGTGTGAAGCAACCGCACGAGCTGATACGTTGAATACTCCGGGGAGCTGCTCACCGGCGATCTTGTAAAGGTTGGGGATCATAAGAAGAAGTCCCTGTGAAGCTGTGTAGGTGGTTGTAAGAGCACCTGCAGCAAGTGAGCCGTGAACCGCACCTGCAGCTCCGGCCTCGGACTGCATCTCAGTTACCTGAACAGTATGACCGAAAATGTTGGTCTTTCCGTCTGTTGCCCACTCATCAGTATGCTCAGCCATAACTGATGAAGGGGTAATAGGATAGATAGCCGCAACCTCAGTAAACGCATATGAAGCGTATGAAGCAGCCTGGTTACCATCCATGGTTTTCATTTGTCTTGCCATTGGACCAATCCTCCTGTTAAATTGACATTAAATTTATACAGACTCCGCCCCAAAAAGGCATAATCTTTGTCTTAATTATATCAAGGTACTCTGATAAATGAAAGCTGTTATTGAAAAAAGTACAAAGCAAAAAGGCCATTGAAGAGCTTTTATCTTCAATGGCCTATATAAGTTTAAATAGGTGAAACAGGAGCGTCGGATACCACCCCTCCGCCTCCGGGCTGAGGGCCTGATACAGGTCCCTGTGAACCGGAATTATCCACCGCCGGAGCAGGTGCGGATGCTGTCTCAGGATGGGAAGATGCAGCTGTGGGTTCAATGTTTTGAACTCCTGTGGTAGGTGCCGGAGTAGGCTGAATCTCACTGCTTTGAGTGGGAGCTGCGGTGACTCCGGGGCCTCCCTCAGGGCCCTGTACATAGCTGGGCTCTGTGGACTCGGCAGGTGTTGCCGCTGTCTCCACCGTCTCTCCCCTCTCCGATGCGGAAGGATCTGTTGACGAAGGCATGGTCTCACTCGAAGTCTCGGCATTCTCATCGTAGTACTCTATATGTCCTGAGTAATATGTGTTGTGGTCAAGCTTGTCGCTTATGACCTCACCGTTTTTCTTTATAACAAGGTTTGTAACCCACTGTGAACCCTGGGTACCTGTTGTGGGAGTCTTGTCACTTCCCGCGGGGATAGGCTTTCTTACAACCGGAATGTCCTTTACCTTTTCAGACTTAAGCTCGTAACTTATTCCCTCCTTGAGCACGGGGCGACCGTAAATGGAGACTGTCACCTTTTGGTTTGAATAGCTCGCCCTTATACCTATGGAATAGGATGATGAATTGGAGTACTCATCGATAGAAGGTGCGTTTATAAACCTGTAATCGGGACCGCCCCAGCTGATGGTAGCATCGAATCCGGGAGTGACATAAGTCGGTTTAAAGGTGTGGGACTGTCTCTTAGTGGTTTTAAGCCCTGACTTAAGTACCGCATTGTAAAGTGTGGTTGATACCTGGCAGACTCCGCCGCCGATCTCCTGAACAACTTCTCCGTTGTTGTAGGCAGCTGCGGCTCCGTATCCCTTTGCCTCTGTCCTTTCGCCTACAACATCGTTAAAGGAGAATTCTTCTCCCGGTCTCACTATGGTTCCGTTTAAAGCCTGACATGCAAGCTGAATATTTTTATTTCTGACTTTATTTGAAGTGGTCTCAGTAGTATAAGTACCTATGATCTTATACTCGGGAAGACTTGTATCATCGCTTCCGCTTATCGCTGTTCCCGAAACAGGTATCTCAGCAGCAAAGTCCTTCGCAGATATCGCTGATCTTATATCGCTTCTCAGCTTCTCTGTGTCCAGCTTGTAGCCGTCCTTTGCCCCCTCCATCTTAAAGCTGTCAGTTTCTTTGTCATATGAGCCTATGCTGCCTCCCATGGCAGTTTTATTCCACATATTCTCCGCGTTAAGGACAACTTTATCAATTTCCTCATCAAGTCCTTCAAGGCTTAAGGTATAGACATTAGGAGCAGCTTCCGTCTCCGACTCTCCACTCTCCTCGCTGCCCTCTTCTTCATCTGTCTCCGCTAAAGCATCAGCGGCTGTGTAGAATTCCTCGGAGTCAGCTATCATGTCGATAAGCTCGTCTGTCTTTACGGCTATAAGGTCAGGAACCTCTATAAGCTTCTTGACTACTATCTCCTGAGGCTCAGTCTCCGCAGGACTCTCACCCTCAGGAAGAGAATCGGGATTTTCCGCATCCGGCATAGTTGCAGCCTCGGTGGTTATCTCCTCGGCGTTTACAGTAGGCTTTACAGTTCTTCCTTCCTCCGCATCGGGGTTGGAGACAGTCATCTTCCAAGTATAAAGACCCGCTATTTTTGTCTTGGCCTCTTCAGGGGTAAGTCCCTTAAGGTTTATGACCGCGGCACCGAGAGCCTCAGTGCTCGCCTCCTCACTCTCCTCGGTCTCTTCCGTCTCCGGTGTTTCGGAATCCTCCGAGCTCTCAGCGGGTATCTCGTCAACTATCTCGCTCAGGTCAACAAACACGTCGTTTTTGAAGCTTCCCTCAGCTTGAGTCTCGATCATCTCGGAAGAGCTTTCTCCTCCGAAGGCTCCACCCTTTATCAAAAAGGCCAATACGGCTATGATTACTATAAGAAGAGCTATTCCTCCGACTATCATGGGAATATTGTTGTTCTTATTGTTTTTTCCCTGTCTCCCTTTTCTGCGGGCATAGCCCTGAGAAGAGATACCTGATGAAGACCTCTCCCCTCCTCTGCCGTTTGCCTGAGATGAAGCTCGACCTTCTGCCGAGCTTCTCTGAGTATAATTCCTATTTCTGTTTCTTTCACCGGAGCCTTGAGAAACTCTTCTTCTGCTCCTGTGATGCATTCCGTTTTCTGAATTCATTTAATCGACCGCCTGTAAATACTTCTGAGCTTTGCTTATTCTCCCTGATACATGTACTTTATCAGTCTCTCAACGTCCTCTTTGTCTGTAGCTACAAGATCCAGCTCCTTGATATAACCGTTTGAGAACATGCTGGCCATGCTGAGGTACTGGCTGAGCTTTGACTTGAGATTGATCCTGTCTCCCTCGGGAGAAACAAGCTCAACAGGTCCCTTGCACTGATCTATTACTTTGAAAAATGCTTCAACATCATTGATATTTTGAATCTTCATTATTTTAACCTCCTATACTATTCGAAATTTTAATTTATTAAAAGCGACCCTGTAAGGTAATCTTATCGCTTCATATAATCATATAATATTATTGTATAAAAGCAAGCTTTTTCAGCTATTTTCTTTTTTTTCGTCTTCATCACCGGTTTTAGGGGTCAAAACACTATATTTTGCGTGCACATTTTCACGTATTAGCGCATATAGTACCGAAAAGCCCGGTATAAAAAGTATCATTCCCACTACTCCCAGCATGGAGCCGCCCAGGGTAACAGCCAAAAGTACCCATATTGCAGGAAGTCCCACAGAGTTTCCGACCACATGGGGATAGATAAGATTTCCCTCTATCTGCTGAATAATGAAGAAGGCGACAACAAAGATCGCAGCATCCGCCGGGCTTTGTATGAGCATCAAAAATGTCCCCACAAAGAGACCGACAAAAGCTCCGAACACGGGTATCAGGGCCGTGAAGGCTATTAGGACACCGATAAGCAAAGCGTAGGGCAGCTTCAGCACACTGAGTGTAACTATAAACATCATGCCCAGGATGCATGCCTCAAGGCACTGTCCTGTGAAAAATCCTGAAAATATCCGTTCCGATATTCCCAGTATCTCCAAAAGGCTCTCTCCTGTTTTCTCCGGCAGATATACTTTTACAAGCTTTTTAAACTGAGAAGCAAGCACTTCCTTGCCAATAAGAAGATATATGGAAAAAATAAATCCTATACCGAAATTCGTGAGAGCTCCCGCAACCCCCTTCACAGCGGACAGGGACCCGAATATCAGAGAGCTTGCCCAGGATGAGATAAGTCCGGATACAGTCTTATAGGTCTCCTCCCAGTTGATATTGATGCTGTCCGCCAGCTCCATTATCCAGGGTCTGTCAGAAAAATATTTGTTTAAGAAGCCTTCTGTGGATCTGATAAATCCCGGGATCTTATACTGCAATTGAACTATAGATTCTATGAGCTGAGGTGCTACTACCAGTATGGCCAAAAGAAGTACCAAGATAAAGAGGATTATGGTGATTATAAGACTAAGAGCTCTGGCTGTCTTTTTTTTCTTTATCCCCAAGTGCTTTTCTATATGCTTCATGGGAATATTAAGAAGAAAAGCAATGCCTCCCCCCAGGATAAAGGGGGAGAGCATGCTTATTATGTCTTTGATTATCTCAAAAACTATTCTCCAGTTAAATCCTATTATGGCAGTGATTATTGTAAAAACTATCAGGCCTTTTATTTTTTTTATATCGCTGTCTGTAATCATTTTTTATTTAACTACCAGATTAACTATCTTTCCGGGTACATATATCTCTTTTACTATTCCTGCCGATATCTTGTCCTCAACCGCCTTCTTTGCCATTTCAAGCACAGTTTCCTTTGCGGCATCAGCCTGCACCTCTATGACTGCTCTGGTCTTTCCGTTTATCTGTACCGGAAGCTTTATACTGTCATCCTTTGCTGCCTCCTCGTCGTACTCAGGCCAGCCTGCTGAAAATACTGTGGAGCTCTCTCCCATGTCATGCCAAACCTCCTCGGCCATATGGGGAGCAAAGGGAGCAAGAAGAACGGCAAAGGTCTTTAGTGTATCCTTGTCTATTCCGCCTTCCTTCTTCGCTATGTCAAGGAGTGCGTTATTGTACTCCATGAAACCTGATACTACCGTATTCAGGCTGAAGGCTTCAAGACGCTTTTCAATGTCTCTTACCAGCTTATGTCTCACTCCGAGCATCTCCTTTGTGGCTTTTATATCCTTGTCCTTGGAGTCAAGGCAAAGCTTATAAAAACGATTCAGGAATCTGTAAACTCCGTCTATGCCTCTGTCATCCCACTCGGCGTCAAGCTCCGGCGGTCCCACAAAGAGCTCGTAGAGTCTCAAGGCATCACAGCCGTAATCTCTTACCAGGTCATCCGGAGAAACCACATTTCCCTTGGACTTTGACATCTTTATACCGTTCTTGCCGTTGATCATTCCCTGATTGAAAAGCTTTGTGAAAGGCTCGTCAAAGTCTACCACTCCAATATCATGGAGGAACTTGGTGTAGAATCTTGAGTAGAGAAGATGAAGGACAGCGTGCTCAACGCCTCCCACATACATATCTACGGGGAGATACTTGTCAGCCTTCTCTCTGTCCACAAGAGCTTTATCGTTGTGTGGATCAACATATCTTAAGAAATACCATGAGGAGCCTGCCCACTGAGGCATGGTGTTCGTCTCTCTCTTTGCATCAGCACCGCACTTGGGGCACTTGCAGTTTACCCATGAGTCTATGGCTGCAAGGGGAGACTCTCCGGTTCCTGTAGGCTCATAGTTCTCAACATCAGGAAGCTCCAGAGGAAGCTCCTCCTCAGGAACAGTTACATTGCCGCAGTGAGGGCAATGGATTATGGGAATGGGCTCTCCCCAATATCTCTGGCGGGAGAATACCCAGTCTCTTAGCTTATAGTTTACTGTCTTTTTCCCGACTCCCATCTCTTCAACTATATGGGGAGCCTCTTTTTTCAGCTCTGAGGACTCTTTTCCGTTCCAGTCTCCGGAGTTGATCATTATTCCCTTAGCCTCTGTATAGGGAAGCTTGTCGTCAGTCATCTCCTCGCCGTCAGGTGAGATAACGGGAATAATAGGGATACCGAATTTTTTAGCGAAGGCATAGTCTCTGTCATCGTGAGCGGGAACGCACATGATGGCGCCGGTGCCGTAATCTATCAATACATAGTCTGATATCCATATGGGTATCTCTTTGCCGTTTATAGGATTTACGGCATATGAACCTGTGAATACGCCTGTCTTTTCCTTGTCCTGCATACGGTCCACATTTGACTTCATGGAAGCGTCAAATATATACTTCTCCACAGCCTCACGGTTTTCCTCGGAGGCAAGCTTCTTTGCCAGAGGATGCTCAGGAGCCAAAACCATAAAGGTTGCGCCGTAAAGGGTGTCAGGCCTTGTAGTGTATACGGTTATCTTCTCATCAGGGCATACATCTCCTGATACCTTAAAGTCAACTTCCGCACCGTAGGACTTTCCTATCCACTCTGTCTGCATCTTTTTGACCTTCTCAGGCCAGTCAAGCTTGTCAAGGTCATTTAAAAGTCTGTCAGCGTAGGCTGTGATCTTAAGCATCCACTGGCGAAGGTTCTTTTTAGTGACCTGAGTTCCGCAGCGCTCGCAGCATCCGTTCACAACTTCTTCGTTTGCAAGTCCTGTCTTGCAGGAAGGACACCAGTTGATGGGGAATTCCTTCTCATAGGCAAGGCCCTTCTCAAACATCTTGACAAATATCCACTGTGTCCACTTATAGAATGCAGGGTCTGTGGTATTTACCTCCCTGTCCCAGTCATAGAGGGCGTTTATCTGCTTGAGCTGCTCCTTAAAATTCTTTATATTCTGAGATACGGATATCTTGGGATGGATATGGGTCTTTATAGCATAGTTCTCAGCCGGAAGGCCGAAAGCATCCCATCCCATGGGATGAATGACATATTTTCCCTTTATAAGCTGATATCTCGACCACACGTCAGAGATAACATATCCTCTCCAGTGTCCGACATGGAGCCCAGAGCCTGAAGGGTAGGGAAACATGTCAAGACAATAGTATTTTTCTTTTTTTCCGTCATCAACATTTACAGGATTTTCTTTCCAGAATTCCTGCCATTTCTTTTCAACCGCTGTATGATTATATACCGCCATTTTTCGCCTCCGGTTTTCTTCTTAGTATCTTTAAAATATTATAACATCAAAATGCTTAAGTCAATATCAAGGACTCTTTTCCTGCCTGAAAAAGTCGTATACGCTCTGAGCCGATCTCCTGTCAAATTCAGGTATTCCCATGAGCTCTTCCACCCCTGCATTTCTTATGGATTCAATATCCTTAAAAGTCCTCATGAGGGCTTTCCTTCTGACCTTCCCCACCCCGGGTATATCATCCAAAACAGATCTGACCTGTGCCTTGCTTCTCAAGCTCTTGTGATACTCGATGGCAAACCTGTGGGTCTCATCCTGTATCCTTGTTATGAGTTTAAATGCCTCAGAGCCGGAGTCTACAGCTATCTCCTTGTTGTCAAAATAAAGTCCCCTCGTCCTGTGCCTGTCATCCTTTACCATTCCGCAGACAGGAATATCCTGTCCCAGCTCCGTGAGGACCTTAAGGGCTATGTTAACCTGACCCTTTCCTCCGTCCATCATTATAAGATCAGGAAATTTGGAAAACTTCATACCTGCCTCACTACTCCCGGCCTCATTTAAGGATTCTTTTTCTCTCAGACCATGACTGAATCTTCTCATAAGGACTTCCCGCATGGAAGCATAATCATCAGGGCCTGCCACAGTTTTTATCTTGAATTTTCTGTAATCATTTCTCTTCGGTCTTCCGTCCTCAAACACCACCATGGAGCCCACCGACTCATATCCGTTTGTGTTGGATATGTCATAGGACTCTACTCTCTGAAGCTGATAAAGCCCCAAAAGATCCTTTATCTCGTTCATGGCTCCTATGGTCCTGAGCTCCTCTCTCTTGAGCTTTTCCTTATCCTTTTGAAGCACAGTCTCGGCGTTTTTGACCGCCAGCTCCACCAGCTTTTCTCCACTGCCCTTTTTCGGGACATTTATGTGAACCCTCTGTCCTTTAGCCTCCGACAGCCATCTCTCCATCAATTCTCTCTGAGGTATGTCGCACTGTATCCTTATCTCCTTCGGTATAAAAGGAGTCCCTGTATAATATCTGTTAAGAAAGCTCTCTGTAATATCCGTCAGAGTATCATTGGGATCCGTATCTATAAAGAAATGCTCCCTTCCTATGAGCCTTCCTCCTCTTATAAAGAATACCTGGGCAACTGCCGAGCTTCCCTCTGCCGCTATACCTATGATATCCCTGTCATCGTTGTCCAGATAGGAAACCTTCTGTCTCTCCGTCACCGCATCGATATTCTTGATAAGCTCCCTGTACTCTATCGCTCTCTCAAATTCCAGGTTTTCAGAGCACTCTTCCATCTTGGAAGTGAGATAGCTTTTTACATAGTCATATTTCCCTGAGAGAAAGTCCAGGGCATGTTCTATGCTCTCGGCATACTCTTCCTCAGATATCTCACCTGCGCAGGGAGCCGAGCACTGTCCCAGATGATAGTAGAGACAGGGCCTCTCCTTGCCAATGTCCTTAGGCAGATTTCTGTTGCAGGTCCTAATTTTAAAAAGCTTATGGAGAAGGTCTATGCACTCTCTGACCGCTGTTTCGTTTGTGAAGGGTCCAAAATACCTCGCTTTGTCTTTTTTTGCCTTTCTGGTTTTAGTTATCCTGGGAAAAGCCTCATCCGTGGATACCCTTATATAGGGGTAGGTCTTGTCATCCTTAAGCAGTGTATTATATTTTGGTCTGTTTTCTTTTATAAGGTTGTTTTCAAGGACAAGCGCTTCCAGCTCCGAATCGACGACTATGTACTCGAATCGCCTTATAAGTGATATCATTTTCAGTATCTTCGCCGTTTTTCCCTGAGGCGATTGAAAATACTGTCTGACCCTGTTCTTTAAGTTGACAGCCTTTCCCACATATATTATCTCGTCTCCGGGTCCGTGCATAAGATAAACTCCCGGCTTTTGCGGGAGTTTTTTTAATTCTTCCTTTATATCAAAATTAATATAGCTGTCCTGCATTCTACTGCTCTCCTGACACCTGTCCCTCCTTGGGTATATCCTCATCAGAATCATCTGAAATTATCAGATCTCCCGACTCGGACAGGATGGCTCTGTCACTCTCTGAAAGCTCTCCGTTTTCCAAAGCATCTTCCAATTCCTGTGAAAGCTCCGTTCCTGAAGTGTTCTGACTGTTCATCATCTCCTCCGCATTCTCATAGCTTTCCTCGGGGAGAGCCGCTCTCGACTCCTCTATCCTGCGGTTCTCCTCCTCTTCCTCCTCAGGTGTGAGAAGCCCGTCATAAAAATAGTCCGCTGAAGCATTCCACAAGAGCCACTCATCATATCCTGCATCGTATACAGCTTGGATCTGAGCCCTTATGGCCTCCTCATCATACTCCATGTAATTGCCGCTTCCAAGGTATGAGGCGGTAAAGGCCTGAAGCCAGGGTCTTACTATTGCCTGAGGTCTGTCTTTCTTTCTGCTCCAGGAAAGCTCTGTCTTTGATCTCGTAAGCGCCCCCAGAATGGTGGAATAGGGTTCCTTATCAGGATGCTCCAGACCGAAATTTCCTGAGGCGTAGTGTGAAGGGTAGATCATAGGGCATATATAGTCCAGCTCTTCAACCATGTCGGAATAGTTTTGCCCTACAGACTCAGCGTCTATCTCACTGCCGATAATGGTTCCGAACACATCACAGGATACAAAGAGCCCTGCCTCGTTAAGCTTCTCCGACATGTATCCTACAGCCTCTGTGATAATGTCTGTCTTGCCCCTTCCGAGAGTGTCATTCTCATCATATACGACATCGTTTATTCCTCTCTCCGTGCAAAACCTTATATAGTCAAACTGTATCTCATCAAATCCGACTTCGCCTGCGGCTTTTCCTATGTCCACCAGGTAATCCCACACCTCTTTTTTGTAGGGATTCACCCAGGCATCTCCCTTATTGTCCCTGAAAAGGCTTCCGTCAGGAAGGTGCAGGGCAAGATCCGGCCTCTGCTCCGCAATATAAGGATCTCTGAAGGCCACTACTCTTGCTATACAGTATATGTCATGTTCATGGAGTTTTTTTATAAGCGCATTTATGTCCCCTATCTTTACATCGACAGCACCTATCTCATTTACAAGAGGAACGGACTGCATGTCATAGGTTATCCTTCCGAAGTCATCCTTCACATCTATGACTACAGCGTTCAGCTCTGTCTCGTCTATCCTCTTTATCACCCTGTCCATAAAGTCATCCATGCCACAGGGTGAGGCTCCCAGATATATACCTTTAACTCTCACAGGCTCCGCAGCACTCTCAATCTCTATGCTCTCCTGAGATTCAGAGGAGGGGTCTGCCGAGGTGACAGTCTCAGCTGTTTTGGGAAGGGTCTCCTCCTCCGGAGCCTCCGTATATCCGGGCATGAGAGCTACCGGCTCATATCTCGTACAGCCTGCTACAAGAAGCAGTGTAAAAATCAACGCCAAAAGCGAAAGCTTTCTTTTCATTAAATTGAACCTCTCTTAAAAGTTTAAGAGTATGATAGCATAAGTCTTATCAAAAATACAGCTTTTATCTTCTGCTCTCCATTGAGGACCACTTGAATCCGGGTATTATATCCGACCAGTTCTCTATGCCGAGTATCTCCTTGGCAAAATCTGTCGCCTCCAAAGTATCATTGGCTTTATCGATAGCCTTAAATACCGGCCAGATCTTCTTTCTCATAGCGGGCTTTATGTTTACATCCTCAGACTGCTCGCTTGTCCACAATCCGAAGGCGCAGGATGTGGCCACCTCAGAGGGAGCGTCAATCTGTCTTGACATTATAAAGGCATCTATATAGGGGTTTGAGTCAACTATATAGTAGGCATAGGCAAAGGCCGCCGCCTGCAGGTCCTCAACCCTTCCGCGGGTAGCGGACTGAGAGGTAAACCCTTCCTCGGAGAGTATTATATGCCTGACATTTCCGCTCCTGTCTCTCATCACATCCTTCTGAAAATAATCTGTCAGAACGCTGAGGTTTGCAAAATTCACTATAGGAGAGGTCTCAGACCAAGAAATAAGTCCTGTGTTCCAATCATCCCAGAACTCCGGCTCTGTCAGAGGAATAGAATAGGGATGGTAGGCGAGGCCCCAGTCTATATTCCCCTTTTCTCTGACCATTTCATTAAAAATGTCTATGACTTCCTTGGCATTATACTTGGTGCTTCCGTTGGCTTCGTGCATCCAATTATAGTCTGTAGAGAAAAACACCCTGTCATTTGCGCAGGTGGACTTGATAGCTGTGTAAAAAACCCTGAAGCATCTCTCATACTCAGCCACATAGCTTCTCACATCCATGGGTCCCATATAATTCCAAAGCTGGTTATTGATCTCATTGCCTATTATCCAGTTTGACACCTTGCCGTAATCCGAGTTCTTCCCCGAATACCTGTCAGCAAGGAAGGAGGCTATAGCCTTTATATCCTTGTAACCTGCTTCTGTCTTGGCATTAAAATTGTAATAGTTTGCAGCAGAAGTCTTTGCAACTGCGGGCATAAACAGATCAGGCGTACTGTCATTCCAGGAATTCAGGATAACCGCATTGACCAACATTCCCTTGTTCGAGAACATGGATATAGTTTTGTCATAGGCCTCAACCACTTCTTTGTTGAAGTGATAGGTCTCGCCCTCATAGCTGTAGGCTATCCCTGAGCCCAGTATACTTGAGAATGGAATGTTTACTATGACATGGCTCACCCCCAGCTCAAAGGCATCGCTTATCTGGGTAAGCTCTATGAGGAGTCCTTTTTTTGTGAAAGGCTCTTTGTATTCCTCGGTATTTTTCGCTATGGCTTCCGGGTTTGTTATATACACAGGTGAGCTGACAGGTACATACTTTGTCCCATCCCATATGCATACCACAAACTTTTTGTATAGCCTGGACTCCGAGGTGCCGGCATTAAGAGGCAGGACAAAGCTTATACTCTCTGTCTTGTCACATGCCTCTGTATATCTGTTGTCCGTAACATCGTCATCGTAGGGTTCAAGCTCGATAAGGTAAAAATGTCCGTCCTCTCCCATCAAGGTATCCGGAGAGCTTATGCCTCCCGTATTTCGTCCCTTGATTATCACTTTTGATCCCTCAATATAGCATTGATCAAGTACTACCGACTCCGAAGGGACAGTATTATCGGCTAAAGTCACATTGGCAGCCTCAGTCTGAGGCTGAGTTGAAAATGCTTTTATGCTCTCAATAAGATCCGTGTCCGAAGCGGGAGTGGCAGGCGCTGTGTCAGCTGCTGCGCTCACAGTTTCGCCGGGGGTTTCCATGGGGATTTTCGACTCGGTTGAGCTCTCTTCCTCAGCAGTGTTATCCATGGAAATTTCATTTTCCCCTAAAGTCACAATGACCTGAGCTGTCGTCTCCGGGTTCTCGCTGATTATATCGCTCTCATCAAAACCGTCTTTATCATAATCAGATTCAGTATAATCCGATTCAGTATGATACGATTCGTTTTGCTTTGTTATATTATGCTCTGAAGGGGCCTGATCTGAAGTCACCTGTACCTGCCCTATTTTTTCACTTCCCTCCGCCGCATGAGAACAGGAGACAGATGAAAGCGCCAAAAGTGCTGTGCACATTATTGTTGCAATTTTCTTTATCTTCACTCTGTACATCACTACTCCTCTCGAAAAGTCAATACGTTTATTTATCTTATAGTAGACCTGCAAAAAAAAGAATGCAAGGAACAATCCCTTACATTCTTTTACGATTTATTTAAGTGAATAAATATATGATACTAAATTTTATATTCCATCAGCAGAGATTCGCACGCCTTAATTCTCCCGGTCATTTTTTTTATATCCTTTATCCTGCTGTCACTCATAACAATGACTGCAGTGACTGTCATGAAGCCTCGTCTCCTCAATTCATCGATATCAAAGTCCATTATCAGCGCGCCCTTCTCCACTCTGTCTCCCTGCAAAACTCTCGGTTCAAAAAGTTCTCCTGCAAGTTTTACAGTATCAGTACCGATGTGGATAAGGGTAACTGTCCCGTTTTTATCCTCTATCCCGATAGCATGCTTTGTATCCGCAACCAAGCTTATAATGCCGTCAAAGGGTGAGTAGACTCTTCCCTCCTCCGGTTCTATCGAAACCCCGTCTCCCAAAATCTTTTGAGAAAACATAGGGTCAGGCATCTCTGTTATATCCCTTGCTGTTCCGCTGAGAGGCGCATATATCTTCTGTGTGTGATTCTCAAAATCAAAGTTATCTGACATAAGGCTTATATCTCTTCATCTTCCTTAACTTGTCTGAATTCGCCCTTTCCCGCACCACATATAGGGCATATGAAGCTCTCCTCCGGTATCTCCTCAAAAGGTGTACCCAGATCTATCTCCTCGTCGTCAACTCCAACCTCCGGGTCGTAGACAAATCCACAGACCGTACAGACATATTTGTCCATAGCAGATTAAAAATTCTCCTCCTTTTTTGAAAAGTATACTTAAAAACGGTGATATTATATCATACCGGACCTGCTCTTACAAGAAATACTTATAAGCTTTATAAAGCGCGGGCCTGATCTCAAAATTTGAGACCGGTCTCCGCGCTTTAAGCTTAATATTAATTTATATATTTTACTCTGCACTCTTTTCAGCAGCGGCAACAACAGCGTTCTGAATGTCGTTGGGCGCCTGCTCATAGCGGGCAAACTCGTACTCGTAATCACCCAGTCCTCCTGTCATGGAGCGAAGGTCTGTGTTGTAACCGTAAAGCTCTGACATTGGTATGTCAGCCTCAATGATCTGCTTTCCATGGTGATTTGAGTTCATGCCGAGGACTCTTCCTCTCCTTCTGTTGAGGTCGCCCATTATATCACCTGTAAAGCTGTCGGGAACTGTCACCTTAATATTTGCTATGGGCTCCAGAAGTATGGGGCCTGCCTCCATAAAGCCCTGCTTGAAGGCCAGTATAGTGGCCATCTTGAAGGCCATCTCAGAGGAATCCACAGGATGATATGAACCGTCTACAAGGGTTGCCTTAAGTCCCACAACAGGATAACCTGCAAGAGGCCCCTTCTTTACGCTCTCCTGAAGGCCCTTCTCAACAGCGGGGAAGTAGTTCTTGGGAACCGAGCCGCCGAACACCTTCTCCTCAAATACATAGGCTGTCTCAAGATCTCCTGAAGGCTCAAATTCCATGATAACATCACCGTACTGTCCATGTCCTCCGGACTGCTTCTTGTGTTTACCCTGAACCTTTACCTTCTTCCTTATGGTCTCTCTGTATGCAAATTTAGGCTTGGACAGCTCGATCTCAACCTTATATCTGGATTCAAGCTTTGACTTGACCACATCCAGCTGCTGATCTCCTATGGCATAGAGGAGAGACTGTCTGTTCTCCACATCATTTACCACCTTTAATGTGAGATCCTCCTCCAGCATCTTCTGCATCGCTGAGGAGACCTTATCATCGTCACCCTTATTCTTGGGATTGTATGCCATATATGTGTAGGGCTTTGACAGGTCAGGCTTCTCATACTCAACAGGAGCATTTCTCAGAGATATGGTATCTCCGGTTCCTGTGACTGTAAGCTTTGCTGCAGCTCCTATATCTCCGGCTCTGAGCTCAGAGGTCTCGATCTGCTCCTTTCCTCTGAGTATATAGAGCTTTCCGATCTTCTCATCCTGATCCTTACTTGCATTGTATACCGTGCTGTCAGACTTAAGTACTCCTGTGATGACCTTTATAAGGCTGAACTTTCCGATAAAGGGATCAGCTATAGTTTTCCATACCTTTGCTGTAAGGTTGGCCTCATCATTATATTTTGCCGTAAATCTCTCACCGCCGGCCTTGTCCGTACCTACACACTCAACCTCTGTAGGCGCAGGGAAGTATTTGTCTATGGCCTGAAGCAGATGCTGCATACCCTGACAGTTTATACCTGAGCCCATGAGTACGGGCACTATGTTTCCATTCTGTACGTTCTCCTTGAGGGCGGCAGATATCTCCTCGTGGGTGAACTCTCCTCCCTCAAAATATCTCTCCATATACTCCTCAGAGGTCTCAGCAACAGCTTCAAGAAGAGCACTTCTCGCTGTGTCAAGCTGCTTTGAAACATACTCCGGTATAGGGCACTCCTCATAGTCCGAAAGCTTGGTGAACTTTCTTCCCTTCATCTTCACCACGTTTACAAGACCTACGAATTTTCCCTCTTCTCTTATAGGTATCTGTATAGGAGCGACCTTACGTCCGAACTCCTTGCTGAGCTTTACCACAAGCTCTCTGAAGGAAGCCTCGTCGTCGTCCATATCTGTGGCAAAGAAAAGTCTGGGAAGATTATATTTCTCACATATTTCCCATGCCCTGAAGGTTCCCGGCTGTATGCCTGCCTTGCAGTTTACAACTATGATAGCCGCATCCGCTGCGGATACCGCCTCCTCAACTTCTCCCACAAAGTCAAAGTATCCGGGAGTGTCAAGCAGGTTTATCTTAATATCCCCCTCAGCTCCCTTGTATTCTATGGGCACAACAGAAGCAGAGATAGAAAATTTGCGCTTTATCTCCTCCTTGTCATAGTCACTTATGGTATTCCCGTCGTCAACCTTTCCCATTCTTCCGGTCACACCTGTGACATGTGCCAGCGCCTCGGTCACTGTGGTCTTTCCCGCTCCTCCGTGACCGAGCAATACAACATTCCTGATGTCCTTAGTAGGATAAGTCTTCATAAAATTATGTCCCCCTTCACCGCATTTCTTTTATTTTAATTTATTTTTATATCAGATCTGAAATCCTCTGGCCGACATAACACCCTTTATTATCTGACCAACCTGATCGAAGTTTATTTTTTCCGAATTGATGGTGACGTCATAGTTAGTCATGTCCATCCAGTTCTTTCCCGTGTAGTAGTAATAAAATCCTTCTCTCTCCTTGTTGATCTTCCTCACTCTCTTTTCAGCCTCGGCATGATCTATGTTGTAGACCTTCATGGAGTTCTTTATTTTAGTCTCAAAGGGAGCAAAGACAAATATCTTTATGAGCTCGTCCTTGTGATCCTCCTCCAAGATAAAATCCGCAGCTCTTCCGGCTATGATACAGGACTCGTCTCTGTCTGCGATCTCTCTTATAAGCTTTGCCTGAAAACGGAAAAGATTTTCCGGTGAGGTCATTTTTTCTCCCACCTTCGGTTCCCCCAGCTCCGGCTTCATGCTGTCAAAAATCTTGTAGAGTAGATTGTTCCCCGCCTTTTCATCCGCCAATCTGAAATACTGCTCTCCGATAGCAGAGCGCTCGGATGTAAGCTTAAGGATCTCATCGTCATCATAGAAATGGACCCCCAGCTCCTCAGCAAGCTTCTTGCCCACGGTCCTTCCGCCGCTTCCGTACTCTCTGCCTATAGTGATGATAAACTTCTTGTCCGCCATAATATGCCTCCGATATGCACACGTTTAAAATCAACTTATTGTTAATATTAACACAAAAGTCCTAAAAAAAGAAGGTTTTTGAGCTATTTTTTTGTTAATTTTATTAAATCCCACTGCAGACGCGAGCGGCTATCCCCCGCCAGGAAATATTGGAAAGATCAGCTTTTCGAGTCATTTTATCTTTTTCACAGGCCAATAATGCCTCCTCTATCCTTCTCTCAAAATCAGGCAGACTCTCCTTATCAGGCTCATCCGCGTTTTTCATTTCCGGCATGGCCACGAACCTGATATCCGCATTTTTTATGTTTTTTTCCGCCCAGTCTCTCAACCCCGGAAGCTCGCTAACCACCACCTTACAGCCGCAGGCAAGGGCCTCCACTACAGTCAGAGGAATACTGTCAAAATATGAAGGGAGAACAAAAATGTCACATTTACAGTAAAGCTCGGAAAGCTCCTCCTGGGAAAGCTTTCCCATAAAAACAGTTTTTACAGGACAACCTTCGGCAAGATGTCTTATCTCTTCGTACTCCTTGCGGTCTCCCGCACCTCCTGCAAGATACAGCTCTCGTAATCCCTGCGTCTCGCTTTCGAGTCGTTCCATGGCTTTAAGCAGACATTTTACCCCCTTTTTTTCGGCTATCTTTCCCGCAAACACAAACCTTGTGACCCCATCCCTTCGCCTCAGGCCCCTGTCATAGAACAGATCACTGTTATAGCCTGTGCCTATCTCCTCAATAAGGCCGGGATCCACTCCGTATGTCTCAACCACCTTTTTCTTTTGGTCAGACTGTGCCACAAATATGCGATCCAGCTTTCTTATGTTCTCCGCAATAAAATCTCTCTTAAGATCAGTCTTTGTCATCTGTCTGAGGTCGGTATTGTGACAAAAGCCATATATGCGTATGTCTGGAAAGGCATGTCTTATTGTAGCGGTCATAAGATACAGGTGATGGCACAGAACGATATCAGGCCTGAATTCTTCTATGGCATGAGCCGCCGTCTCCGCAAATGTTCTCATAAATCGCTCTGTCATATCCTCATCCATATCCCTGTATCGTGTGCTCTCATAGGGCATTTCGTCAGACATTCCCACCACATGAAAGGGCAGTTTATTCGTGTCGAAATAAACAGGGAAAAACTCCACCTCTGGGGGAAGGCTGACACTGTCATTTTTGCTTATTCCCGCTATAGCCGCCTGTTCATGCCCCATTTTTGAGAGAGCCTTTATAAGCTCTGTCATATATATACCGCTGCCCGTACTGTCAGGCTTTTGTGCTGAAATACTAAGTATCCTCATAGCTTCTCCTCAATCAATCCGCCTATTCACTTATTTTCTTCAATATACTTCCGTCCTCTTTAAATATCATCCTGTCAAGCTTCAAAAAGTCTCTGACAAAATCTGTGGCGGGAGCGTCATATATGGCCTTCGGAGTGTCACACTGTACAAACAGCCCGGCTTCCATAATAGCCATCTTGTCGGAAAGTATCATTGCCTCCTCCTGGTCATGGGTGACAAATATCATTGTCATGCCAAGATCTCTTTGCAGCTTTTTAAGTTCGAATCTCAGTCGTTCTCTAAGGGCGGCGTCAAGGTTTGAGAAGGGTTCGTCAAGAAGGCAGAGCTTAGGCTCCAATACAAGGGCTCTGGCAAGGGCCACCCTCTGCTGTTGGCCTCCGCTGAGGCGCTGTATCCTCACATCAGCATACTCGGTCATTCCGATCATCTCAAGATATTCATATCCCCGCTCTCTTGCCTCTTCTTTTTTTATCCCCTTAAACTTCAGTCCGTATATCACATTCTCCAAAACTGTCATGTGAGGGAAAAGCGCGTAGGACTGAAATACTGTGGTCACAGGCCTGTCCTCAGGTTCCTTTTCGGAAATCTCCTCCCCGTCAAGGATTATGCTTCCGGAATCCTTCTTAAGAAAGCCGCCTATCATATTAAGTGTCGTAGTCTTCCCACAGCCGGAGGAGCCCAGTATACACATGAGCTGTCCCTTATCAAGAGAAAAGGACAGATCGTCCACTATCTTTTTTTCTCCGAAACTCTTTTTCAGTCCCTTTACCTCAAGATACATTTTCCTTCTCCTTCCATGACAATAAATATACTATTCCTTCTACTGAAAGCACAATGATAATTATAAGCATAGATATCAGCGATGCCACAGCGTACTCTCCGGAATAGACTGCGTCAAACAATTTGAATACCGCAAGCTTCTTTCCGGGATTTATCAGAAAGATGACTGCCCCTGCCGTTGTCATAGCAGTAGAAAAATTGTAGGAAAAGCTTCCGAAGAATGCGGGCCTGAGCCCTGGAAGTATGACATCCTTAAGCACAGAGAGACTGCTTCCGCCCAGATCTCGCACCGCCGACTCCTGAGCTCGGGGTATCTGGGATACAGCTGCAGAGCAAAGCTTGGTCGATGTGGGTAATTGCTTAAATATCATATTTGCTATGACTATTATCCCCGTCCCTGTAAGAGCGAGAGGCTTATGGTTGAAGGCAAGTATATAGCCTATGCCAAAGCAGGTTCCGGGAATCATGTAGGGTATGGTCACAAGACAATCAAAGAAGCTTCTTCCCTTAAGCTTTCTCCACTCCGTAAAGTAAGCGAAAAGTATGGCTGTAAACGTGCCCAATAAGGCGACGATCAAAGCATATACCACGCTTCTCACCATGGTTGAAAGATCGTATTTTAAAAGTTCTTTCAGATACTCTGTCGTGAAGATATATCCACCACCCTTTCTCTTCATAAATCCCGAAGCAAAGATGCAGATGTACTGGAGAAGTATTACCACAAAGAAAAGTATGGCGGAAAGCATGACTGCAAGGCCTGATGCGCCGCATTTTCCAAGTTTCAGAGAAAAGGGCTCTACAGAGGCTCTCTGAGAGTCTGTCATGATTCCTGTGGAATTCATGAGATGTCTGTATAAAAAGAAAAATGCAATGGAGGGAATAAGTATAAACATGTTCATGGCCGAGGCAGCTTCAAGGTCCGAGTATCCGACTATTTTAAGATATATCTCAGAGGCTATGGTGCTGAATCTTCCTCCTATTATGACAGGCGTGCCGAAATCCGCAATAGACCTTACAAAGGCTAAGAGTAGTGTGACATAAATTCCCGGTCTCATCAGAGGAAGTATTACATCCTTCAATATATCTCCCGGCCTTGCCCCCAGGTCCTGAGCAGCCTTTATACTTGAAGTGTCTATTCTTGAAAGTATCCCAAGAAGGAACAGGGCATTCATGGGCACAAAAGAGATACTCTGCATCAGAACGACCCCTACAGCATTATAGGGATTCAGAGAAAGTCCCAAAAGTCTGTAGCTTATCCATCCTCTTCTACCATACAGCTGAATATAGGCGAGAGAAGACACAAAAGGAGGTGCCACCATGGATATAAGGATCACTGCCATAAGAGCCGCTTTCAGCTTTCCTGTACGAGTATACACAAACAGTGCGGTGCAAAGGGAAAGGAAGGTGCACAGCACAGCTGTCGCTATGCCTACTGTAATACTGTTGACGAAATTTTCCTTGTATTTCAGGAATACCTCGGCGTAGTTCGCAAATCCTATTCCGCTGACTGTAGAAAGGCTCCTTATAAAAATGCAGACCATGGGGTACAGGATAAAAAGCAAAATAAAGAATAAAACCGCTATTTTTAAAATCTTTTCTGTTGATGCCGAGAATACGCGAAAGAAGGTATCCGAAGATACCTTCCTTGCAGTTTCATTTTTGACATGAAAACTTTGACTCATATTTATGCTTCCGCCTTGTCTCCCATAAGTGCCTCAAACTTCTCGAGGACAGCTTCACGCTCTGAGCCGAAAAGTGAGAGATCCTCCTTCATGAGGATAGCTGTGTCGTAGCCGAGCTCGATTCCCTCTATTGAAGGCTTGATGAGCTTGATACCGTCCTTCTTGTCTATCTCTGCAAGCATTCTGAGATTGTCGTCACTGCTGAAAAGCCACTCTACAAAATACTTTGCGGCGTCCACATTCTCTGCGTTTTTAAATACGGCAACTCCTTCAGGAACCCAGGGGATACCGTCCTCGGGATATACGATAGCTATGTCGCTTCCCTCTATAGTAGCCTCAACTCCTCTGTCTATATAGGAGATCCCTATGGCAAACTCGTCTGAAGTGACCTTGTTAAGGGGATCTGATCCACGCTTTCCGTAGTAGGCGATATTATTGTTGAGCTTTTCAAAGTAATTCCAGCCCTCCTCTTCTCCCATAGTTTGAAGAAGAGCGTTTACAACAGCATAGTTTGTTCCTGATACAGCAGGATTTGACATTACTATCTCTCCCTGATAGCTCTCGTCAAGGAGATCTGTCCATGAAGCAGGCGTCTCAATGCCCAGGTCAGCTGTAAGAGCCTCATTTACAAGAAATCCGACTATAGTTATTCCCTTGGAATACCAGTATCCCTCCTCATCCTTATACTCTGGAGAAAGGTCAGCTGCCGCATCAAATTTTACCTGCTCCAAAAGGCCGTCATCCTTCGCGCTCATGAAGGCATCTATTCCGCCTCCGAACCACAGATCGGCTGAGGGCGTTCCTCCCTCTGCCCTGAGCTTTGAAAGCACCTCCCCTGATGACATGGAAAGAAGCTCTACTTTAACGCCTGTCTCCTCTGTGAACTTGTCGAAAAGTGTAACATAGTCCTCGCTGGTTGCAACGACTTTCATTGTACCTGAAAGCTCGGGGGCCTCAGCCGCTTCACTGCTCTCTGCCTCGGAGCTCTCCTCAGCCTGTGCTGCGGCAGTCTCCTCAGCCTCACTTGCAGCGGCTGCAGTCTCCTCAGTGCTTCCTGAACAGCCTGTTGCTGAAAGAGCCATCATTGCCGCCAAAAGGCCTGCAAAAAATCTCTTTTTCATAATTTCCTCCATAAATTCAGAAATATTATAAAGCTTATGCCCTAAGGCTATCATGGACATAACTTCCATTTATAAGCGTATTCATTATAGCATTATGTTAAATGAGTGTTAAATTGATTTTTGTGCAATTTTTTTGATATTTATTGAAATTATCTATAAATAAATTAAAATGTAAACTGAACAGTAAAGATTACGGTAAACACGTATTGTAACCGAGAAAAGACCTGAAGGAAAGAAAAAAGGTAATAAAATGGACATAAGACAGCTTGAAGCTTTCGTAAGCACGGTAAAATATAAGAGCTTTTCTGAGGCGGCAAAGAGGCTCTTCCTCTCCCAGCCTACCATAAGCGCTCACGTGAGATCCCTTGAAAAGGAGCTTGACACAAAGCTTATAAACCGCACTACAAAGGGATTTGAGATCACCGAAAGCGGAAAACGCCTTTTCGTATATGCTCAGAGGATAGTCGAATTGAAGGAAAGAGCTGAGGAGGATCTTAAGTCTTCATCAGGCGAGATCCTCAATATAGGCTCATCGTCAGTACCTGCGATCTCTGTTTTACCGCGATTTATGTCTATCTTAAAAAAGGATTCCCCGGGACTATGTATGAGAGTTACGGTGACAGACAGCATAGATGTAATAGAAAAGCTTTGTGACGGTGTGGTGGAGATAGGTCTTGTGGGGGCGAGAGACAAGCTTACCGAATGCTCATTTATTCCTTTTGAAAGCGATGAGCTGGTTCTTGTGGCACCTGACACGGCTCATTACAGAGAAATAGTATCCGGCAAAGATCCTGTAAGGAGGCTGCTCGCTGAGCCCTTTATAATGAGGGAGGACCGTTCAGGCACTAAGCTTGAGGCCGAGTCTTTCCTCGTCGAAGCAGGCTATTCCTTCAGAGACCTCAATATAACAGCATATATAAATAACAGTACCGCTCTTTGCCGATGTATCGGAGAGGGGCTGGGCATATCCGTAATGTCAAAAAAAGCCGCACTATTTTCGGAAAGCGCCTCAAAGCTTTTAATATGTCCTATCTCTGAGAATTCCATGTGCAGGAAGCTTTATATCGCTTATCACAAAAAGAGGGGGCTTGGACCTGCCGCCATAAAGCTGCTTAAACTTATGACTACATACAGAGAGTAAGGCTGTGTTTCCGGACTTATTGACAGAAGCTAATAAGCTCAATACTTATAAAAAAGGAGCTTTTCTGAGTTTTACACTCTTAAAGCTCCTTTTTGCAAGTAATACTGTAAGCCGGGTTATGTCTGGAATGGTCATCTGTCTAGGACTTATATCGCTATAAGCCTCAAGCAACCTACCCGAAGGCAGACGGGCCGCCTTATGCCTTCTGTTTGGTCTTGCTT
>CALWLI010000006.1 GCA_944381485.1 uncultured Lachnospiraceae bacterium
TGCCATGTCTATGATCGCGGGAACATGCCGCAGCATGGGCGTTACGGTTGAAGAGTAATTGAAGGAGGATGCGCAGATATGAAGAGAGGTAAGAGATATCTTGAGGATGTGAAGAAGATCGATCGCATGACTCAGTATGATAAAGAAGAGGCTATCAAGCTCGTAAAGGCTAATGCTACAGCAAAGTTCGACGAGACTATGGAGCTTCACATCAGAACAGGCTGTGACGGAAGAAAGGCAGACCAGCAGATCCGTGGAGCAGTAGTTCTTCCCCACGGAACAGGTAAGGTTGTTCGTATCCTTGTATTCGCAAAGGGACCCAAGGCTGATGAAGCATTGGCTGCCGGAGCTGATTACGTAGGAGCTGAGGAGCTTGTTCCCAAGATCCAGAACGACGGATGGCTTGACTTTGATGTTGTAGTAGCTACACCTGACATGATGGGAGTTGTCGGAAGACTCGGTAAGGTATTGGGACCTAAGGGTCTTATGCCCAACCCTAAGGCAGGCACTGTAACCATGGACGTTACAAAGGCTATAGCTGATATCAAAGCAGGTAAGATAGAGTACAGACTTGACAAGGCAAATATAGTTCATGTTCCCTTCGGAAAGGCTTCCTTCACAGAGGAGCAGCTTGGAGATAACTTCCAGGCTATCATGGACGCTATCAACAAGGCAAGACCTTCAGCAGTTAAGGGAGCTTACCTTAAGAGCGTTACCATGACATCCACAATGGGCCCCGGCGTTAAGATGAACGTCGCAAAGCTCATGAACTAAAATTTGCGGACATAAAAAACTTTGTTGACAGGCGCTCTTTGCGCATGTTAATATACTGAAAGTAATAACTGCCGAAGACAGCAGGTGCCGTAAGGCGTAAGTTGATAACACCTGCCGAGGACCTACATTAATGAGATTTAATGGAAACCTCCGTGTCTTTGGGCACGGGGGTTTATTTTTCGCAGTTATACTTCTAAAAATTTATAAGGAGGTATAGTATGCCGAAGGTTGAATTAAAACAGCCGATCATCGACGAGATCAAAGATTTACTTGACGGCGCCCAGTCAGCAGTGATTGTTGATTATCTCGGACTTACAGTTGAGCAGGACACAAAGCTTCGTAAAGAGCTTCGTGAGAACGGCGTAAGCTACAAGGTATTCAAGAACACTCTCATAAAGAGAGCTGCTGAGGGAACAGCTTTCGCAGAGCTTGACAAGCACCTTGAGGGCCCTACAGCACTTGCGGTTTCAAAGACAGATGCTACAGCACCTGCAAGAATACTTGCAAAGTATGCTAAGGATATCCAGTCCTTCTCACTGAAGGCAGGTATCGTTGAGGGAACCTACTACGATGAGAACGGAATCCAGGTGATTGCGTCCATCCCTTCAAGAGACGAGCTCCTTGGAAAGCTCCTTGGAAGCATCCAGTCACCTATCGCCAACTTCGCAAGAGTGCTTAACCAGATCGCGGAGAAGGGCGGAGCGGGAAGCGCTGAGGAAGCAGCACCCGCAGCAGAGGCTGAGGCTCCTGCTGAAGCTTAATTACAAATCAAAACTGACAAGGCCCCTAGGGGCAATTCAATTTTAGAATTAAACGGAGGAAAATATAATGGCAAAGTTGACAACAGCTGAGTTTATCGAGGCTATCAAAGAGATGTCTGTTTTAGAGCTTAACGAGCTTGTAAAGGCATGTGAAGAAGAGTTCGGCGTATCTGCAGCAGCAGGCGTTGTAGTTGCAGCAGCAGGAGCAGCAGGTGGAGCTGCAGCTGAGGAGAAGACAGAGTTTGATGTAGAGCTCACAGATGTTGGAGCTAACAAGATCAAAGTTATCAAGGTTGTTCGTGAGATCACAGGACTCGGACTTAAGGAAGCTAAGGACCTCGTTGAGGGCGCTCCCAAGAACGTTAAGGAAGGCGTTTCTAAGGAAGAGGCTGAGGACATCAAGACAAAGCTTGAGGCTGAGGGAGCTAAGATCACTCTTAAGTAATCAAAGCTTAAATTTGAATGTTTTAAAGGGAATCGCGTATGCGGTTCCCTTTTTTGTGTCTTATATTATCTTTTGCTGTGGATGCCTATATTTTCAATGACCATTCTGAGCAATCAATCACACAAGGCGACAGGCCCTCATAGAACTCCGGCTCATGGCATATGAGAAGGAGACTTCCCTTGTATGACTTCAGTGAGGCAAGGAGCGCATCCTTCGCATCCTGATCCAGGTGGTTTGTGGGCTCATCAAGAAAAAGCACATTGCTCTCCCTGTTCATAAGCTTGCATAGGCGCAGCTTTGCCTGCTCTCCTCCTGAGAGGACTCTTACCTGACTCTCGATATTTTTTGTGGTGAGACCGCACTTTGCAAGGGCCGCACGGCACTCATACTGAGAGAAGGAGGGGAATTCCTCCCACAGCTCTTCAATGCAGGTATTTGAGGAGGCGGGAACCTCCTGCTCAAAGTATCCGATATGGAGATAGTCACCCTGCTCTACAGAGCCTGAGATGGGGGAAAGCTTGCCGAGGATGGTCTTTAGGAGGGTGGTCTTTCCTATCCCGTTTGCCCCTTTAAAGACTATCCTGTCACCCCTCTCCATTTTAAAGCTTATGGGGCGGGACAGAGGCTCGTCATAGCCTATCACAAGCTCCTTGGTTTCAAAGATAAGCTTACCGCTTGTGCGGGCCTCCTTGAAACGAAACTCAGGCTTCGGTTTCTCTTTAGCGAGCTCTATAAGCTCCATCTTGTCCAGCTTTTTCTGACGGGACATGGCCATGTTCCTGGTTGAGACTCTGGCCTTGTTCCTTGCCACAAAATCCTCAAGCTCAGCGATCTCCTGCTGCTGCCTTCTGTAGGCCGCCTCAAGCTGAGCCTTCTTTGCGGCATAGACCTCCTGAAACTTGTCGTAGTCTCCCACATAGCGGTCAAGCTTCCTGTCTTCCATGTGGTATATGAGATTTACCACGCTGTTCAGGAAGGGAATATCGTGGGAGATCAGTATAAATGCGTTCTCATATTCCTGCAGATAGCGCTTGAGCCACTCGATATGCTGAACATCAAGATAGTTTGTGGGCTCATCAAGAAGCAGGATATCCGGCTTTTCAAGGAGGAGCTTTGCCAGAAGCACCTTTGTCCTCTGGCCTCCTGAAAGCTCGCTGACATCGCGGGAAAGTCCAAGCTCGTCAAGCTCAAAGGCTTTCGCTATCTCCTCGACCTTCGCGTCTGTCATATAAAAATCGTGGGACATAAGGAGGTCCTGAATGGTTCCCAGCTCCTCCATCTTATCGGCCATCTCATCATCAGACAGCTCTCCGCTTCCCAGCTCGTCACAGATCTTATTCATATCCTTTTCCATGTCATAGAGAAATGAAAAGGCACTGCGCAGCACATCTCTTATGCTGAGTCCCTTCTCCAATACGGTATGCTGGTCCAGATAGCCCACGCGCACATTTTTTGCCCACTCTATCTTTCCCTCGTCAGGGGTGAGCTTACCTGTTATTATGCTCATAAAGGTGGACTTTCCCTCACCGTTTGCCCCCACAAGGCCTATATGTTCAAACTTTAAAAGCCTGAAACTCACATCCTCAAAAATCGCCCGGTCTCCGAAACCGTGGCTCAAGTGTTCAACGTTTAAAATACTCATAGATACCTCAACGATCGGCAATATTATATATTAATAAAAACGGACCGCAAAGGGCGGTCTGAAGCTCTGTAAGCATATCATATGCTGCAGTAAGGGTCAAGGAGATATAAATTATCAGATCTGTGATAGAGAAAGCATTGCAAAAAAACCTTCAGCTATGGTAAAACAAATCCATAAACAATCAGTATGAGGGTAAGGGTGACGGATTATGAATAAGAAAAATCAGGCTTCGTTATCAAATCAAATAATCGAGGGGGACATCACAAAGCAGCTTTTGATCTTTTTCTTCCCCATACTTTTCGGCACCTTTTTTCAGCAGCTCTACAATACTACAGATGCTGTAATAGTCGGAAAATTTGTGGGAAAAGAGGCTCTCGCCGCTGTGGGAGGCTCCACTGCAACTATCATAAACCTTCTGGTGGGATTTTTTGTGGGAATATCCTCGGGAGCCTCTGTGATCATATCCCAGTATTACGGCTCCGGAAACAGGGGAAAGCTTACTCTTTCTGTCCACACCTCGATAGCTCTTGCTGTAATAGGCGGAGCTGTAATGATGGTCATAGGAATAATCGGGGCTCCTTGGGCCCTTGAGGCTATGGGTACGCCCGCAGACATAATGGAGGACTCTCTCACCTACATGAGGATATATATGCTGGGAATGATCCCATCCATGCTTTACAACATGGGCTCAGGCATACTGAGAGCGGTGGGAGATTCCGGAAGGCCCCTTTACTTCCTGATGGCGGCCTGTGGAGTAAATATAGTTTTGGACCTGTTTTTTGTTGTGGCTCTTGACATGGGAGTAATGGGAGTGGGCATAGCCACTACCATGTCGCAGGTGGCCTCGGCCCTCTTGACAGTGATGGTGCTTTTGAGGACAAAGGAAGCCTACAAGGTGACGCCAAAGAGAGTGTTTCCCCATCTGAGATATCTTAGAATAATTTTAAGGATAGGACTTCCGGCAGGCCTCCAGTCGGCAATGTACTCCATATCAAATCTTGTCATTCAAGCCGCCATAAACGTCTATGGCACGGATGCGGTGGCCGCCTGGACAGCCTACGGAAAGGTGGACAATATATTCTGGATGATAATGAGCGCCTTCGGCATAGCCATAACCACCTTTGCCGGACAGAATTTCGGAGCCGGAAAGAAAGACAGAGTCAGAAAGAGCGTTAGGATATGCCTTATCATGTCGGCTCTCACCTCCGTGGCCTTCAGCTTTATAGTAATAAGCTTCGGAAGCACTGTGCTGAGACTCTTTACAGACGATCCTTCAGTAATATCCATAAGCATGAGGATGATAGCCGTTATATCCCCCGCCTACATAAGCTATGTGTGCATAGAGATACTCTCGGGAGCCTGCAGGGGCTGCGGTGACGCTCTGATGCCCATGATACTTACCTGCTTCGGAGTATGTGTCCTCAGGATACTTTGGATATTTACGGCGGAGAGAATAAGCCCCGGACTTGAGACCATAAGCTTCTCCTATCCGCTGACCTGGTCGGTGACCTCCATAATGTTTATCATATATTACAAGACAAGGAAACAGCTCAGAGATTAGAGATGCTCAGCTGCCGTTGCGAGGGCCTTTATGGCCCTCAAATATTTTTCATACTGGACATCGCCGCTACGCTTTGCCTCCTCTATTATTGAGTAAAGGCTCCGCTCCGGGAGTTCACGGACCTCCCCCAAAAGATAATCGAAGCTCACGGAAAAGGCCTCGCTGATGGCCATAAGGGTATCGAGGGACATGGCTCTTGAGCCTCTCTCAAGATTACTATAAAAGGAGGGCGATATACCGCACAGCTCAGCAGCCTGCTCCTGAGTCAGGCACATATCTTCGCGGCACTTTCTTATTTTCTTTCCGAGTTCATATCTGTAGGTTTTTTTCATAAGAAATTTCCTCCGTTTATAAAAAAATTATAAAGCCTAATAAAATCGTAATAAGACTTAAACATTTGTAAGCATATCGTAGGGAAAAAACATCAGGAATCTTTAATTATGTCCGGTAAACTTTCTGAGACGTTTTCAAAACCGAAATTCAAATGTCAGCAAAGGAGTGATACGGAAAATTGAGAAAAGTAAGTTTGAAGATATTTTTAGGAAGCTGTCTGATGTTTTCACTGACAGCCTTAAACCTTCCCCTAAGCTCATATGCGGATCAGTCCGCTTATGAAGAGTCTGAAGCACCCTCGGTATACTATTCAGAGGCGGAGAGCGAGGAGGGAAAGGCCGCGAAAAATGAGGCAAAGGAGAGCGTTGCGGCCGAGATAAATGAGACAGCAATAAAAAGCGCTGAGCTTGCAAAGACTTTCTCAAAGCCCATGGGGCATCAGGTGGCGGATTTTGCAGTCAGGTTTGTGGGCAATCCCTACAGATACGGAGGCACAAGCCTCACTACAGGGGCAGATTGCTCAGGCTTTATAATGAGCGTCTACAGGAACTTCGGAGTTTCCATGCCCCATTCATCATCAGCACTTGCCTCGGTGGGAAGTGATGTGGGAAGAGATCTGACAAATGCTCGTCCCGGAGACATAGTATGCTACAGCGGTCATGTGGGATTGTATATTGGAAATGGGCAGATAGTTCACGCAAGCACAGAGGAGACGGGAATAAAGATATCCTCGGCAGCGTATCGCCCCATAAAGACTATCCGCAGGATATTTTAGCTCAGGGAGCCTCCTTTTATTCGGAAAGGAGGCTTCTTATCTTTTGCTTTACAAGATCAAAGGCCACGTCATTCTTGCCGCTGTTTACAACTATATCCGCATATATGCGGGTGGGCTCCACATAGAGATAATGCATGGGCTTTACAGTTGTGAGATATTGATCGATTATATTCTCTATATCTCTTCCTCGCTCCTTGGTATCTCTGAGGACCCTTCTAAGTATCCTCTCATCGGCGTCAGCATCGACAAATATCTTCATGTCAAAGAGCTCACGAAGCTCTTTATCGTAGAGAGTGAGTATTCCCTCGGTCAGAATTATCTTCTTGGGCTTTACAAGGACAGTCTCCTTTGCCCTGTTGTGGACTGTGTAGTCATAGCTTGGGGAGACTATCTCCTGACCGTTTTTAAGCCTTCTGAGATCCGCTATAAGAAGCCCGGTGTCAAAGGCATCAGGATGGTCGTAATTGAGCTTTTTTCTCTCCTCAAAGGGCATGTCATCATGGGCTTTGTAGTAATTGTCATGGTAGAGCACAGCCACGTCTTCGGGGAAGGCATCTCTTATCCTGTCGGTAAATGTGGACTTGCCTGAGCCTGTGCCTCCGGCTATGCCTATAAGAAATGCTTTCATAAATAATCCCCCTTCAGTTTTTTTTTATTATAGAACACAAAACCCGGGAGGACAATAAAAAAAGAGTTTTTATCCGATTATAGGGAAAATCACTGTAAATGTGGTATAATTATTTCCGCTTCGTGAGAATAAGGGAGGAAGATATGGACCTTTTTGATTATATGAGAGAAGAAAATGAGAAGAAGGAGGCGCCACTTGCGGGAAGGATGCGGCCCAGGACTCTGGAGGAGGTCGTAGGACAGGAGCACATAATAGGCAAGGGCAAGCTTCTCTACAGGGCCATAAAGGCGGACAAGCTGGGGTCGGTTATCTTTTTCGGGCCTCCGGGTACGGGAAAGACTACTCTTGCAAAGGTCATAGCCAACACAACCAAGTCCGAGTTTAAGCAGATCAACGCCACAGTGGCGGGAAAGAAGGACATGGAGGAGATAGTCAAGGAGGCAAAGGACTCCCTGGGTATGTACGGAAAAAAGACGATACTTTTTGTAGACGAGATACACAGGTTCAACAAGGCCCAGCAGGACTTCCTTCTGCCCTATGTGGAGGACGGCACTGTCATTCTCATAGGGGCGACCACTGAAAACCCCTATTTTGAAGTCAACTCCGCACTTATATCGAGATCAAGGATATTTGAGTTAAAACCCCTCTCAAGGGAAAATATAGAGGAACTAATAAAGAGAGCCGTCTATGACGAGCGGGGCATGGGCATGTACAATGCAGTAATAGACGACAATGCTGTGAGCTTCCTTGCTGACGTCGCGGGAGGAGATGCCAGAGCCGCCCTGAATGCTGTGGAGCTGGGCATACTTACCACAGACAGGTCAGAGGACGGAAAGATACACATTACTCTGGAGACCGCCGAGGAATGTATTCAGAAGAGAGCTGTGGGCTATGACAAGGACGGTGACAACCACTACGACACCATATCAGCCTTTATAAAGTCCATGAGGGGCTCTGACCCTGACGCCGCCGCCTACTACCTTGCCAGAATGCTCTACGCAGGGGAGGACATAAAATTCATAGCAAGAAGGATAATGATATGTGCCTCTGAGGATGTTGGCAACGCGGATCCCATGGCCCTTGTGGTGGCGGTAAACGCCTGCCTTGCGGTTGAGAGAGTGGGAATGCCTGAGGCGAGGATCATACTTTCTCAGGCGGCAAACTATGTGGCCTGCGCTCCCAAGAGCAATTCAAGCTATATGGCTGTTGAGAAAGCCTTGGCTGAGGTCGAGAGATCCGGAAGCCTGCCCATACCGCCATATCTTCAGGATGCCCATTACAGGGGACATGAGGACCTGGGCAGAGGCATAGGCTACAAATATGCCCACGATTTCCCCAAGCACTGGGTAGACCAGCAGTACCTTCCCGATGCCATAAAGGACAAGGTCTTCTACGAGCCCTCAGACAACGGAAGAGACAGGGATACAAAGAGATTTTTGAGAGAGCTTAAGTCCGGAGATTAAGAAAAACATTAATAATATTAAGACAAATGAAATTTACCCCGAGTATAAAATAAGGTAATATAAGTAAGCGTACGGACAAATTAAATTCAGCTGTTAATATTTAGGAGATGAGATATTATGAAGAAAAAGTTACTTGTTACTATGATCATAGCAATGGCCGTGGCGGCCTCCGCCTGCGGAAAGAAGGATGAGGCTTCAGAGACCAAGGCGGCTGTGGAGACCGGGGCAGAGGAGGAATCAAAGGCGGAAGCTGAAGAGGCTGAAGCTGAGTCCAAGGGCTCCGAGGCTTCAGGAGAGAGTGCCGCTGACGATGAGGAGATAGAGGATGAGGGATACTATGAGGGAACTGTGACCTCAATAAACGGAACTCAGATAACACTTCAGGGCCCTGACGGAGCATCCTACGTATTTGACATGGCAAACGCCGAGCTTGACCCGGACTACGATGTTCTTCCCGGAGCACTTGTGGATGTGGCTTACGAGGGGGCAAAATCAGATGTGACTCCTGTCACTGAGGTTTCTGTCGTAATGTCCCTTGAGCAGCAGGCTGACAGCCTTGGAAAGGATCCTGTGCTTGTGGGAACCATAACTGACATGACACCCTCGGAGATCACAGTTACAGACCCCAACGGAAAGCCCCATGAGCTTTCAAGTGCCATGGCCTATGTGGTCACAGTGAACAATGAGGAGCTAAATATAGGCTCCGAAGTAGATGTCACCTATGTGGGCACCATAGATGCAGACGAGGTGGAGAGTGATGAGGAGGGATCAATAGGTCTTCCCATAGCCACCAAGATAGTGCTCGCCTCAGCAAGAGGTACAGAGGAAGCCGGACAGAACATAGTTGTGGGAACAGTAAACTATGTGGACACCGAGACCAACACCTTTATGATAGATGCGGACACTATGTCCTTTGAATTTTCTGCGGGAGCTGACATAGTAAGCAGCCTCTCGGAGGGAAATACTGTGAAGGTAATATATGAGGGCAACCTCTACAACAGGATAGTCACAGCAGTTTCAGTGACACCTGTGAGCGTAGTCGGAACAGGAAGATAAAAATATTTAAAGATGATAAAGGAGAGCCTTCTCTCAGAAACAGGAGCTTTAATATTGCTTCTGTGGGAGAGGGCTCTCCTCTTTTATTGAGGAGTAAAGATCCTATCCGTCTTTATGATTATTTAATAAATAATTTACAGTATAATTAGCACTCATTAATTGACAGTGCTAACAATAAGTGATATATTATTATCGGTTCAAAGGTGAGCCGATTTTATTTTAACAGGAATTTAAACAGGAAGACAGGCATTGCCCTGCTTTCCGGGTTTCCCCAAAGAAGGGAGGGAAAGTTATGAACATAAATAAATTTACTCAGAAATCCATAGAGGCGGTCAACGGGTGTGAGAAGATCGCCATGGAGTACGGAAACACCACACTGACTCAGGAGCATCTTCTCATGAGCCTTCTGAGCCTTGACGACAGCCTTATAGTCAAGCTGTTTCAGAAGATGAATGTGCCTGTTGACAGATTTGTCTCAGACCTCAAGGCTCGCATAGAGAGGCTTCCCAAGGTATCAGGCAATGCTCAGACCACGGTCTCTCAGGACCTTAACAAGGTGCTTATGGGAGCCGAGGATCAGCTTAAGCCCATGGGAGACGAGTATGTGTCAGTAGAGCATATATTCCTTGCACTCTTGAAATATGCTGACAGCGACATGAAGAAGCTCTTTTCAAGCTACAATATAACAAGGGAAAGCTTCCTTTCGGCCCTGTCAACCGTAAGAGGAAATCAGAGGGTGGTAAGCGACAATCCTGAGGATACCTACGATGTGCTCAACAAGTACGGCTATGACCTGGTGGAGAGAGCCAGGGAGCAGAAGCTGGATCCTGTGATAGGGCGTGACAGCGAGATAAGAAACGTGATAAGGATACTCTCCAGAAAGACAAAGAACAATCCTGTACTTATTGGAGAGCCCGGAGTAGGTAAGACTGCAGTTGTAGAGGGCCTTGCCCAGCGTATAGTCAGGGGCGATGTGCCGGAGAGCCTTAAGGACAAGGTGATATTTGCCCTTGACATGGGTTCACTCCTTGCGGGAGCAAAGTACAGAGGAGAATTCGAGGAGAGGCTTAAGGCCGTTCTTAAGGAAGTCACAGACTCCGAGGGAAAGATAATACTCTTTATAGATGAGATCCATACCATAGTGGGAGCGGGAAAGACCGAGGGAAGCATGGATGCGGGAAATATGTTAAAGCCCATGCTTGCAAGGGGTGAGCTCCACTGTATAGGAGCAACCACCCTTGAGGAGTACAGATATATAGAGAAGGATCCCGCTTTGGAGAGACGTTTCCAGCCTGTAATGGTGGATGAGCCTGACGTGGAGGACACCATCTCGATACTGAGAGGTCTCAAGGACAGATACGAGGTATACCATGGAGTAAAGATCACGGACTCTGCCCTTGTGCAGGCGGCTGTGCTCTCTGACAGGTATATATCCGACAGGTTCCTCCCCGACAAGGCCATAGACCTTGTGGATGAGGCCTGCGCCATGATAAAGACTGAGATGAATTCTCTGCCTGCGGAGCTTGACGAGCAGCAGAGAAATATCACAAGGCTTCAGATAGAGGAGGCAGCCCTTAAAAAGGAGACGGACAATGCCTCCAAGGAGAGACTCTCAGAGCTTCAGAAGGAGCTGGCAGAGCTGAGAGACAAGTTCAACGAGCAGAAGGCAAAGTGGGAATATGAGAAGCAGGGAGCCGACAGGCTTTCAAAGCTTCGTGAAAATATAGAGAGCCTCAGAAACGAGGCTGAGATCCTTCAGAGAAAGGGAGAGTACGAGAAGGCCGGAGAGATACTCTACGCAAAGCTCCCCTCAATGCAGAAAGAACTTGCCGAAGAGGAGGAGAGGATAAAGAATGAGGGACATGACCTTGTCCATGAGAATGTCACGGAGGACGAGATAGCAAAGATCGTGTCAAAGTGGACCGGTATCCCCGTTGCAAAGCTCTCCGAGTCCGAGAGGAGCAAGGTACTTAAGCTTGCAGACCAGCTTCATTTAAGAGTTATAGGACAGGATGAGGCTGTGGAAAAAGTAACCGAGGCTATAATGAGGTCAAAGGCAGGTATAAAGGATCCTACAAAGCCCATAGGCTCCTTCCTCTTCATGGGACCTACCGGAGTAGGTAAGACCGAGCTTGCAAAGACTCTCGCAGCGGATCTCTTTGACGATGAGAACAACATGGTCAGGATAGATATGTCGGAGTATATGGAGAAGCACTCAGTCTCAAGGCTTATAGGAGCACCTCCGGGATATGTAGGCTACGAGGAGGGGGGACAGCTCACCGAGGCTGTAAGGAGAAAACCCTACTGCGTAATACTCTTTGATGAGATAGAGAAGGCTCATCCCGACGTATTCAACATTCTCCTGCAGATACTTGATGACGGACGTGTGACGGACAGCAAGGGAAAGACTGTGGACTTTAAGAATACGGTAATAATACTTACATCAAACCTTGGCTCCCAGTATCTCCTTGAGGGAATAGACAGTGACGGGGAAATAAAGGATGAGGCAAAGAACGCTGTGATGGAGGCTTTAAAGAACAGCTTCAGACCTGAGTTTTTGAACAGACTTGACGAGATAATAATGTTTAAGCCCCTCACAAAGGACAACATAAAGAGCATCATAGATCTGTGCATAAAGGATCTCAACAGGAGACTTAAGGACAAGGACATCAGCATAAGGCTCACAGAGGACGCAAAGAATTACTGTGCCGATAACGGCTATGATCCCGCCTACGGCGCAAGGCCTCTCAAGAGATTCATTCAGAAGCATGTGGAGACTCTCTCCGCAAGGATCATACTTGAGGGAAGAGTCCTTGAAGGAGATACCATAGTGATAGATCTTGACAGGGCTTCCGACAGCCTTAAGGCAGATGTGGAAAAGTAAGCACTTTCCTTAAAGAAAATTAGATATAGAATAAAAAAGAGGGAATGTTGTAGGATGAAATCGCAACATTCCCTCTTTTTTTATGAATTATAATTCCCCGTATTTTTTCGCATGCTCCTTGAGAGCTTCGAAGGTCTCCTCGGAGATGAAATGCTCTACCCTGCAGGCATCATTTTCAGCCGTATCGTGGCTTACTCCCAGGTTTTCAAATATTCTTGTGAGCACGCGGTGCCTCTCATAGACTCTTGTGGCTATATCATTTCCCTTGTCTGTGAGCACGATATTTCCATCGTTTTCAGTGATGATATACCCGCTTTCCCTGAGTCCCTTCATGGCGATGCTCACACTGGGCTTTGAGAAGCCCATTTCCGTGGCTATATCTATAGAGCGGACATAATTCTTATTCTGCCGCAGCTTGAGTATGGTTTCCAAATACATTTCCGTTGATTCCGGATTTTTTGAGTTAGGCATGGAGCTTCTCCTTTCAAATTTGTTTAAAGTATATCACGAAAATACTTGACATTCAAGTTTGAAGGTGCTAACTTAGTAAGAGTTAAAAGATACTAACTTTTGTTAGCTTAATCTAAAAAGAGATCATTCAGGAGTGGGATATGAATTTGACCGATGCGAATTTGGGAGAGGAATATATCGTAAAGGATATAGTGACAGAGGATGAGGAACTCGATGCCTTCCTGTTTACTCTGGGCTGCTACAGCGGAGAGCCGGTAACTGTCGTCTCCAAGCTTCGGGGCAGCTATGTGATATCAGTGAAGGATGGACGCTACAATATAGACAAAAATATAGCGGAAGCCATATTGATATAGCTTTGGCCGAAACCAAATAAGTATGGTATCAGAAACTGTTCATTTATGAGCGGTTTTTTTATCCCGGAGGGCTTAGATTAAACTAACTAAGCGGAGGGAATATATATAACAAGGAGGATCAGGTATGAGAATTGCTTTAGCAGGCAATCCCAACAGCGGCAAGACCACCATGTACAATGCCCTTACAGGAAGAAGCGAGAGGGTCGGAAACTGGGCAGGTGTCACTGTCGATAAGAGGGAGAGCAAGATCAAGAGAGAATATTACGGAGGAAGCGAAGAGCTTATAGCGGTGGACCTTCCCGGAGCCTATTCCATGTCGCCCTTTACCTCAGAGGAGAGTATAACCAGCGGCTATGTGAGAGATGAGCATCCGGACGCTATCATAAACATAGTGGACGCCACCAACTTGAGCAGGAGCCTCTTCTTTACCACTCAGCTTTTGGAGCTGGGCATACCTGTAGTTGTAGCTCTCAATAAGAGTGATATAAACAAGAAAAAAGAGACAAAGATAGATACAAAAAAGCTCTCCGAGCTTCTGTGCTGCCCGGTCATAGAGACCATATCCACGGATTCCGGCAATAACGGACTCAGAGAAGTGGTGGAGGCTGCCGCAGCAGCTTACGGCAATACACAGAAGGCACCCTATATTCAGGGAGACATAAAGCTCCACGATAAAAAAGAGGTGGAGGCTGCCGACAGAAGAAGATTTACCTTTGTAAATGATATAGTAAAGAAGGTGGAGACCAGAAAGGTCTTCACAAAGGACAAGAATATCCAGGACTCTGTAGACAATATTCTTGCAAACAAGTGGCTGGGCATACCGGTCTTTGCTGTGATAATGTTTATAGTATTTGACATATCTCAGTCAAGCCTCGGACCCTTCATTGCGGATTGGCTTGTTGCTTGGATAGAGACCTTCCAGGCTTGGGTAGGAGAGAGCATATCAGGAGCATCTCCCATAGTGTCGGCGCTTCTTGTGGACGGAATCATAGGCGGCGTAGGAGCCGTAGTAGGCTTCCTGCCCCTTGTCATGGTAATGTACTTCCTCATTGCTCTCCTTGAGGACTGCGGATACATGGCCCGCGTCAGCGTTGTCATGGACCCCATATTCAAGAGAGTCGGTCTCTCAGGAAAGTCCATAATCCCCATGGTCATAGGAACAGGCTGCGCAATACCGGGAGTAATGGCCTGCCGAACCATAAGGAATGAGAGGGAGAGAAGGACTACAGCCATGCTGACGCCCTTCATGCCCTGTGGAGCAAAGCTTCCTGTAATCGCGCTCTTTGCGGGAGCATTTTTCAGCGACGCAAGCTGGGTCGGAACCCTCATGTATTTCGTGGGCATACTTCTCATATTTGTTGGAGCCCTTTTGGTTTTAAAGATAACAGGCTACAAGTACAGGAAATCTTTCTTTATCATGGAGCTTCCGGAGTACAAATTCCCCAGCATAAAGAGAGCTTTCTTCTCAATGCTTGAGAGAGGAAAGGCGTACATTATAAAGGCGGGAACCATAATACTTGTCTGCAACACAGTAGTCCAGATTATGCAGACTTTCAACTGGAAGCTTCAGGTCGTTGAAGAGGGAATGGAGAGCACATCCATACTTGCCTCCATAGCGTCACCCTTTGCCATACTGTTCATACCCTTAGGCTTCGGAGTTTGGCAGCTTGCAGCTGCGGCCATAACCGGATTCATAGCGAAGGAGAACGTTGTGGGAACTCTCGCCGTGGTATATGGAATCACAAACTTCATAGATACAGAGGAGCTTGCCCTTACAGGAGGCGCAAATGAGGTGGCTGCGGTAATGGGGCTCACAAAGGTGGCTGCCCTTGCCTACCTTATGTTCAACCTCTATACTCCTCCCTGCTTTGCAGCCCTTGGAGCAATGAACTCGGAGATGAAGAGCAGGAAGTGGCTCTTCGGAGGCATATGCCTTCAGTTGGCTACAGGTTATACAGTGGCATTCCTTGTATACCAGCTGGGAACTCTCGTCACAACAGGATCCCTCGGAACAGGCTTCCTTCCCGGAGCCGTAGCAGTGGCTGCCATAGCCGCCGTTATAATAAGCCTTATAAGGAAGGCGGACGCAAAGATAGACAGAGAGTACGCTCTTGACAACAAGGCCCTGGCACATTAAAAATACTTACAGGAAATAAGAAAAGAAGGTTTAAAACATGGCTGATTTTATAGTGATGGCGATAGTCATACTGCTGCTTGCCTTTGCTATAGCTTATATAGTCAAGGCAAAGAGGAGCGGAGCCAAGTGCATAGGCTGCCCTGCATCAGGAAGCTGCTCACGGCACATTTCAAAGCCCGTAAAAAAGTCTAAAGACAGAGAAAAAGGGCGTCTCATCATAGGCGCAAAGACTGTCAAAATAAGGGGAATGCACTGTGAGAACTGCAGAAAAAGCGCTGAGAAGGCCCTAAACTCCATAGACGGCATCAAGGCCACAGTGGATCTTGGCAAGGGAGAAGCGAAAATTATAGCAGAGGCCGTAGATGAAAACATTATAAAGGATGCCATAGAGGAGCTGGGCTTTACTGTGGAGAACATAGCATAGCCCGGAGCAATATAAAGTTTGATATCAGGAGATATCAGTGATCCCTTTTATATAAAATGAAAACCTGAAAAAAGTCTGCCGCGGATGAAATCTTGCGGCAGACTTTTTCCGGTATGTGAAAAGCATGGCGGGAAAGCCCTACTCATTAAGCTTTTTCTTCCTCTCCCTCCAATCGGGCATGAAGGCATCCATAAAAGAATAGAAACGCTTATTGTGACCGGGCTCCAGAAGGTGGCATAGCTCGTGGAGGACTATGTACTCTATACATTCCTCGGATTTCGCCCCCAGGAGGGTATTAAAGCTTATGGTCCTTTTTCCGGTGTGGCATACTCCCCAGCAGGTCTTCATCACCCTGAGCCTCCAGGATGCAACCTCCACCTGAAGACGGCTCTGCCACAGGCTGAGCATGTCCGGTAAAAGCCTGTTAAGCCTTTCCGTGTATATTTTTTTAGTGGCGGCATCAGGCTTTACGAAGGGCTTTTGCTCCCTTGAGGACAGGCGCTCTAAGTTTCTCTCTATCCAGGGTTCCTTTTCCCTTATAAATTTTTTTATTACAGCCTCAGGCATCCTTATGGGGGCAGTGACCAAAACCTCGTCATAGGGAGGCCGAAGATACATATTTATATTTTTTATTTTTCTTCGCTCTACGCGTATCCTTATATTCTTTTCCATAGTATATGGATTATAAACTTATCTTATAAAACTGTAAATTAAAAATGAGGTTTATTGTATATCCATATTTAATTTAGTATAATGAATACATTATATGGATAAAGGCGGCGGAACGAGGGCCGCAGTTGCAGGAGGAAAAAATTTATGAGCGGTAAATACATTGCCTATGTAGGCTCATATTCCTATTTGGGAAAGGCAAAGGGCATAACAGTCTATGACATAGACTTGAAGAACGGCTATTTTAAGAGAAGATGCGAGGTGGAGGTGGACAATGCCTCATATGTGGTATACTCCCACGACAAAAAGTTTCTCTACAGTATAGCTGACGAGGGCGTGGTTTCTTTCAGGATACTGCCCAACGGAACATTAAATCGTGTTAACTGCGCGAAGATAAACGGAATGAGAGGCTGCCATCTGTCGGTGACTCCTGATAACAAGTACATCTGTGTCTCAGGATTCCATGACGGAAAGCTGACCGTGCTTGAGATAAACAAGGACGGCACAGTGGGCAAGATAAAGTATGAGGTCTACAATCAGGGCTACGGCTCCATAGCCGAGAGAAACTTCAGCCCCCATGTGAGATGCTCAAAGGTAACACCGGACAACAAATATCTCTTCTCTGTGGACTCGGGAATAGACCAGGTAAAGATATTCAAGTTTGATCCCCATACTGATGAGGAGTTAAGACAGGTGGACGCCATCAGATGTGAGAGAGGATCATCTCCCAGATTCTTCAGGTTCAGCCCTGACGGAAGGTTCTTGTATCTGGTATATGAGATCAAAAACGTTATAGAGGTCTACTCCTACAGGGCCGGTGAGAGAGGCCCCATAGTGGAGAAGGTACAGAGCATATCCACCACGGCGGACAAGACAGGAAATCCCAATATAGCAGCCTGCAGCATAAAGCTCAGCGATGACGGGAAGCACGTGTTCTGCTCAAACGCAGGGGAGAATACAGTCACCATGTATGACAGAGACGAGGAGACAGGCCTTCTCACCATGAAGAACTCCCTCCCCATAAGCGGAGATTATCCGAAGGATATTGCCATATTCCCGGACGGTGAGCACATGGTGGTGGCAAATCACGGCAGCGGAACACTTACCTTTTTCAAGGTGGATTATGAGAGATCGCTTATAGTCATGAATAAGCTCCCTCTGGAGGTAAATCAGCCCAACTGTATAAGGATAGTCGAACTTACAAAGTAAAGGATGAAGAGAGCGGATACCGAGACTGAGATCCCGGGTTCCGCTCTCTTTTAAGTTTTTTATTAAAAACAAAGTCGGGAGTTGACATTTTTTATGAGAGGGAATATAATGAGATTAAATTAATAATAGTAATGATTATTGTTTTAATTTTGTTTTACCCTACATGGAGATTTAATGAAGGTCGTTAAGAATTCAAAAAAGAGAGATGCTGTGAGAGCCTATATTATGGGAACTGACAGTCACCCCACGGCAGAGGAGATCTACGCCAAGGTAAGGACAATCTTTCCCAGGATAAGCCTCGGCACAGTCTACAGGAATCTGAACCAGATGGAGGAGTCCGGAGAGATAAAGAGGCTAAGCTTTACCGACGGGCCTGATCACTATGACTATAATACCTCCACCCACTATCACTATATCTGCCGCAAATGCGGTAGGATATATGACATGCCTACGGGAGTCAAGGATGCTATACTGAAGGCAGTGGAGGCGGGAGCTCCGGGAACTGTGGAGTCTCACGACCTTGTGTTTTACGGTGTGTGTAATGAATGCCGGAATTCATCCGGAAATTTATTATAAATCAATAATTTTATATAAAAGGAGAAAAAACTATGAAGACTTGGGTATGTACAGTATGCGGATATGTATGTGAGGGAGAGAATCCTCCTGCAGAGTGTCCTGTTTGCCACGCTCCCGCTGAGAAGTTCAAAGAGCAGGGCGGCGACGGAATGACATGGGCTGCAGAGCATGTTGTTGGTGTTGCACAGGGAGCACCCGAGGATATAATGAATGACCTCAGAGCTAACTTTGAGGGAGAGTGCACAGAGGTAGGAATGTACCTTGCAATGGCAAGAGTAGCTCACAGAGAGGGATATCCCGAGATCGGTGAGTACTGGAGAAGAGCAGCTCTTGAGGAAGCTGAGCACGCAGCTAAGTTTGCAGAGCTTCTCGGAGAGGTCCTCACAGACTCAACAAAGAAGAACCTTGAGATGAGAGTTGCAGCTGAGAACGGAGCTACAGCAGGAAAGACAGACCTTGCAAAGAGAGCAAAAGCCCTCAACCTTGACGCTATCCACGACACAGTTCATGAGATGGCTCGTGACGAGGCAAGACACGGAAAGGCATTCGCAGGTCTTCTTAAGAGATACTTCGGTTAATAGAACCTTGTAAATAAGAGGTTTTCCGGAGGGCGGGCAGAGATGCCCGCCCTCTTTTATCTTTTCGTTAGGCATAAAGCTTAGAGATTCAATAACTGCTTCTTCTTGGCGTCAAATTCATCTTGGGAGATGACCCCACTATCCAATAAGTCCTTGTATTTTTTTAATTCGTCCGCATTGCTTTGAGATACTTCTTGTTTAACGACAGTTTGTTGATTGCTTTTATTTTTTGCTTGTCTTTCAAGAAGCAATTCGCTGATAGCCTGATGTATTTCATCCTTATTCTCAATGCCTGTAAACACCAGTCTGCCGGAAGATGACGATACAGAAACGCCCTTAAGCAGGGAGCTTGTTCCGACGGCAGAGATGGAATCCAATGGTATATCCACTCGCTTTCCGAACATGGCTTTTCCATATACCCTTTTGTCGGTTACAGTTAATTCACTTTTTCCATAGGCGTACCAAACAAAACGTGAAATGAGTATTCCCTCTCCACCTCCAAAAACAGCAAAAGATAAAAGAAAGAATAGGTATGGCTGTAAATGGCTCAAGTAATCCGGGCATATCGCCACTGAAAATATCAGATATAAATGTGAACAATACTCCGAGTGCTGACGGACCTATAACAATAAACCAAAAAGCTATGCCGGCAATTAAAATCCAACGACAAAGCTTTTTTATAACATTGGACAGTTCACTTTTTATGATGATACGCTCTTCCACGATTACCCCCTGAAAATAACTGGCGTTTTGCTTTTTAAACGTCATTTTCTCATCAAATTTGTTTTATTCCATTATATATATATAAAGTCAATAAAATCGAAGAAACTCCTTCAAAAATACATTTTAAGAAAGATGAAATAAGAAATATAAAACCTTAAATCTATGGACTTTAAACTTTTTAAGTGTTATAGTTAACTCAAATAAAGAACCGAAAGTTCTGAAAAGCAAATTAAAGGAGGAATCAAAAAATGGCAAACAAGTACGCAGGCACAAAGACAGAGAAGAACCTTCAGGATGCTTTTGCAGGGGAGTCAATGGCAAGGAATAAATACACCTACTACGCTTCAATAGCAGACAAAGCAGGCTATAAGCAGATGGCGGCTCTTTATCTTGAGACAGCAGACAATGAGAAAGAGCATGCAAAGATGTGGTTCAAGGAGCTCAATGATATTTCTGATCCCGCAGAGAACCTTAAGGCTGCAGCTGCAGGTGAGAACTATGAGTGGACAGATATGTATGCCCGTATGGCCAGAGAGGCTGAGGAAGAGGGATTTACAGAGCTTGCCGCAAAGTTCAGAATGGTAGCTGAGGTTGAGGCCGCTCATGAGAAGAGATATAAGGCTCTCCTTGCAAGACTTAAATCAGAGACCACCTTCAAGACCGAGGCTCCTCTCGGATGGAAGTGCCGCAACTGCGGATACATCTACGAGGGCGAGGAGGCACCTGAGGTATGTCCTTGCTGCGCTCATCCCAGAGCTTACTTTGAGAGACTTGCCATAAATTATTAATATGGTGTCGTATCAAAGGGAAAAATAAAGGGTTTTTTAAGCTGCTCTCCGTAAAAAAACGGAGGGCAGCTTTTTTGACCCGAGTCTCTATCATATGGAGAATACCCGGATAAAATTATCGATTTCGTAAGATTATTTTTCGCTTTATCCCCCCTATATTGAAAAGCTTTTGTATTGCGTTAAATATTGCCATAGGTTAGAATAGTAGGGGTCAAAATATATTATCGGCGGTGAAGGATTTGGAAAAAGAAAATATGGATAACATAAACGAGGAGAAGGGAAGATCAGGCGGTCTTAAAGCGGAGATCATCAGCTGGATACAGGTGATATTGGCGGCCGTCATCATAGCCTTTGTCCTCAATAATTTTATAATAGCAAACTCCAAGGTGCCTACAGGCTCCATGGAGACAACCATAATGTCAGGAGACAGGGTGATAGGCTCAAGATTAAGCTATACCTTCGGAGATCCGGAGAGAGGAGACATAGCCATCTTCAAATTCGGTTGGATATGTGAGAACTGTGAGCGGGCCATGGGTGAATCCCCGGCTCCCGAGATCTGTCCCTTCTGCGGGGAGGAGATAAAAAAGCCGGAAACTCTCTACTATGTAAAGAGAGTTATCGGAGTTCCGGGAGACATAGTTGAGATAAAGAGAGAGGGCACAGTGGCGGAATCGGAGGTCGATCCCTCCCCCTCACTTCCCTCTCCCGATGAAAACGGAAATTATCCCGGAGCTTCCGTGTACGTGAACGGGGAGAAGCTTCCCGAGGATTACCTCAAGGAGCCTATGGTATATCTCTATCTCGGAGATAACGCGGAAAAGTACGGAACTGAGGACGGAGTGTACAGATTTGAGGTCCCTGAGGGCTGCTATTTTATGATGGGAGACAACAGAAATAATTCCATGGATGCAAGGTTCTGGAATGACCCCTTCATATCCGCCGACAAGATAATCGCGAAGGTGATGCTGAGATACTTCCCCAACCCGGGATTACTTAAATAGAGTTTACAAGACGAAGAATGATTAAAGCATAAAAGAGGAGAGTATTATGAGAAAAAAGATTGCTGTAAGTGCGCTTATCGTAGCCGCAGCCGTTTTTGCGGCCTGGGGCTGCGGAAAGAAGGAGGCTGAGCCGGAGTCCTCAGCTGTCGAGACTGAGGCTGAGACCGAGGAGGAGAGCGAGGAGTCGGAGGAGGAAGAGCCCATAAGGCCTGAGAACCTCGGAGAGATCCGGCTTGGAGACTACAAGGGAATAGAGGTGGAGACAGAGGAGCCCTACATAGTCACCGACGAGGAGGTGGATATATATATAAACAGCTATATACTTCCTCAGCACAAGCAGTCGGTGGATGATGAGATAACAGAGGGAGATACCGTAAACATAGATTATGTGGGAAGGATGGACGGTGTGGCCTTTGACGGAGGCAGCGCCGAGGGAACAGACCTTACCATAGGCTCAGGCCGTTTTATAGACGGATTTGAGGACGGACTTATAGGCTACAAGAAGGGAGACAAGGTGGACGTGAATGTCACCTTTCCGGACCCCTATGAGAGCAATCCCGACCTTGCAGGAAAGCCTGCGGTTTTTGAAGTCACGGTCAACGATGTGAAGAGAACCCCGGAGCTCACTGATGCGATAGTTTCGGAGCTGGATACCGAGTGCAAGACGGTAGCCGAGTACAAGAGAAAGCTCAAGGATCAGTTCCAGGAGAATGCCGACTATTCGGCAAGGCAGGCCCTCTCCTACGCCGCCATAGAGAAGGTTGTGGAGAACTCCGAGGTAAGTCCTTCTGAGGAGGCTGTAGAGTGGAAGGTAAAGGACCTTATAAAGAATTATTTTGAGCCTGTAATACTTCAGTCCTACGGCATGTCCCTTGATGACGTGCTGGCCGCTCAGGGGAAGACCAGAGCGGACTATGAGGCCGAGCTTGAGTCTGTTGCAACGGATACGGTAAAACAGATAATGGTGGCTGATGAGGTGGCAAGGCTTCAAAACATAGTGGTCACAGAGGCTGACCTCAAGGAGTATGCGGACGGAAACAATGTCAGCTTTGACGAGTTCATAGATACTTTCGGAAGAGAGAGGGCTGAGCAGACAGTTCTTGAGCAGAAGGCCATAGACTTTGTTGTGGACAATGCCGTTGTAAAGTATGTATCTCCTGAGGAGGCGGCATCCGAGCCTCAGCCTGAGGACTTGGAGCTTCCCGAGGAAGAGACGGAAGAGGCTGAAACGGAGGAATAAGACAGATGGTAATTACTCAGACACCATTTCGCATGTCATTTTTCGGGGGAGGCACTGACTTCCCGGAGTATTATAAAAAAAATAAGGGGGCTGTCATATCGGCAACCTTCGACAAATACTGTTATGTGAGCGTGAGACATCTTCCCCGCTTTTTCGACTACAAAAACGAGCTTATATACTCAAAGATAGAGAGGGTAACTTCCGAGGAGGATATAGTTCATCCCGCTATAAGAAATGCCATGAAGATGATGGACATGCACGAGCTCAGGATAACCTATGACGCTGACCTTCCTGCAAGGAGCGGCCTTGGAACCAGCTCTTCCTTTGCTGTGGGAATGCTCAATGCCTTCTATGCCTTAAAGGGAAAATATGCTGACAAGAGGCGTCTGGCGGATGACGCCATCTACCTTGAGAGAGTGCTCTGCGACGAGGCGGGGGGTGTTCAGGACCAGATAGCTGCAGCTTTCGGAGGACTCAACAGGATAGATTTTGACGCTGACGGCTACAGGGTAAGCCCCATAATAATATCTCCTGAGAGAAAAAAGGAGTTGAACGACAGCCTGATGCTCTTCTTTACAGGCTTTTCCAGATTTTCGTCGGATATCCAGACAGGGACAAAAAAGGCCATAGAGGACAAGGAGGCGGAGCTTAAGGAGATGTATAGCTTGGTGGATGAGGCTCAGACTGTGCTCACCGACAGACAGAGGCCGCTTTCGGAGTTCGGAAGACTCTTACATCACAACTGGGAGCTTAAGAGAGGCATAAGCAGCTCTATCTCCACAGATTCTATAGACGCTCTCTACAAAAAAGCCCTGGAGGCGGGAGCCCTGGGAGGCAAGCTTTTGGGAGCAGGGGGAGGAGGCTTCCTGCTGTTTTTTGTGGAGCCTGATATGAAGGAAAAAGTCAGGGAAGCCATGAAAGAATTACTATATGTTCCTTTTGAGTTTGAAAACAGTGGCACAAGTGTGGTACACTATTCACCTGAGAGCTACGAGCCTGAGCGATAAGGGCTTTTAAATTTATTATTACAGAGGTGGAGTATGGAACTGCTTAAAGAGAGGATAAGAAAAGACGGCATAGTAAAGGACGGAAATGTCTTGAAGGTGGATTCTTTTTTGAACCATCAGATAGACGTGAAGCTTTTGGAGGAGATAGGCAAGGAATTCAAGAGACTTTTTGCCGACTGTGACATCAACAAGATCCTTACCATAGAGGCTTCGGGAATAGGAATAGCCGTTGAGGTGGCAAGAGCCTTCGGAGTTCCGGTGGTTTTTGCAAAAAAATCAAAAACTAAAAACATCGCGGGAGAGGTATGGACCTCAAAGGTCATGTCCTACACCCACGGGAGAGAGTTCGACATAATCGTTTCCAAGGACTTTCTGGGAAGCTCGGACAAGGTGCTCATAGTTGACGACTTTCTGGCAAACGGAGCTGCCCTTGAGGGACTCATATCCCTTGTAAAGGACGCGGGAGCCGAGCTTTGCGGCTGCGGAATAGTCATAGAAAAGGGCTTCCAGCCCGGAGGAGATGCCCTGAGAAAGAAGGGAGTAAGGCTTGAGTCTCTGGCTATAGTGGAGTCCATGGATCCTGCCACGGGAAAGATAAGCTTCAGGGAATAGTGACTCCTTGATTTTTAAAGAGGAAATGTAAGATCCTTGTTAAAACTATACAAAAATTAAATATGAATTTCGTGCAAAAGAGGGAATATGTTTAAATCAATTGCATATTCCCTTTTTTAGTGTTAAAATCTTCCCATAAGTTACGTAAACGATTACCGTAATCCTTTACCGTAATCCTTTACTTAAGAGGGAAGGAAGCAGATATGGAGAGCAGATTGTCGATAAATCAGATTGCCGATATCGCAGGTGTTTCTGTGGCTACCATATCCCGTGTCATCAACAACAGAGGCGGCTATTCCAGAGAGACAGAGGAAAAAGTAAACAGGATAATAGAGGAATACAACTACAGGCCCAACGCCAATGCCAGCGGTTTGAGGACCAACAGGAGCCACAGCATCGGGGTCATGGTGCCGGATGTGACGAACGAATTCTTCGCAAAGATCATCAGGGAGCTGGATCTCTATTTCCTTAAGCACAGGTATGTGCTTTTGATATGTGATTCCAATGAGGACTCTGAGCTTGAGAACATGCATCTGCAGAACCTTCTCACAAAAAACGTGGACGGAATAATATATATCTCCGGAAAAAATGACGTTTTAAAGCCTGAACAGATAGGAGTTCCTGTAGTCTATGTGGACAGATCTCCGAAAAATGCTGAGGTCATCGTTCACTCGGATAACGAGACCGGCGGATACCTTGCCACATCGGAGCTTATCTCAACCGGCTGCAAGAGGATAGCCTTTTTCGGCGATGAGAGGCTTCGCTCCCCTGTGAGACGCAGAAGAGACGGATACAGAAGAGCTCTCAAAGAGGCGGGAATGAAAAACCTTAAGGAGCTGGAGCTCAGCTCTCTTCCGGACTATGAGAGCGCAAGGCAGAGGATGAGAGAGACACTATCAGAGAAGGGCTGCTTTTTTGACGGAGTCTTTACCACCAACGACATGATGGCCCTGGGCATCATACACGCCCTCTCGGAATTCGGATACAGAGTTCCGGAGGCGGTGAAGGTAGTGGGTTTTGATAATGTCAGCACTTCAGAGTTCTGTTCTCCCGGAATAACTACCGTGACTCAGGACACGAGGCAGATAGCGGTGAGGGCGGGAGAGGCTCTACTCAAAATGCTGCATGGAGAATCGATAGAGGAAAAGGACATAAGTATTCCTGTCGCACTTACAAAGAGGGAGTCTACCTCCCGGATGCAATAATCAATAAAGAAAGGACGGTGGAAGTTTGACGATGGAAGCATTAGTAAGAATGGAGAATGTTACTAAAGAGTTTCCCGGTGTCAAGGCGCTTGACAATATATCCTTCGACATAATGCCCGGAGAGGTCCACATACTTCTCGGCGAGAACGGCGCAGGCAAATCCACACTCATGAAGATCTTAAGCGGCGTATATCAGCCCACCTCAGGCAAGATATACCTTAAGGGCAAGGAGTATGACAAGCTCACCCCCAAGGATTCATATGAGAATGGAATAAGTATCATATATCAGGAGCTGAGTGTAATAAACGAGCTCTCGATACTGGAGAATCTTTTTGTTGGAAAGCTCCCCACAAAAAAGGTCATGGGCATGACTGTAGTGGACTACAAGCTCATGAACGATAAGGCAAAAACAGTGCTTGAGAAGGTGGGAATAAAGAGAAACCCCAACACTATGGTTGAGGACATAAGCATTTCCGAAAAGCAGCAGTGTGAGATAGCAAAGGCGCTTGTGTCTAATGCGGATGTCATCATAATGGATGAGCCCACTACCTCACTTACAACTTCGGAGACGGAGCACCTTTTCAGCATAATCCGCCAGCTTAAGAGCGAGGGCAAGGGTATAGTATATATCTCACACAAGATGGATGAGATAAAGCAGATCGGAGACAGGGTCACAGTCTTAAAGGACGGTACCTACGTTGGCACAAGGAATGTGGAAGATGTCAGCGTCGATGATATGATAAAGATGATGGTAGGCCGTGAGATAAAGGGAACCTACCACAATACAGACAGCGAGGATCTGTCAAAGGAACCGGTAGTATTTGAGGTAAAGAACATAACAAGAAAGGACAGGAAGGTAAACAATGTTTCCTTCGCAGTCCACAAGGGCGAGATCTTAGGCTTTGCAGGCCTTGTGGGTTCGGGAAGAAGTGAGCTTATGAACGCGATCTTCGGAGCTGAGCCCAGAAGCGCAGGAGAGGTATATATCTACGGACAGAAGGCCGATATAAAGAGTCCCTATGACGCTATAAAGAACGGACTTGCCATGGTGACGGAGAACAGACGTGAGACAGGCTTCCTTGATAATTTCAGCATTAAGCAGAACATATCGATAGTGCCTTTCTTAAAGACCTCAGGAATGAACGGACTTACAGGACTTGTGGACAATAAGGCTGAGGATCAGTATGCGGCCAATGAGAAGGCCGACATGAACATAAAGTGCAGAGACGTGGAGCAGAACATAACAGAGCTCTCCGGAGGAAACCAGCAGAAGGTCATCCTCGGAAAGTGGATGGCTGCGGATTCAAAGGTAGTCATCTTTGACGAGCCCACAAAGGGAATAGACGTGGGAAGTAAGAGCGAGATCTACGTTCTTATGAGAAAACTCGCAAGCGAAGGCAAGGGAGTTGTCATGGTATCATCGGAGCTTCCGGAGCTGCTTTCCGTATGTGACAGGATATGCGTATTCAGAGACGGAGAGATAAGAATGACCTACGATATCTCCGAGGCAACGGAAGAGAAAATAGTAAAAACATCCACAGGTGAATAAGAGGTAAAAAAAATGAGCGAAAATAATGTAAAGAAACAAAATCAGAATTTCGGCGTTTTGTGGCAGAGATACGGTACTATAGGAATTTTCCTTCTGCTTCTGGTGCTTCTCACCATAGCAAAGCCCAGCAGCGTGTTCAACTCCAGCAGTATTCCTCAGATACTGAAGCAGTCATCAGTTAACATCCTGCTTGCTCTGGGCGAGTTCTTCGCAATACTTATCGCGGGAATCGACCTTTCAGTAGGTGCTGTTGCAGGACTCGTGGGAATCTTCTCGGCACAGATGATGGTTGCGGGAATCCCGGTTCCCGTGGCTGTGGTTGCGGGAGTGCTCTTCGGAACCATAGCAGGTTTCATAAACGGTATGCTGGTAAATAAGACTGACCTTCACCCCTTCATCATCACTCTGGGTACTCAGTCCATATATCAGGGACTTATGCTGGTTATCTCAAAGTCACAGAATATTTACGGCTTCCCCACCAGCTTCACAGCAACTATGAGCGCAAGCATAGGCTTTGTACCTGTCACAGTCATAATAGCTCTGGTTGTTGCCGTTATACTCTGGTTCTTCACAACAAAGTGCAAGGCAGGACGTAATATATACGCCCTCGGCGGAAACAAGGATGCAGCCTGGTACTCAGGTGTAAATGTAAAGCTTCACACTCTCGTGGTATTCATGATCTCAGGAACCTGCTCAGGTATCGCAGGAATAGTCCTTCTCGGACGTGTAGGAGCGGCAGCTCCCACTGCAGGTACAGGCTATGAGACCTACGCCATAGCAGCTTCCATCATAGGTGGAACAAGCTTTATGGGTGGTAAGGGAAAGATCCCCGGAGTAGTTGTGGGAGGTCTTATTATAGGACTTATCAACTATGGAATGACAGCACTTACAATACCTTCAAGCTATCAGAAGATCGTCATGGGTGCTTTGATAATCATATCAGTAGCTATTGATCACCTTGTTGCAACAAAGAAATAATTAAGCAAAGATAAAATAAAAAATAAATCATTTGTAAGCTTAAGTACAAAACTGTATTTTATAATGATTCCAAGTCCGGGAAATAAGGCTTTGCCACGGTGGCGGGCCTTCAGCCGGACAGAATATAAAGGAGGAAAAAATGAAAAAGAAATTATTAACAGCAGCAGTTTGCGCCGCTATGGTCATGGGACTTGCGGCATGCTCTTCATCAACAGCGGAAGAGACAACAGCAGCAGCAGAGACAGAGGCAGCTGCAGAGGAGACTGAAGCAGCAGAGGCTGAGGCAGAGGCTGAGGGAGATGCCGCAGCGGCATCAGACGCTACCTACGCTATGGTACTCAAGACTCAGGCTACAGACTTCTGGGTAAAGATGTGGAACGGAATCGAGGCTAAGGCTGAGGAGATGGGCGTAAATGTTGACCTTTACGCTGCACAGAGCGAGCAGGACCTTGAGGGTCAGCTTGCTATAGTTGAGAACTGCGTAAACCAGAACTACACAGGAATCGGTGTTGCACCCCTTTCATCAGTTAACGTTCTTCCCGCTATAGGACAGGCTACAGAGAAGGGCATCACAGTAGTAAACGTTGATGCAAAGTTTGACGCTGACGAGCTTGCAAACCAGGGTGGAGCTTGCGTGGCTTTCGTTTCAACAGATAACGTTGCAGTAGGAAACAAGGGAGCACAGTGGATAGTTGATCAGCTTGAGCCCGGTTCACAGGTACTTGTAATCGAAGGAAAGTCAGGAGACCAGTCTTCTGAGGACAGAACAAACGGTGCTACTCAGGCCTTCGAGGACGGCGGAATGGAGATCGTAGGAAGCCAGTCATGCGATTGGGATCGTCAGACAACCATGGACGCAGTTGCAACCTTCATCCAGCAGTATCCTGACCTTAAGGGAATCTACTGCTGTAACGACGGAATGGCTCTCGGAGCTCTTCAGGCAGTTATCAATGCTGACAAGGTAGGAGATATCCTTGTAGTTGGTACAGACGGAGACAAGGAAGCTGTACAGTCAGTTGCTGACGGACAGCTCAGCGCTACAGTTGCTCAGGATCCCGCTCAGATAGGTGCTACAAGCCTTGAGCTTCTTGTTGAGGCCGTTGAGGCAGGCAACAAGGGTGAGGTTGGAGTATTCCCTGAGACAACACCCGTTGAGTCAGTTCTCATCGATTCAACAAACGCTTCAGAGTACCTTGCAGAGTAATAGTAAAACTGCGATACTTGAACAGACCGTAAAAAAATATTAATATGTAGATAAGCTTGAGTCAGTATAAGTAACTTATGCTGACTCAAGTAATATAAGAGACTTAAAGGACATTCATATTTCGGAGGATATCGTATTTTCCGAAAATAAGGAGGAGACAAGATGAAAGTAGGATTCGGCTGTGACCATGTTGCAATTGAGCTCAAGAATATTTTGATGGAGCACCTCAAGGAAAAAGGCTATGAGTGTGTGGATTACGGAACTTACGACCCCAATGTCAAGGCCAACTATCCGGAGTACGGACTCAAGGTGGCTGAGGCTGTTATGAGAGGAGAGGTTGAAAAGGGAGTGCTCATATGCGGCACCGGAATAGGAATATCTCTCGCGGCAAACAAGGTTCCCGGAATCAGGGCTGCAGTCTGCAGCGAGCCCTACTCTGCAAGACTTACTGTGGAGCACAACAATGCGAACATCATTGCCATGGGAGCAAGAGTCGTAGGCTCAGAGCTTGCAAAGATGATAGTTGACGAGTTTTTTGATGCCAAATTCCAGGGCGGACGTCACGAGATGAGAGTAAACATGATCTCTGATATTGAAAAGAAATACGGAGCTGAGTGGCATGAGTAAATATCTGGGTGTGGAGATCGGAGGGACAAAGCAGCAGATAGTTGTGGGAAACGCCGAGGGGGAGATACTCCTGAGAGAATCGGTAAAGCTTTCCTACAAGCGGGGAGCTGAGGACATTCTGGACTGGATCAGGGAGAAGACAGAATATCTTCTTTCGGAATACAGTGATACAGAAGCCATAGGAGTGGGCTTCGGAGGCCCCTTGGAAAGCGCCACAGGAAGAGTGCTTTGCTCTCTCCAGGTACCCGGATGGAAGGACTTTAAGCTCAAGGAGTGGTTTGAGCAGACTTTCGGAAAGAGGACCGTGGTAGTAAATGACACGGTGGCAGGCGGAATAGCCGAGCTGAGGCTTGGAGCGGGACGAGGCTCCCGGCGCCTGTTTTACACAAATATAGGGACCGGAATAGGAGGAGGCCTCTATATAGACGGCACATACTATGACGGCTCGGGGACAGGAGCTTCCTACCTGGGAAATTCACTGATACCGGACCGAACTTCTGATGAGCCCGGGAAGGCTGTCAGGCTGGAGCTTATATGCTCCGGAAGGAGTATAGAGAACAGGCTGAATACCGAGGGCTATGTGCCGGAGAGTTCCCTGCTTTTTGAAAAGATAAAGGCGGGGCAGAGGATCGATGCCTCTGACCTTGGAGAGGCTGCGAGAAAAAAAGACAACTTTGCCCTGACGGAGCTTAAGATGACAGCGGAATCATTTTCCATAGGGCTTGCAAATGTTCTCGCGCTGGAGGGCCCCGACAGGATAGTCATAGGGGGAGGCGTAGCCAAGATGGGAGATATACTCTTTGACGCTATCAGAAAGTATACGGATGAGTATGCCTTTGTGGCCCACAAGGGAAGATACGAGATATACCCCTCAGAGCTTATGGATGATGCCGTGCCTGCAGGCTCTCTGCTCGTTGCGGCAGGATTTTTGACAGAGGGTATTTGATTTGGAAACAGAGCGAACTTTCGCTTTAACATATTAAAACAGACAAAATGAAGGGAGAAATAAAAATGAAAGCTGAATTTGCGCCTTCACTTATGTGCATGGATTTTCTCAACATCAAGGAGCAGATGGAGATACTCAACAAGAGGATAGACATGTACCACTGCGATATAATGGACGGACATTTCTGTAAGAACATCACCTTGTCCCCCGACCTTATAAAGACCTTCGGGACACTTACAGACCTTCCCATGGATGTACATCTTATGACTACGAACCCTACGGACTGGATAGAGCTTTTGGCAAAGGCGGGAGCAGAGTACATCTCACCTCACGCTGAGACTATAAATACTGATGCCTTCAGGGTAATGAACCTGATAGAGTCGCTGGGATGCAAAAAGGGAGTGGTATTAAACCCCGCAACTCCTTTGAGCTATATAAAGCACTATCTCAACAGGATAGATATGCTGACCATAATGACCGTGGACGTGGGCTTTGCCGGACAGCCCTTCATAGCCGAGATGCTTGACAAGATAAGAGAGGCTGCGGAGCTGAGAGAGAAGTACGGCTACAGCTACAAGATACAGATAGACGGCTCCTGCAATGTGAATACCTTCAAGAGTCTCAGAGAGGCCGGAGCGGATGTGTTTGTAGTGGGATCCTCAGGACTTTTCAAAAATGATCCTGATCTCAACAAAGCCTGCGATATAATGTACGAGAATTTTGAAAAGGAAACCGGAGAAGCGGTTTACAGATAATAAAGAGTTTTAACGAAACAGGAGAGACCTTGAGTATGGGTTATATACTTGGAATAGATGTTGGAGGAACAAATACAAGGCTTGGACTGGTATCCGAGAAGGGAGAGCTGACAGAGTTTGTCAGGGAGGCCACAAGTCAGTACAACAGAGAAGGTGAGGCTGTAGGCCTTTTTATAGGCATAATCAGAAGGTATATTGAGGAACATGCCACGGGCAAGGAAATAGATGCCATTTCCGTGGGCTTTCCCTCCACTGTGGACAAGGAGAGAAGGAGAGTCATCGAGACTCCGAATATAGTGGGGCTCAACAATATCCCTGTGGTGGACACCTTGGAGAGGGAGTTTAACGTGCCTGTATTCCTGGAGAGAGACACCTGCCTTATCCTCATAAATGACATGGAGAAAAATCATATTCCGGGCGAGGGCGTTGCCATAGGTATTTACTACGGCACCGGCATAGGTAATGCCATATCCATAGACGGAAAGATATTTACCGGAAAGCATGGGGTCAGTGCCGAGCTGGGACATATTCCTATGAGAGGCGTGGACGGACGCTGCGGCTGCGGGAACAGCTCCTGCGCGGAGATAGTAGCCTGCGGAAGAGCCCTGGAAGGCATCATTAAAAAACACTTTGCGGGCTCTGACATCAGCAAAGTTTTTGTGGAGCATGGAGATTCAGAGATAATAAAGAGGTTTGTTGATGACCTTGCCATCCCTGCCGCCACAGAGATAAACATACTCGATCCCGACTATATAATCATAGGAGGAGGACTTCCCAACATGGAGGGCTTTCCCAGGGAGGAGCTGGAGAGGCATATACACAGGTATGCGAGAAAACCTCTGCCGGATGAGGATCTCAAGTTCATATACTCCAAGGAGGGACAGGAGAGCGGCGTCATGGGCGCTGCCATACATGCGAGAAAAGAGCTCTTAAAGAGAGAAAAAGGAGTTTAAAATCAATAGGATCATTCTTTAATTATTTCACCGATCCTGGGGTCTTTAGCAGGGCACCCGGGTCGGTGATTTTTTGTGCCGGTTTTCGCTTATTTTTTGTATAGATAAATGTGACAAATTTTACAGATTAAATTTATTTAAGTTCACTAAAATTCAAAATCTTTCACAAAATATGTTGAAATTTTTCATATATATTCATATAATTCCAAATATAAGATAAAAATATGAAAGGATATGAAAAAGAATGAATTTTGCGGGTAGAATGAATTCCTTTATTTTAAGAGGTGATAAGGACTTATATGACACCATTGACACTTACCATAAAGTTCCCGGAATAACACATCTGGAATTTAATTATCCTGAGCATATAAAGAAATATGATTTGGAAAAGATTAAAGAGCATATAGGGGACATGAAGGTAAACGGAGTTGCAATGAGATTCAAAGCCCCCTTCATCAACGGAGAGTTTACCAACCCGGATGAGAAAGTAAGGCGGGAGGCCATAGATCTGTGCAAGGAAGCCATAGATGTGTGCAGAGAGCTCAAGGGAGAGGTTGTCACAGTATGGCAGGCATATGACGGATTTGACTATCCTTTTTCCGTTAATTATGAGGAAGCCTGGGAAAAGATGGTATCAGCCTTCAGAGAGATCTGTGACTACGCTGCAGACGATATCAAGATCAGCATAGAGTATAAGCCCTATGAGCCGAGAAATTATGCCATGCTCGACGGAGCCGGGACTACTCTTCTCATGATAAAAGAGGTAGGAAGAGAAAATCTTGGTATGACTCTTGACATATGCCACATGCTTATGAAGCACGACAATCCTGCGATGTACGCAGCTATTGCTCTTAAGCAGGGAAAGCTCTTCGGTCTGCATCTCAATGACGGCTATTGTGCTATGGACAGCGGACTTATCTTCGGAACGGTAAACCTGCCTCAGTGTATAGAGCTGGTTTATTACCTTAAAAAATACGATTATAAGGGAACTCTGTTCTTTGACACCTTCCCCATCAGAGAATGCGTGGAAGCTGAGGTCAGCCAGAACATAAGCATGGTAAAGAAGATATCCGATGCCATCGATAAGATAGGCATGGATGAGATAGAGAGGATCATATCCTCCCACGACGGAGTGGAAGTGAATAAGCTCCTTATGAATATGCTTATTTAATAAGGGTAAAAATATAAAAGGGAAAAGGAGAAAAAGTATGATGAGAAAGAAATTAGCCGGCGCACTTTTAGCCACAGCAATGCTTTCAGCTCTTCTCATGGGATGCAGCTCACAGCAGGCGGAGACAGAAGCGGCTGCAGAGGCGCAGACAACAGCTCAGGCTGAGGCTTCAGCAGATGAGGCAGAAGCTGAGGAGACCGAGGCGGAGACAGAGGAGGCTTCAGGAGAGTTCAACCCTGACAATGAGGACGGAGTTTCCATTGAGGAGGTCAGAGAGGAATTCGGAGCAACACCACTTCCCGCAGACGGAACAACAGTAGGAGTCGTTGCAAAGCAGTTCCAGAATGAGTTCTGGAGAATATTTAAGGACGGATATGAGGCATCTGCAGAGAAGATAGCCGCAGATCAGGGTATCGATTTTACTGTAGACGTACAGGCTGCTCAGTCCGAGACTGACGAGACAGGACAGCTTGCTATACTCAACAACATGGTAAACAAGCAGTACGCAGCTGTTCTTTGCTCACCTATTTCTGACGGAAACTTGGTTCCCGGTATTGAGACAGCTAATGAGCAGGGGATCCCCACAGTCAATGTAAATGACGGACTTATAGCAAATGCCGACTACTTTGTAGGGCCCAGAGCTTACCAGAACGGTGAGTTGGCTGCAGAGTGGATAAGCGAGAAGCTTGGAGGAGAAGGTCAGGTTGCCATAGTAATAGGAATGCCCAAGGCATTTGCCGCAAGACAGAGAACTCTCGGATTTGAGGAGTGGTGTGCGGCAAACGCTCCCGGAATCGAGATAGTTGCAAAGCAGAACGCTGACTGGGACAGACAGAAGTCAAAAGAGCTGGCTCAGAACTGGATAACTCAGTATCCCGACTTGAAGGCTATCTTCTGTAACAATGACGGAATGGCTCTCGGAGTTGTAGAGGCAACTGAGGAGTACAAGGAGGAGACAGGAAAGGATATCCTTGTTGTAGGAGTTGACGGAATCGGAGAGGCTTATGATTCCATAAGAGCAGGAAAGCTTGACGCTACGATCGACTCATTCCCTTACTACATGTCACAGATAGCACTTGAGTGCGGACTCAGAGTTATGGGCGGACAGGAGCTTCCCAGAGTCGTATGGACACCTCAGGCACTTATAGATTCAACCAATGTTGACACTCCCGCTGAGGAGATAATCAACTGGGTAGATACTTCATTTGAATAAATCGAGATAAATTAAGTAATATTTGATTACTAAGGAGCTGAGTGCCGCAAAGTATTGCAAAGTATTGTTAATATTTTGCGGCACATTTTAAACAATATTTACATAGAACAAGGGATAAAGTATGAAGGACAATATTGTTGAAATAAGACATATAAGCAAAACCTTTCCCGGGGCAAAAGTCCTTGATGACATTAATTTTGAAATAAAGAGGGGAGAGGTACATGCGCTCTTGGGAGAGAACGGCGCAGGAAAATCGACCCTTTTAAATATACTTCACGGAATCTACGATGATTATGAGGGGGAGATAGTCCTCGACGGAAAAAGCGTACATTTTAAAAACCCCAATGACGCTATCATAAACGGAAAAATTTCAAAGGTTCACCAGGAGACAAACGCCATAAAGGACCTTACTGTGGGACAAAACGTTACACTGGGTTATGAGCCGGTGAAAGGACTTTTTGTAGATTATAAAAAGCTCAATAAAAGGGTCAATGAGATACTTGACGAGCTTAAATGCGGATTCAGGTCCGAGACAAGAGTTATGGATCTTACAGCCGGAGAGATGCAGATGATGGCAATCACAAAGGCACTGTTCCACAATTCCATAGTTATATCTCTTGATGAGCCTACCGCATCTCTCACCACGAGAGAGACAGAGACTTTGTTTAAGGTCATTGAAAAGCTCAAAAGCCAGGGCATAACGGTAATATATGTAAGTCACAGATTGGAAGAAGTATTCAGAATATGTGACAGGGCCACCATATTGAGAGACGGACATTACATTACCACTCTTGACATAGCTGATACCACCAAGGAGGAGCTAATCAAAAACATGGTAGGCCGTGAGGTGTCCTCCGTGGCATCCAGACTTAAGCCCTCCTGCGTAAAGGATGAAGTTGTATTAAAGGTTGAAAACTTCAACTCCCACGGGAAATTCAAGGATATAAACTTTGAACTGCACAAGGGAGAGATACTGGGCTTTTCAGGCCTTGTAGGTTCGGGAAGGACGGAGGTCATGAGAGCGATCTTCGGAGCCGACAAGAAGGATTCCGGAACCTTGTATCTCCACGGGAAACAGATAAATATCAAGAATTCAAACGATGCTCTTAAAAACGGTATAGGTCTTCTCCCTGAGGACAGAAAGACCCAGGGATTTATGACTTTGTCAACTAATATCGACAATGTGGCAGTCTCAAGCCTGGAAAAATATATGAAGGGATTTTTCGTGGACAACGGGAAAAAGCTGGACAACTGCAATCACTTCATAAAAGAGCTGGACGTTCATCCGCCGAGAGCGGATTACCTGACAAAGAACATGTCGGGAGGAAATCAGCAGAAGATAATAATTGCCAGATGGCTCTCAACAAATGCGGATATCATTATCTTTGATGAGCCCACAAAGGGCGTTGATGTGGCTGCCAAGGCCGAGATATACAGGCTGATGGAGGAGATGGTGGCGGAAGGAAAATCTCTCATAGTCGTATCTTCCGAGCTGCCGGAGGTCATGGGCATAAGCGACAGGATAATCGTAATGTGCGAGGGCTGTCAAAAGGCAGAGCTGAAGAGAGAAGAATTTGAGGAGAAAACCATCCTTACTTATGCAATCGGAGGAGATAAAAATGAGTAGTTTGAAGGAATTTATAAATAAAAAGCAGAGAGAGCTGGTGGTAGTAGTTGCCATAGTTTTGCTCACTATCGTATTTACAGCCTTATATCCCGCATATTTCTCGTGGAATACATTTACTCAGATACTTCAGCAGGCCACAATTAACGGGATAATAGCCATAGGAATGACCTTCGCCATCATAAGCGGAGGAATAGACCTTTCTGTAGGATCGGTTTTTGCCATAATCATAGTGGCTGTCGGAACCTTTACCGCGGGAGGACTTAACCCCATAATTGCCGCAGTCATAGGAGCTGCCTTAGGCGGAGTTATCGGAAGCATCAACGGATTCCTTATAACAAAGATGAACCTCCAGCCCTTTATAGCAACACTGGGTACCATGAGCGTCTTCAGAGGAGTAGCCTATGTCATAACAGGAGGCTGGCCTGTGCTTAACATACCTGACAGCTTCAGAGATATGTTTAACCACAAGATAGTTCAGGGTGTGCCCAACTCGGTCATCCTGATGCTCATCCTCGCCGTGATAATGGGTGTCATCCTCAACAAGACAAGATTCGGAAATTATCTTTACTCTGTAGGAGGCAATGAGGAGGCTGCAAAGCTTTCAGGAGTCAATGTGGACAGAACAAAGATCATGGGCTATGTGATCTGCGGAGTATGTGCCGCCTTTGCCGGAATGGTAATGCTGGCAAGCCTGGGAACAGGAGAGCCGGCTGCAGGACAGGGCTATGAGCTTGACGCTATCGCTGCCGCAGCCATAGGTGGAACAAGGATGGCAGGAGGAAAGGGAACTATACTTGGAACAGTTTTGGGAGCTATCCTTCTCTCAGCTTTAAAGATAGGAATGATATTGTTAAACGTGGATACCTTCTATCAGTATATAGCAACAGGTGTGATCATAGTCCTTGCAGCTTATTTTGAGTTCATTCAGGATAAGGTGACAAAGATGATGGCAAAGAATAAATAGGCATCAAATAAGGTCATTTATTATGAAGGATAAGATTCTGGTTATAGGCAGTATGAACTATGACATTATAACCAAGGTTCCCCATATGCCTGAGAGAGGCGAGACTTTGCCTGCCGATTCTGTAAGTGTAAGAAGCGGAGGAAAGGGAGCGAATCAGGCGGTTCAAGCCGCAAAGCTGGGGAAAAAGGTCGTAATGTACGGAAAAGTGGGAACAGACGCCCAAGGAAAGTACCTCTTGGAGACCATAAGCTCCTATAAGGTTAATGTGGACAATGTGGAGAAGGCACAGGAGATAACAGGTCTGGGACTGGTTAATGCCCTGCCTGACGGAAGTGTGTTTGCAACTATCGCCCACGGAGCCAATTATGAGATAACTCCTGAAGATATTTCAAGACATGAAGAGCTTTTTTACGATGCGGAGTATTTGATACTTCAGATGGAGATACCCCAAAAGGCTATAGAGAAAAGCATTGAACTGGCCGCAAAAAATGGAGTGAAGGTGGTATTTAACACCGCTCCTTCCGAGAAGATAGAAGAAAGCTATCTTGAAAAATGCAGCTTGCTTATTATGAATGAGGTGGAGGCTCAAGCCTTTTGCGGGTTTGAGATAAAAAATGTTCAGGATGCGGAAAGTGCCGCTTTGTCCCTTAACAGGAAATATGAAACAGGGATAATAATCACTCTTGGTGAGAAGGGCTCCGTCATATGTGAGGAGGAAAAGCTCACCTGCCTGACACCTGAAAGGGTGGAGGCTGTGGAGACTACAGGAGCAGGGGATTCCTATGTGGGAGCGGTGACATCTGAGCTTATGGATGGGAAGAGCCTTATAGAGGCCTGTGAGTTTGCCAACAGATGCAGTGCCCTCACTGTCATGAAAGTGGGCGCTCAGGACTCTATGCCGACAAAAGAAGAAGTTGACAAATTTTTCATAAAAAAGTGATTTTTTTGAAAAAAAATGAAATTTATTACCTTGAGTAATATTTAAAATGAAGGGCTGTTATGCTATTATCTAAGTATATATTGAAAAATAAGGGAGGGGTCCTATGATTCAATACGAGAGAAGACTGCAGATACTGCAGGCTCTGAAAGACAGTGAGCTTCTTACATTGGATCAGTTTCAAGATATACTTAACGGAGTTTCAAAATCAACGATCCGAAGAGATCTCATAACCCTGGCCAACGAGGGAGAGATAGTACTCTTAAGAGGCGGAGCCGCAAAGCTTAAGGCGGACTCCCACGAGACGGCATACAACTCCAGGCAGCTTATAAACACTGAGGAAAAGGAACGTGTGGCAAAGAGAGCTGCAATGCTTGTTGAGGAGGGAGAAACCATATATTTGGATGCCGGTACCACTGTCACAAAGATGTGCAGGTATCTTGAAAACAAGCACATAAATATTGTGACTACCAGCGCATCCATAACAAAGGAGATGCACAGCACACTGATAAAATGTATTGTCGTGGGGGGAGAACTGCTGTGGAACACAGAGTCCATAGTAGGACCTATGACTGACATGGAGCTCTCCAATATGTACTTCGACAAAGCTTTTATAGGAGTATCAGGTTTTTCCTCTGAGGCGGGCTATACGACGCCTGACCCCAGAGAGGCAAGGAAAAAACAGATAGTGAAGGCACATTCCAAGAAGACCTATGTCCTTGCCGACGGATCAAAGTCAGGAAAGATAACCATGTGTAAGATATTTGACATGGCGGACGTGACCATAATTTGTGACAGGGAGACTCCTGAGATAACAGAGGCGGGAAATTACATAATTGCCTGACGGCCCTTAAGTGATCACAGAAAGAAGTGTAGGCTTACAATGACAAAGGATTACGTATTAGGACTGGACATAGGCGGCACAAATGTGAGGATGGGGCTTGTGGATAGGAGCTATAAGGCTCATTGTGTTGAGGTGGTATCTTCAAGAGCAATGTCAGGCTCCGGAAATACTATAAAGGCTTTGACTGATTCCATAAGAGACTATCTTAAAAGAAATGCCGGGGATAAGGAGATAATTGCCGTATCCGCAGGCTTCCCCTCGGTCATAGACAGGGACAGAAAGAAGATATTTTCTTCCACCAATCTTACAGGCATAGACGGAGTGGATGTACCAAATGAATTTTTCAAGGCCCTCAATATAAAGACTGTGATAGAGCATGATGCCTATTACCTGCTTTTATATGACATGATCTCAAATAAAATAGAGACCGAAGGGGCGGTGATGGGCATATACTTCGGCACAGGCTTGGGAAATGCCATGTATATAAACGGAAGGCCATATATAGGGAAGCATGGGACGGCCTGCGAGCTGGGACATTTGGCGGTTCCCGGAGGCACGAGAAAGTGCAGCTGCGGAAACACCGGCTGCATAGAGATGTACTCCTGCGGCAAGGCCTTGGAGAGGATAGCGGAGGAAAAGTACCCGGAAACCGAGCTTTCCGACATATTTCTTATGCACGCAGATGATGCCGAGATGGACAGCTTTGTGGATCATATGGCCATAGCGGTTTCGGCGGAACTCAATATCATGGATCCGGACTGCATGTTTATAGGAGGAGGCCTTGTGAACATGAAGGGCTTTCCCAAGGAGAAGCTTTTGAGCTATGTGTATGAGCATACGAGAAAGCCTTATCCTGCAGATGATTTAAATATTAAATTCTCTGATAATTTCCCTGAAAAAGGGATAATCGGAGCGGCGATGGCGGTTTTTAACTAAACCGCCATTTTTGTGTTATAATAGCCTCATTCAGAACAGGCGGATCTTATTTACAGACATAGGAGAAGAAAAAATGAAAAGTACGGATGTTGTCGCTGTCGGTGAGATGCTTATAGATTTTTTGCCGGGAAGCGAGAAGGGAAGCTATATAAGAAATCCGGGAGGTGCTCCTGCAAATTTTGCCATAGCGGCTTCAAGGAACGGACTTTCATCAGGAATATTTTGTAAGGTGGGAGATGACGATTTCGGAAGGTTCCTACTTAGGACTTTGGAGGAAAACGGAGTAGAGTATCTGTGCAAAAGCCTGTGCGAAGACGCGGTGACTACCATGGCCTTCGTCTCCTTGAGCGAGAGTGGAGAGAGAAGCTTTACTTTTGCCCGAAAGCCCGGAGCCGATATGATGCTTAGTGCTTACGAGATAGATGAGGAGATAATAAAGGGGGCAAAGCTCCTGCATGGGGGATCCTGCTCTCTGTCAAAAGGGCCTGCGGCAGAGGCCACAGCATATGCCATAAAAAAGGCAGCCGAGCTTGGAAAGCTTGTGAGCTTTGACGTAAATTACAGGGATGTGATGTGGGATAAAGACAAGGAAACTGCAACGGAAAGGATCATGGAGCTTTTGGAGCATGTTGACCTCTTAAAGGTGTCCGACGAGGAGACGGACATGTTGGGAGGAGAGGAAAACATTTTAAGGCTTATGGAAGAAAAAAATATAAGCTGTGTCGTGGAGACCCTGGGAGCTGAGGGGGCCAAGTGCTTCTTTGACGGAGAGGAGATATTTGTAAAGGGATATAAGCCCTGCAGGGTCGCAGATACTACCGGCGCCGGAGATGCATTTTGGGGAGGCTTTATCTCCTGCCTTCTTATAAACGGAGCAGACAAAAGGGAGAAGCTTGACAGAGCTTCCGTAATAAATGCGGCAAAGTACGGAAATGTAAGCGGCTGCCTCTGTGTTGAGCAAAAGGGAGCCATAGCCTCTCTGCCTTCAAGAGACAGGATATTAAGCTTTTTGAGAGAGATATAAGGTTTTTTTCAAACTCCTTGTATTCCCTTTAGAGAATTGCTAAACTGTAAAATGCCTGAACTTCTTTTGAACATGGAAGTTTTTACCTTTGGCTATTATAAAAAAACAGACTTTCAGAGGAGAATATACATGACAGCTGATAAAAGAACAGATGAGTTGACAGAAAGATACCCCGCTCTACAGGCGGTAAGGGATGATATATTAAAGTTTTATGAGATCCTTAAGGAATGCTTTGATAAGGGCGGAAAGCTCCTTATAGCAGGAAACGGCGGATCCTGCGCAGATGCCGAGCATATAGTCGGAGAGCTTATGAAGGGCTTTTGCAAGAGAAGGCCTGTGACTGAGGACTTCAAAAAGGCGCTTCTTAAGGCTGACAGCGAAAACGGGGCTGCCATAGCCTCAAAGCTTCAGGGAGGACTTCCTGCTATAGCTCTCTCAAACCATCAGGCCCTAAACACAGCCTTTGCAAATGATGTTGACGGAGACTTCTACTATGCTCAGCAGGTCTATGGCTACGGAAAGGCGGGAGACGTATTTTTAGGGATATCCACTTCAGGAAACGCCAAAAACATAATGTACGCTGCAGCTGTGGCCAAAGCAAAGGGCATGAAGGTGCTGGGGCTTACAGGAAAGACAGGAGGAAAGCTTTCTAAGGCGGCGGATGTGAGCATAATAGTTCCGGAGGACGAGACCTACAAGATACAGGAGCTGCATCTTCCTATTTACCATGCTGTCTGCCTTATGCTTGAGGACACCTATTTTGAGGAGTAAGCCCTATGGCCACACATGTATTTTCCATATGTGCCTACAAGGAGTCACCTTATCTCAAGGAGTGCATAGAGTCCCTTATCTCACAGAGCGTTGCCTCGGAGATAATAATATGTACTTCAACTCCCTGTGACTATATATCGGACTTGGCCCGAAGCTACGGAATCTGTCTCTATGTGAGACAGGGAAGGAGCGGGCTCAGGGAGGACTGGAATTTTGCTGTGGAGACAGCCGTAAAGGAAAAGGGAGCAGAGCTTGTCACAGTCGCTCATCAGGATGATGTGTATGATAAGAATTACGCAAAAGCACTGCTCAATGCCTATTCCTTTTTCCCTGATATGTCGGTTTTCTGCACGGCCTGCAATAACATAGACTCTGAGGGAAAGCCTATTCCTGAGACAGCAGAGAGAATAAAGCGGATCTTGAGACTGCCTCTCAGGCTTCGCAGGCTTTCTGACAGGCGCTTTATAAAAAGACTGGTCATTTCCTTCGGGAATTCCATAGTATGCCCTTCCTGCAGCTATAATATCCCGGTCACCGGGAAGCCCATCTTCAGAAATGACTACAGCTTTGTCACAGACTGGGATGCCCTTATCCGTCTTTCGGATGCTCCCGGAAGATTTGTATGTATAGAGAAGCCCCTTATATCCTACAGGATACATCAGGGGGCGGCCACCAAGGCCAATATTTTGAACCACAACAGAGAAAAGGAAGAGGAAGAGATGTACAGAAAGCTCTGGCCGGGCTTTGTGTCCGAATTTCTCATGCGTTTTTATAAGCTTTCTTACAGAGCTTACGATTAAGTAACCGGAAAAAGATATGCAGGAATTAGCCGAGCTTTTGACAAACAGACAAAACGTAGCAATGCAGACAGAGATAATACTCATGCTGCTGCTTTTTTTGCTGCCTCTATATAAGCTGAAAAAGACAAAGGGTGTGATCGTGACATGGACTTTAATGTTTGCGGCCTTTCTCTATCTCCATCAGACTCTTGTGGCTTTTGTGGTGGCGGGCTTTTACATGATAGCCATCTTTTTCCTCTTGTACCCGACAGTAATGTCCTTTGTTCCGGGGAGGAAAAAAGAAAGGCTTAGATATTTAAGCCCTGCCCTGTCCATAACAGGGGGATATGGGCTTTGGATAGTTTTTTGCGCCCTCATAAGTATTCTCGGGATCGCAGGGAAGGGGGCAGTATATCTTTTTGCCCTGGCCCTTATATGGATAGCATGGTATCTCAGGGTCTTTAGGCCCCATAGGGGAGGAGGCCTCGGAGAACGCCTAAACACAAAACCTGACAAGAAGCTTCTTTTCATAGTCGGCATCATATTGATAGCTCTTTTGATCCAGCTTAACAGGATAAACATAGCCATTGACTACGATTCCCTGCACTACGGACTCAGGAGCGAATACATACTTGCGGAGGGAAGATGGGGCATATTTGAGGACCATGGTCTGGTGAACACAGTCTATACCTACCCAAAGGGCTTTGAGATACTTACTATAGGCCTCTCCTTTCTTCCGAGCTACAGCTTTATACTGTGCGCAAATGTCTACATACTTATACTCATACTTATCGTGGCGGGAAAAACAGTAGGACTTGTGGTAAAGGACAGGTATGCTGCCCTCTTTGCCTCAATGGTCCTTTCTCTGATACCCGGAATCTCAAACATGGCTCTGACAGCAAAGTCGGATCTCTTTACTCTCCTTTTACAGCTTCTCGCAGTCTACCTTGTGACAAGGACTGTAAAGGAGGGAGGCGCCAGAGAACTCATGGTAGTATCTCTCACAGAATTAATGTTGAGCCTCACAGGAAAACCCACAGCTGCTGTGTTTTCCACAGGGCTCTTCATCGTGACCTTGCTTTTCCTTATAAAAGAAAAAAACAAACTGAAAAATATCTCTTCGGAAAGGAGAGATCGGCAGATAAGTTCGGCAGACAGCCGGACAGTGCTTATAATAGGGGCTGTGGCCTTTTTGATCATATGCCTCAGGACCTTCCTTCTCACAGGACTCCCTATAACTTCTGTCTTTTCAGGTCTGTTCACAAGACTGGGCTTTGAGATAAAATACCCTTTCAGTGCTCAAAGCATACCCTCAGAGGGCATATCCCTTGGACTTATTGATGGGATAAAAAACACAGCTGTAAGGATACTTAAGTTCCTGTTTTTCCCCGGAGGAGAGGACATGTCCCATGTGATAATGGCCTGGGGAGGAATATTTTTTGCGGCACTTCTTCTTGTGTTTATACTGGAGGCTAAAAAAACCCGCTCTTATCTGGCAGAAAAGCATGAGACCGAGGCTCTCATGGGATTTAAATATCTCTCAGCCGCATCCGTCACCATGCTTTTGCTTGCTGTCATCAGTCTCCACCTTCTCTGGCAGGTGGACGGCAATTACTTCATGCTCATGTACTGCCTTATAAGTATGGTGGCTGTAGTATGCATATATTGTACCGACAAAAAGAGGGAGGAGGCGGAGAGCTCCCGCTGGCTCCACGATAAACTGAGAAACGCGGCAGTTATGTTCATTACCCTGTCAATGATCATGATAACAGCCCACACAGGCTGGGCGGGAGCGGTCGGATTTACCCCCATAAAGATATTCAACAGAGGTCTTGTAGAGCATGAGGATATAATTGAGGATATCAGGGAGCAAACAGGGAGCGATGAGATCTGGAGAGAGCTTAACGAGGCCTGCTCCGACTCAGGGAAGAGGATAATTGCCTTCGAGAAGGACCCCTTCTGCTACAGCTTCCTCTCTGCAGTGGAGAGCTATACGGACATTGAGGGAAGCGGAGGAAATGTATACCTTGTCAAAAAGCTCAATATCTTTAAGGAGTATTTGGCAGCTGCGGAGATAGATTACATATATGTGGACGCCTCCTACCTTTTGGAGGAGGGAAGAGACAGGGCGAAAAGCCTTGTCAGAGACCTGATAGAGGACGGCACCCTTGTGGACCTGAGATTTAATGAGGAGCTTTCAGCTGATAAGGTTGAAGAAAAATGCGCTGAAATCGAGGAGAAAAGGCTCACAAAGCTTTACGGAAGAATAGATAAGGACAGGGTGAAGGAGAGGTGGGAGATACCTCTCACAAAGGAGAAATTTGAGTCGGCAGAGGATGAGCTCAAGCTTTTTGAGTCAGCCCTTGATGCGGCAAATAAGGACGAGTGATATGAACAAGATCGTTTCGGATGTGACAAGCAAAATAAAAATAAATATAAAAGACTGCGACAAAGGATCCCAAGCCTTGGACCTTATACTTATTATAGCTCTGCTTTTCTTCGGCTTCTATGTGAATCGGGGAATAATAATAAAGGGGCTGTATATGGATGACCTTTATATGTGGTCCTGCTATGGTGAGCAGAGCTTCTTCGAGTATGTTTTTCCCATAGGCACTTCCACAAGATTTAGGCCCGCCTACTGGCTCCTCGCTTATCTTGAGATGGGCCTTATAGGCACACATATAGAGCTCTTTGTGCCTGTAAATATAATTGCCAATACGATAGTGGCCATTCTCATATATTTCTTTGCAAAGAGGCTTTCAGGCCTGAGGTTTTTCGGGCTTACCGCCGGGATACTCTATCTCTCTTCCCGTTTTTCATACTATCAGATAGGGCAGGCGCTGGGCCTTATGGAGACTGAGGCCACATTCATGGCTCTGCTCATACTTTATCTCCTCTTCCTCAGCCTTGAGGGACAGGAGGAAATGAGGGCAAGGAGCAAAAAGGGAAGGGTAAAAGCAGGGCATTTCAGGGCGGCTCTTCTTGTGTATTTTCTGCTTGCCTTTGTCCACGAGAGATACATATCCCTTCTTCCCCTGTTTTTCCTTGTGCTCATATTTAAGACGGCAAAAAATGGGGACTTAAGCTTCAGAGAAAAGAGAGATCTCTTCCTTGAGCCGGTGCTTGTCTTTTTTGTCATTTTTATTATAAGAAAGCTTGCTATAGGCACAGCCATACCTGCGGGAACGGGAGGCACCGAGGTGACAGACACCTTCAATGTGGCGGAGGCGCTGAGCTTTGCCGTAAGCCAGGTGTTTTACATTTTCGGAGTAAATGCGGGGCCTGAGCATTTAAACGGAGTGACCTGGGCAGACACCCCGGTAAATATAAAAGTGTTTGTAAAGCTGGGGGCCCTTATCTTATCGATAATAGTATTTGAATATCTTTTGTCCCTTTTCCTGCGCTTTCGGGGAGGGAAGGAGGACAGAGAGAAGCTTTTTGAGTATGTCAAAAACAGTCTTCTCTTTATCCTTTTTATCGCCATGTGCATAGGCTGCTCTTCAGTCACAATAAGAGTAGAGATGAGATGGATATACGTCTCCTACGGCGGTGCCCTTCTGCTGTGTGCATATATGGCAGGCATAATAAGAGAGACCTTTGACAGCGGGGCTGAAACCTCAGTTTTTTTCGGGTTTCCTGCAAATATATGGAAAAAGGCGGTGAGCCTTCTTCTGTGCCTGTTGTTTTTTGCCTATGCCATGCTGACTCTAAGCAATGACAGCTTTTACAGAAGCTGTTTTCCAAAGCTCTATTTCTGGCCTGACCAGCTCAGGATGAACTCTCTCACGGAGCAGACCTACGAGAAATACGGGGAAGATATTTTCGGAAGGGATATCTATATTTTGGAGAACAGCTACGGCATGAGTGATTTTTACGGGGACACCTTCTTTAAGACCTTTGACCCCGAGAGAAAAGCCGAGGGAACAGAGGTGCATTTCGTGGATTCAACGGAGGACATTCCGGAGGAGAAGATACGCTCCGGAAATATACTTGTCATAAAGGAGATACCTGAGGAAAATGCTTACCTTGACATAACAGAAGAGGTGACAGATGGAAAGTCCGAATAAAAAGAGGCAGATCAAAGAGGAGCAGGTGGCAGAGCTGTGCACGGACATCCTTTATTCTGCGAGAAACGAGCTGTATGTAAATATGCATTACCTTGACGCCGCTCTAAGCTCCTTTAAGTTTGTGGGAGACTCCTCATTAGTGACTAAGGGAAATCTCAGAGGGCTGGCTACAGACGGAAGCTATATAGTTTATGAACCTTTATACCTCACAGGCCTCTATAAGAGAGGGAGAGTCTTTGTGAACAGAGCATACCTTCATATGCTTCTGCACTGTCTTTTCCTTCACCTTTACAACAGGAAGGACAGGATAGAGCTTTTGTGGGATCTGAGCTGTGATATTGCAGTTGAGTACATATGTGACAGCTTGGAGCTCCGCAGTCTGAGGATAGCCTCAGGCACCTTCAGACAGGAATTTTATATGAGGCTTAAGTCCTCAGGCATACCTGCGATGAATGCGGAGAGCATATACGAGGTACTGTGCACAATGCAGCTTTCTGAAAATATAATAAGGACTCTTTTTTCCTCCTTCACCGTGGACAACCACTGCTTTTGGTACGAGGGAGGCGACAGCAAGGATGAGCAGGCCATGGAGAGGAAGAAGCAGGAGTGGAAGGAGAAAAGCGAAAAGACTCTCACAGCCATAGAGACGGGGGATAAGCCTTCTGACGACGAAAATGATCCTTTCAGCTCTCAGTTAAGAATAGAGAACAGGGAGCGGTATGATTACAGAAGCTTTCTCAGGAAGTTTTCGGTCCTTAAGGAAGAACTCAAGGCGGATGATGACAGCTTTGACTATGTATTCTACACCTACGGCTTTGAGCTCTACAAAAACATGCCTCTTATAGAGCCCCAGGAGACAAAAGAAAGCTTTGCAGTGGAGGAGTTTGTCATCGCGGTGGATACCTCCTACTCCACCTCAGGCGAGCTGGTGAAAAAGTTCCTTGAGGAGACCTACGATGTCTTAAGCGAGAAGGAAAGCTGGTTTATGAAGGTCAATGTGAGGATAATCCAGTGCGATGACAGGATCCTTTCGGATGTAAAGATAGAGAGCAGGGAGGACATGGAGAGATATATGGAGGACTTTGAGCTTCTGGGGCAGGGAGGGACTGACTTCAGGCCTGTGTTCTCCTACGTGGATGGCCTCATAAAAAAGAGGGAGTTTAAGAAGCTTAAGGGTCTCATATACTTTACTGACGGAAAGGGCATATACCCCTTAAAAAAGCCGGTGTACGACACAGCCTTCGTGTTTATGAGAGATAATTATGAGGACACGGACGTGCCGGGCTGGGCAATAAAGCTTTTGCTGGAGCCGGAGGACTTTATAAAGAGAGACATAAAACCGGGGGTCGAGCTTAAGGAGGCTCTGTCCGAGGGATTCAAGGCAGCTATGGAGGTCTGATTTATGAATATAAGAGAAGCCAAGGAAGAGATAAAAAACGCTATAAAGGCATACCTGATGAAGGATGAAAACGGTGAGTACGCCATAGAGTATATAAGGCAGAGGCCCCTTCTGCTCATAGGGCCTCCCGGAGTGGGAAAGACTCAGATAATGGAGCAGATATCGAGGGAGTGCAGGATAGGACTGGTGTCCTACACCATAACCCATCACACAAGACAGTCGGCCATAGGCCTTCCCTTTATAGAAAAAAAGAGCTATGGCGGTGTTGAGACTGCAGTGACAGAGTACACCATGTCAGAGATAGTCGCCTCCGTATACAACAAGATGGAGGAGACAGGCCTAAAGGAGGGCATACTCTTTATAGATGAGATAAATTGTGTCTCAGAGACCCTTGCCCCCACCATGCTTCAGTTTCTGCAGGGAAAGAGCTTCGGAAATCACAGGATACCGGAGGGCTGGATAATAGTGGCGGCCGGAAACCCTCCGGAGTACAACAAGTCGGTGAGAGAATTCGACATAGTCACCCTGGACAGGATAAGGAGGATAGACGTGACTCCTGATTTCGGCGCATGGAAAAAGTACGCCGAGGAGGCGGGAATACACAGCTCCATAGTCACATATCTGGGAATAAAGGAGAAGAATTTCTGTAGGGTGGAGACTACAGTCGACGGAAAATTCTTTGTAACTCCCAGAGGCTGGGAGGATCTGTCAAAGCTTATATATGTATATGAAAAGCTGGGACTGGACCTTGGCAGAGAGACTATAGGGGAATATCTGCAGTTTCCGGAGACCGCAAAGGACTTTGCGAATTACTATGAGCTTTACAAGAAATATAAGGCTCAGTACAAGGTTGACGAGATACTGGACGGTCACATTGACGAGAAGCTGTGCGAGAGATTCGAGAAGGCACCTTTTGACGAGAAGTACAGTGTCACAGGTCTTATAGTAAGCGGGCTTTCAGGTAGCGGCAGGGCCCTCTCGGAGATGACCGCTTATCTCACAGAGCTTAAGGATGAGCTTACAAAACTGAAATCAGAGCTTCACCGTGCAGGGGAGAAGAGCCTTCGGGAGAGGATATACTCCTATGGAGGAGATCTGGAGGAGAAGCTCAGGCAGGATATAAGAGCAAAGATAATCACAGCAGGGCAGAAGAGACGCACAGAAAAGATAATCTCATTCATAAATACCGCCGCTCAAAGCATTTCAGAGGCGGGAATCGATGATGAGACAAAGGCCTGGGGTGTCATTTCAGGAGACTATAACAGGGAGGCCGACAGCTATGAGGACAGCTTCGACGAGCTGGGATTAAAGCTTGAGCATGCCTTTGACTTTATGGAGGCGGCCTTCGGCGCAGGGCAGGAGATGGTAATGTTCATGACGGCCCTGAATTCAAACTCATATATCGTTGAATTCCTGAAGGACTATGACTGCGAGAGATATTATCAATACAACAAGGAGCTCTTGTTCGAGGAGAGAGAGGATAAGATAAGAGAGCTGATAGATAAGACAGAGATATTATGATCTCATAGGATCCGGAAAAAACAGCGCATCCGAGGTTTTCTGCTAAAGCCACTTCCTTCGCCCAAACCTTTTAACTTATCTCGCTTTTTCAAAACTCGGGAAAACTTTCCTCAGACAATTGAAAAAGCTCGAAGTTAATAAGGCCTGTGCTCAGTCAGTAGACGGCTTAATTCGCAAAAAACCTCGGATGCGCATATTTATTGACTGCATTATATTTATCGTTAGAGTGAGAATCTCCGCTTTCGCGGGGATCTTTCTTTTTCCGTATCCTTTTCTTTCAAGCCGAATCTCTCATGTCTTAAATCCATGAGCACAGAGAGGACCTCGGGATTTTTTAACTCCATAGCCGCCTCCGTCATCTTTGATGAGTAATCCTCGGTGACAAAATCCATTGAAGCCAGCTCCTTAAGTCTGCTCATGGAGATCTCATCTGACTCATAGTGTCTTATGAGAAGCTCCGTAAATTTTTTGGCGTGAAATTTCAGATAGGATATGTATTTTTCTTCGGCTTCCTCCGAGAGATCACAGGGAGTCTCGAGGCGGCAGAGAGCAAGCTCACACACAGTCTCCTCCGGCTCCAAGGCCTCCGCATAGGAAAAGAGAGAGTCATAGCGCTTTATCTGAAACATGGTGTTTGCAAAGCAGTTTCTGTACATATAGCCGCTGCCCTGCATGTCTCTCACGGTGATGCGGGCAGGAGTGTTCTCCTTGGAGTTCTCATAGTACTCAGGGAATATGAGCCTGTATTTTACAGGGGCTTTTTCGCCGGGAGCCTGAGTACTCAAGGCACCCTCTCTGTCCGTTTGCTCGAAGCTGTCTATCCCTCCTATGCCTATGTTGTTGCATTCGGGAAGGAGATCTCCCGAAAGGTCCGAGGGGGCGACTCTCTCCGGATATATGGGGGCTGCCGAATCTCCTGAGGAGTTATTTTCCCTGTAAGCCTCCCTGTAGGTAAGCTTCAGGGGAAACCTTATGTTTACAAGCACATCATTTAGAGAGGAGCGCACTCCCTCCGTCACTGTCATGTCAAGGTTACGCACTCCGGTGCAGCCTGTAAACATTCCGAAGCCAAGGTCTATGGTAGTCGAATACATGCTTATGGAGCTGAGCTTTTCACAGCCGTAGAAGCAGTATCTTCCCACTTTGAGGAGAGTTCGAGGAAGGGAAATTGACAGAAGCCTCTCACAGATGACCTCCTCTGATTTGTCAATTTCAGCCTCCCTATCAGGGCTGCATGCCCTTACCGATAGGTCGTCGGTGTCAAATATAAAGGCATTGTCATACATGACAAGCTCGGAACGAGAGAAGGCATAGGGGGCAAGCTCTGTGACCGGCCTGTTATTTATGAAGGCGGGAACAGTCACCTCCCCTGAGGGGGAGAGACAGCGCCTTATTATTATGCTGTTGTCCTTAGTGTAAGAAAATATTATCTTCATAGCTAATATAATAGACAGGGCAAAGTTAAAATACAAGGGAAAAATGAAAACCTGATGAGGCCTGAAGGAAAGGTTGGAGTCCGGATATTCGTATATCTGTTGAGAAAACAGAGCGTGAAGAAAACCTATAGGAACAGATGAAGCAGATTATTAAGAAGGGAGGAAAAAATGAAAAAAATATTTAAAGCCGTGATCATAGCCGCAGGAGCTGCAGCAGTCCTTTTTTCTTTAAATGAGGCGGCCTTTCGTATCAGAGCTTCAAAGGAACCGGGAAATGTTATATACACCATAAGGGGAGAGGCGGTGTTGGATAAGTACTATGAGAACTTGGACGAACTCATAAGAGATTCCGATATAATCGTTCTTGGAGAATGTGTGAAGGAAAAAACCTTTCGGTCGGGAAGCTTTGATTGGACAGAATCCGGCTTTGAGATCCTGGAGAGTCTTAAGGGAGAGCTTAAGACAGGGGACAGGGCGGATATTGATATAATGGGAAGGAACATGACTGTCAGGGATTATATGAGTTTGTATAAAGAGCTTCCCTACGAGCTTAAGGAGAAGGCGGGGGAGATAAAGAACACAGATATCATAAGCATGGTTTATCTGTCCGACAGGATACCTTTGGAGGGTGAGCGGGCAATACTTTTTTTGAATGAGGATGAGGATACTCCGGGGAAATATTGGAGGACAGGCTCTTATCAGGGAGCCCTTTATGAGGAGGATCAGGGAGATGAGAAGACAGAGGCGGATGAAGAGACTTATACCGGGGCCTTGGGGTCCTACAGCCTCAACGAAATCAAAAGAATGATTGAAAATACAGTGTTCTGATAGTAATATATAATCAATGGTATAAATACAAACTGCATGGGGAGTTTTATTTCCCTAAAAGGAGGTTTTATGGCACTTGCATATAATCATGATAACAAGGAATTCCATATTCATGTATGCCCGGGACAGGTGGGAAGATATGTGCTTCTCCCCGGTGACCCCGGAAGATGTGAGAAGATAGCGAAATACTTTGACGAGCCTGAGCTTGTGGCTTCAAACAGGGAGTATGTGACTTATACCGGCAAGATAGACGGAGTGCCTGTAAGCGTCACCTCCACAGGAATAGGAGGAGCTTCCACAGCTATTGCGGTGGAGGAGCTTATTCACTGCGGAGCGGACACCTTCATAAGAGTCGGAACTTCCGGAGGAATGAAGGAGGATGTAATGGGTGGAGATGTCTGCATAGCTACCGGAGCCATAAGATTTGAGGGCACATCCAAGGAATATGCGCCTATTGAGTGGCCTGCGGTTTCAGACTTTGATGTCACCGCAGCCCTTAAAGCCGGAGCTGACAGGCTGGGACAGAGAAGTCATACAGGAGTGGTCCAGTGTAAGGACAGCTTCTACGGACAGCACAGCCCTGACAGCATGCCTGTAGACTATATGTTAAACGACAAGTGGAATGCCTGGATGAGGCTTGGAGCTCTCTGCTCTGAGATGGAGTCGGCAGCCCTATTCACCGTTGCGGCGGCCAGGGGAGTGAGAGCGGGCTCTGTACTCCTTGTCATAGCCAATCAGACGAGAAGAGCCATGGGACTTGAGGATCCTCAGGTATATGACGTGGATATTCCCATAAAGGTGGCTATAGAGGCAATCAAAGACCTGATCAAAAAGGATAAGCAGTAGCTTCATATCTGTTTAAATATAAAAGCTTTTTCGCTGAAAGCCACTGCGTTTGGTCCTGCCTTTTAACTTACCTCGTTTTTTCAAAACTCGGGAACAGGCGTTCCCTCAGACAATTGAAAAAACTCGAAGTTAATAAGGCCCGGCCTCACTCCGTAAACGGCTTAATATCGCTCAAAAGTCTTTTATATTTAAAAGTCAGAAGCTGCTGTTCAGGCAGACGAAAGAAGGAGGATTTATGATAAAGAGAGTGTTTTTAGTCGTCCTTGACAGCTGCGGCTGCGGCTATGAGCCTGATGCCGAGCTTTTCGGGGATGTGGGAGCCAATACCCTTGCGACCATAAGAAAGTCAGAAAAATTCCATTGCCCCAACATGGAGAGACTGGGACTTTTCAGAATAGACGGATTTAAGCCTGAGGAGGGAGATTCATATACAGGAGAGCCCGAGGGAGTGTTCGGACGCTTTCAGGAGAGATCCATGGGAAAGGATACTACTGTGGGCCACTGGGAGATAGCGGGAATAATCTCGCCGAAGCCGCTTCCCACCTATCCTGACGGATTCCCCAAGGATGTCATAGAGGAATTTGAGAGAAGAACAGGAAGAAAGGTCATCTGCAACAAGCCCTACTCCGGAACCGAGGTGATAAAGGACTACGGTGAGGAGCACATGAAGACAGGGGCGCTTATAGTATACACCTCCGCCGACTCTGTATTTCAGATAGCGGCAAATGAGGCTATAGTTCCGGTTGAGGAGCTCTATGGCTACTGCCGGACAGCAAGGGAGATGCTTCAGGGAGACCACGGTGTAGGAAGAGTTATAGCAAGGCCCTTTGAGGGAACTTCAAAGGAAAACTTCAAGCGCACTCCGAGAAGACATGATTTCTCCATACTTCCCCCCTCGGTTACAATGCTCGACAAGCTTCAGGAGGCGGGAAAGGCAAGCATAGGAATAGGAAAGATAAAGGATATCTTTGCGGGAAAGGGCGTGGATGACAATGGTCTTACCACTCCCACAGTCTCAAATGCGGACGGCATGGACAAGACCATGAAGCTCCTTTCCGAAGATTTTACAGGGCTTGCCTTTGTGAACCTTGTGGAGACTGACATGACCTACGGACACAGGAGAGACATAGACGGATACGCAAACGCCATCTCCGAATTTGACAAGTGGCTGGGGGATTTTGAGAAGAAAATGGGCGATGAGGATATTATCATGATAACCGCGGACCATGGCTGCGATCCGGGATTCAAGGGCACGGACCACACAAGGGAGTATATACCTTTCCTGGCTTACGGCAAGGCCTTGAAGGAGAATGTAAACCTCGGAACGAGAGTGGGCTTTACGGATATTGCAAAGACTGTCACAGACATCTTCGGAATAGACGCAAAGGAGATCCCGGGAGAGAGCTTTCTTAAGGATATACTGAAATAGAGTAAAAAATATGATTTTTTAGGCAGGGGGATCTCTCCCTGCTTTTTTGTTGCGTTTATTGCAGATAAGGGCATATGTGGCCGGAGTTTCTGAAAATATAGCACTGAATAAAAATGGCAAAAATGTCAATAAAAATCAGTGTATAACATTGAAAATATAGGGAAAATAGGGTATATTAAAATATATTATTGAAATAAAATGACATAAATGCCAAAAAATATCAATGAGGTAGAAGATGGAAATAAAAAGAGATCGCTATTTGAATGCACTTAAAAATCGTATGCACAACGGTTTGATAAAAGTAGTGACAGGTATAAGACGCTCCGGGAAATCATATTTGATCTTTAAGCTTTTCAGAGATTATTTGTTGGAAACAGGAGTAAAAGAGTCCCACATTATTACAATAGAGCCCGACAGAAGAGAAAACCGAAGCTATAGGGCTCCGGATACAATACTTGATTATATATGCTCTTGCATCAAGGACAATGACATGTATTATATTTTGCTGGATGAAGTCCAAATGCTTGAGGACTTCGAGGAGGTACTGAATTCTCTCATACATAAAAAAAATGCGGATATATATGTTACAGGGAGCAACTCTAAGTTTTTATCCAAGGATGTCATAACAGAATTTAGGGGGAGGGGAGACGAAATACATATCTTTCCTCTTACATTCAAGGAATTTAGCGGGGTGTATGATGGAGATATTTATCACGCATGGGCTGAATATGTTCTGTACGGAGGACTGCCGCTTACAGCCGTAATGAATACAGAGGAACAAAAGGTTTCGTATCTTACAGGACTTTTTGAAGAGACATATCTTAAAGACATTATAGAAAGACATCACATAGAGAAAACACAAGAGCTGAAGGATCTTGTAAATATACTTGCATCATCGATCGGATCATTGACTAATGTTTCGAAAATAGAGAATACCTTCAAAAGCGTGGTGCAATCAAATATAAGTGCTAATACACTCAGACAGTATATAGAGTATCTTGAGGACGCATTTATTATACATAAGGCTAACAGATATAATGTAAAAGGACGAAAATATATAGGTACTCCTGTAAAGTATTATTTTGAAGATGTAGGTCTGAGAAACGCACGTTTAAACTTTAGACAGACTGAAGAACCTCATATAATGGAAAATATAATATATAATGAATTGAGAAGCAGGGGATATTCTGTGGATATCGGAATTGTGGAGAAAAGAGGTTTAAATAGCTCCGGAAAGAGTGAACGAAGTCAATTTGAAATAGATTTTGTGGCAAACCTCGGAAGCCGCAGATATTATATTCAGTCGGCCTTTGCAATTACGACAGAAGAAAAACGTATACAGGAAAAAAATTCACTTATGCAGATAAAAGACTCATTTAAAAAAATAATTGTCGTCAAGGATGTCATGAATGTGACAAGGGATGAGTATGGTATAACTACAATGAGCATCTATGATTTTCTTCTCAAAGAAAACAGCTTGGAGTTATAAGCCTTGAACTGTAAACCGGGGATGTGCTATACTTTATCCGACATAAAATATGTTGATAATATAAGACTGAAGGCTCTTTTGGAGCCGGATATGAAGAAAACAGGAGAGATTATTAATGATATCCACATCCAATTTAACATTCAGAGTAGGTAAGAAGGCTTTGTTTGAGGACGTCAATATAAAGTTCACAGAGGGGAACTGCTACGGGCTTATAGGCGCCAACGGAGCAGGAAAGTCCACCTTCTTAAAGATACTTTCAGGGCAGCTTGAGCCCACAAACGGCGAGGTGGTCATATCCAAGGATCAGAGACTGAGCTTTCTGGAGCAGGACCACTTCAAATATGATGAGTACACAGCCCTTGACACTGTTATTATGGGAAATCAGAGGCTTTACGACATTATGAAGGAGAAGGATGCCATATATGCAAAGCCGGATTTTTCGGACGAGGACGGAATAAGGGCTGCAGAGCTGGAGGCGGAATTCGGCGAGATGAACGGCTGGGATGCCGAGTCTGACGCGGCAAACCTCTTAAACGGCCTTGGCGTCGACACCGAGCATCACTACAAGCTCATGAAGGACCTGACAGGACCTCTCAAGGTCAAGGTGCTCTTGGCAAAGGCCCTCTTCGGAAACCCGGACATACTTCTTCTTGACGAGCCTACAAACCACCTGGATCTTGACGCCATAGCATGGCTTGAGGAATTCCTCATAAACTTTGACAACACGGTCATCACTGTGTCCCATGACAGATATTTCCTCAACAAGGTCTGCACGGCAATAGCTGATATAGACTACGGAAAGATACAGCTCTACGCAGGAAACTATGACTTCTGGATGGAGTCCTCACAGCTCATGATAAAGCAGATGAAGGAGGCCAACAGAAAGAAGGAGGAGCAGATAAAGGAGCTGAAGGAATTTATCGCCAGATTCTCGGCAAACGCTTCAAAATCAAAGCAGGCCACATCCAGAAAGAAAGCTCTGGAGAAGATACAGCTGGATGAGATAAAGCCCTCTTCAAGAAAATATCCTTACATAGACTTCAGACCCAACAGAGAGATAGGAAACGAGGTCCTTAGCGTGACCAACCTCTCAAAGACTATAGACGGGGTGAAGGTGCTGGACAATATATCCTTTATTCTCGGCAGGGAGGACAAGGTGGCCTTGGTAGGCCCCAATGAGCTGGCAAAGACCACACTCTTTAAGATACTTGCGGGGGAGATGGAGCCTGATTCGGGAGACTATAAGTGGGGAGTCACCACATCTCTCGCCTACTTCCCCAAGGATAACTCCGCCGAGTTCGCTTCGGAGGACACCATCTATGAGTGGCTTATGCAGTATTCACCGGAGAAGGATGTGACCTATGTGAGAGGATTTCTGGGGCGCATGCTCTTTGCCGGAGATGACGGAATGAAAAAAGTAAACGTGCTCTCAGGAGGTGAGAGAGTTCGCTGCATGCTCAGCAAGATGATGATATCAGGTGCGAATGTCCTGATGCTTGATGAGCCTACAGACCACTTGGACATGGAATCCATAAGCGCCTTAAACACGGGGCTTATAAAGTTCCCCGGGGTGATAATCTTCTCTTCAAGAGATCACCAGGTGGTGGAGACCACTGCAAACCGCATTATGGAGATAAGAAACGGACAGCTCATAGACAAGATGACCACCTACGACGAGTATCTTGCAAATGATGAGCAGGCACGTAAGAGCTTTACCTTCAGCCTTACAGAAGCCGATGCCAATGACAACTAAAGTATTCCTGAGGACAGACCTCAAGACTTATCATGGGGAAGCTGCACGGCTTCCCTATGTTGCCTATAAAAATATAATACACAAGGAGACAGACAGTACAGATGACTGACTTGATACTATTGACCTTCGCCGCGGGGGTTTTGGGAATAGGAGCCGGAGGCGTGCTGGGGATATTTGTGGGAGGAAAATCCGTAAAATCCGAGGCCATACTTTTAAGCTTCTCCGCGGGGACTATGATCTCCCTTGTCTGCTTTGAGCTTCTTACTGAGGCGGGGGAGACAGGCGGACTTTTTGCCGCGGCTGCAGCCGCCCTTTCAGGAGCCCTCTGCGTTACCTGGTTGGATTACATAGTTGACAAAAAGACAAAGCACAGAAACGATTTTGTTACCTGCGAGAACTGCGAGCACAAGAAGGCGGGAAGCCTTCAGCTCTTTGTGGCAGGAGTGGTCATGGCTCTTGCCATAGCCATACACAACATTCCCGAGGGAATGTCCGTTGGGGCTGTATATGCCGAGGAGGGGGGACAGGTAGGCCCTGCTCTTGCAGTACTTATAATAAGCATAGTACTCCACAATATTCCTGAGGGCATGGCGGTTGCAGTGCCTCTCATAACATCAGGAATGAAGAAGGGAAAGGCTGCCCTGGTGGCGGCTCTAAGCGGAGTTCCAACAGTCATAGGAGCCATGGCAGGCTATGTGCTGGGAGATATGGGTGATCTGGGATTGACATTAAGCCTCGGGTTTGCGGCAGGCTCCCTCATGTATGTGGTTTTCGGTGAGGTGCTGCCCCAGTCAATAAAACTTTACTGCTCAAGAAAGACAGCCTTTGCGGCTATAGTCGGAGTGATAGTCGGCATGCTTATCTTGGGCGGACATGTGCATGCTCATTAGAGCTTTCAGGAAAGGAAGGGCAGATATGGGAAGAAACAAAAAAGCGTTGTTGGGGAATGTTATAGCGGCGGGAGCTTTGGCCGCGGGAGGAGCTGTGGCAGCAGGAAAGCTCCTCGATCATATGAGGAAGAATGAGGAAAAAAAGATAAATGCCATAGAGGACGCTGTGGTTTCCATGAGGGACTACGGGGACAAAAAGGTATACCTTGCAGGGGGAGGACTTGCCTCCATGGCCTGCGCCGCCTATCTCATAAGGGATTGCGGTTTTCCCGGAGAGAATATCACGATATTTGAGAGCAAGGGCATAATCGGAGGCTCCAACGACGGAATAGGAACTCCGGAGAGGGGATTTCTCTGCCGCGGAGGCCGTATGCTCAACGGAGAGACCTATGAGAATTTTTGGGATCTTATGGGCTCTGTACCTTCTCTTAGCTGGAAGGGACACAGCGTAACGGAGGAGATACTGAATTTTGACAGACTGCACCCCACCCATGCCCAGGCAAGGCTTGTGGACGGCTGCGGAAACATAGTGGATGTAAGGAGTATGGGCTTTGACAATTCTGACAGGCTGAAGCTTCTCAAGCTCTTTATCGCGGACGAGAGAGAGCTGGATGACAGGACCATAGAGGACTGGTTCGGAGAAAAGAGCGGATTTTTCAACACCTCCTTTTGGCATATGTGGCAGACTACCTTTGCCTTTCAGGAGTGGAGCTCTCTGTTTGAGTTCAGGCGCTATTTGAGAAGGATGATATTTGAGTTCTCAAGGATAGAGACGCTGGAGGGAGTCACAAGGACGCCTCTTAACCAATATGATTCAGTTATAAGACCTCTGGAGGAGTATCTCAAGGGAAAGGGAGTAAAGATAGAGAGGGGCGCGACAGTTACCGACGTGGATTTTGCCGAGGGCCCCGGAATAGTGGCTGAGGCTATAAGCCTTGAAACGGAAGACGGAGAGAAAAAGATCAGTTTGAATCACGGGGACATTTGCATAGTCACAAACGGATGCATGACGGATTCCTCCACCACAGGAAGCCTGGACAGCCCTGCCCCCTATGACACAAAGCCTTCCGTATCCGCGGAGCTTTGGCGGAGGATAGCGGACAAAAAGCCCGGAAAGCTCGGAAATCCTGAGCCCTTCTTTGACAGAGAGGAGGAGACCTCATGGGAGAGCTTTACAGTGACATTAAAGGGAGATGATCTTCTCAAGGAGATAGAGCATTTCTCGGGAAATATTCCGGGCTCCGGCGCTCTTCTTACCTTCAGGGATTCCGGATGGAAGCTCAGCTCCGTCGTGGCCGCTCAGCCCCACTTTGTGAATCAGCCCTCGGATGTGACTGTATTTTGGGGTTACGGGCTTTATCCCTCAAGGAACGGGGACTATGTGAAAAAACCTATGAGAGACTGCACAGGAAGAGAGATCCTGAGGGAATATCTTTGCCAGCTACACCTTTCTGAGGAGCGCATAGAGGAGCTGATGGAGACAGTCATAAATGTGATCCCCTGCTACATGCCCTATATAGACGCGCAGTTTGAACCCAGAAGATTTGAGGACAGACCTGAGCCTGTTCCCGAAGGCTCGGAAAACTTTGCCATGATAGGGCAGTTTGTGGAGATTCCTGAGGACATGGTCTTTACAGAGGAATATTCCGTAAGGGCCGCAAGGATAGCAGCCTACAAGCTTATGAACATAAAGAGGCCTATTGCCCCTGTGACTCCATATTTCAGAGATCCTGTGACTCTGATCAGAGCGGCAATAAAGGCTTTTAAATAAAAAACTGTTGTTTGAAGGAGAATTATTTTGAGAGGTGCGGGAGTTCTCCTTCCGATCTTCAGCCTTCCGGGAAAATACGGGATAGGCAGACTCGGAAGAGAGGCATTTTGGTTTGCGGATAAGCTTAAGGAGGCGGGACAGAGCTACTGGCAGATACTGCCCACAGGGCCTACCGGCTACGGAGATTCACCCTATCAGCCCTTTTCCACCTTTGCGGGGAATCCGTACTTTATAGATCCGGAGGGCTTCCCGGATTATGTATTGAAGGAGACGAGACTCAAGGAGGAGGAAAAGGCTTTCCTTGAGGACCTCCGTTATGTGAATTATGAGAAGCTCTATGATAGGAACCGCAAGCTTTTGTTCGAGGCCTATCAGGTGGAAAATTACTGCGGAATAGAAAAGAATTATCCTGATTTTCAGGAATTCTGTGAGAAAAATAAGAGCTGGCTCTATGACTATGCAATGTATATGTCACTCAAAGAGGAGTTAGGAGGACTTCCCTGGTATGAGTGGCCCGATGAGCTTAAGCTCAGAGACCGGGGAGCCCTTGAGAGAGCTTCCCTGAGGCTTGGGGACAGCCTGAGATTTTATCACTGGCAGCAGTATCACTTCATGAGACAGTGGAGAAAGCTCAAGGAGCATGCCAATGAGAACGGCATACTCATAATAGGAGATATACCTGTGTATGTGTCCGCCGATTCGGCGGATGCCTGGGCAAATCCCAAGCTGTATCAGTTTGATCCCAAGGGAAGGCCTGTCTCAGTGGCGGGAGTACCCCCGGATGCCTTTTCCGAGAGCGGACAGCTGTGGGGGAACCCGGTATATGACTGGAATTATCACAGACAGACAGATTACAAGTGGTGGACCGAGCGCATGCAGAGGGCCTTTGACATGTATGATGTGCTGAGGATAGATCACTTCAGGGGCTTTGACGAATACTACTGCATACCCTTCGGAGACAAGGATGCAAAAGGCGGACACTGGGAGAAGGGCCCCGGACTTGCTTTCTTTAAGAGGATAGAGGGAAAACTTGGGAAAAAAGCCATAATAGCCGAGGATCTGGGGCTTCTCACAGACAGCGTGAGAAAGCTTGTAAAGGATACAGGCTTCCCCGGAATGAAGGTGTTGGAGTTTGCCTTCAGCTCCAAGGAGAGGAGCGATTACCTCCCCTACAAGTGGGAGAAGAATTGTATAGCCTACACAGGAACTCATGACAATGAGACTCTTTATACCTGGTTTGATGAGCTTTCAAAGGAGGACCTTGAGTTCGTGTCGGATTACCTGGATCTTAAGGACAGGGACAGAAAGGAATATAATGAGGCTGTCATAAGGCTCCTTTTGGGAAGCGTTGCCGACACCGTCATAGTACCAATGCAGGACTGGATAGGCCTTGACTACAGGTCAAGGATAAACACCCCGTCCACTTTAGGCCTTAACTGGAAGTGGAGACTTGAAAAAAAACAGGCTGACGAGGAGCTTATCAAGAGGATGAGGAAGCTCACCGAGCTCTATGAGAGGTAAGATATGAAAAAATTTGTGTCATGGAATGTAAACGGACTGAGGGCCATAATGGGAAAGGGCTTTATGGATGTCTTTAAGGAGCTGGATGCGGATGCCTTTTGTCTGCAGGAGACCAAGCTTCAGGAGGGACAGATAGAGATGGAGCCTGAGGGATACTACAGCTACTGGGATTATGCTGAAAAAAAGGGTTACTCCGGTACTGCCATCTTTGTAAAGGAGAAGCCCCTCTCCGTAAAATACGGAATAGGCGTGGATGAGCATGACAGGGAGGGTAGAAGCATATGTCTGGAATATGAGGATTACTACCTCCTGACAGTATATGTGCCCAACTCACAAAATGAGCTTCAGAGGCTCGGATACAGGATGAGCTGGGAGGATGACTGGAGAAGATATGTGAGCGAGCTGGACAAGATAAAGCCCGTAATATACTGCGGAGACCTTAATGTGGCACACGAGAGCATAGATCTCAAAAATCCGAAGACCAATCATCACAACGCAGGCTTTACAGACGAGGAGAGAGCTAAGTTTTCAGAGCTCTTGGATGCGGGCTTTGTGGATTCCTTCAGATATCTCTACCCTGACAGGGAAAAGTATTCCTGGTGGTCATACAGGATGAAGGCAAGAGAGAGAAATGTGGGTTGGAGAATCGATTATTTTGTTGTCTCAGACAGGATAAAGGATAAGATACGGGAATCCGAGATACTTACAGACAGATTCGGCTCGGATCATGCCCCGGTGGAATTGGTAATAGATCTGTAATCTGTAGCTTTATAAGAGGGGAGGGGAAGGCATATGAAATATGAAAAGCTTCTTTGCGGCTTTAAGATGTGCCCTGTTCCGGGGGTGAGCTGCAGAAGAGAGGGCGAAAGCCTTATTCTGGACTTTGTTGTCGACAGAGATTGCGACAGGCTTTGCCTCAGGCTTTGGACTGAAAAGAAGGGGAGAAAATGTGAGATATCCTTTGATGAGCCGGACCGCAGGGGGAATGTTTGGAGGCTGTGCATAAGAGCTGATGCGGACAGTCTTCCTTCCGAGCTTTACTATAACTATGTGGCGGACGGATTGGAGTTTACGGACAGATACGCCCTGTATACAGATGCCCCTGAAAAATGGGAGGGGGCGAAGGGGGCGGATCGCAAAAACCGCCTTTTGAGGGGAGTCATAAAGCCTTTTGAAGATATAGAGCCTCTTTCACAGCTTGGCCCGAAGACGGCCTACAGGGACATGGTCGTGTACAGGCTCCATGTAAGAGGATTTACGGAGCACGGCTCATCAGAGGTAGAGCAGGGTAAAAGAGGCAAATTTTCAGGAATAGAAGAGAAGATAGACTACCTTAAAGAATTGGGGATAAACACACTTGAGCTTATGCCCTTTTATGAGTTCAACGAGAGCTTTAAGAAGGGACGGCTGCAGGAAGAAAAAAGTCAGGTAGAGCCTGAGAAGGCGATTATGGCGGGGCATTATATCCCGGGGCCTGTCACGGCTGAGGATAAGAGGACAGACTATTGGGGCTTTACGGATGATGCCCTTAGGTTTTCCGTAAAAAATGCTTTCGGCGGAGCCGAGGGCTTAAGGAGCCTTGTTAAGAAGCTCCACTCAAATGGAATGGAACTGATAGCCGACATGTATTTTTCAGGGGAGGAGCCGGTGACGGAAGTCCTGTCTGTGCTGAGATATTATGTGGCAAGGTTCGGGATAGACGGTTTTCACCTTATAGGCTTTGCTCCTGTCGACCACATAGCTGAGGATGCCTATCTGAAAGATACGAAGATTTGGACAGACAATATACCGGAGTCTGCGAAAGATCATAAGCTCATTGCGCGATATGACGACGGCTTCTGTTTCGATATAAGGCGCTTTTTAAAGGGCGATGAGAACATGACATCAAGGTTTGCCGAGCGCAACAGGGACGGGGGCGACAGACCCGTGATAAACTATGTGGCCAATGTAAACGGCCTTAATCTCAGGGATATGGTCTCATATGACAGGAAGCACAACGAGGAAAACGGAGAGAACAACCTTGACGGCGGAGACTGCAATTTTTCCTGGAACTGCGGTGTCGAGGGCGAGACCGGAAGAAAAAAAATCAAAGAGCTGAGAACGAGGCAGATGAAAAATGCCCTCTTGATGCTGCTTTTGTCTCAGGGGACACCTCTCATACTTTCCGGAGATGAGATGGGCCACACGAAGAAGGGGAACAACAACTCCTACTGTCAGGACAACAGCCTGGAGTGGCTCAATTGGAATGACATAAAAAAGAATGCGGAGCTCTTTGGATTTGTGAAAGATATGATCGCTTTCAGAAAGGCTCACAGGATATTCTCTACCGGAAGGAGTATAACAAACACGGACTACAGAAGGACAGGCATCCCTGATGTATCCTACCACGGAGAGAGCGCCTGGAGGGCGGATATGGAGCCGTTCAGAAGGACTATAGGCATACTCTATAACGGAGCTTACGGTGAAAGTGCCGAGGGAGACTCGGAGGATCTCATATATGTCGCAATAAATATGCACTGGGAGGACCACAGCTTTTCGCTTCCTACTCCCGAGTTAAATTCGGGAACCGGTGGCAAAAAAGCGAATTCAGGTGCAAAGAAAGCGAAAAAATGGTATAAAATAATTGATACCTCTCTCAAAGATTCTTTTATCCCCGATGAGCTGTGCGACATGAGAGAGGCCGTCGTAAAGGAGAGAAGTATTTCCGTATATAAAGCAAAACAGGGGGCTTAAAGCTATGAATGAAAAACTGTTTGATGTTATCAACTGGGCGGATGTGGAGGAGATCACCTATTCAGAGTCATCCGATCCCAAGAGGATACTGGGTGCTCACGAGCTTGAGAGAGGACTTCTTATTCAGGCCTTTGTTCCTCACGCAGTCAGCATAACAGCAGTACTTGAGGACGGAAGCGAGCATGTCCTTGAGAAAGCTGACGAGGGATTTTTTGCCGCGCTGATAGAGAAGAGGAAACTGTGCGACTATAAATTAAAATTAAGATACGACAATGACTATGAGGAGATCAAGGAGGATCCCTACAACCCTAAATTCAAGGAGAGCTTTACCGAGGAGGATGCGAAGAAATTCAAGTCAGGCATACTCTACAATGCCTACGAAAAGCTGGGGGCTCACCCCTGCGAGAAGGCCGGAGTAAAGGGCGTGAGATTCGCAGTCTGGGCGCCTAATGCTGTAAGAGTGAGCGTTGTGGGAGACTTCAATATGTGGGACGGAAGGCTCTACGAGATGGAAAAGCTGGGAGACAGCGGAGTGTTCGAGCTTTTCATTCCCGATCTCAAACAGGGTGATATATATAAGTATGAGGTGAAATTCGGAAACAGGGATGTGGGCTTAAAGTCGGATCCCTACGGATTCTATTCAGAGTTAAGGCCTGCCACCGCCTCTCTTGTCTGGGATATCGACAGCTACAAGTGGCAGGATGGAGACTGGACCAAAAAGAGGGCCAAGGCAAATGCCAAAACCTCTCCCATAAATATCTATGAGGTGCACCTGGGATCATGGAAGATGCGTCAGATAGCGGTAGATGAGAATGGGGAGGAGATAAACGGCTCTCAGTTTATAAACTACAGGGAGACTGCAGAGGAGCTTGCGGCATATATGAAGGAGATGGGCTATACCCATCTGGAGCTTATGCCTGTAATGGAGCATCCCTTTGACGGATCCTGGGGATATCAGGTTACCGGATATTATGCCCCCACCTCCAGATACGGGGATCCTGATGACTTCAAATATTTTGTCGACTATATGCACAGAGAGGGTATAGCAGTCATTGTGGACTGGGTACCTGCCCACTTCCCCAGAGACACCTTTGCTCTTGCGGAGTTTGACGGTACACATTTATATGATCATCCGGACCCTCGCCTTGGAGCCCATCCCCACTGGGGAACACTTATATTTAATTACGGCAGAGCCGAGGTGAGCAATTTCCTCATATCAAACGCCATGTTCTGGGCGGAGAAGTACCACATAGACGGCATAAGGATGGATGCCGTGGCCTCAATGTTATATCTGGATTACGGAAGAAACAACGGAGAGTGGCTGCCCAATATCTACGGTGGCAACGAGAACCTGGTGGCTGTAGAGTTCCTGAAGCATCTTAATTCCATGATGCACAAGCTCTATCCGGACGTGATCATGATAGCGGAGGAATCCACGGCCTGGCCTATGATAACGGGAAAAGTCGAGGACGGCGGACTGGGCTTTGACTACAAGTGGAATATGGGCTTTATGAATGACTTTTTGAGGTATATGTCCACAGATCCTTATTTCAGAAAGGACAACTATGGTGCCCTCACCTTCCCCATGTTCTATAATTACAGCGAGAATTTTATACTGGTATTCTCCCACGACGAGGTAGTCCACGGAAAGGCCTCTCTGCTTGGAAAAATGGCGGCGGCCGACATGCATGAGAAGGCGAAACAGCTGAGGGCGGCTTACGGCTTCTTTATGACCCATCCTGACAAAAAGCTTCTCTTTATGGGTCAGGAGTTTGCCCAGAATGACGAGTGGAGCGAGGCGAGGTCATTGGAGTGGGAGCTTTTGCAGTACCCTGTCCACAAGAACATGCAGAGCTATACGAAGGAGCTCAATGCCCTCTACCTTGAGCATCCTGCCTTCTACAAATATGATTACGATCAGGCGGGCTTTGAGTGGATCAACTGCTCATACAATGAGCTCAGCATCGCCGTATTCCTGAGAAAGACGGAGAAGCCTGAGGAGACCATGCTTGTGGTGAGCAATTTTGACACCATGGAGCACAAGGACTTTAAGATAGGCGTTCCCTTCAAGGGAAGCTACAAGGAGATATTCAACTCCGACAGCGTCAGATTCGGCGGAAGCGGGGAGGGCAATCCCAGGGCCAAGAGATCCGTAAAGGCGGACTGCGACGGCAGAGAGAACTCCATAAAGATAAATATTCCTCCCATGAGCGTGCTGGTTTTCAGCTGCACACCCACAAAGGAGAAGGAAGCGGAGAAAAAGAACAGTACAAAGGAAAAACAAAAGCTGAAGGCCGATACAAAGACAAAAAATGAGCCTTCCAAAAAGGCAAAGGCCATTATAAAGGCTGTAAAGGATACAGCTTCAAAGATAATAGAGAAATAGATAAAAGCGGAGGAGAGCGATCAGCTCTCCTCATTTTCTTCAGTATTATTTTCTTCAGCTTCATCATGGGAGGAATCCTCGTCTGAGGCATTCTCATCAGAGGAAGCTTCCGCCCCTTCATTCTGCTCCTGAGAAAGCTTGTAGGCATTGGTAGTGGAGAAATTAGCCTGTACAGGATTTCCCACCATGTCCTCCGCATATACCTCAAGAGAATCAAGATACATGGCGAACTCGACGGTGCCTGAATCTCTGTCCACATAGGAGGGAGTTATGGTCCGCTCCAGAGGATCCACAGCATATATGGAGTCGAAGTTCACTCCGGACTGGCTGTCACTTATCTTCAATGTGAGCTTGTCATTTCCTATCTCGCAGTCATCCGGATTTATCTGGGGAGGGGTGCTGTCCAAAATATCTATGTTTTCATAGACTCTTGTGGACATTCCGTTTACGGATGTGGCCTCCAGCGTTATGTTGCCGTTTTTCGTTATCTGAGCCGTGTAGGTATTGCCGTCCTTTGAAAGCTCAATGGGCTCGGTATATTCCCTGAGAGCAGTGACTCCTTTTAAGGGGAGCAGTGACTTTACATTGAAGGTGACTGTGGTAGTCTTGTAGTCATGTGTGTCAGCTATGGTGACATCGATCTTCGGAGTGGAGGTCACCAATGTGAATATAAGCAGGTTTATTACCAAAAAGGGAAGCACCCAGTATAGGAGAGTGTTGTAAAAGCCTCCGGAGAATTTTTTCTTTTGAACTCTGACTCCTCTGGCATCGTAAAGAAGCTTTCCGTCGGAATTTTTAAGTCCCCTTTTAGAATGTCTGCCTGATGAATATTTAGTGGATTGCATATGTGATCCTTTCAGTAAAAGTCGTGGGGTTTTTCTTTATATCATTAATGCCTTAGTTTACCGGAAAATCACAGCTCAATCAAGGACCGGCCCAAAATATTAATAATAATTGAATTTAATGTAAGAATTAATTGTCCTTGTAATTGTTAAAAATTTAATATATAATTTTAATGTACACGATTCGAAAAAATGACGATTTTTATCAATTATTTTTTAAGAATTCTTAGTTTCTTTAGTCTTTGTTAAAACCCAAGGAGAACAAAATGAGAGAAAAACTGGCTACTCTGCCTCTTACCGAGCTCAAGGAGCTTGCCAAGGGTCAGGGAATTAAGATCACAGGCCTCAGGAAAGCGGATATTATAGACCTGCTCTGTGAAAATGCTGAAAAAAATCCGGAAAACAAACCTGCGGAGGTACATAAAAAGCCTCAGCAAAAGGAAAGTGAAAGACCGCCTGAGATAAATGAGCTGGACAGCGGACTGGAGGCCTCGGGAATACTTGAGGTCATGCCTGACGGCTTCGGCTTTATCAGATGTGCCAATTACCTTCCCGGGGAGGACGATGTATATGTTGCCCCGTCTCAGATAAAAAGATTCAACCTTAAGACAGGAGACATAATAAAGGGAAACAAGAGGGTAAAGACAGCTTCGGAGAAATTTGCTGCCCTTCTTTATCTCAAGGAGGTAAACGGCCTTCCTGCGTCGGAGGCGGGAAAAAGGCCTCACTTTTCGGATCTTACCCCTATATTCCCCAACGAGAGGATAAGACTTGCGGATTCGGACAACGCAAAGCTGTCCTTAAGAGTTATGGATCTTCTTGCCCCCATAGGAAAGGGACAGAGAGGAATGATAGTATCTCCCCCCAAAGCCGGAAAGACCACTCTCATAAAGCAGACAGCCAACATAATAAAGAGAGATAAGAACATGCACCTTATCATCCTTCTCATAGACGAGCGTCCTGAGGAAGTGACAGACATCAAGGAGGAGGTTACAGGGGACAATGTTGAGGTGATCTACTCCACCTTTGACGAGCTTCCCGAGAGGCACAAGAGAGTTTCCGAGATGGTCATAGAGAGAGCCAAGAGACTGGTGGAGTACGGAAGGGATGTTACTATACTTCTTGACTCCATAACGAGACTTGCCAGGGCCTACAACCTGGTGGTAGCCCCCTCCGGAAGGACTCTTTCAGGAGGACTTGACCCCACAGCCCTCCATATGCCGAAGCGATTCTTCGGAGCGGCCAGAAACATAAGGGAGGGAGGGTCTCTCACGATACTTGCCACAGCCCTTGTGGACACCGGCAGCAGGATGGATGACGTAATATACGAGGAGTTCAAGGGAACAGGAAATATGGAACTTGTCCTTGACAGAAAGCTCTCTGAAAAGAGGATATTCCCTGCCATAGACATACTTAAGTCAGGAACCAGAAGGGATGACCTTCTTCTGACCGAGGATGAGAGGGAGGCAGTGGACAATATAAGGAAGGCCACAGGTTCCCTAAAGCCGGAGGAGTCCATGGAGAGAGTGCTGGACATGTTTGCCCACACGAGAAACAACAGGGAGTTCGTTCAGCTTGCCAAGAAGACACGTTTTTAGATATTTTCCTTGCATATAGGGAAAAGCTGTGATATACTGTCTTAGCTAATCAGGCATCGGCGGTTGGAAATCGCCAAAAATGAGGAAGAGGTGGATATAATGAAGGAAGGAATACAGCCTAAATACTATCAGGCAAAGGTTACTTGCCACTGCGGCAATACATTCGTTACAGGTTCAACCAAGGAGAACATCACTGTTGAAATTTGTTCAAAGTGTCATCCTTTCTACACAGGTAAGGAGAAGGCGGCATCAGCACGCGGACGTATCGAGCAGTTCAACAAGAAGTATGGTATGAACGCCAAATAACAGATTTATGTATGTTGAAGGCCGGACTCAGTGCGAGTCCGGTCTTTTGTGATATTGCAGACAGCGGAGAGAGCGGTAGGAGATGAAGTATTCCGGAATAGGCGGTCAGGCTGTCATTGAGGGTATCATGATGAAAAACGGTGATGACTACTCGGTGGCTGTCAGAAAGCCTGACAATACTGTTGAGATAAAAAAAGATAAATATATAAGCTTTTCCGAGAGGCACAAGTGGGCAAGGCTTCCCCTTGTAAGGGGCGTGTTCGCCTTCGGAGAGTCCATGATACTCGGAATGAGGGCCCTTACCTTCTCAGCCTCCTTTTTTGAGGACGATGAGGAGGAAAAGCCTTCAAAATTCGAGCTTTGGCTGGAGAAGACCTTCGGAGAGAACCTGGAAAAAGTCCTTATGACCTTTTCCATGGTGCTGGCCTTTGTGGCTGCCATAGTTATATTCATGTGGCTCCCTCTCTTTGTTACCGAGAGGATGCCCTTCGTGGAAAATGCCAATTTAAAAGCTCTGTTTGAGGGAGCTTTGAGAATAGCCATTTTCATAGCTTATATAAAGCTTATCTCCCGCACCGAGGATATAAAGAGGACTTTTATGTACCATGGGGCGGAGCACAAGTGTATAAACTGTATAGAGCACGGACTGCCTCTCAACGTGGACAATGTGGCTGTTTCAAGCAAGGAGCACAAGCGCTGCGGCACCAGCTTCATATTCATAGTGATGATCATAAGCATACTCTTCTTTATGGTCATAAGGCCTGAGGGAGTACTCCTTAGGTTCGTGTCAAGGATAGTACTCATTCCTGTGATCGCAGGTGTCAGCTATGAATTCCTGAGGATAGCGGGAAGGAGTGACAATCCCCTGGTAAACGCCCTTTCCCGTCCGGGGATGTGGATGCAGGGCCTGACCACAAAGGAGCCGGAGGACGATCAGATAGAGGTGGCCATAGCGGCGGTGAACGCGGTGTTTGACTGGGAGAAGTATGAGACTGAAAACTTTCCTGAAGGCCCGGATGCCCTTGGAAGAGAGCTCTTAAAGAGGGCTGAGGAAAGAAAAAAATCAAAAAAAGAGGTCGTAGCTTAGATGAAGCTCAGAGAATTATTTTCGGAGGGAAAAGACAGACTTACAAAATGCAAAGTTGCGGATGCGGAGAATGATTCAAGGCTCCTCCTTTTGGATGCCTTCTCCCTGAGCCTTTCGGAGTATCTTCTTTACTGTGACAGAGATCTTTCTGAGATATACCTGAGCTCTGACATACTGGCGAGGAAAGAGGACTTTGAGCAGAGCATATATTTGAGGAGCAGGAGAGTCCCGCTTCAACAGATCCTGGGAGGAACTCAGTTTATGGGCCTCGACTTTGTTGTGACTCCCGATGTGCTCATACCGAGGCAGGACACGGAGGTGCTGGTGGAACAGGTGCTCTATGATTTTCCCAACAAGGATATAAATATCCTTGATATGTGCACAGGCTCAGGCTGTATAGCGGCATCACTGGCTGTGCTTGGGGGATACAATGAGGTGGTCGGAGCGGACATATCAGAGGCGGCTCTACATGTGGCACAGCGAAATGCCCTGCGCCTTATGAAGGAGAAGAGCGAAAGGATGTCATTAAAAAACAGCTTTATGAGCTCCCTGTTTTCAAGGGATGAGGATGACTTTCACCAGCAGGTGAGATTCGTACAGACAGATCTCTTCTCTGATATGGAGGCAGCCATGGATGAGCTGGGCTTTGAGAAATTTGATGTTATAGTTTCAAATCCTCCCTACATAAGATCTTCTGATATAGAGGAGCTGGAGCCGGAGGTCAGAGACTTCGAGCCCCGAATAGCTCTTGACGGCACAGAGGACGGACTGCATTTTTACCGGAGGATAGCTGATGAGTGCAGACCCTTCCTTAGGGAGGGCGGAAGCATATATTTGGAGATAGGCTTTGATCAGGCGAAGGACGTGAGAGAGATATTTGAGGCCTCAGGCTTTTCAGAGCTTAAAGTCATAAAAGACCTTGCAGGCAAGGACAGAGTTGTAAAAGGAAAATGGATGGGGGCTTGAGCCCTGCAGTAAATCGGAGGGAAAAAGATGCTTGACAGATTGGATGATATAGTAGCTCACTACGAGGAGATAATGGGCGCTCTCGGAGAGCCCGGAGTGACAGATGATCAGAAAAGGTTCAAGGCTCTGATGAAGGAGCAGGCGGATCTGGAACCCATAGTAAACACATACAAGGCATATAAGGATGCGGAGCAGGCGGAGAAGGATTCTCTGGAGCTTCTCGACACAGAGAGCGATGAGGAACTCAGGGAGATGGCCAAGGAGGAACTTGCCGAGGCGAAAAAGAATCAGGAGAGGCTCTCTGAGGAGATAAAGATACTTCTTCTTCCCAAGGACCCTAACGATGACAAGAACATAGTCGTGGAGATAAGAGCGGGAGCGGGCGGAGACGAGGCAGCTCTGTTTGCTGCCGATCTCTACAGGATGTACTGCAACTATGCGGTCAGAAACAACTGGAAGACGGAGCTCGTGTCCTTCAACGAGAACGGCATAGGCGGCTTCAAGGAGATCACCTTCATGGTAAACGGACAGGGAGCCTACAGCAAGTTCAAGTATGAGTCGGGAGTACACAGAGTTCAGCGTGTCCCCGAGACAGAGTCAGGAGGAAGGATACATACCTCCACAGCCACTGTGGCTGTAATGCCGGAGGCTGAGGAGGTGGATGTGGAGATCAACCCCAACGACATCCACTGGGATGTGTTCAGGGCATCGGGAAACGGAGGACAGTGCGTAAACACCACAGATTCCGCCGTAAGACTTACCCACTATCCTTCAGGAATAGTTATCTCCTGTCAGGACGAGAAGTCCCAGCTTAAGAATAAGGACAAGGCATTGAAGGTGCTTCGTGCCAGACTCTACGAGATGGAGCTTCAGAAAAAGCATGACGCTGAGGATGACCTGAGAAGGTCACAGATAGGAACAGGGGATCGCTCGGAGAAGATAAGGACCTACAACTTCCCTCAGAGCAGGATCACGGATCACAGGATAAAGCTTACCCTGTACAAGCTTGACTCGGTATTAAACGGTGATCTGGACGAACTGATAAATGCGCTCATAACGGCGGATCAGGCGGCGAAGCTGTCGAAGATGAATGAACAGTAGGTGCTAAAAGCGGAAATCATACTCCCTCTCAGTCAGGACGCAGGCTAAATTCCTTCGAGGGAGTATGATATTCCGCTTTTTATGTGGTGAATCGAGTGCGTTACATCAGCGGGGATCAGCTTTCATGAATATACATTCTCATAAGCTCATCTTCATCGTCGGGCTTTACCATACAAAGATATTTCCAGCCGTATCTTTCATAAAATGAGCTGTGGTTTGTAATGAGATAGAGTGTTTCTATTCCTTGTTCCTTCATGTCACGACAAATAAACTCAAGGATGGCTCCGGCTATCCCAAGGCATCGGTATTCGGGTTCGACATAGAGAGCACACAGATTCGGTCTCAGATCTTTTCTCTCATGAAAGTCATTTTCTATGATCCCTGCTCCTGCAACTATTTTGTCTCCATCAGTGATGACATACCATTGGGAAACAGAGATGTCTTTGGAAAGCGACTTGGAATAATTGGCTTGCGCGGCTTTCATGCTTTTCAAGTATTCTTCCTTTGGGATTTCCCATTTTGACGAAAACCAAGCTGCAGCTGCAGCTGTTAATTCAGGATGCTCTGTAATTTTTAATATCGGTAAGCTTCTGTACATAGATGCTCCTTTGTATGTGAAATTTAAAATATTGTAGTACATAAACAGTATACCGGAACAGAATATGTAGTTGAATAAGATAAAATCAATATGATAAAAAAACGAAATGATATACATATAAAATTGCTTAGAAAAACAGTTAAGGGCTAAGACTTTTTCCTGAGGCCGGAAGGGAACTCAAGTTGAAGCTTATAAGACAAAGGAATTATAACGGCATAGTTGAGCTTGTTTACACCGGGAGAAACAGTAAAGATTAAAAGCGGAATATCATACTCCCTCGAAGGAATTTAGCCTGCGTCCTGACTGAGAGGGAGTATGATTTCCGCTTTATGTGATTAACAGTACAGACTTAATTTCTTTACTCGTGCCGGGAAAGCTTTATGGCCTCCTGTTCGTATATATTTCAGATGAGATGATACGGAGAGGAGGTCTTTAATTATGAAAAAATCGTTTTTGACAACAGCTGTGTTTTTAATGATGATGTCCTTAGCTTCCTGTGGGCAAGGCTCGGCGGCTGATTCGGCAAATGAGGCTGAGGCGGTGACAGCTGAGACTGCGGCGGCCTATGACGAGGCGGCGTCGGTAGCACAAAGTGCAGGCGGGAGCATTGCAGAGTCGGGCTTTGGTACAGCTCCCTCGGCAAACCGGATCGCTGAAGCTGATAAGGGGAGCATGGAGGAAGCTGAGTATATGTCAGGTACTGAGACCGGCTCAAGGAAACTCATAAAAGATGTAAGCATGAGCGTTGAGACCGAGGAGTTTGACAAGCTTGCAGCTGCCATAGAGGAGAAGGCCGAGTCTCTTTCGGGATATGTTGAGAGCTCGTCTGTCAGCGGCAATATCAAAAACGGGGAGACAAGATGGGGATACTTTACTGTCAGGATACCTGCAGAAAAACTTGATGAATTTATGGATACGGCCTTTGCGTATGCAAACATCATATCCAAAAATGAGAAGCTCACTGATATCACCCTTAAATATACGGATACCGAGTCCCGCATCACCGCCCTTAAGACAGAGCAGGAGAGGCTTACGGAGCTCTTATCAGAGGCGGACAGCGCAGAGAGCCTTATCGTTATAGAGGACAGGCTCTCTGAGATAAGATACGAGCTGCAAAATTTTGAGTCTCAACTGAGATTATATGACAATCAGGTGAACTACAGTACTGTAAGGATAGACATCAGCGAGGTAAAGGTATTTACCGCGGGACCACAGGCGGGAGTACTTGACAGGATCGGAACAGGCATATCAAAGAATATGAGAGCGCTGGGTGACTTTCTTGAGAACGCAATCATATTCACGGTCAGCTTTCTCCCTGTAGCGCTTGTGTTGGGAGCCTCGGGATTTGCAGTGTATAAAGTACTGAAGGCTGCAAATAAGGCACGGAAGAAAAGACTTGAGAACCGGAAAAAAGAACTGTAGTCAGGGCTGAGTTTATATCAGTCATATATAATTTTAAGAGGAGCTATTGCAAAACGGATGATTCATCTGCTTTGCATCGGCTCTTTTTTATTTGTTAAATATTGCTGATAAGGCTTTGCAAAAAGCAGTGAAATATTGACAAATAGTCAGACGGTGGGGGTAGAATACTGTATTATAAGTGCGAAAAATCGGGGTTATCTAAGCCTTTAAGCCTCGGTCACAGCACGGAAACGGAGGGGAAACAAATGCTTCAATGGTTTAAAGACAATATTTTTAATGAGGTGGGGAGGAAGATACAGAACTATGCGATAATAACACTCATCATAGATATAATCGCATGTATTATTTTGGCGATGATCGCCCTCGGATCCTCTGACGGATGGCTGATATCTCTTATAATCCTGGCCTGCGGCCTCGGCTATGCTCTCATCTTTGCCATGCCCATATACGCCTTCGGGCAGCTGGTGGAGGATGTGCATAAGACAAGCATAAACACAACGAATACAGCCGCTGCCGATACGGATGAACTTCCCGAGCTGTAGCAGGTAAGGCCCGTAAAATATCGGGGAAGTTATATAAAGCTTAATATAAAACCGAACATAAGATCGAACGTAAAATGTAGAATAGGGGAAGACTGAGAGATGAGCGAAAGATACACGAAAGTGTTTTCACTGACGGAAAATCAGTATGGGGAGGGCTCACCTGTAATAATATCTGCGGGAGCGCTCCTTAAGGATAATACAACAGGGAAAGTTTTGGCCCAGCTTAAGATCAAAAATATCAGTGAGAAAGAACTGAAGGCGGTCACAGTAAAAATAAGTCCCAAGGACACCACAGGGAAGCCCTTGGGGGAGGAAGTCACATATCAATACCTTGACTTAAAGGTGGAGCGAGACGCGGAGTTCGGAAGCAAAACTCCTGTAGAGCTTCCTGATGACAGCACAAGAGGATTTTCGGTAAAGGTCGCGGAGGCGATATACTCCGACAACAGCAGTGCCGAATTAAAGGATGTCGAATGGGAGCCTCTTTCCGAGCCTGTACCGCTCGAAAAGGAGCTTGCCGACTATGAGCTTTTAAGACAGTACAGGATAAATTACGGAGAGGACTGTAAATACAGGATCAAGGAAGAAAAGGATCTGTGGATATGTACCTGCGGAGCAATAAACCGCGAGGGCGAAGACCGCTGCCATAAATGTAAGAGGACAAAGGAAAATTTTAAATTTATAGACAAGGAAAAGCTGAGTACTGACATTGAAAAGAGAAAGGAAAGCGAGAGAGCCGAAGCGGTCATAAAGGCGCAAAAAACAAAAAAGCCGGGGCTCATAGTGGCTTTAGTGGCTGTTTTTGTCATTGGGGCTTCGGTTGTCACACAGGTGGTAATCCCCGGGATGAAGTATAATAAGGCGGAGAGGATGCTTGCGGAGGAAGACTATGAGGGCGCCATCGCAGCCTTTGAGGGATTGGGAGATTATAAGGATGCCTCGGACAGATCCGACGAGATAAGAAAAGATCTTCCCAACATCAGAGAATATGAAGAGGCGGAGAAGCTTTTAGCAAATGGAAACTATGAAGCTGCAGCAAAGGCATATGAATCACTGGGAGATTTCAGGGATTCAAGACAAAAGATGGCAGAAGCAAATATGAAGGTGAATGAAGCTTTATACAGTGAGGCGGAGAGTTTGCTTTCAGAGGGGGATACTGTCCATGCGGCAATGGCTTTCGGACAATTGGGGGAATATAAAGATTCAAAAACGAAAAGTCTGGAGCTGTGGGATGATATTGCGGAGAGAAAGACTCTTGCCTGCGGATATTTTGACACGATAACTCTCAGAAATGCCGGGAATGTCACTTCTGTCGGAGGTAACAGTGTCAACAATGCCGAATGGAGGAAAATCGCAGAGTGGACTGATATCATATCGGTAGGAGCAGGAGGCTACCATGCAGTAGGGCTCAGAAATGACGGAACGGTCGCTGTGACGGGAAATAATGAATACGGACAGTGTGATGTGTCCGGATGGGGTGATATAGTGGCCATAGCGGCAGGGTACGAGCATACCGTAGGACTTAAAACAGATGGTACTGTAATCGCCACGGGCAACGATGAAAAAGGGCAGTGCGACGTGGACGATTGGTCAGATATAATAGCTGTGGACGCGGGAATGAATCATACTGTAGGCCTTAAATCGGACAAAACTGTGATCGCGGCAGGAAATAATAGCTATGGGCAGTGTAATGTGAAAGACTGGAAAGACATAAAAGCAATATCGGCAAGCCGTTACCATACAGTGGGATTGAGATCCGACGGAACAGTGGTAGCAGCAGGCAGTAATAAATATGGACAGTCTGATGTGTCGGATTGGACTGATATAGTGGCTATAGCGACGGGAGATACACATACGGTTGGCCTTAAATCAGATGGCACAGTAGTTGCTACAGGATTTAATGAAGACGGGAGATGCAATGTGTCAGAGTGGACTGATATAATGGAGATTTCCGCATCAAACGGCCACACAGCCGCATTGGAAGCTGACGGTACAGCACTGGCAACGGGATACAATGAATATGGCCAATGCAATGTCTCGGGCTTTACAGACATAAAGCTCCCTAACAGGGCTTAGAGGACGATACTCAATTAAACCAAATATTAAAGAAAACTTTAAAAGCCGTATAGTAGAAAACTATGCGGCTTTATGATATTATAAAAAACAGTATTTAAAGAAAAAATACCGCATGAGAGCCTTGCTCTATGCGGGTTCGGAGGAAAAAATGAAGGGAATCATCCTTGCGGGCGGCTCGGGAACGAGGCTCTACCCGCTGACAAAGGTAACATCAAAACAGCTTTTGCCCATTTACGACAAGCCCATGATATACTATCCGCTGTCGGTTCTCATGAACGCGGGCATAAAAGACATACTCATCATATCAACGCCTACAGACACACCCAGGTTTGAGGATCTGCTGGGAGACGGACACCAGTTCGGGATAAGCCTCAGCTACAAGGTTCAGCCCTCTCCGGACGGACTTGCCCAGGCCTTTATCATAGGTGAGGACTTTATAGGCGATGACTCTGTGGCCATGATACTGGGAGACAATATCTTCCACGGACACGGCTTCACAAAGAGGCTGAGAAGAGCTGCGGAGAAGACAAAGGGCGCCACTGTGTTCGGCTACTATGTAGACGATCCTGAGCGTTTCGGAATAGTTGAGTTTGACAGTGAGGGAAAGGCAATATCCATAGAGGAAAAGCCGGAGCATCCGAAGTCCAACTACTGCGTAACAGGACTCTACTTTTATGACAACAAGGTGGTGGAGTATGCGAAAAATCTTAAGCCCTCCGCAAGAGGCGAGCTTGAGATAACGGATCTTAACCGCATTTATCTTGAGAACGGGGAGCTTGAGGTGGAGCTTTTGGGACAGGGCTTTACCTGGCTTGACACAGGTACTCATGAGTCCCTTATGGATGCCGGAAATTTTGTCCGCACAGTAGAGACCCATCAGCACAGAAAGATAGCCTGCCTTGAGGAGATAGCTTATCTCAACGGCTGGATCACCAAGGAGGAGGTGCTTAAGTCCTACGAGATCCTTAAAAAGAATCAGTACGGAAAGTATTTAAAGGATGTGCTTGACGGAAAATACGTGGACAAGCTCCATAGAAAATAAACTTAGAAAGTAAACTTAATTTCAGGAGAGAAAGAAAATGAAGATAGTAGTTACAGGGGGAGCAGGATTTATCGGGAGCGTTATGGTTCAGTACCTGGTAAACACTTATCCCGAGGACATGATAATAAACCTTGACAAGCTTACCTACGCGGGCAACCTTGAAAACTGCAAGAGCGTGGAGGCCAAGCCTAATTATAAGTTCATAAAGGGAGACATTGCCGACAGAGCATTTGTGTTCAAGCTCTTTGAGGAGGAAAAGCCCGACGTAATAATCAACTTTGCGGCTGAGAGCCATGTTGACCGCTCTGTTGAGCATCCCGAGGAGTTCGTGCGCACAAATGTGATGGGCACTACCACTCTTCTTGATGCCTGCAAAAAGTACGGCATAAAGAGATACCATCAGGTATCCACAGATGAGGTTTACGGAGACCTTCCTCTTGACAGGCCTGACCTGTTCTTTACAGAGGAGACACCTCTTCACGCCTCAAGCCCCTATTCGGCTTCAAAGGCATCGGCGGATATGTTTGTTATGGCCTACCACAGGACCTTCAAGATCCCTGTCACCATCTCAAGATGCTCCAACAACTACGGACAGTATCAGTTCCCGGAGAAGCTCATTCCCCTTATGATATCAAGGGCTCTTGCTGACGAGGAACTTCCCGTGTACGGAGACGGAGCCAATGTCAGAGACTGGCTTCACGTTGAGGATCACTGCAAGGCCATAGACCTTATTGTGAGAAAGGGAAAAGAGGGAGAGGTCTACAATATAGGCGGTCACAATGAGAGGACCAATCTTCAGGTCGTAAAGACCATACTCTCTGCTCTCGGAAAACCGGAGTCCCTCATAAAGTATGTAAAAGACAGACCCGGACATGACAGAAGGTATGCCATAGATCCGGAGAAGCTTGAGAGAGAGCTGGGATGGAGACCTAAGTACAACTTTGACACAGGTATAAAGCAGACCATACAGTGGTACCTAGACAACAAGGACTGGTGGGAGAGGATCATAAGCGGAGAGTATCAGAACTATTTCAAAGAAATGTACAAGGACAGAGTAGATTAATTTCCGAGGACGGCTGAACATGATAAGCAAGGATTTAAAAAATACTGTGATTAAGACAGACTTCGGTGAGCTGGATATCGACAAGCTCATAGAAAACAGCGCAAAGAGGATATTTGTCACCGGAGTCAAGGGTCAGCTGGGGCATGATATCATGCTGGAGCTGCAGAAAAGGAATATAGAGGGGATCGGAGTGGACATCGAGGAGATGGACATCACGGATCCCGAGGCTGTAAAAAAAGTTATCTTTGAGGCCTCACCTGACGCTGTCATACATTGTGCGGCTTGGACTGCGGTGGATGCGGCTGAGGACAATGAGGAAAAGTGCAGGCTTGTGAACGCCTACGGCACGGAGAATATTGCCAAGGTGTGCAGGGAGCTCATGATCCCCATGATGTATTTTTCAACAGATTACGTATTTAACGGCGAGGGAGAAAGACCCTGGGAGCCTGAGGACGAGGCTGAGCCCTTAAACGTATACGGACAGACCAAGTACGAGGGCGAGGAGGCTGTCAGAAAGTATGTGCCTGACAGACATTTTATAGTAAGGATACAGTGGGTGTACGGAAAGAACGGAAAGAACTTTGTAAAGACCATGCTCAAGCGTTCCGAGACCCACGACAGGCTGACGGTGGTGGACGATCAGATAGGGTCTCCCACCTACACCCCTGACATAGCCCGCATTGCTGTCGATATGATACTTTCCGACAAGTACGGCACCTACCATGTGGCGAACGAGGGGCTCTGCAGTTGGTATGACTTTGCAAAGGAGATATTCAGGCTTTCGGGAAGAGATGTGGAGGTGGTGCCGGTGGATTCCTCGGAGTATCCGGCAAAGGCCAAGAGGCCTCACAACTCGAGAATGGATCTCTCAAAGCTTACGGAGGAGGGCTTTACGATGCTTCCCCCTTGGCAGGACGCCCTCTCAAGGTATCTTGAGGAGATAAACTACGAAGCCCTGTAAGCGCGGCTTACGGAGGCGGGATCATTTAAGGAAGTGAAGACAGATGGGTAAATATTTCGGGACAGACGGCTTCAGAGGCGAGGCCAACGTTGACCTCACCGTGGAGCATGCGTATAAGATAGGAAGGATACTGGGCTATAATTACGGAAAAAAGCACCCGGGAGAAAAGTGCAGGGTGGTGATAAGAAAGGATACGAGGCGCTCAAGCTATATGCTTGAGGATGCGCTCTCCTCCGGGCTTACGGCCTCCGGGGCGGACGCATATCTGCTTCACGTCACCACTACTCCCTCCGTGGCGTATATTACGAGAGTTGACGAGTTTGACTGCGGAGTAATGATCTCCGCAAGCCACAATCCCTACTATGACAACGG
>CALWLI010000007.1 GCA_944381485.1 uncultured Lachnospiraceae bacterium
AATCACATCATCTATCTGAATGAGTTCTCCTATAAGCATGTCTTTATTTATTGATTTCATGTTATTACTCCTCCAAACAATTTATTTTAAAAGGCCTCCGCCTCGCATATAAACTTATCACATTAATTCCTAGTTGTAAACTCTCTCTTTTCCTACAAACTTGGTGGTTGATGCCTGCCAATTAAGTGTTATGGTGCCTATAGGGCCGTTCCTCTGCTTTGCTATTATTACCTCTGCCTCCCCGGGATGTTCCGTATCGGGGTTGTAGTAATCGTCTCTGTAAAGGAACATTACCATGTCGGCGTCCTGCTCTATGGCTCCCGACTCTCTCAGGTCCGACAGCATGGGCCTGTGATCCGCTCTCACCTCGCAGGCTCTTGACAGCTGAGACAGGGCTATGACAGGGCAGTCCAGGTCTCTGGCAAGGGCCTTCAGTGATCTCGATATGTCCGATATCTCCTGCTGCCTGTTGTCGGCCTTCTTCGAGCTTGAGCTCATAAGCTGTAAATAGTCTATTATCACAAGGCTCAATCCGTGCTCCAGCTTTGCCTTGCGGCATTTACTTCTGAGCTCGGTCACGCTTATGCCCGGGGTATCGTCTATCAGAAGATTGGCCTTTCCGACTCTTCCGACTGTATCCACAAGCCTTCCCCACTCATCGTCAGTCAGCTTTCCCGAGCGGAGATTCTGGGAGTCTATGCCTGAATCCATGGCAAACATTCTCTTAACAAGCTGTTCCTTGCTCATCTCCAGGGAAAAGATCATACAGGGAAGATTCTTCTTCAGAGCAACATACTCCATTATATTAAGGACAAAGGCGGTCTTTCCCATGGAAGGCCTTGCCGCAACCAGTATAAAGTCAGAGGGCTGAAAGCCTGTAGTCATATAGTCAAGATCCGTAAAGCCCGAGGGAACTCCTGTTATGGGCTCCTTAAGCCTTGATGCCTCCTCGATCTTGTTCATGACCTCGATGGCTATCTCGTCTATGGGGACAAATTCCTTCCTGTCCTTGTTCTTTATAAGGTCAAATATCCCCTTTTCCGTGTCCTCCAAAATAGCATCCAGGCTCTCCGTGCCTGCGTAGCAGTCCTCCGCTATCTTCTCGCTGACTCTTATGAGCTTTCTCAGAACGGATTTTTCCTTCACTATGTTGGCATATGACTTTACATAGGCTGAGGTGGGGTTTAAGTCCATTATGGCCTTTATAAACGAGAGGTCCCTCACCTCCCCCGGGGCATTGTCCTTTTCCAGCTTGTCCCTTAAGGTCACAAGGGTTATGGGCATGTCCTCAGCCACCATATCCCTCATGGCCGAAAACATGAGTTTAAAAGGAGGCTCGTAAAAGTCCTCCTCCTCAAGTATCTCGCAGGCTGAAACAGCCGCGTCCTTATCCATCAGCATCGATCCTATTACAGATTGCTCCGCTTCGGAGCTGTGGGGTGAAACCCTCTTTAAGATCGCCTCATCCGCATTCATTATGCTTCCTCTACCTTAACTCTCAGATTTGCATTGACTTCTTTATGAAGCTTTATGAGTACTTCTCTTGTACCCACTGATTTTATGGGCTCAGGAAGGACTATGCGCTTTTTGTCTATGTCAACGCCCAGTTCCTCCTTTATGGCCTGAGCTATCTCCTTTCCTGTGACAGATCCGAAGGTCTTTCCCCCCTCTCCGGTCTTTATCTTAAGTGTGACAGCCGCTCCCCCAAGCTTCTCCGACAAAGCCTTGGCCTCAGCCACCTTTGCCGCCTCTATCTTCTCGGAATTGGCTTTCTGAAGCTTCAGGTCATTCAGATTTGCCGCGTTGGCCTCGACCCCCAGTTTCTTGGGGAGTATGTAGTTTCTGGCATATCCGTCGTTGATCTTTACAACATCGCCTTTCTTGCCAAGGCTCTTAACATCCTGTAAAAGTACTACCTGCATTTATGATACCTCGCCTTCCTTTAACATATCGTCTATAATTTCCTTGATCTTAGTCTTTGCCTCATCAAGGCTCATATCCTTAAGCTGAGCACCTGCCACAGACTTGTGGCCTCCTCCTCCCAGCTTTTCCATCATGACTTGGACATTTACCTCGTCTATGGAGCGGGCGGAAACATATATCTTTTCCTGATACTTTGTAAGTACTATGGAGGCCTTTATGCCGTTTATCTCCAAAAGACTGTTGGCAGCCTGGGCGCCCACCACTGTGGGAGCCTCGGTCCCCTCCGGATCGCACTCGCTTATTGCAAAATGATCTCTGTATATCTCCGCTGTATCCACAGCTCTGGCCTTTGCCTTGTAATCCGCAAAATTATCTCTGAATATTTTTCTTATCCTTATAATGTCCGCTCCGCTGCGCTTTAAGTAAGCGGCGGCCTCAAAGGTCCTTACTCCGGTCTGGTTCGTAAAGTTCTGGGTGTCTATCATTATACCCGAGTACATCGCATCAGCTTCCTGGGGAGTAAGCCTTATGTTGTCCCCTATGTACTGGAGTATCTCGGCCACCATCTCAGAGGCCGATGAGGCAAAGGGCTCAACATAGGACAGAGTTGCATTGTCTATGGTGTCAGAGCTTTTCCTGTGGTGGTCCACAACTACTATGGTGTCGCAGGCCGCAAGCAGCCTGGGTTCCTCCGTATAGCCCGGTCTGTTCACATCCACCACTACTACAACCGTCCCGTCATCTATAAGCGACAGGGCCTTATCCCCCATGACAAACATGTCCTTGGGGTAATATTCATTCTTTATGAAGCTCTCATACAGAGGCCTCATGGAACCTCTCACCTCATTTAAGACTATATGAGCCCTCTTTCCCATGGACACGGCTATCCTGTAGAAGCCTACAGCCGCCCCGAGACAGTCGATGTCGCTTATCTTGTGACCCATGATTATGACATTGTCCTTGTTTTCCAGAAGCTCTCTGAAGGCATGGGCCTTTACTCTTGCCTTTACTCTGGTATTCTTCTCCACAGCATGGGATTTTCCGCCGAAGTATCTGATATTGTCGGATGATTTGATGACCACCTGGTCCCCGCCTCTTCCAAGCGCCAGATCCATGGCAACCCTTGCATACTCCGAGTTCTGCTTGTAATCAGCCCCCTCGTCAGCTCCTATGCCTATACTCAGGGTGACAGCCATCTCATTTCCTATATTGATGGATTTTGTGTCCTTTAATATGGAGAACTTGTCCTCCGTCATCCTCGCCAGATTTTCGCTGGTTATTATAAAGAAGTACTTGTCCTTCTCCAGCTTTTTCATAACTCCGTTCATGGAGCTTATGTAGCTGGATACCTTTCTGTCTATGAGGGCTGTAAGGAGTGATCTCCTCACATCGTCCACGCCCTCCATGGCCTCGTCATAGTTGTCGAGATAAATGAGTCCCTCGCAGGGCCTGTTGTCCGAGTAAAGCTTTTTGTATTCCACAAGCTCGGTCTCATCTATAAAATACATGGCCCATACTATCTTTCCCGCCTCATAGAGTATATTGCTCTCCTCATCCTCCTCCGAGGCAAGGCGGGTGCGCACCAGCTCCACACTGTAGCGTTTTCCCGAGAAGGAAGTGTGAACTATCACATCCTCGTCGTCGGCCCTGAGTATTTCCTTTGTAATGTCAGGAAAGATCACGGTTATATTTTTCCCCGAGGCGGCCTTTCCCTCCTTCAGAGTATCCGAAAAGGCCTGATTTGAGGATATAACATTGCCGCTCCTGTCACAGAGCGCAAAAGGTACGCTCATCTCGTCGAAGAGCTGTCTCTCCACCTCCTCGAAGCCCTGGGCAAAGCTTACAAGTCCGCAGAACAGTCCCTTTCTCGTGTAGAGATAAAGTCCGCAGCAAATGAAGGTGTATATCAGAGTCACTGCTGTGGTATACACCGAGGTCTCCGGGGAGATCCTTATCATAATAAGGTTTGCGATTATAAGGAGCAGCGATAAAAATAAAGGCCACCTGAGATAATTCGCTATTGATATTCCTGATTTCTTTTGATTTTTCATGATTTATTAAAGTCCCGCCGTAAGGCTCGGATAAATTCTATATAAAACAAAAATGTTCCTGTTATTTTTTAACTAAGTATATAATATACCATAACTGTGATTTTATAGCAAGAAATGAGGCTGTCTGCAAGAGGTCGTTATAAATTGCATCGTTGTTTTTGGCGGCAACTTAAACTATAATTGTAAATATGAAAGCGGAGGTGAATCCTGTATGAAAACATCAAAAGATCTTCCCTCTTCGCCTGAGATAAAGGCCCTTGGGGAACTGATAAAGGAAAGCGACAATATTGTATTTTTCGGCGGGGCAGGTGTGTCCACCGAGAGCGGCATTCCGGACTTTCGCTCCCAAGACGGACTGTACAATATGAAGTATAAGTATCCTCCTGAAATGATAATCAGCCACAGCTTCTTTATGAGCAATACAGAGGAGTTTTTCAGGTTTTATAAGGACAAGATGCTTTTCCCTGAGACAAAGCCCAATGCAGCTCATCTGGCTCTTGCAAAATTGGAGAGGGAAGGCAAGCTCAAAGCTGTCATCACCCAAAACATAGACGGGCTCCACCAAAAGGCGGGAAGCAGGAACGTACTTGAGCTTCACGGCTCTGTTTTGAGAAATCGCTGCATGAAATGCAAAAAGAGCTTCGGCCTCGATTATGTGATGAAAGCTGAGGGCGTTCCACGCTGTGATGAGTGCGGTGGAACCATAAAGCCTGAGGTGGTCCTCTACGAGGAGGCCCTTGATAAGACTGTAATGAACAGGGCTGTACACTACATACACAATGCGGATGTACTCATAATCGGGGGCACCTCTCTCACTGTATGGCCGGCGGCAGGCCTCATAAATTATTACAGAGGAAAAAAGCTTGTCCTGATAAATCGCGACTCCACGGACAGAGATTCCGAGGCTGACCTCCTTATCCGGGAAAAGATCGGAAGAGTGTTTGAGGAGCTCGACATTTAAGTAAAAAAACCAAAGGATAAAGATGATATGGAAAGAAAAAAAAACAAGATAGTTGTCATAGACGGTCAGGGCGGCCGCTTGGGCTGCCTTGTCACCGAAAAGATAAAGGCTTCGGATAAGCTCAAGGACAGTGAAGTCTTTGCTCTGGGAACCAACAGCACCGCCACTTCCGCCATGTTGAAAAGCGGTGCGGACTGCGGCGCCACCGGAGAAAATCCGGTGGTTGTAAACAGCAGGGATGCGGACTTTATAGTAGGCCCTGTCGGCATAGTATGTGCCGACTCCCTCTTAGGCGAGGTCACAGATAAAATGGCTCTGGCCGTGGGAAAAAGCAGAGCAAGGAAGATCCTGATCCCTGTAAACAAATGCAGCATCCATGTGGCAGGGGCTTCTGATATGAGCCTTTCTCTTCTGGCTGAAGAGGCTGTGAATTTGATCGCCTCACTGAGCTCCGACGCCTGAACTTCTTACCGCTGATAATCTGCCAAACCGGTATCCCGCTGTTGACAGTCAGGCACTGTTTTGATATATTTTTTTTGGCCAAGCCAATGTATAGTATCTTATATTCGATCGTACACTCATACCATGAAGGTATACGTTTTCAGAAGAAAACAGTCTGAAACCGGATCTTTATGGTATTTTTTTATTTTGAAAGGATATTGCGACTATGAAAAGCGACACAAAAAAACTCTGTTTCTCAGCCCTCTGCCTTGCCCTCTGTCTGGTACTTCCCTTTCTCACGGGGCAGATACCCGAGATAGGAAATATGCTGTCTCCCATGCACATACCTGTGCTTTTATGCGGATTTATATGCGGCCCCTTTTTCGGAGCCCTTACAGGCTTTATAGCACCTTTATTGAGGTATTTTCTTTTCCACATGCCTCCCCTTATCCCTTCCATGCCGGGCGCTCCCTCAGGTCTTGCCATGTCCTTCGAGATGGCAGCATACGGATTCTTCGTAGGCGTGCTTGTGAAGGCCTTCGGCTCATCACTTAAGGGCATATATACATCCCTTATAATATCAATGATCATAGGAAGGGTAGTTTGGGGTATAGCCTCATACCTTATATTCCTCTCCCTTGGTATGGATTTTACCCTTCAGCTTTTTCTTGCAGGAGCCTTCATAAATGCCCTGCCCGCCATAATACTGCATATTTTGATAATTCCTCCCATAGTCGTGGCTCTTAAGAAAGCCCACGTAGCTGATTGATTCGGTTCATGTTCTCAGCAATCAGCAGTTGTTTCAGCAGTACTTTCAGAGGATTTTAAATATGGTACAGGATCTTTCCGGAAAGAAAAATTATATAACCGAGCCTGAGCTTTTTTTCCTTGTGGGAAAAAGGCTTACTTCCCTCTCTCCCGATGAGGTATTTATTGTAGCCATAGACGGCAAATGTGCCTCAGGAAAGACTACTCTGGCCTCTCACTTAAAAGAGCACTTTTCAGACAAAGCTCGGGGCTTTTCCGCAGAACTCATCCACATGGACGATTTCTTTCTGCCCCTTTCTCTGAGGACAGAGAAGCGCTTAAATGAGCCCGGAGGAAATGTCCACTACGAGAGATTTTTTGAGGAAGTTTTCCTTCCCCTTAAAAGGATCAGAGAGGGCATAGGCTTAACGCCTGAAACCTGGGGCAGCTCTATCAGCTACAGGCGCTTTAACTGCTCCCTTATGGATTATGAACAGGAGCCCACAGTCCTTCCCCTTTCCCGCCTTTATATCGTGGAGGGAGCCTACTGCATGCGCCCCGAGTTTTCAGGGCTCTATGATCTCAAAATTTACTCAGACATAAATGATGAGCTTCAGCGGGAGCGCATAATTTCAAGGAACGGCACTGAGCGCTTCAAAATCTTCAGAGACCGCTGGATCCCCATGGAGAACCGTTATCTTGATTTTTATGACATAGAGAAAAAGGCTGACTTTATTTTTGACTCTTCTTTTGACAATCTCCAAAAAGGAGTGTAAACTTAATTTCAAGTCACATTTGGGGAAGACAACTATGGATAAATCAGATTTGATCGCAGCAGACGGAAAGATCCATATGTATACTGTCCAGACTAAGGCGGTCGCAGACTGTATAGAAAGGTTAGGATACTCTGTTGTAAAAAAAGAATATATTGAAAAAAAATACGGCGAAAGCTCATGGGTCTTTGACGAGGCATACGGTTTCTTCAGGTGTGCCTCAGAGTCCATGGGCTTTTTTCCTTCTGAGGGGGCGGAGTCTCCCATATGGCTCTTCGCATCAAAAAAATGGCTCTACGGCGAGCCCGGCTCCTTCCTCATTGAGGCCGCCTTTTCTCCTGAGCGCCTTTTGATTTTTGACAGAGAAAAATGGCAGAAGGTCCTCAGTCTTTCCTACATCGGAAGAGATGAGGAGGATGAAAAAAGATTTTCAAAAAGCCTTGATCGGGCCGGGATACAAAGCGGATTTGAAGTCTTCTCAACCCCTTTTTATCCCCTGTTTAAAGCAGAGATCAAAAGAAGCAGAGAGCGGATATTTGACACAGAAAATACCTCTCCCGAAAATATTCAGGCTGCGGTATGGAAGCTGAAAAAGGACGATATAGTAAGCCTTAAATCGATCAGATAACATTATATTCGGCAAGAAAGGTGGCACAAAATGTACGAAGCGGAAGGAAGAAAAAGATATTTTAAGGATCTCAGCAGAAGAGACTACATCGATAAGGCTTTTGAGATCATAAACTCCGAGGGGGCGGAGTCTCTGTCCATAAGGCGCATAGCCAAGGCCTTCGGCTGCAGCTCCACCAGCCTTTACCACTACTTCAAAAACCTGGATGAGCTGATATATTTCTCTTATCTTGTGTATCTTGACGAGTACCTCAAGGATCTGAACAGCCACGAGAGCGAGTGGAAGGATATCTGGGAGATACACATAGGCATATGGGAATGTTACTGCCGCACGGCTTTCAGACATCCCAAGGCCTTTAACGCCATATTTTTCAGCGAGACCGGCAGAAAGCTTCCTGAGGCTATCAGAGAATACTATGCCATGTTTCCCGAGAGGCTCAATATAGTAAGTCCCTATCTTCAGGTAATGCTGAAGAGCGCAGACCTTCTGGAGAGAGACATGGTCATGGTGCAGCGCTGTGTGGATTCCGGAGTCCTGCCCCCTGAAAATGCCTCAAAGCTCAATCACCATGTGTGCTTCCTCTACAAAGGCTATCTAAAAGACATACTTGATTATGGGATAAAGGAGACAGAGGTTGAAGAGAGGGTAACTGAAATAAAGAAGGAGATAGAGGAGATAGTGGGCATGTATGCCTCTGACACTCTCGGCCATGATTATGGCCACAAAGGTGAGGCTGAGGAATATTTCACAGTTTGGACAAGGCAGGATCCCGCAGTTGCGGACGTCCTCGAAAAGGGGGAGGTCTACACCGCCAAGGAGAGCTTTATACGCAAGAAGAACGGCAGCATCTCAGACTATTATATCGGCCTCTACAGATGGCTCACTGATAAGTGCAGAGATATAATGGCTGTGCCGAAGGCTGAAGTATTCCCCATATGGCTGTCCATGCATGAGGAGTATCGCCTGCGCCCTGTGGAAAACACGGCGGTGCTTAAGCTGAACATCCCCAAAAAATATATCAAGGTATTCTCCGAATATGCCTGGGGCTACAGAGTAAACTACATGTACATGCCCTATGACAAGAAGGACAGCGATGAGTTCAACAGAGAACTGAGGCGCTACAATATAGCCTCAGAGTCATCTCTCATAACAGGAAACGAGGGCAACTACTATCCTCTTCTCAAGAGAAAGATAGTAAAGAGTTGGGATCGGATATTTGCCATCCCTCCTTTCGGCCCTGAGGACGAGCTGGGCATATGTTTTGAGCTCAGGCCGGAGTGGCTGGCGGAGTGTGAACGTTACTAAAAGTTACAAGGTAATTATCGCGAAATATCTTTCCTGAATTTATATTCAAGTTTGAATTTTAATTCCCAAAATAACAGGTGTGCATTTTATACAAAAACACAGCTGTTATTTTTTTGTTTTTTTGTACGCGTATCACAGTACACAAACTTATCGCGATACATTTTTATCTTATCTTGATAACATTCAGCAAAACTCTGATTTTGCTGAAATTAACGTAAAGTTACAAAAAGTTCTCAAAATTTATGTTAGAATTTTCACACAAAGTGTTTTATAAGAATCATTCAAAATCCACGAAAGGAGCATATTTTATGAAACTGGAACTCGGTAACTTTTATGTAAAGGATATCGTTTTCGGCAATGAAACCAAATATGAAAACGGCATCCTTATCGTGAATAAGGAGGATTGTCTCAACTTTGTAAAGAGAGATCCTCATATAACAGAGGCTGATCTTCGCATAGTAAAGCCCGGAGATATGGTTAGACTGGTTCCTGTAAAGGAAGCTGTAGAGTGCAGAGTAAAGCTTAACGGCGATGCTCTCTTCCCCGGCTACACCGGTCCTCTCTCTCAGGCGGGATGCGGCAGGACTCACTGCCTCAAGGGAATGAGCCTTCTGGCTGTCGGCAGACACTGGGGAGGCTTCCAGGACGGACTTATTGACATGGGAGGAGAAGGCGCCAAGTACACCTATTATTCTCAGTTAAATAACCTGGTCCTTGTAGCTGATACAGATGAAGAGTTTGAAAAGAGAGAGCAGCAAAAGAAAAACAGAGCCATAAGAGAGGCCGTTCACAAGCTTGCCGAGTATATCGGTAAGTGCGTAAAGGATCTGGAGCCGGAGGAGCTGGAGAGCTATGAGCTTGAGCCCGTCATAAAGAGGGCTGATGCCACAGAAAAGCTCCCCTCTGTAGTCTATGTAATGCAGCCTCAGTCACAGATGGAGGAAATGGGCTACAATGATCTCTGCTACGGTTGGGACTGCAACCATATGCTCCCCACTTTCATGAATCCCAACGAGATCCTTGACGGAGCCATGGTTTCGGGAAGCTTCATGCCCTGCTCATCAAAGTGGTCTACCTACGATTTCCAGAATGCTCCTGTCATAAAGAGACTTTACAAGGAGCACGGTAAGACCTTGAATTTCCTTGGAGTCATAATGTCAAACCTCAATGTCGCCCTTGATCAGAAGGAGCGCTCAGCCCTCTTTGTTGCAAGGATAGCAAAGGATCTTGGTGCGGATGCCGCCATAGTTGCGGAGGAGGGATATGGAAATCCTGATGCCGACTTTACAGGTTGCATAGTAGCTCTCGAGGAGGCCGGCGTAAAGACTGTGGGCCTCACCAACGAGTGTACAGGGCGTGACGGAAAGTCCGATCCCCTGGTTTCAATGGACGAGAAAGAGGATGCCATCGTATCCTGCGGCAATGTGTCAGAGCTTATAGAGCTTCCTCCTATGCCTGAGGTCATAGGCGAGCTGGAATCTCTTGGTCGTGACGGACTTTCAGGCGGTTGGTCAGGAGACGAGATCCTCGGACCTTCAGTAAGGCCCGACGGCTCCATAATCATGGAGAACAACGCCATGTTCTGCGGAGATCAGGTCATCGGCTGGTCAACAAAGACTATGAAAGAATTTTAATCCGGAGAGAAAGGAGTTTGATCTTTAATTATGAAGAGCGTTATTTGCTACATAAATCAGTTCTTTGCCGGTATCGGCGGAGAAGACAAGGCTGACTATGAGCCCGAGGTTAGACAGGGAGTGGTAGGCCCTACAGGAGCCATCAATATGGGCCTTAAGGCTCACGATGCACAGGTCTCCTACACCGTCGTGTGCGGAGATAACTTTATGAGCACCCACAGGGATGAGGCCATAGAGCGCATACTTAAGGAGCTGGAGGGAAAGGAGTTCGACCTCTTTATAGCAGGCCCCGCCTTCCAGGCAGGCCGTTACGGAGTTGCCTGCGGAGAGATAGGAAAGGCTGTGCAGGCAAAATTCGGTGTGCCTGTCATCACCTCAATGCATGTTGAGAACCCCGGCGTGGAGATGTTCAAAAAAGAAATGTACATCATGAAGGGAAGCCACTCTGCCGCAAGCATGAAGCATGATGCGGATATGATGGTTGCCCTTGCAGGAAAGCTTTTAAAAGGTGAAGAGCTTGAAGGCCCGGATGCCGAGGGCTATTATCAGAGAGGCATACGCCATCAGGTTTGGAGAAAAGACGGTGTCAACTGTGCTGACAGAGCTGTTGACATGCTCATTGCAAAGGCTACAGGAAAGCCCTTCACATCAGAGCTCATAATCCCCAAGAAGGATCTTGTACCCATTGCTCCGGCGCTTAAGGATCTCTCAAAGGCTAAGATCGCCCTTGCCACCACAGGAGGAATAGTTCCTGTGGATAATCCCGACAGGATACAGTCAGCTTCAGCCACGAGATGGGGCAAATATGATATTTCCGATATGGACAGGCTGGAGGGAGGAGTATTTAAAACCATCCACGCAGGATTTGACCCCGCCGCCGCAAATGCTGATCCCAACGTTATCATGCCTGTGGACGTAATGAAGGAGTTCCTCAAGGAGGGAAAGATAGGTGCAATACACAAGTACTTCTACTCTACCGTAGGAACAGGAACAACCCAGGGTGAGGCGAAGAGGATGGCAAAGGAGATCATCCCTCTCTTGAAGGAGGACAATGTGGACGCTGTGATCATGGTCTCCACCTGAGGAACCTGCACTCGTTGCGGGTCAACGATGGTAAAAGAATTCGAGCGCGCAGGCTTCCCTGTAGTTCTCATGTGCAACCTGGTCCCTGTGGCTCAGACCGTAGGCGTAAACAGAATAGTTCCCACTATCTCCATACCTTATCCTCTCGGAAATCCGGGAACATCAAAGGAGGAGCAGCATAAGCTCAGGAAATCAAGGGTGGGCACTGCTCTTGAGGGCCTTGCCACAGAAATAAAGAAGCCCACTGTATTCAAGGTGGAGATCTAAGTTAACATCGCCCGTCTATATGGGGGATAGAAAGGCGTAAATATATGGAAGAAAATAAGACAAAAAAAATGAGCACAGTCTTTGTAGTTTCACTTGTGCTCACAGCGGCCGTGACCATATGGGCGGTGGCTTTCAACCGCAGTTTTACGGTAGTATCAAATGCCGTATTTGCTTTTATAACAGGAGATTTCGGCTGGCTCTACCTGCTTGCCATGCTTGCCTTTGTAATATTTTCCTTCGCCCTTGCCTTCAGCAAGTGGGGAAATATAAAGCTGGGAGCTGACGATTCCAAGCCGGAGTACTCCACAATGTCATGGTTTGCCATGCTCTTCGGAGCAGGCATGGGAGTGGGTCTTGTGTTCTGGGGTATATCAGAGCCCATATCCCACCTGTCAGGCCCTATTCCCGGTATCGAGCCGGGAAGTGAGGAGGCCATAAACTTTGCCATAAGGTCCTCCTTCATGCACTGGGGATTTCACCCTTGGGCAAACTACTGCATAATAGGCCTCGGACTTGCCTACTTTACCTTCAGGAAGGGAAAGCCCGGACTTATAAGCTCCATCTTTGAGCCTCTCATAGGAGAAAAGGGGGTAAAAGGCGGATTAGGAAAGACCATAGATGTGTTGGCCGTCTTCGCCACAGTGGCAGGCGTTGTCACCTCTCTCGGTCTGGGAGTGCTTCAGATAAATGCGGGACTTACCCACCTCTTCGGCATCCCCTCATCCCTTATAGTGCAGATCATTATAATCACCGTGATAAGCGTCATATACATATGGTCAGCAGTAGACGGTATAGGAAAGGGGATTAAGCTCATAGGTGATGCGAATCTCTATATTGCAATCGCCCTCCTGCTCCTCACCTTCATCGTAGGCCCCAAGATAGAGATCCTCGATAATCTCACTGACGGGCTGGGCTCTTATATACAGAATTTCTTCGGAGACAGCCTTATGATGATGCCCTACGGTGACAATACCTGGGTAGGCTCCTGGAGGATCTTCTACTGGGCTTGGTGGATAGCCTGGGCTCCCTTTGTGGGCTCCTTTATCGCCCGTATATCAAAGGGCAGGACCATAAGAGAATTTATATTCGGAGTGGTCCTGGCTCCCGCTCTCGGCTCCATAGTATGGTTTGCCATTATGGGAACTCTTCCCATACATCTTTTCACTCATGGAGCAATGAGCCTTGAGCAGCTCACAGAGATCGCCGCCACACCTGAGACAGGCCTTTTTATAGTAATGCAGCAATTCCCCCTCGGAAGCTTGCTGTGCATAGTATCTCTGGTACTTCTTTGCACCTTCTTCATAACTTCCGCAAACTCGGGGACATTTATTCTGGCCATGTTCTCCAGCGACGGAGAGCTTGAGCCTCCCAACTCAAGAAAAGTCCTCTGGGGAGTGGTGATGGCGGTCCTTGCCGTGGGACTGCTCATGGCCGGAGGGCTCAATCCTCTGCAGACTATATCTCTGGCAGCGGCTTTCCCCTTCATTTTCATAATGTTCTTCGCGGCGGCAGCCCTTGTCAAGGCTCTGTCCGAGGAGAAAGTAAAATAACAGCTATACTGACTCAAGTTTCAAAAAGACAGCAGGCGGATCCTATTATCCTGTCTGCTGTCTTTTTATGCGTGTATATTCTGTCAAATATTTTTTTCTATGGGCTTTTCAGCCTCTTCAGTTTCTTTCTTGAAAGAGCCTTTTTTCTTATTTTTCAAGGCGAAAGCCCTGTACTCATCCATCACATCAGCCACAGCCCTCTCGCTCTCTGCTGAGCTTCTCAAGAGGTTGGCCGCCTTAAAGCTTCCCACTATGGTGTCAAGGATATGTATCTGCTCATCTGTGAGATCCTCCGCCCTTATTACGGTCTCCGCCTCTGATGAAAGCAGGGTATCTGTGGTCACATGAAGTACCCTTGCCAGATTTAAAAGCACATCGTAGGATGGCGCTCTGCTGTCGTTCTCATAGGCCGCAATGGTAGATTTTGTCACTCCCACCTTCACCGCAAGCTCAGTCTGCGTAAGTCTGTATGAATTTCTCAGATCCTTTATCCTTTTCCCCAATAATACCATGTCTGTCTCTCCTTGGAAGTCAATTATAAAATATGCCTATTGCACTTATGGTATAATTTGTATATTATAAAAAATATTCTATTAGTAGACTTTATCTTTAATTCGTATGTTTTTTATAAAGAAGCTGTTATCCCGGGGGCCTTGGCAAGTTGAGTGATTATTTTTTATCGGTATTTTTTATCTTTTTATTGTTTTCAGCCTCTATGTTTTATGCTGACAGCCTTGGTTTCTTATGCGCTCTGGTAAGGTTTATATTCCTAAAACTTCCTGCAGTTCTCCTTCCTTATTCTGCAGTTATAGCATCCGCCCTATCCGGATCCTTTGGTGGATACGGTTCATATTTTTCTGTTGTTCTCTGCACATCGGCTTACATGGCATCAAACAAAGATCCAAGATCAGGAATAGTATTAGGATATGTCTCATCATCAATCGGATCCTTTTTTTCTGTCTTTCTTTCTCCCACAGGGCTGTTTTTATATATCACCTTAAGCCGTGCTTCACGTATAGCCTTTGCAAGCGGTTTTTCACCCAATATACATATATGTATTTCAGATCCCTTAAGCCTATTACTCCTCTGTCTTTTTGTAAGCTCCGTTTCATTAGTATCGCTATATCTGAATGTTTATGTGTGTAACAGATTTACTTCTCATAAAATCCAAAATGCTTTTGGGGGATTCAATTGTAAATCTGAAGTACATATACTGAGGCCCCTTGTTCTCAACCGGCCTGAAAAAAGAGGTTTAAAACTTGCATTAATCTCGTGCTCTGCCTCATTATTTGTTGTATCAGTTTGCTTTATCTTTTTCTTTAAAAGCTCCCTTTTTATCATTCTTGTTTTTCCATTAATTCTTTTTATTGGAGCTACAGCCTATGGTGTGGGATCAGGATCTTTTAAAACATATATATTAAATTTCCTGCACCCCTGCTCTGTTTCTCCACTGGCATTAGTTTGGATTATTCTTATGCCTTTTTGTTTATCTCCTTTTTCATATACAAATATCTCACCTTTTTGTATTCTTATAATTTTTCGTATATGTTTGGTGATTACTCAATTATTTACGCCTTTTAGTTTTTGTTTCAAAAAATCCTTACAATTATTCAACTTCTATAGCATTAAAAAAAGGGCAAAAGCTTTCGATTTAATTTTTGTGCTTTTGCCCTATGCTTTAACGTTTATAGTTACAAATTTTCTGTTTTTCTGTATTTTTGCTTTTTTTTAGTCTTTTTGCCAATACATCCTTTATCTCTACTCCCCCTGATGCTCCACCATATATCTGTGCTCTTCCTTTATTTTCTTAAGAAGCTCAGGATCCTCTATAAGGTCGAGGGCTGTGAGGGCAAGGACCTTTGCCCCAAGCACTATGGAATCCAGGCCCTGCTTTGAGCAGGAAGCCTCTACAAACTCAATGCTGTGGCCCTTTATGTCCCTGTCGCTTATATTTATCTTGGGCTGTATGGCCGGGATGACCTGGCTCACATTGCCTATGTCTGTAGATCCGACGGAGCCTTCCCCCGGAAGCTCGGCCTTGTATCCGAAAAGCTCAAGATTTTTTGCATATACGCTGTCAAAAAGAGGCGTGGGCACCATGTTCTCCACTCTGTTCTGATAGGGCTTCATGCTTCCCTTTGCCCCCATGGCAAGAGCTGAGGCCTCAACTATCCTCTCCACCTTTTTATATACATCGTCAAGTGTCCCTGCCGTAGCCGCTCTCAGGTAGAACTTAGCTGCAGCGTAGTCCGGCACCGCGTTGGGGGCCTTTCCTCCGTCTGTAATGATGCCGTGTATCCTGACATCATCCGGGAGGTGCTGTCTCAGGGCATTTATAGAGTTATAGGTCTGTATCAGGGCGTCCAGCGCATTGATTCCCTTTTCCGGAGCCGCTGCAGCGTGGGAGGACTTTCCCCAAAACTCTATGTCCACAGGAGCGCAGCCGAGACTCTTCTCCGTCAGCACATGGCCTACTCCGGGGTGAGCTGAGAGGGCCGCATCCACGTCCTTAAAGTATCCCTCTCTCACAAAGCTGCCCTTGGCGCTTCCGTTTTCTCCGCCCTCCTCTCCGGGAGTGCCGTAAACTCTCACTTCTCCTCCAATCTCGTCTATTACCGACTTTAAGGCTGCTCCCGCAAGAGATGAGGTGGCTCCGAAGAGATTGTGACCGCAGCCGTGTCCAAGGCCTGCAAGGGCGTCATACTCCGCAAGAAAGCACATTACAGGTCCCGGCTTTCCCGAATCGTATCTCGCAGCAAAGCCTGTCCTGTGTCCGGCCGCAGGCAGCTCTATCTCAAAGCCCTCCTCCTTAAGCTTATCCGAGAGTATACCCGAGGCAAAAAACTCGTAATTGCTCACCTCCGGCTTACCGTGGATCTTCAATGCTATCTCCTTGTACTCATCACCGTGTGCCTCCGCAAATTCCACTATGCGCTTTCTTATCTCGTCCATTAAACCTTCTCCTTTATGTTAAATTCTTATCCGAGCCTTCGCCGGTATTAAATATCAAAACTGTCGCAAGGATACATACAAATCCCAAAATATCAGTAAGGCTGAATACGGAGCCCAGCCACAGAGCTGAAATGACAGTGGCTGAGACCGGCTCAAGACAGCCTATAAGTGTGGCCCTCACCGCCCCAAGCTTATTTATTCCCTCCAAAAACAGGGTGAATGCACCGACGGTACCTATGAGTATTATCAGGGCCATGACCGTCACGCCGTATATGTCAAGCTCCGGTCTGATAGTATAAGCTCCTGAAAATATACCCAGTATCCCTCCTCCTATGAGCATACCGTAGGCGCTTACGGCCTGACTTCCCCATCTTGCCACAAGTCTTGCCGAGAGCATAGAATAGGTCACTACTCCGAAGGCTGTGCAGAGGCCCCAGAAAAGACCTTTGGGGGATATGACCATACTTTTTATATTTCCGTGAGTCGCTATGAGAAAGACTCCGAAGAGGGCCAAAGCAATAGAAAACAGCTGCTTTTTCCCGAGCATGGTCCTCGTTATTATGGCTGTGAAGACCGCTATGAACACAACGCTCAGGTTCTGCAGCACTGTGGCTGTGGCCGAATTTGAATATTGTATTGCGGTCAGGTAGGAGAACTGGCAAAACAGCAGCCCTGCAATACCGAATATGACCTCGTGTATCAGGTCTCTTTTGTGCCTTATGATTCCCAAAAGCTCCTTTTTTCCTGTGAACAAGGTCATAATAAAGAGAACTATTCCCGATATGGTCATCCTCATTGTGGTGACCCATATGGAGTCCACCTCATAATTCATAAAGAGGTATTGGCTGCAGGTTCCTGAAAATCCCCAGCTTACGGCACCCAAAACGGCGCATACTATTCCCTTTTTTGTTTTTCCCCGGCTATCCATCACTTAAATCTTATCTCCTCAAGAAAAAGTCCTCCGGGAGGTACTGTATATCCTGCAGCTTCCCTGTTTTTTTCTTCAAGCACCCGGGTCATGTCCTCCGGGCTTCTCCTGCCCGAGCCCACCTCAAGAAGCGTCCCTGTAATTATCCTTATCATATACTGCAGAAATCCGTCTCCTCTGTAGCTGATTTTTATTATCTCTTTTTTCTCGTCAAAGTCAATATCTATTGACCTTATCTCCCTCACAGTTGACTTTTTCATATGGCGGTTCCCGCAGAAGGAGCGGAAATCATGTCTGCCTGAAAGGAGGTCTGCCGCCCTTTTCATGCTGTCTATGTCAGGCATTCCGTCTATATGGTACAGGTACTTCCTCTCAAAAACAGAGGGCTTTTCCCCTGTACTTATGTAATAACAGTAAAGCTTCTCAACTGCCGAGAACCTGCTGTGAAACCTTTCTCCCACCCTCTCCACAGAGAGTATCCTTATATCCTCCGGCAGGTACCTGTTCATGTACCTCCTTATCTCCTCATCCCCCATATCTGTGTCAAGAAATGCATTGGCCACTTGGGCTCTCGCATGGACCCCTGCATCCGTGCGCCCTGCTCCCGTAAGCTGCACCCTGCTTTCCGTCATGCGGGAGAGCACAGTTTCCAGCTTTCCCTGTATGGTATTGTCATTATCCTTAAGCCTCTGCCAGCCGTTGTAGCGGGTGCCCTCATATTCTATGGTGAATTTAAAATTCTGCATATTTCTGTACCTTTTTTATTTAAATATTCTTATAAGAAGCCGCGGCCTTATTTGAAAATCAAATAAGTCTCGTTAAAAGTATTTACAGCTATTATACTTTATTTTACAGGTTTTTATTATTTATTTTTTAAACTTGAATATCCGAATTTCGGAAGGAATAAAGATGTATAAGGATCACCTTTTGGAGGAAGCCGAAGGTCTTCGGGAGAAGCTTTCTGATATACGAAGAGAATTGCATAAATATCCGGAGTTGGGCTCAGAGATGAGCCGCACTATAGCCTATGTCAAGGAGAAGCTGGAGCTCTTAGGTGTGGAGACCCGGTTTTCTGAAGACTCGGGACTTGTGGGGATCATAAGAGGGCAAAAGAGCTCTCCCTGCATACTGTTGAGGGCTGACATGGATGCCCTTCCCATCACAGAGGAGACCGGCTTGGAGTTCAGCTCAAGGCGGGAGGGTAGGATGCATGCCTGCGGCCATGATCTTCACACAGCCTGGCTCTTGGGCGCGGCAGAGCTTTTAATGCATAATAAAAATAAGCTTGAGGGCACAGTGAAGCTTGCCTTTCAGCCCTGCGAGGAGGGAAAGGGAAGCCCCGGGGCAAAGGAGATGATCGCAGGGGGGATACTGGAGGATCCGAAGGTGGATGCCGCAGTAGCCGTACATGTGACCCCTGACATTCCCGTGGGAAAATACAGCATATCCTCAGGCGGTGTGACCACTACTCCCTGCATATTTGAGATCGGCATAGAGGGAAAGGGAGGACATGCGGCAGAGCCCTGGAAATGCATTGATCCGATACTTGTAATGAACAGGATATACACAGAGATACAGTCAATACAGCGCAGTCTCCTGTCTCCGAAGGATAAGGCTGTCATAAGCATTACCTCTGTTCATGGAGGCAACGCCTTTAATGTGATCCCCGACAGAGTGAGCATGGGAGGCACCATACGCACCTACAGCAGAAAAACTGCCGAGTTATTGGCTGAAAAAATAGAGGAAATAGTGCGATACTGCGGAGAGGCGGATAAGGCGAAGACCGAGTTTCGCTATGAGATACCCATAGGCTCCTGCGTAAACGATGCCCACATGACAGGCCTTGTTAAATCGGCAGTCCGAAGCTGCCTGGGAGAGGCCGCTATTTACAGTGAGGAAATTTTATTTATGGGAGGAGATGACTTCAGCTATTTCACTGAGGCCGTTCCATCCTGTTACTTTTTCGCAGGAGTGAAAAAAAAGTGCAGAGAGAATGCCTTCCCCTTACATAACTGCAGATTTGATCCTGACGAATCCTGCCTTTGTAAGACCGCCGCTGTACTTGCGCGGTTGGCCTTAGATTTTACATCTGAGAAAAAAGGAGAATAAAAATGGTTTTTGATCCCGTATATTTTTTGGAAATGATACCTTCCATAGCACAGGCCTTGGATGTCACTGCAGCCCTTTCTGTCATAGCCCTTATCTTTTCACTGATCCTAGGCTCCATAGCCGCAGTGGCGGAGTACTATAAGCTTCCTGTCTTAAATCCCTTGTGCAGGATATACATCTCTGTTTTCAGGGGTACTCCCCTGCTGCCTCAGCTCTTCTTTTTCTATTTCGGAGTAGCCTATTTCAGTGATTTTGTAAAAGACATGAGCCCCATGACAGCCTCAGCCATAGTGCTCAGCCTTAACATGGGGGCTTACATGGCGGAAAACATAAGAGGCGCACTGCTCTCTGTGGATCCCGGCCAGATCGAGGCGGCGTTTTCCTTCGGAATGACTCGTTTGCAGGCAATGGTGAGGGTAATTGCTCCCCAGGCCTTTCGCGTAGCTTTTCCCTCCCTTTTCAACAACTTCATAGATCTCATCAAGGGCTCCTCCATAGCCTTTGTAGTTGGAGTGGTAGACATTATGGGCCAGGCAAAGATGGAGGCTGCCATCACCTTCAGATTTTTCGAGGTCTATGCGGCAGTAATGCTCATCTATTGGGTCATAATCACCCTTCTCGGCTTTGTCCAGAAAAAAATAGAGCTGTGGTGCAGTGCAGCATACTAAAAGCTTTGCTTTAAGGCATGCAGCTTTAAAATAGAACAAATTTTCAAGTTTTAAGGAGAAAAAGAAATGAGAAAGAAATTGTTACCTTTAGTTTTGATGACCCTTGTAATGGCGGGAGCGGCAGCGGGATGCAGCTCATCCGGCTCCTCTGATACCGCAGCCGAAGAGACAGAGACAAAGGCCGCAGAGGCTGCTGAGGCCGAGGAGGCGGAGGTTGAAGCCGACTCTGAGGATTCCGACAACACAATAGTGGTTGCCTGTTCAAATACAGCTGAGCCCTATTCCTTTGTGGAGGACGGAGAACACAAGGGCTTTGAGGTCGATATGTGGAATGAGATAGCCGAGCGCACAGGCTATGAGGTAACTATGGAGACTATGGGCTTCAGCAGCATCTTCGGATCTCTTGATTCCGGAAGAGTCGATGTTGCAGGAAACTTCTTCGGAAAATCCGCAGAGCGCCTTGAGAAATATGATACCTCCATCTCCTATGGCGAAGACGGAGTCGGTGTTGCCGTGTTGACGGACAATACTGAGATAAACTCTCTTGATGACCTTAAAGGCAAGACCGTTGCCGTTGCTGAGGGTTCTCAGGGACAAGCTGTAGGTGAGGGAGCCGCCGAAGAGCTGGGATTTTCCATAACTGTATTCGGAGACGGAACTTCAGGGGTCCAGGATCTTTCCCTCGGCCGCTGTGATGCCTGGATGGACTCAAGGATAACTCTTTCCTTTGACTCAAACAAGGCAGGGGTTGATGTAAAGATACTTGACGAGGCCCTTAGCTCCTCAGAAGTAGGATATTTCTTCCGCAAAAATGACGAAGAGTCAGCAAAGAAACTGGAGGCGGTAAACGCCGCTCTTGAAGATATGCTTGAGGATGGGACTGTAAAGGAAATTGCAGAGAAGTGGATGCACCTTGATGTTACAAAGGGATTGAACCGATAATATGATTAAAGTAGAAGATCTGTATGTGGAGTTCGGACCTACAAAGGTCCTGAACGGAGTAAGCTTTGAGATAGAGCAGGGAGATGTATTGGCCATAATCGGGCCTTCCGGCACAGGAAAGTCCACTCTTTTGAGAGGGATGAATTTTCTCATCCCTCCTAAAAGCGGAACTGTGACCGTGGGGGATGTGACAGTTCATGCGGAAAATGCCGGAAAAAAGGAGATCAGGGCCCTGAGGGAACAGATGTCCATGGTGTACCAGAATTATAATCTTTTCAAAAATATGACTGCCCTTGAAAATGTTATGGAGCCCCTTATAACGGTCCATAAAATAAACCGCAGGGAGGCCGAAAAGACAGCCCTTGAATTTTTGGACAAGGTGGGAATGACTGACAGAAAGGATTTTTATCCCTCAAAGCTCTCCGGCGGACAGCAGCAGAGAGTCGGCATAGCCAGAGCTCTGGCCGTAAACCCCAAGGTCATACTCTTCGACGAGCCCACCTCTGCTCTTGATCCCGAGATGGTGGGAGATATTTTGGAGCTTATGAAGAAGCTTGCCGAATCCGGAATGACCATGATAGTTGTGACCCACGAGATGGGCTTTGCAAGGGAGGTTGCGACCCGGATGATCTTTATGGAGGATGGCGTCATAAGAGAAGAAGGAACTCCCGAAGAATTCTTTGAACATCCTAAAGACAAAAGGCTTAAGGAGTTTATGGCAAAAATCATTTAACAAAAATCCCGACGCTCCAAATGAGCGCCGGGATAATTTTTTCAGATTTATTCTACTGTGTAAGGAAGCAGAGCCAAATGTCTTGCTCTCTTTACAGCAACTGTAAGCTCTCTCTGGTGCTTTGCACAGTTGCCTGTGATCCTTCTGGGAAGGATCTTTCCTCTCTCGGAAATGTACTTCTTTAATGTAGCAACATCTTTATAGTCGATGGGTTTAGCCTTCTCGCCGCAGAAAACGCAGACTTTTCTTCTTCTGCGGAATCCCATTCTCTTGGGCTTTACGCTTCCCTCAGCCTTTTCAGTCTTCTGAAATGCCATTGGTATTTCCTCCTAATTATTCTTAGTTGAACGGAAGTCCCTCATCCTCA
>CALWLI010000008.1 GCA_944381485.1 uncultured Lachnospiraceae bacterium
CTGCGCCTCCTGCACATACTGTGATGGCGATACCTACAAGGGCATCAAGTCCCATTGATCTTGCTACCATTATTCCCAGGGGAACGAATGCAAGGTATGCCTCAAGTGTTCCCATAAGTGTAGGAACGATAGAGAAGAGAAGAACGATAACGGGGATGAAGTATACATTCTTTCCCTTGCTCTTTCCAACAAGGGCGTTAAGTCCTGCCTGGATAGCGCCGGTTCCTGAGATAACGCTGAAGGAACCTCCAACGATGAGGATCAGGAAGCAGATCCAGCCTGTCTGAACAAATCCCTTGGGGATGGCTGTAAATATGTCGATAAGTGAAGCCGGATGGCTTGCAACATAGGTGAATGAGTTGGGGTCAACCACCTGTCTTCCGTCGATCTCTGTGCGGACATACTCTCCGCCGGGGATGATATATGTAAGAATTGCCGCTATAAGAATGATTCCGCAGATAATGACTAATCCACTGGGGAATTCTTTTGCTTCAGCTTTTGCTTCAGCAGCTTCGCCTTTTTTCAAATTGCTCATACTCTTTTTCCTTTTCTTTTGAAATTACTAAGTTGTCAGGTTTTCCCTACAGTTTATAACTCACATGCCTTTCTGACTGCATGAAGGTTCTCTGAAGGTGTGTGAGGATCACATACGCAGCCGGGTCCGATTATAAGTCCCTTGCCGTCAACCATCTTTATGGCTTCCTTAACGTGATCGTAGATCTGCTCTGCTTTGCTCCTTGCAAGGATGCTGTCATAGGAGAGCTTTCCTTCGATTATAGTGGGAACCTCCTGGATTCCGCCGAGGAAGGTCTTTGAAACAGTCTTTCTCGCTGTCTCCATTGAGGGCTCTGTGTCCCTGTCATGCCAGTTGATGACGTTGCAGGGATACTTGCTTACAGTGTCAAACATAATGTTTGAACCGTGAATGTGAACCACATTGAACCAGGTCTTGTCCTTATAGCTGTTTATTACCTGAAGGTCATAGGGCTTGCAGAACTCTGCAAAAAGTGCATCTGTCATGAAGTCATAGGTTGCACACTGGGTAGCAAAGAAAAATCCGCTTACTCCCGCCTCAATATTTGCCTTTACAAAGTTGATGGTTGTCTCTGTAATAGCTGCAAGTGCTGCGTGAACAGCCTCGGGATTCTCCACCATGTCCTTTATAAGACGGTTTGATGTCATTTTCTTTAATGTGGTCGCAGGGCTGAATATTGTCTGGATAAAAGGTGTGTGAGGTGCTACAGCCTTAGCGAGGTGGTGTGCGAATTCAAGTGTCTTGCCGTAGGTTCCGTGCTCAGCTGAAAGAGGTGCTATCTTGTAGTAATCCTCTACGCTGTCAACAGCGGGAGCTGAGATAACAGGCTCTTTGAACTTGTCACAGTAGATGGAGATCTTTGTTCCCCAGTCCTGAGTGCTGTAAGCTCCGAAGGGCATCATCTTGATGAAGTCATAGTCATACTCCTCAGTGAAAGCCGCCTGGTGCTCAGCAAGAGATCTGGGGTCCTGATCGTACTCCGAGAAATGCATCCAAACGGAGCAGGGAATACGGTCAACCTCTTTTCCACAAAGAGCAGCCTTGATTCTTTCCTCTCTTGTCATTTTCTTTCCTCCTGTAATTGTAATAAAGCTATATTCAGACAAACTTTTCAAAAAGCTCTGCACCGCAGTATCGTTAAGGGAATCTAACTTTTTGTAAAGTTGTCTATATATCTTTGTATCTGAATATACACAATTTGTATTTTAAAGTCAACAATTAATCTTTATAAAAATTTTATATTTTTTTGTAACTTTTCACCACCTGTTAATAAATGTAGTATTCTATATTGATTAATTAGCACATTTGTATTATGATATTTTTCAAAAGATGTATTATAAATTGCCTACATTTCAACACTTTGCTTTTTTTGACTATTTATTTTTTCCGCATTGTTTCAAATTTAAAAGTGCGAAATCCGACTTTAATTTACATGGTAAAGTACAGGAAAGTTGTCATGTTATATATACAACTTTTATGCAGTCCTTATTCCGTAACTGCAAAATAATAAGTTAAGAAATGAGAAAAAATATGTTGAATAAAGATAATTCGGATTATGTTCCCCAATACGTAAAGATTCAAAATTATATAATTTCAAAGATAAATTCCGGAGAACTCAAGGAGGGAGACAAGATCCCTTCGGAAAACGAGATAGCCCGCATGTTCTCCGTCAGCAGGATAACCGCCAACACCGCCATAAAAGAACTTGTGACCATGGGAGTTATAGACAGGGTAAAGGGCAAAGGTTCCTTTGTCAACAGCACCATGCACACCCCGACTGCCACAAATGTCTTTTCAAATAATGTAAAGATAAGCACAGAGGACTCGGTGACAAAGAGCCATGATGTGGCCAGTATAAGGCTCTTTAAGGCGCCTCATTCCATCAGCAGCCGCTTCGGCATAAAGGATAACGAATCTGTTTTCGAGATAGTAAGAGTCGTGAAGCATTATGACAAGCCCAAATACGTGGACTATACCTATATCCCTGCTAAGTGCCTTAAGGATGAGATGCTGGTAAGCTCAAAGCTTTCCGACAGCTATATACATGACTATCTCAAAAAGTACGGTTCTGTAAAGCCATCGAAAATACAGATATTTCTGAATTCACCCCTGTATGATTATCTGGATCTTTCATACTTAGGTGACAACATACCTGACAATCTCTATATATGGGATACAGATATATATGACGATTCAGGGAGCCTTATAGCCTTCACCGCAACCGTGACAAAGCAGATGCCATCCACCCCCTTTATCAGTTTCACTCTTGCTTGATCTTCTCCTTGAGGGGGCAAAAAATCCATTTTTTAAAATTACTTGATTCGGACAGGAAATTATACAGATGAAAGAAAAAACAAATAAGCTTACTGAAGGAAATATTAGGAGCAGCCTCATTATGTTGGCTGTTCCCCTTTTGTTGGGGGATATACTCCAACAGTTTTACAATACCGTTGACGCGGTGATAATAGGAAGATATGTGGGGGAGGCGGCTTTTGCCGCCGTTGGGATATCAGGAACCCTCATGAATCTTTTCATTTTTATAATAAGCGGATGCTGCATAGGTATGACCGTGCTCTTTGCCAGATTTTACGGTGAGGGAGACAGGGCAAAATTTCGACAGGAGTTTTTTATAGCCCTAAGCTTCGGAGGCCTTTTTACAATATTTATAAGCATAGTAGGAGTTCTGCTCCTGCCTTACATATTAAAGCTTATGTCTACTCCCGACGAGGCCTTTTATCATGCCCGCTCCTATCTGTTTATAATTTTTTCGGGTCTCATAGCTACCTACCTGTACAACATGTTTTCTGCTGTGCTGAGAGCCTCAGGAAACACAAAGTCCACCCTCTATTTCCTCTTTACAGGAATAATCTCTAATATTTTTCTGGATCTTTTGTTTGTGGCTGTGTTTGAAATGGGCATGCACGGGGCTGCCCTCGCCACAGTCATGTCCCAGCTCATATCTGCGGGACTTTGTTTTCTCTATATTTACTTCACCATGCCGGAGCTGGTATTTACCCGGGATGACATGAAGTTTGATGCAGGTCTTCTTAAGGCCACCTTCAACTACGGATCCATATCCGCCCTGCAGCAGTCGAGCCTTCACATAGGAAAGATCCTTGTGCAGAGCTGTGTAAACGGCCTGGGCTTAAGCGCCATCAGCGCCTACACCGCCACTACAAGGATAGAGGGATATGTAAATTCTCTCGGTGTCAGCGGCACTCAGGCGCAGTCCATCTTTACAGCCCAAAACTATGGAGCGGGGAAATTTGAGAGAGTAAAAAAAGGCGCCCTCTCAGGCACCTTCATGTATATAATACTGGGAGCTGTCCTTGCCCCCTGCATGGTTATCTTCTCAAAGCCCATGATACTTTTGATGCTTCCCGAGGCTGACAGCGCGACTGTTGCGGAAGGCTGCTCCTATCTCATGTGGCTTGCGCCCTTTTATATCTTTGACTATGTCGGCTGCATAATGTCCGGCTATTTCAGAGGAATAGGAAAAATGAACTGGGCCTTCTACCTCACCTTCGGTCAGGTTGCTTTAAGAGTCATCTTCTCCTACATACTTGTGTCCTCAATGCAGCTTTCAGGAGTTGCCCTTGCCACAGGAATAGGGTGGACCTTCGCCATTATCTTCGTTACCACAAATTACATCAGGTCGAGGAAATATCTCAAACCCTCACAGTCCTGATAAGGTGCGAGTACAAAAATACCCGTTTCCCTGATATTCGATTATGATATCGGGAAACGGGTTTTTTTCAGTTCAATGCCGGATTACAGAAATCTCCGCGCATCAGCTTTGTCTGCCGATTTATTTGTTTGAAAGGTACTCGTGTATACCCTTGGCTCCGGCCTTTCCTGCCTCCATAGCAAGGATAACGGTAGCCGCACCTGTAACAGCGTCTCCTCCTGCGTAAACGCCGTCCTTGGTGGTCTTACCTGTGGACTCCTCGGCAATTATGCACTTGTGTCCGTTTATCTCAAGTCCCTTGGTGGTTGATGAGATAAGAGGGTTAGGTGAAGTTCCCAGAGACATGATGACAGCATCGCAGTCTACCACATACTCTGATCCGGGGATCTCCTTAGGTCTTCTTCTTCCTGAAGCATCAGGCTCTCCAAGCTCCATCTTTACAAGCTTAACTCCCTTTACCCAGTCATTCTCGTCCACAAGTATCTCTACAGGATTCTGAAGGAGATCAAAGATAACGCCCTCCTCCTTAGCATGGTGAACCTCCTCCACTCTGGCAGGAAGCTCCGCCTCTGAACGTCTGTAGACGATATGAGTCTCGGCACCGAGTCTCAAAGCTGTTCTGGCAGCATCCATAGCAACGTTTCCGCCGCCTACAACTACTACCTTCTTTGCTCTCATGATAGGTGTGTCATAATCCTTGAAGGCCTTCATGAGGTTGTTTCTTGTGAGGAACTCGTTGGCTGAGAATACGCCGTTCGCGTTCTCTCCGGGTATACCCATAAACTTGGGAAGTCCTGCTCCCGATCCGATGAATACGGCGTCAAAGCCCTCCTCATTAAGGAGCTCATCTATGGTGATGGACTTTCCTATAATAACGTTACACTCTATCTTTACTCCCAGGTTCTTGACAAGCTCTACCTCGTGAGCAACCACCTTCTCCTTGGGAAGACGGAACTCGGGGATACCGTAAACAAGAACTCCTCCGGGCTGGTGAAGGGCCTCAAAGATTGTAACATCATATCCAAGCTTTGCCAGATCTCCGGCGCAGGTAAGTCCTGCAGGGCCGGCTCCTACTACAGCCACCTTTTTGCCGTTGGGCTCTCCCTTTACAGCGGGGACTATATTGTTCTCTCTTGACCAGTCGGCTACGAATCTCTCAAGCTTTCCTATGGAGATGGGCTCTCCCTTGATTCCTCTTATACATCTTCCCTCACACTGAGTCTCCTGAGGGCAAACACGTCCGCATATAGCGGGAAGAGCTGATGAAAGTCCTATGACCTTTGCAGCCTCTTCATAATTTCCGGCCTTTACCTCGCGGATGAATCCGGGGATATCTATGGATACAGGGCATCCCTGTACGCAGAGGGGCTTCTTGCAGTCTATACATCTTGAAGCCTCAAGCTTTGCCTCCTCCTCATTGTAACCGTAACAAACCTCCTCGAAGTTTGTAGCTCTAACCTTGGGATCCTGCTCTCTTACAGGAATTTTATGCAAAACATCCATTATTTGTCACCTCCGCAATTTCCGCATCCGCCGTGATGAGTAGCTCCCTCTTCAAGCTTCAACATTGCTCGTCCCTCTTCTGTCTTATATGTGTTCATACGCTTCATGGCAAGTGACCAGTCAATAAGGTGTCCGTCAAACTCGGGTCCGTCAACGCAGGCGAATTTAACCTCATCTCCCACCTGAAGTCGGCAAGCACCGCACATTCCTGTTCCGTCAACCATAATGGGGTTCATGGAAACTATGGTGGGTATGTTAAGCTCCTTTGTGAGGAGACATACGAATTTCATCATTATCATAGGGCCTATGGCAACGACCACGTCGTATTTCTTGCCCTGATTCTTTACAAGGTCCTCCAGGGGAACACACACATTTCCGTGGATCTTGTAGCTGCCGTCATCAGTACATACATAAAGATTTGTGGCAACAGACTCCAGCTCCTTCTCCATTATAAGTGTATCCTTGCATCTGGTTCCGAGGATAACATCGCACTCAAGTCCGTGATCATGGAACCATTTTACCTGGGGATATACAGGTGCCGCACCAACGCCGCCTGCAACAAAGCAGTAATGCTTCTTCTTGAGCTCCTCAATAGGCTCCTTGATGAAGTCCGAAGGATTTCCGAGAGGGCCAACTACGTCCTCAAAAGCATCTCCGGCCTTAAGCCATGACATGCGCTCTGTGGAAGCTCCGACTATCTGGAATATAATAGTTACAGTTCCCTTTTCCCTGTCATAATCGCAAATCGTAAGGGGTATTCTCTCCCCCTTGTCATCAAGCTTGGTGATAAGGAACTCACCCGGCTGGCATGATCTTGCAATGAATGGAGCCTCTACCACCATGCGATAGATCTTGTCGGCCAGCATTTCAGCTTCAAGTATCTTATACATCTTATTGCACCCTCCTGATTTTTCAGCCTCCGCGGACAAATCCCTGTTTTTTGTTCTGCCTCAATTACGGCAGTTTAAACAAATGATATTCGCCCACAGTTGTTTTTATTTTAACATAAAAAGAGACTCGGTTTCAAGCTGTGGCCGGTCTCTTTTGCAAAAACTTTAACGAGGCTCCTGTATTTTTTCTGATACACAGGATCCCTTTGCTTTATTCATTGCTTATATCTTTTTCAAAGCTGTCTATATTGCTCACCTTTCCTATAACGGCGATTATGTCACCCTTTGCAAATTCATAGTCCGGGGAGAATTCCACGTCGGTCCTGTGATTCCTCTCTATTGCGATAATGTTCACTCCGTATTTTTTTCTGACCTCGGTGCTCCTTATGGTGGCTCCTATGAGCTTGCCCTCAGCCTGTATCCTTCTGACCTCCACCCCGTCATCAAGGGAGATATAGTCAAGGAGATTGTCGGATATAAGTCTCTTTCCTATACGCACAGCCATATCCGACTCCGGGTATACCACGTCAGCTCCCAGTCTCTTTAAAACCTCTCCGTGCTCTGAGCTTGCCGCCTTTGAGATGACATGAGGTATGCCCATCTTTACCGCCAGCATGGTGGTCAGGATGCTGACATCCATCTTCTCACCTATGCACACAGCAACTGTGCCGCAGTTCTGAATGCCTATGGACTCAAGTGTGTCTCTGTTGAGCTCGTCCGCCACAAAGGCGAAGTCGGTGTAAGGGCGTATCGCTTTCACCTTCTGCTCATCCTTGTCCACTGCTATCACTTCCTTGCCGGCCTGTGCAAGGGTCTTTACCAAAGCCGACCCGAAGCGTCCCAATCCTATTACTCCGTATGATGCCTGAGAAAAATTCTTTTTCATTATACACCTGCCTGTTTTAACCTATAGTTACAGATTCCTCTGTATATCTGAAGCCCGACTCGGGCTTTTCTACCCATATTGAGAACAAGGTGAAGGCTCCAAGCCTTCCCGTAAACATTATAAGCACTATCACTATCTTGCTGAAGTCGGACAAGTCAGGGGTGATGCCCGTTGACAGTCCCACGGTTCCGAAGGCGGATACCACTTCAAACAGAAGCTTTATAAACTCTGTCTCCGGCTCCGATATACACAGTATCAGCGTTCCTGCACATACCACAAGCATTGACAGCAGAGTGATGATATAAGCCTTGCCTATGATCTTGTCTGAAAGTCTCCTCTTGAAGGCTCCCGGATAGTTCTTTGAGAAGACCGAGCGCACCTCCTGCATGAGAGCAAAGAAGGTCGTGGTCTTTATACCTCCTCCTGTTGACCCCGGTGAGGCTCCTATGAACATCAGCACTATCAAGACGAACAGGCCTGCATTGGTAAGCTCACCTATGGGGTAGGTCGAAAATCCCGCCGTACGTGCGGATACGCTGTGAAAGAAGGCTCCAAGCCAGGTGATGTCCTCTGTGGCCTTAAGGAGCAAAGTGCCGGCCAAAAGAAGAACTGCAGTTGTTGAAAGCACCACCTTTGAGTGGAGAGTAAGCTTTTTAAAGCACCTGCATTTCGCCACGTCTATCATTACGAGGAAGCCTATGCCTCCGAATATGATCAGTCCGCAGGTTGTGAGGTTTAAGAGCACATTGTCCTGATAAGGGATAAGGTTTCTGAGTCCTCCCAGTATGTCAAAGCCCGAATTGTTAAAGGCCGCCACAGAGTGGAATATGCTTATCCACAGGGCATGGAGGGGAGCATAGTCTCTCGAAAATACTATGAAGCTGAGGATTACTCCCGCCGACTCAAAGCAGAGTGTCATGAGAAGTATAGCCCTGACAAGCCTTACCATTCCCTTGAAGCTGTCAACATTCAGGGCCTCCTTGACCATCATCCTTCCTCGTATACCCACTCGCCTTCCGGTGGCAAGTATAAAGCCTATTCCCACAGAAGTCACTCCCAGTCCGCCTATCTGTATGAGAGCTGCCACCACCGCCTGGCCGAAGACCGTGAAGTGATCTGCCGTATCAACAGCTATCAAGCCTGTGACGCAGACTGCGCTGGTGGATGTAAAGAGGGCGTCAACAGGAGTGACTGTAGCCCCCTCCTTTACTGATACAGGCAGGAGCAGCAGAAAAGCCCCCAAGAATATTACTATGGCAAATCCCAATGTAATAAGCCTTCCCGGGGGCTGCTTTTTTAAGAATTCAAATATCCGGTCCATAATAGCAAAACCTTCCTGTTACAATGTTATAAGTACCTACATTGTCCTTTACAGTATACCATTATTCCGTTTATGTCAACCTCTTTTACACTAAATTAAAAATTAGAATAAATGAAGGCGGAGGCGTCATACCCCCTTCCGTAAAACCCGAAGATCATAACTCCAAGGAGCATAATAAATATAAGGCTCTCCCTGCGGGCAGGGCTCAGCTTTGTCATTAGAGCTCCGCTCTCCGCGCCCTTTTCCCAAAGCTCCTCCGCTGCAGATACAGCCGCCATAATAATCAGACTTATAACAAGTATGATGCTGTCCGCAGATCCCAGGCCGATGGCATCGAAAAAGCCGTAGGATAAAGATGCCGCCTCCCCGGCCGCCCCCGGAGAAAGGGTAAATATCCCTTTAAGGATACCTCCTGCCATTGTCAATGAATCCGATCTGAATAAGACAAATCCTATCGTTACAAGCAAAAAGGTCCGAATAATCCTTAAAGTTTTCATCAAACTCGAATCTTTTCTTATGCCTGTAAGTCTATAAAAGCATTCAAATATCGGTTTCAGCAGTTCACCCGTGATCATATAGAAGCAGTGTAAAAGCCCTGTTCCTATGACGAAGGTCCACTTTCCTCCGTGCCACAATCCGCTTGCGGCAAATACAGCTATGGTGTTAAGGTATTTTCTCACCTTTCCCCTGCGGTTTCCTCCCAGGGGAATGTAAATATATTTTCTGAAGAAAGCTCCCAGGGTTATGTGCCATCTCCTCCAAAATTCCGCGATAGACTCGGAGAAGAAAGGCCTTCTGAAGTTTTGTGACAGCCTGATCCCGAAAAGTCGGGATACTCCGGTCACCAGATCTATGCATCCCGAAAAGTCGGTGTAGAGCTGCAGTGAGAAGACTACGGACGCCAAAAGAAGAAAGCCCCAGGAGAAGGAAGCATAGTCCGAAAATACAGTGTTTACTATGGCGGCCAGGCGCTCCGATATGACAAGCTTTTTAAAGAGCCCGTAAAGTATCATGAGAGAGCCCTCAGTAAGATCCTCCCTTGTGAGTCTGTGATAAGTGCTTATGCTTTCTCCCTGAGTATCATAGCTGTCTATAGGTCCCTGAACTATATGCCCGAAATAGCCTGTAAATAGGGAGAACTTCAAAAAGGATCTCTCTGCGCTGTACTTTTTCAGATACACGTCCGCCACATAGGCTATGAGCATAAGAGTATAAAAAGAGATGCCCAAGGGGGCCTGCCTCTCCACCGGCTCAAACTCAAAGCTTCCACCTGTAAGCTCAGAAAAGGCAAGCTGCGTATATCCTATGAAATTGTTGTACTTAAACCAAAACAGAAGGCCCAGATGAAAGAAGATTACCGCAATCAATACCGCCGTCCTCATATGCGCCTTTTCCGAGGAGAAGATATAGAGAGCGGCACCAAAGCTCACAGCAGAACCAATTAGCAAAAAAATCAGCGAAGTTACTCCTCCCGCAGTTATCAGGTAGATGACACTCATCAGGGCAAGTACATATTTTCCCGCAGCTTCAGGCAGCAGGGCATATAAAATAAGCCCTGCTGCAACCAATGCTATGAAATTGTATGATATATAACTCATTATTTCGCAGTGTACTGATAGGTGATGGAAACAACCTTGTCATCCTTGAAGCCGCAGTCTATAACAAGGCTTGTATCGCCGAGAGTTACAGTATAAAGTCCCATTGATCCCTTTGCCGAGCTGTAGAGGCTCTTTACCCTCTCAGGAGTATCTCCGACCTTAAGTCCCTCCTCCGTTGAAGCTCCTGAGGTCTTTAAGGTTATCTCATTTACTATCTCCTTGCTTCCTGATTTTGTTGTATAAACGTCAAAGGCATCGTAAATATATACCTTGTCCACTCCGGAGTCATCCGCACAGTTTGTAAGTATCTTGTCACTGTTGTAATCACCCAGCTTCTTCAGAGCACCCTTTGCCTCCTCTCCAAGCTTTACCTGCTGCTTCTCATAGGTGAAGCTGTAGGCTGTCTTCTCAGCGGCATAGGCCCCGAATACCATAGATGCTGTCAGTGCCACAGCGATGCCTGTTCTTACAATACCCTTTAATAATCTCATATTTTTTTCCTCCGTTCCGAGGCAAAGGCCTCGTCTTTGTTATTGATTTCTGTATTTGCTTATATATCCTGTCTCCTCAAATTCGGCTTTCTGCTCGGCCTTTTCACTGTTGTATGCCTCAAGCCTCTTTTCATAGACAGGGCTTATATCCTGATCAGACCTGTAGTCTTTAAGCTCCGCCTCCCTGACAAGTATCTCCCCAAGCCAGGAAGCCACCTTCTCAGCTCCGTAAACATTTAAGTGAAGGCCCTCGTCATAGGTGTCCGTATCCATGTCAAGGCCTATCTCCTCCATATGGTTGAGAGTGTTTATATAGAGGAGTCCCTGTGAATCGGCAAAGGCCTTTATCTGCTCCTCATAGGGCTCAACCCAAACAGGATACATGCTAGGCGCCTTCATAAGTATAAGCTTTATACCCTTTTCCCTACAGAGCTCGCTTATCCTCTCAAGATAATCCATGTTTTTTTCCGAAAAGCTGTAATCCGGAAGCCTTCTCTCAAAGGGGACGGAGCTCTCGTCATAGGCTCTCACATCAGCCCTCAAATAGTAGCCGTTGTAGCTTTTTACCGGACTTTTCGTGAATGCATATTTAAAGTCATCCGCCTCAAGGTTCGTTATCCTGTTCTTATATCTCAATATGGGAAACAGGTATTCAATGAGATGCTCGTCAGAAAGCTTCGTGGCAAGTATCCCCTCAATTTTTTCCCGTGAGAGGCGCATGCCGTCAAATACCATCCTGTTATATTCCTCAGAGCTTTGCTCCGCCACGGTCATGGCCTGAATATTTAAGAGCACAGCCTTGGGGGTCTCATATTTGAGAGCCTCTTTAAGTATATAGTAGGACTGGGGTATGAGCTGGTTGGAGTTTCCTCTTATATAGCTTGTTATCCCATACTCCTCCCACAGCTTCATGGGAGATATATTTTCATAGGATTCGCAATTTCCTATTATCAAAAGCTCATGGGGCGTCTCGTCCCTGTAATACTCCTCGGTGAAATTACCCTCTATTACAGTTCCGGTGTACTTTGGCATTACCAGCCTCTGGAGCAGGAAGACTGCCGCAATAAATATAATGAGCTTTATCGCAAGTCCCCCATATCCTCCGGAAGGCTTCAGTCTTTCCTTTCTATCCTTCATCATCAAAAAGCTCCCGGATATCAAGGGGTCTGAGGGTAGGCACTCACATCAAAGTTGTGAGCTCCCCAGCTGTTTCTGAGTGTGGCTGTAGTTACCAGACACCACCTGCCTCCCGTGCGTCTGGGAGTGGCATCAAAGTGATACCAGGTTCCGTCCACATTCACCAGATTCCAGAAATGGTCTCCGTCACTGGCTCTCACCACAGGTATATTGGGCATCCCCGCAGCCTCCAGAAGATAGTGGGACATGGCATAATACTCGTAGCAGCAGCCGCTCCTTCTTCTGAAACCGTAGAGTGCGGAGTAGGCCTCATCACTCTTAGGTCCGCTGGTAGTATAGGTCATGTTTCCTCTCACCCAGTTATATATGGCCTCAGCCTTCTGAGGCTTTGTCATCGATACATTCGTTATCTGAGATACCACGCTTTTCGCATAGGCCTCGGCAGCAAGCTCATTCTCAGACTTGGAGGTTTCCTTAGCTGTTGCCTCACCGTTTTCGTTTATAGAGTACATAACACCGTCAACAGTCACTTCCTGAGACACCAGCATATCCCCTGAAGCACTCAGGCGGTATCTCTTTCCCTCGCTTCCGTCGACCCAAGCATCAGAGAGCATATAGCCCTCCTTGTCAAAGTAATACCACTTGTCCTCTATAAGCTGCCAGTCCCCTGAAGTATAGCTCCCGTCAGGATTGCGGTACCACCACCTGCCGTCAGCCTCCTGCTTCCACTCGCCAATGCTCCCGGGGCCGCCTGAATTCAACACTTCGGGGCTGTATATCACCCTCGGCGCCTCATCCGCATATGCCGTCTGTCCCGTGAAAAGGCAGCCTACGACCACAGCTGAGGATATGATTCCCGCTCTCAAAACAGAGCCGACTCTTGCTTTTTTCATACTCTTTCCCTCACAGTCATATTTATCCTCGAATTCTCTCGGAAAAATTAAATTATTCTTAAATAATTTTATATTTGCCTATATTTTTTGTCAACAAAAAAAGAGTACGGTGCGTTGGTATTCCGGAAGTGCTCCTTCTTAAACATCGTACTCTTTAGTTTATATTCTTTTTAAATCTTCAAATTAAAAGTCTACTTTCTCATCGTAATAGCAGGCTTTGAGGAGTTTCTCCATAATCTCCGGAGTTACAGCTCTGGGATTTGAGCCTGTGCAGGCATCCCCTACCGCGTTCTTGGCAACCTCAGGAAGCTTTTCCAGGAATTCCTTTTCATCTATTATTCCGCCCTCGTAATCCTTTATGCATAAAGCTATGTCAAGCTCTCTGTCAAGCTCTCTTACTCTCTCTATAAGAGCGTCCTTAAGCTCCTCGTCGCTGTCGCCCTTAAGCCCAAGATACCTGGCTATTATGGCATATCTCTTTAAGGCCTCCGGATCCTTTGCATTGTAGGCGATTACCTTGGGAAGATACATGGCGTTTGCCGCTCCATGAACTATATGTCCTCCGGAGTAGGCAGCTCCGGTCTTATGAGCCATGGAGTGGACTATTCCAAGTAGAGCATTGGAAAATGCCATTCCGGCAAGGCACTGGGCATCGTGCATCTTCTCTCTGGCCTCTTTGTCCCCATGATATGATTTTACAAGATATTCATTTATTATCTGAAGGGCTCTTATGGCAAGAGGATCAGTATACTCGCAGTGCAAGGTGGATACAAAAGCCTCGGTGGCGTGGGTGAAGGCATCCATACCTGTATTTGCGCAGAGCTTCGCAGGCATGGTCTCCGCTATCTCAGGCTCAACTATAGCCACATCAGGAGTTATATTGAAGTCTGCAAGGGGATATTTTATTCCCTTTGAGTAATCTGTTATTACAGCAAAGGCGGTTACCTCTGTGGCTGTTCCCGATGTGGAGGGTATAGCGCAGAACTTGGCCTTTGTCCTGAGCGTAGGGAAACTGAAGGGTGTTATGAGATCCTCAAATTTGGCATCCGGATACTCATAAAATACCCACATGGCCTTTGCCGCATCTATGGGAGAACCTCCGCCTATGGCAACTATCCAGTCAGGCTCGAAGCTTCTCATAGCCTCGGCTCCCTTCATAACTGTCTCCACTGAAGGATCCGGCTCCACTCCGTCAAAAACTGTAACCTCCATGCCGGCCTCTTTAAGATAATCAACTGTCTTTTGAAGGAAACCGGTGGCTTTCATAGAATGGCCTCCCGTCACAACGATAGCTTTGCTTCCCTTAAGGTTTTTAAGCTCTGCAAGGCTGCCTGCTCCGTGGTACAAGTCTCTAGGTAATGTAAATCTTCCCATTTTTTTCCTCCTAAATAAATAAACTGTCTCAGGTAACATTCATCCGAAAATAAAGAATGTTATTTTTTTAACGATTACACAGGAGTTATACCACTTAGTTAATTTTTTATCAATATCTTTTTCGCAAATATTTACATGTTCTTACAAAAGTACACACTACACTTCAATTTCTTCTCCCAGCTCCGTTGAATAAATGATCCTTTTTATTACAGTTTTCCCTGTGAGCTGCTCCAGAGCTTTTCCATACAGCTCAAGCTGAAGGGCATACTTTTTCTTGAGCTCTTCTCCTCCCTCTTTCTCTCCTCCTCTTATCCTGTCTGTCTTATAGTCAATAAGTATTATGCCCTCATCGTTTTCTATATATGCATCTATGATACCCTGCAGCAGCTGCATTTCCTCGGAGCTGCTCCCGGCTGTGAGCTCACGGGCCGGACGTCCTATCATAAAATGTCTCTCCCTGTAGAGCCTGCCCTCACAAAAGGCTTTTTTCATAAGCTGCCCCACATGGCTTGAACAAAATCTTAGTATTACCCCGGGATCAGGATACCTGTATTCCTCCTCTGAAAGCTTTCCCGAGTCCCTCATCTCTTTAAGCTGAGAGAGTACATCCTCCACAGTCTCCGCCCTGCTCAGGTCAAGGAGCTCAAAGACTCTGTGATAGGCCGTACCTCTCTGAGCCCCCTCATTAGCCTCTCCCCTTCTCCCTGTGAGCTCCGCGATCTCCGCAAGATCGGGAAAACTGTACAGGCTCTCATTTTGAGAGGCATCGTCAAAGTCGCAGTCCGTCGCCTCGTGTTTTATCTCTGATACAGATCTCTTAGGATAGAGCTCTGTGTCCTCCCTGAAGCTGTATCTGAAGCCAAGGGCTTTCATAAGCTCTCCCCGAAATATCGGGTCCGAAACCTCCTTTTGGCTTACATTTCTGTAGTCCTCCAGCTTATCTCCCTTAACCGCTGTGCCGGAAAGCTCCTCTGAGACAAGCTCCGCAGATGAAACAGTTTTTATATCGAAGAACTCACTGTTCTCACAGCAGCCCTTAAGTATCACCTCCAGAAAGGATCCGCATTTTAATATTTCCGACCTCATGAGCTTCTCTCCGGAAGCCGGGGGCTTTATTGGCCTTGCCTTCACGAAGGCCTTCTCAGTATCCTTTACAGCCGCCGTCATTATAAGCTTTTCCGAAGCTCTGGTCATGGCCACATAGAGCACTCTGAGTTCCTCACCCATGCCCTCTTTGAGAAGCTTTTTTCTTATAGCCTTCTTTGCCGCAGAGGGGTAGCGTATCCTGCTCTCAAGGTCTGTGTAATCCATTCCCATTCCCAGCTCCGAGTCCACAAGGAGCTTATCCTTGCCGTCGTTTCTGTTGAATCTCCTGTCAAGCCCTGAAAGTATGACTATGGGATACTCCAGGCCCTTGCTCTTATGTATGGAGCTTATCCTCACTATGTTGTCCTCCTCGGAGTAGACCGAGGCCTCCCCGTAGTCTGTATCATATTTTTTAAGCTCCTCAATATATCTTACAAAGTTAAAAAGCCCTTTAAAGCTTGTATGCTCATAGCTCTCCGCCCTGGAAAGCAGCATGTTTAAGTTTGCCTTTCTCATGTCTCCCAAAGGCATGGCCGAGGCATATGCATAGTATCCGGTCCTTTCATATATCTCGGTGATCAGTTCTCCCACCGAATGGTAGAGAGAGTACTCCCTCAGCTCCTCCAAAAGCAGGTTGAACAAATAGGCCTTCTTCTCTATTTCGAGGCTCTCATCCCTTTCCATCTCATATCTCTCTGCGAAGTTGATCATGGCGCTGTAGAGGCTTTCATCCCCTGACAAGGCCTCATCGGAAAGGGAAAAGCTTCCTCTCATAACAGCCAGTTCCTCGTCGCCAAAGCCTCCTACAGGGCTTTTAAGGACCGCAGCCAAGGGTATGTCCTGAATGGGGTTATCTATTATCTCAAGCATGGAGATCATAAGCTCCACCTCTATGGCATTGAACCAGCCCGTCACTGTCTCCGCATAAGCCGGAACAGCTTCAAGGGACAGTATATTTACCAGCTCCTTTGCCGATGAGGCGGGGGATCTCATGAGTATGACTATATCTCTGTACTCAACGGGCCTTGGCTGCATAGTCCTCTTGTCCCTTATCATGTAGGCCTTTGAGCGGTCATCAGGCCGCACCAGCTCCTTTATCTTTGCCGCAATAAGTCTCTCCTCAGCCTCTCTGAGGCTCATATCCTCAAGCTCTTCAGATACTGTACCTTCCCCACCTGTCACCATGATAAGCTCTGTATAGGCTGAAAAACCTCTCTCTCCGTTGATCTTATCCTGTTCAAAAGGTCCTATGATACCCGGTCTCAGCTCAGCCGCCTCATCATACTCAACTCCTCCAAGGCTTCTTCTCATTATCCTTGAGAAAAGTGCATTCACTGATGAGAGGACTTTCTCCCTGCTCCTGAAGTTGCGATTGAGCTCCACCTTTATGTTTATGTCATCCTCGGCTGCAGCTTCACTGTCTGTGCTGTTGTAGTACTTGTCTGTAAATATCTCAGGCTTTGCCAGCCTGAATCTGTATATGCTCTGTTTCACATCCCCGACAACAAACACATCAGGCCTTCCGAACCTCTCTCCGGAAAGAGCCCTCACCAAATACTCCTGGACGTAGTTCGAGTCCTGGTACTCATCTATAAGTATCTCATAGAGCTCCTCCGAGAGCCTGTCGGCAAGCTCAGTAGTCACAGGCCTTCCTTCTTCATCAAAGCGCCAGAGTAGCCTTAGAGCCATGTGTTCAAGGTCTGAAAAATCAACTATGTTCCTCTTTGTCTTCTCCTCCTCAAACCTCCTCATAAACTCGGCAGTAAGCTCCGACAAAAGAGAGGCAAGTCTTATCTCTCCCTGTGCGCAGATCAAAAGTTTTTCGTAGGGCAGCTGCAGATATTCATCATAGACAGCTCTTACCATGTCCTTGAAATCATTTCTTACAGTCTTTACCGCCTCTTTAAACTCCTCGTCACAGCTTCCGCTTCTTACAGCCTTCAGCTTTTCAAAGCTGAGTCCCCTTAGGGCTTCCCTGAGCTTTCCGTAGCCGCCTTTAAGAGCCTCCCTAAGTTCAGCCGCAATATCCAGAGCCTCCTCCACTGCCGAGAGATAGTTAAGGGGCCCCGAGGGGTCAAGGCACATCCTCTCAGCCTCCCTTAAAAGCTCTTCATACTCATCAAGGCTCTCTCTGATATCCTCAAGGATATACCGCATCCACGGAAGAGATTCCAAATCATTTTTTGATATTTTTTCTTTTTCATCTGAAATTTGTTTAAAAAATATCTCTTTAAAAGGATATGAACTTATAAAATCATAAATTTTTAATATGATTTCATAGAGTATTGCATCGCTTCTTCCCTCAGCTATGTTTTCCAAAAGCTCAGAAAAGGCATTATCCTTCTCTGCATACTTTTCCTCAAACATAGCTTTCAATATATCGTTTTTCAGGAGTTTAAGTTCCCCCTCCTCGGCCACGCGGAAGGAGGGATCTATATCCAGCTCCTGATAATTCTGTTTTATAAGGTTGCTGCATATGCTGTCTATGGTGGCGATCTTTGCCCTCGGAAGCATGGCCGCCTGCATCTTCAGGTAGCGGTTGTCCCTGTCCTCCTTAAGCTTCTGCCTTAAGGCCTCGGATATCCTCTCCCGCATCTCCCCGGCAGCGGCCCTTGTAAAGGTCATGACCAGAAGCCTGTCAATGCTCACAGGCTCTTTTTCATCAGTTATTATCTTTATTATCCTGTCCACCAATACCGCCGTCTTTCCGCTTCCTGCTGCGGCTGAGACAAGAAGGTTTTTCCCTCTTATCTCGGTAGCTCTTTTCTGTTCAGCTGTCCACTTCATCTTCTTTGCACTCTTCTGTTATTCTTTTAAGGAGCTCGTCTCCTGTAAGCTTTGTAAGTCCTCTGTAATAAAAGCCCTCTATCCTGGTATCGAAGCCGCAGATACTGTGATAAGGACAGTAATCGCAGCCTGTAAGGCTTCCCTTTGCATAGGGCCTTATATCCGTCTTTCCTGCCATTATCTCGTCAGAGCATTCCTTCAGCTTTTTTTCAGAGAACTCCAAAACCTTTTTGAAGTCTGAGTCTGTAATGGCTGAGGAGCCTCTCTTTGAGGGCTGTCCTCCTTTTAAGCTCACAGGAATGATCTTTGATTCACAGTCCCCGCTTATAAGGTCTCTGTCCATGTGGATGAGAGCATCACTGTCGGCATTCACAAGTCCGTTCATTCGCAGCTTCTCGAATATGAGCCTTTCCGACTCCTCCTTCAAAAGCTCTCTTCCTGAAAGCTCCCCGTACTCTGTCACAGGATCATCAATATTGTAGTAGAATATGCCTGCGGGAACCGCCTCCTTTGAGTAAGGCCCTGCCTCCGCTCTCTTTACAGCCACATCCATATAGCTTACCAGCTGCAGCTGCAGGCCCTCATATACCAGTGACAGGTCGAATTTCGTTCTTCCTGATTTGTAGTCTATTATTTTTACATATACCCGGCTCTCGTCCTCATATCTGTCAACCCTGTCTATCCTTCCGTGGAGGGACAGCCTGTCGGATCTGTAGCTGAAGGGCAGCTCGCAGCCGTAAACCTCAAAGTCTCCCTTTTTGAGCTGCCTCTGAAGGGCCCACAAGGTCCTGCGGCTTATCCTTCTCACCCTGTCTTTTATATAGGCGTTTCTCTGCGAGGACTGCATTATTTCATTATTGTACTCATCACAGACCCGGGTGACCGCCTCATCCGTTATTTTTTTGAGCTCATCCTCTCCTATAGCCTTAAGTGATAAGCCCTCCTCTCTTATCATGGAGAAGGCTCTGTCTATGGATCTGTGGTAGAGATTTCCTATGTCTGAGGCCTCTATGTCCGCCTGCTGTCTCTCCATAAGCCTTAAACCGTATCTGAGGAAGTGCTTGTAGGCACATTCGTTGAAGCTCTCTATCCTTGTCACGGAGCCGTAAAGTATGTCTCCATACAAAAGGGCAGCCGCCTTTTCCGATATACCCGAACCTCCGTAGCCGAAAAATGCGGCCTTCAACACATTTTCCGCCTTTTTCTCGTTTTGGGGGAGACTCTTTAAAAGTCTGTAAAGCTCAAGATTTCGTTTTCTTCCCGACTCATCTCCCAGGGCCTCCTCCCTCATTCCCTCAGCAAAGGCCAAAAGGGCCTCCTCAGGACTTTTTATGAACATAAAGCTCTCGGCAGGTATTATCTCCTTCTCTGTGCCATACTTTTCTCTGTACTTATCCCTTATATCTTTTATTATCTCTGAGGGCTTGAGAGCCTTCCCTGAGGCGTCCGACCTTGAGAAAGATATCAGTAGCTCTCTTGAAGGCTTTTCCATATTCATATTCAGATAAAATTTCTGAATACAGCTCTCCTCCGCATCCGCAGGTGCCAGATCTATATCCTCATTTAAGAGCATAAGGCGCTCCCTGTCGCTTAAAATGCCTCCCCCGGTAACTGATGAAGGTATGGCTCCGTCCACAGCACCCATGATCATAAGGACCTTTACGCCCTCAAATCGGCTCCTTCTCAGGTCTCCGACTATCACCTGATCCAGCTTTGCAGGTATAAGCCCTACCTTAAGCTCCGAAAATCCCGCTTCCAGTATATCTCTGAAGTCGGAAAGCTTCATCTGCCTATCGCCCATGAGGGCCCCCAGCCTTGCTATAAGGCTTACAGAAGCCTCAAATATCTGCATGTATTTTTTTGCGTCTAGGGAAGAGCCTTCTCTTTCAAGCTCAGAGCAGAGGGCCGCCACCTTTTCTCCTGTCCTGTCCTCATTAAGGAAGTCCAAAACAGCACTGCATTTTTCGCTTACGCTTTCTGCCTTTAAGCCTTCACTGAGTGAAAACAGCCCTTTGCACAGTCCATCCTTAAACTCGTTCAATTCCTTCAGATTGCCATTCTCAAAGCCTTTATATACGGCAGTCCATTCCCTCTTAAAGCCCTGTCTTCCTCTTATTCCCAGAGCCCTTATATAATTGTCGCAGATATCCTTTTTCTTTCTCTCGGCTGCCCTCTCTTTCCTGTCAGCGGCAATTCCGGAGGAGAAGGGGTTCTTCAAAAATCTGAGAACCGACTCCTGAGAAAAGCTCTCCGCAACCACATCCACAGCAGATCTTATAAACTCTGCACAGGCATTTTCATCCGCCGTCTCCTTTGTGTCCATGAAGTAGGGTATGCCCGCGCTGTCAAAGGCTCTCTTTATCCCTTCTCTGAAGCTCTCCATATCCGAGACGGCAATGACTATGTCCCTGTAGCGCAGGCCCTCTTCCCTCACCAGCTTCTCCGTATATGAGGCGGCAAAGCGTGCCTCCTCCTCAGTATCCTTGCAGGAGACAAGCTTAAGCCCTATGTCCTTCTTGTGACTTACTCTCACATCCTCCTCTCTGCTTATCCCCAGCTTTGAAGCCATATCTGTGAGCTTTGCCGTCATCTCTCTTGTAAGATAGTAGAGATCCGCAGCCCTTAAGGGGCCTGTGTCTCTCCTGTAGGGGTCCTCCTCATCTGCTATTGTGAGGCTGAACTCCGTCCTTTCAGCCTTTGACATTATCCCCTCTATGATCTTTAACTGCACAGGGGTGAACTCCGCAAAGCCGTCAAATATGAAAACCGCCTTGTCAGGTATCTTCGACCTGTGCAAATTGTCTGTCAGTATGTAATTTATCTCCTCGGCGGCAGCGTAGTCCCCTGTAAGCTTTTTTTTGAATTCTCCGAATATGAGCCCTATATCGTTCAGTTTTGCCTTCAGTATACTGTCCTCTGTGTCATTGAGGGCTCTCTCAAGGTCCTCCTCCCCCACTCCATACTGATAAAACTCGGATATGATGCTCTTCATCTGATTGATGAATCCGGGCTTTGAAAGCTTCCTCCCGTACATTAAAAGCCTGTCCGACACCGTCTCACAGGCCTCCCTCAGTATCATGGATTTTGATACTTCATCCAGTATATCAGGCTTTTTTATGCCCAGCTCATCCATCACTCTGTAGGCAAGAAGGTTAAAGCTCAGAACATCAATATTCAGCATGCCGTGCCTCGGATGCCGCCTTATTATCTCCTGTTGAGCCTTTAAAGTATTCTGCTCCGGCACCAGCATATAGAACATCTTTTCAGGTGCCCTCATAGACTGCTCTATGATCTCTCTGTATGCATACTCCGTCTTTCCCGAAGCGAAATCTCCGAAAATAAATCTGTAGGTCATTTTATCTACCCCGAAAAAATTTTGTCTCCGACATTTTGTATAAAAAAACTGCAAGGCGATTTTGTATCGTCTTGCAGAAATAATAACATAATTTCATCTGTCTGTCAGCTTGCCGAGTAGCTTGCCAGCTCGTCGTCGGTAGCCACATAAAAATACATCTTGTCCTCCTTGTCGGAGTCTGATTTGTATGTGAGCTTCATCTTGACACTTCTGTCATAGCCCGAGTAAAGTCTTCCCTTCTCATCAAGCTCGTCCCTTATATCATCCGGAAAGAGAGCATAATTCGTATCTGTCGACAGCTGCCCATAATCCCATCCGCATATCTGCTCATTGAGGCTGTTCTTATTCTCCTCGTCATAGTAAATGACCATAACGTCTATCTTGAGATTCTCTATGTCCGCCTCGGGATTGAGCTGTGAGAGAGAAAACTCGGCATCGGGAGTCACACATACGCCCTCCTCAAATTTGCTGCCGGAGCCGGTGTAGCACAGCCTTCCCTCACAGGAGTCAGACTCCATATTTACCTCAAAGGGAAAGTCAGGCTCATCCGCCAAGGTATTTCTTGTCAGCTTGGGCTTTACTCCATCCGCAAGGGCGGGAAAAACTGAAGCCGCCGCAATGCAAAGAGATAATATGCCTATCCTGAGAAATCTGTCAAAACACTTCATTCCGGTAAACCTCACCAAAACAAAAATAATATAGCACAAAAAAAGAGCTTTGCTTTCTTTTAATGTAAAGACAGTATACCATACAATTATAAAGGCGGATGTAACCGTATTCTTACGAAAACCTTACATATCCGCCTTTGCAGTTTATTTTTTCGATTATATCCTCGCTTTGATAAGGCTTTTATTTGAGGCAGACCTTAACGAAGTTTTTCTTTCCTCGTTTCACTATAAGTCCGTCTCCCTCAAGCTCATCCTTTGAGTATTCCTTCTTGCTGTCGGTGACCTTTTCGTCAGCAACAGTGACTCCGCCCTGCTCCACATTTCTTCTTGCATCTCCTCTTGAGCTGCAGAGCCCCGAACCTGTCAGTATGCTTAAGATATCGATCTTTCCGTCCTTTAAGTCCTCATCCGAGAGCTCATAGGTAGGCATATTTTCCGAGGATGCCCCTGAGAATACAGCCTTTGCCGCATCCTTCGCCTTATCAGCCTCCTCTTTTCCGTGTACCAGAGCGGTCAGCTCGTATGCAAGTATCTCCTTTGCCTTGTTGAGCTCGGCGCCCTCCCAGCTCTCCATCTTCTTTATCTCCTCCAAGGGAAGGAAGGTGAGCATCTTTATGCATTTAAGGACATCAGCGTCGTTTACATTTCTCCAGTACTGATAGAACTCATAGGGAGAGGTCTTCTCAGGGTCGAGCCATACAGCGCCTGAGGCTGTCTTTCCCATCTTCTTACCCTCCGAATTGAGAAGGAGGGTAATAGTCATGGCGTGAGCATCCTTACCAAGCTTCTTCCTTATGAGGTCTGTTCCCGCCAGCATGTTTGACCACTGATCGTCACCGCCGAACTGCATATTGCAGCCGTAATCACAGTAGAGGCGGTAGAAGTCATAGGCCTGCATTATCATATAGTTGAACTCAAAGAAGGTAAGTCCCTTTTCCATACGCTGCTCATAGCATCTTGCGGCAAGCATATGATTCACAGAAAAGTGGGCTCCCACCTCCCTCAAAAAGTCTATATAGTTTAAGTTAAGGAGCCAGTCACCGTTGTTTACCATGATGGCATCGCTCTTTCCGTCACCGAAATGGATGAATCTCTCCATCTGATGTCTGAAGCACTCACAGTTGTGAGCTATGGTCTCCTTGGTCATCATCTTTCTCATATCGGTGCGGCCTGAGGGATCTCCTATCATTCCGGTTCCGCCTCCCACAAGGGCAATGGGCTTGTTTCCCGCCATCTGGAGCCTCTTCATAAGGCAAAGAGCCATAAAATGGCCTACATGAAGGCTGTCCGCCGTGGGGTCAAAGCCGATATAAAATGTGGCCTTTCCCTCATTGACCATCTTCCTTATCTCTTCCTCATCAGTAACCTGAGCGAGAAGTCCTCGCTCTATCAATTCCTCGTATACTCCCATCGAATTTTTCCTCTTAAAATTTTTGTGTATATTTATGCTTTCAAAAAGCCGTTAATCCCTATCTTATATCATAAGGAAGATTAAAGCAAGCCCGGTTTTCAGGCGTCCTCCCTCTCAATGAAGCCCTCGCCTACCACCTCAGTGGCATTTGAGAGTATGAGAAAGGCATCCCTGTCCACCTCATATATAATGTCCTTTACCTGAGGCACCTCTCTGCTCTGCACTACCACATAGAGCATCTGCTTATCATTTCCTGTATACATGCCCTTTGCCTTTATGGCTGTGACTCCCCTCTCCATCTCGGCCATTATCCTGTCTGCTATCTCCGTGCTCTTATCGGAAATTATATAGAGCACCTTGCCGAATTTTAATCCGTCTATTATCCTGTCGGATATGGCGGTGACAAGAAAGACTGAGATCACGGCATAGAGGGCCTTGTTGATTCCGAATATCCCCGCTCCCAGAAGGACCACCATTCCGTCAAGGACCATGAGTATCTGAGCCACGCTCTTATGCCTCATAAAGTGCTGTATATCTGCGGCCATCATATCAGTTCCGCCTGTAGTGGCTCTGTTCATGAAAACAAGTCCTGTTCCCACTCCCATAACTATGCCCCCGAAAATGGCCGACAAAAGTATATCCCCGTCATTTATTATGCTGTGCTCCGGTATTACAGCGAGAGCTACAGAGAGGGCGGTGGTAGCCACTATAGTCTTTATCATAAAGTTTTTGCCCTTTATTATATAGGTGATTATAAAAAGAGGAATATTGAGTGCCGTGTTGGTTATCCAAAGAGGAACGCTCCACAGTCCGTTAAATATTACGGCAAAGCCGCTGACTCCTCCTGTAACCAGGTTCACCGGGTCAAGTATGTTTTTTATGGCGTAGCCCATTACAAAGGAGCCCAATATTATCAAAAAGTACTCCTTAAAAACAGAGCGCCTCTTAAAGTTGTCAAGCATAGATCAATTCTCCTCTTTTGCATAATAAAGAGCAGTTTTTACAGCTCTTCTCCATCCCCTTATGAGCTCATCTCTCCTGTCAAAGCTCATGCAGGGCCTGAATATATCTCCCGAGTCTCCGCAGGCCTTAAGCTCATCTCTTCCGCTCCAAAAGCCTGATGCAAGGCCTGAGAGGTAGGCTGCTCCCAGAGCTGTCGTCTCAACGCAGGCAGGCCTTTGTACCTCTTTCCCCAGTATATCCGCCTGAAACTGCATCAGGAAATTGTTAGAGGAGGCTCCCCCGTCGGCTCTCAGCCTTACCTCGCTTATACCCGAATCCTTTATCATGGCCTCAACCAGGTCAAGAGTCTGATAGGCCATGGACTCAACAGCGGCCCTGACAAAGTGTTCCTTCTTTGTCCCCCTGGTAATTCCTGTCACCATGCCTCTTGCATAGGGATTCCAGTAGGGAGCTCCCATACCCGTGAAGGAGGGAACTATATATACGCCACCGGTGTCCTCCACCGCCCGGCAATATTCCTCAGAGGCGGGGGCAGACTTTATCATCCTCATCTCATCTCTCAGCCACTGCATTACAGCCCCTGCAACAAAGACGCTTCCCTCCAGGGCATACTCCGGTCTTCCCGTCTTGGAAGAGGCTGTCAAGGTCGTTATGAGACCGTTTCGGGAGCGGGTCATTTTTTCTCCCGTGTTCATGAGAAGGAAGCAGCCTGTGCCGTAAGTGTTTTTCATCTCTCCCTCGGAAAAGCAGCACTGGCCGAAGAGGGCCGCCTGCTGGTCTCCGGCATCCCCTGATATGGGTATGCTCTCCCCTACTGTATCCGAACTCGTAAATCCGTAGATCTCACTGCTGCTCCTTACCTCAGGCATCATGGACCGAGGTATTCCGAAATAAGCTAAAAGTTCATCATCCCAGTCAAGGCTTCTTATATCAAAGAGCATGGTCCTTGAGGCGTTGGTATAGTCTGTGACATGGACCTTGCCTCCTGTAAGCTTCCATATGAGCCAGCTGTCCACAGTTCCGAACAAAAGCTCACCTCTTTCAGCCGCAGCCCTTGCCCCCTCTGTGTTTTCCAGTATCCAGCCTATCTTTGTGGCGGAGAAGTAGGCGTCAGGAATGAGCCCTGTCTTTTCTCTCACCATCTCTTCCATGCCGTCTGTCTTTAGCTTTTCTATCCTGTCCGCCGTGCGCCTGCACTGCCAGACTATGGCATTATAAATCGGAAGTCCTGTGTTTTTGTTCCATATGACAGTGGTCTCCCTCTGGTTTGTTATACCTATAGAGTGTATCTGTGATGCTCCTCCCACCTTGGCCATGGCCTCAGTCATGACCGCCAGCTGGGTAGCCCATATCTCCATAGGATCCTGCTCCACATATCCCGGTTTCGGATATATCTGGACAAACTCCTTTTGAGCCATGCTAACGATATGGGCAGAGCTGTCAAAAACTATACACCTGGAGCTTGTGGTTCCCTGATCCAGGGCTAAGATATACTTTTTCATACTTTCCACCTGTATTTTGTAAGGCTGTTATTACTTTTCTTTTCCGAAGACCTTCTCCTTGAGCTTAATGGCCGTTGGCGTTGCCGCAAGGCCTCCCAGAGCCGTCTCTCTCAAGCTTTGGGGGAGAGCGTCCCCCACATTCTTCATGGCGATTATGACCTCATCGGGAGGTATCTCCGACACCATTCCCGCAAGGCACATGTCCGCCGCCGAGAAGGCTATCATACATCCTGAGGCATTCCTCTTTATGCAGGGTATCTCCACCAGCCCTGCCACCGGGTCACATACAAGGCCCATCTGATTCTGTATTGCTATGGCACAGGCATCCCCGCACTGGCGGGGACTTCCGCCCATGAGCTCTGTAAGGGCGGCAGCTGACATCCCTGAGGCGGAGCCGCACTCTGCCTGGCATCCTCCCTGAGCCCCTGCTATACAGGCCTTTTGCGCTATAACCATTCCGAAGGCCGCGGCGGTAAACATGGACATGACCACATCCCTCTCCTCAAAGCCTCTCTCCTCATACATAGTCACCAGGCAGCCCGGCATGATGCCGCAGGAGCCTGCAGTGGGGGTGGCCACTATCCTTCCCATGGCCGCATTGTACTCGGAAACGGCGATGGCTCTCGATACGGCCCCTGTCATAAAGTCGCCCATGAGGCCTCCACCGGTCCTCTCCCTGTATGTCTTCATCCTGTAGGCGTCTCCCCCTGTAAGGCCCGAGGTGGATCTCAAATCCTTGTCCGTTCCTTTTACTACAGCCTCCCTCATCACCTTGAAGCTGTCAGCCATCCTTTTATATACGGCCTCGGCAGGCTCATCCATCTGCAGAGCCTCATCCTCAAGGACCACCTCGCTTATCTTAAGCTTTCTGTCCTCAGCGGCCTTCACCAATTCCTCTATAGAGCTGTATTCAAGCATCTCTTTTCTCCTGTTATATTTTTCTAAACAGCCTTTATCAAAATCACATTTATTACATCCGGGATCTTTGACAGGGATTCTATCATTCCCTCAGGAGGCCTTCCGTCTATCTCTATGGTCATAACAGCCTCCCCTCCCTTTTTAGGTCTTGCCAATCTGAAATTTCCTATATTGACCTCAGAGTAATGTTCATACATGTAGTTGGTCACGGCGGCAATGAGCCCCGGCTTGTCATAGTGGAGCACAAGTATGGTGTTCATCTGTCCGGTAAAGCCCACCTTCATTCCGTTTACCATGTCCACGTATATGTTTCCCCCGCCTATGGAGGCTCCCTCCACCTCGCAGGAGCTGCCGTCCTCTGCCTTTAATCTTATTCTCGCCGTATTCGGATGTGCCCCCGGTATGTCTGTGGGCACAAAGGTGTACTTAAGTCCCCTTTTCTCAGCTATCTCAGGGGAATATCTTATCTCCTCATCCGATGACTCGTAGCCCATTATCCCGGCCAGGAGAGCCTTGTCCGTGCCATGGCCCCTGTAGGTCTTTGCAAAGGATCCGGAAAGCTCTATATAGGCCTCAACAGGCTCCCTGTTAAGGACCTTGCGGGCCACTGTTCCGAGTCTCACAGCTCCGGCTGTATGGGAGCTTGAAGGGCCTATCATTATCGGTCCTATTATATCAAATACGTTCATATATCAGATCTCCCATCTCGCTGCAGCTGACCTTCTTCATGCCTTCAGACATAATGTCTCCTGTCCTGAAGCCTTCCTTCAGAACTTTCTTTACAGCTTCCTCCACGGCCTTGGCCTCCTCGTCAAGATCAAGGCTGTATCTTAAGAGCAGAGCTGCGGAGAGTATGGTAGCTATGGGGTTTGCCACGTTCTTTCCTGCAATATCAGGGGCTGAACCGTGGCTGGGCTCGTAGAGTCCGAGCTTTCCCTCTCCCAAGGATGCTGAAGGCAGCATTCCCAGAGATCCTGTTACAGCAGCCGCCTCATCGGAGAGTATGTCTCCGAACATGTTTTCTGTGAGCACCACATCAAAGAACCCCGGATTTACCGCAATCTGCATTGCGCAGTTGTCCACAAGCATATCATCGCAGACAACATCAGGATAGTCAGCTGCCACCTCATGGACCACCTTTCTCCATAGCCTTGAGGAGTCAAGCACGTTCGCCTTGTCAACTCCTGTCACATGCTTTTTCCTCTTTCTCGCAGCCTCAAAGGCCTTTATGGCGATTCGTCTTATCTCATCCTCGTTGTAGGTCAGAGTGTCCACCGCCGTCAGCTTTCCGTTTACTTCCTCCGTATACCTCTTTCCGAAGTAAAGACCTCCTGTCAGCTCCCTCATAATAAGCATGTCAAAGCCCTTGTCGGCAATGTCTTTCCTGAGGGGACTTGCCCCCGCCAGTTCCTCATAGAGAAGAGCGGGTCTCAGATTTGCAAACAGGCCCAGCTCCTTTCTTATCCTCAAAAGAGCGGCCTCAGGTCTCTTGTCAGGGGGAAGCTGATACCAGGGAGAATTTCCCACATTTCCTCCCACTGCGCCCAACAGCACCGCGTCAGAATTTGCAGCAGTATTTAAAGCCTCCTCTGTAAGGGGCACTCCGTATTTATCTATTGAGCATCCGCCCATATCTACCTCTTTGGAATTAAAGCTGTGCCCATACTTTTTCCCCACAGCTTTAAGCACCTTTACTGCCTCTCTGACTATCTCCGGGCCTATTCCGTCTCCGGGTATCAAAGTAATATTAAACTCCATATGTCTCCCTCCGTAGCAAAAATTATCCTTAATATTTCTATTATATTTCCTTTTCCGATTTTCCACCACCCCCGAGTTTCAAACATATTGAAATAAAGGCTGCCGCAAAGACAAATTATAAGCCCTGTATATAAGGCCTATAATTTTTCTTCACAGCAGCCTGCAAAAGTCATAAAATATATATTCAAATCGTATCAAATTATAAGATCATCACTCCGTCAGAGTTGAAGACATGTCCGTCGGGAGTCGTTGTATTTGATACCCTTGCCCCGGTGGAGTCAAGATAGTATATCTTTCCGTCTATCTGCTGATATCCGGTAAGCATGACGCCGCTCTCGCTGAGATAATACCACTTTTCATTCACATTTCTCCAGCCTGTGGCCATCTGACCGTCCGGAAGGCAGAGATACCATGAATTGTTGTACCATACCCAGCCTGTTGACATGTAGCCCTCGCTGTCAAAATAATACCATTTGCCGTTAATGCTCTGCCAGCAGTTTGAGGGATAGCTTCCGTCATAGTTTTTGTACCAATATCTGCCGTCCGCAGCCTGAATCCAGCCGTAGCCTGAGCCGCTTACGGGAGGGGTGCTTACAACTCCCGGCCCGGGATTGTAGGGCCTGTTCCAGTTTGCGGGAGGTCCGTAGTCGTCATCATCGCTCCAGTTGTCCACATCATCTCTGCTGACATTTACTATATTGCTCCAATCCGACCATCCGCTCTTTCTTCCGCCTATATACTCCGCTCTCACTCTGGCCTGATATCTTGCCACATAGCTGAAGGAGAACTCACAGGAGGTGTCATCTCTCACAGTCTTCTTCTTGTACTGCCGAAATTCATCATTCCTCTCTCTCCAGAGCTCCACCTCGTACTCATTTACCTCATAGCCCTCAGTGTCCGCAGGGGCGTCCCAGCTGACTGTGCCGTCCTCGCTGATGCTGACTCCTGTGGGCTCCGGCATGCCGTCCCCCGGCTCTGCACCAAAGCCGGAAAAAGCCGTGCCCAATGTCAGACAGAGGGCAAATGCCAAGACTGCAAAACGTGAACAGCCTTTATATCCTATCCTATTTTTTCTCATACTCTCCTCCCCCTTTCTGTATCTCCTACTGCCTGCCGTAGTTCATGGCGGCGCAGGCGTCGGGATATCCTCCCGATTTCACCTTGCCTGAGAGAGAGTCTGTCTTTACGGCCGTGTTCAATATAGCCTCCTTGACTCCCAAAAGTCCCAGGTCGGTCCTGTATGAGTATATAAACGCCGCAAGTCCTGTTATCATGGGTGCGGCCATGGATGTTCCTGTCAAAAATTCAAACTTGTTTCCCGGCACAGTGCTTAATATATAGCTTCCCGGTGCCGCTATGTCAACGCTCTCGGCTCCGAAGTTTGAGCTTACATCAAGCTCTCCGTTAAACATAAGGTTTGCAACGGAAATGATGTTCTCCGAGGCGTAGGAGGCAGGATATACCCCGCTCAAGTCTGTGTCATAACCTCTGCCGTACATGTCGCCGTTTCCCGCCGCCGCCACAAAAAGCATTGAGGAGGAGGCTATCTGCTGATCAAGTTCAGGTATGTACTTGATGCTTCCAAGGCTCAGATTACATATGGATGCCCCGTTTGCCTCGGCGTACTTTATGGCATTTATGACAGCCTCGGGACTTCCGGAGCCGTTTTCCCCAAGGGCTTTTAAGACCATGATCTTTACATGAGAGTTGTCTGTAATGCCTGTGATCCCGCCGTTTCCTCTCTTTGCGGCTATTGTGCCTGCCGCATGGGTGCCGTGCTTGTCGGCTATCTTATTGTATCTTACCCTGTTATTGTTGTCATAAAAATTCCAGCCGTGGACATCGTCAATATATCCGTTGCCGTCATTATCTATGCCGTCCCCGGGTATTTCCCCCGGATTTGTCCATATGGCGTCCTTAAGCTCAGCGTGCTCTGTATCGACTCCTGTATCGATGAGAGCCACTATCACATCTCTTCTCTCTCTCTCATCACTCTCGTACTGCTTCCATGCTTCGGTGAAATTGATATCCACTCCTTCCACACTGTCTATACTGCTGTAGTCGAAGTCAGAGGGTTCAAGGCTTCTGGGCGGTATACCTATCCTGCCGTTTCTGTTCCACTCATTCCAGGACTGATATATATCACTCATGCTCTCGGTATTGATGCCTGAAAGATTGAGCTTAAGTTTTCCGTCATTCTTAAGTCCCCACTGGTATATGGCAAGATTGTCCGAGGGGGACAGGTTGTCAAGGCCAGGGCCTATACCGGATGCCCCGTATGAGGATCCGCACTGCACAGCTGTCATCATTGCCGCAAGAAATCCGGAGACTGCCCGCCTTAAATTTTTCTTTAAAAAAAATGTCATTTCTACCTCCGTGTTCCAAAAGCTCAGTCCCCTACCGGATTATAGATTAACATTCTTTTTTTCAAAAGTATATACGGTTCACAAAATCTTCAGCATTCGTAAAATTTTTTCAAGAAATCCCCACAGGCATAAGTCCGATTTTCCCGCAGGAAAAAAATATAGCTAATCATCTTTCTTCTTAAGCTCATTAAGCCCCTTTATGCCGCTTATGTAGCAGAATACGTCAAATACAGCAAAGAATATGATAAAGACTATGACTATAATGCGCTCCATGCCCTGAGCCTCATCAAGGCCTGTTATAAGGCTGTAGACAAGGTAACTTAAATAGAGGGCGCATAAAAGCCTTATGGAGTAGGACATCTTTCTCCTTCTGTAATACTCCGCCTTTTCCTTAGCATCAGTCTCATTTTCATTATCGCTTACAGGGCTGATCTCTTGTCTTTCTTCCACTTCTTTCTCCTCCATGAAAACTTACATCTTATTACAGTCTACTATATTCAGGTCTGTTTTTAAAGTACAAAAAGCTCCGTGACTTTCATCACGGAGCTGATTTGCTGATAATATTTAAAATTCGGAATATGCAGGGATCCGGATTACTCAAGGATCTCTGTAACGCTTCCTGATCCTACTGTATGTCCACCCTCACGGATAGCGAAACGAAGTCCCTTCTCCATAGCTACGGGGTGAATAAGCTCAACAGTCATCTCAACGTTATCACCGGGCATGCACATCTCTGTTCCCTCGGGAAGCTCGCAGACACCTGTAACGTCAGTTGTTCTGAAGTAGAACTGAGGTCTGTAGTTGTTGAAGAAAGGTGTGTGACGTCCACCCTCGTCCTTAGTAAGAACGTAAACCTGAGCCTTGAACTTCTTGTGGCATGTTACTGAACCGGGCTTGCAGATAACCTGACCTCTCTCGATGTCAGTTCTGTTGATACCACGGAGAAGAGCTCCGATGTTATCACCTGCCTGAGCCTCGTCAAGAAGCTTACGGAACATCTCGATACCTGTAACAACAGTCTTTCTGGTCTCCTCGCTGATACCAACGATCTCAACCTCGTCGTTAAGGTGAAGAGTTCCTCTCTCAACTCTACCTGTAGCAACTGTTCCACGACCTGTGATTGTGAATACGTCCTCAACAGGCATAAGGAAAGGCTTATCCTTGTCACGAACGGGATCGGGTACATACTCATCTACAGCGTTCATAAGCTCGATGATCTTGTCGCCCCACTCTGATGAAGGATCCTCAAGAGCCTTAAGAGCTGATCCCTGAATTACGGGGATGTCATCTCCGGGGAACTCGTACTCGTTAAGGAGCTCTCTGATCTCCATCTCAACGAGCTCAAGAAGCTCGGGATCGTCAACCATATCGCACTTGTTCATGAATACAACGATGTAAGGAACACCAACCTGACGAGCAAGAAGGATGTGCTCTCTTGTCTGAGCCATAACTCCGTCAGTAGCAGCAACAACGAGGATAGCTCCATCCATCTGAGCAGCTCCTGTGATCATGTTCTTAACGTAGTCAGCGTGGCCCGGGCAGTCAACGTGAGCATAGTGTCTCTTCTCTGTCTCGTACTCAACGTGAGCTGTAGAGATGGTGATTCCTCTCTCTCTCTCCTCGGGAGCCTTATCGATGTTCTCGAATGCTACAGCCTCACCTGTGCCAAGTCTCTCATGAAGTGTCTTTGTGATAGCAGCTGTCAGGGTTGTTTTACCATGGTCAACATGTCCGATAGTACCAATGTTAACATGGGGTTTGGTTCTGTTAAATTTCTCCTTAGCCATTATTAGCTTTCCTCCTTAATCAAATCCTCATT
>CALWLI010000009.1 GCA_944381485.1 uncultured Lachnospiraceae bacterium
CTATCTCTCCGCTTTTTGAGGCTACAGTTACGGATTTCAGACTTGTATCCGTACTGTTCGGATCTCCGAGCTTGGGATCATACTCCTCATCTGCAAACGCCGCCACAGGGCTTGCCATAATCATTGCCCCCGCCATAAGAAGGCTCAATATTTTCTTTTTTCGCATAGCTTCCCTCTCCTTGTGCTCTCGAAAATTTTTGATTTTTAAGCCGCAACAGGTTGTCTCTATGCCCTCATTATACCCCCCCCAGTCGGGAAAAACAAGAGCTGCAAAGACAGTTCCGGGTCTCTGCAGCTCTTTTAAAAATAAAATTCTTTATACTTTATTCTAAGATACTGATATGTTTTTCTGTTACCTTGTCTGCACCACGCCGCCTACTACCCACTGACCGTTTGCGTCTACGGTGTAGCCGTCGGGAGTAGTCGCATTTTTAAGCATCGCTCCCAGGGGAAGTCCGTTTGCTCCGGAGGTCTGATTGAAGTAATAGCACTCCTTAAGCCCATCTCCGTTTCCGTCTATCCACTGCCAGCCTGTGAGCATGGCTCCGTAGTTTCCGTCCTCTATGTTGTGGAGATAATAAGTGTTCCCGTCGGTGTCTGTGAACCAGCCGTGCTGCATATAGCCTGCGCTGTCAAAGTGATACCAGCCTGAACCCGCCTCTGTAGTGCACTCCTGCCACATATTTGTGGGATAGGTACCCTCGTGTCTTTGGAACCACCAGCCTGTGGCATCTTTAAGCCAAGTGCCGTTTCCGGGACGGCTCATGGCCTCCTCGCGGGCCTGATTATTTGCTTCAATCTCGGCGTTCCACTCGTCAAGGAATTCCTCCTTGTCGGGCCTTCCCTCATACATCATGGGAGTGTCCCCTCTCGGATCTATTCCCTGACTCTCTCGAAACTCGTTGATGGACGCAACACGCCTTGCCTCGTCCACATCCTCTCCGGGTTCCAGTACCCTATCATCATTTGTCCAATAGAATCTGACACGATAGGCTCCGCACACACTGCACTGATACAGATCCGCAAGCCCCTCCTTTTCATTAGTGCGGTTATAGCCCTCGTCTATGAGTTCCCAGTCGCATTCTTCTGCCTCTACTTGACTTGATGAATTTGAGTAACCGGGCTTATACTTTCCGCAGACAGTGCAGCGCTGCGCATGGAATCCCTCGGCACCTTCTCCGCCTCCACCGTATTGCACCCACTTGTAAGAGTCATGGCCGCAGTTAAAGGATTTGCCCACAAGCTCTATATAGATTGTATAGTCCTGAGTGACCTTTCCGTCAGCGGCTCTCACCGTAAATGTCCATGTCTTTCCGTCGTCATCTGTGCTCAGGTTCTCAACCCTTGCAAAATGTTCATCCGTAAAAGTCGACCATCCCGGATATGCCGGGTCATAGTGGCTCTTGTTATAGTCTGTTACTCCGATCTTGATATCCGATTCCGAAGGGTAATCTGTAAGTTTATATTCTACAGTTATGTCGGAGCCGTCTATATCTCCCTCATATCCCGCCACTGACACATATCTGAGACTCGTGTCAACACTCTCCAGGTCTCCCAGATCCGCCTCGTTTGCAAACGCCGCAACAGGGCTTACCATAAGCATCGCTCCCGCCATAAGAAGGCTCAATATTTTCTTTTTTCGCATAGCTTCCCTCTCCTTTTGCTCTCGAAAATTTTTTGATTTTTAAGCCGCAACAGGTTGTCTTTATGTCCTAATTATACCCCCCCCGACTAAAAAAGCAATTTGCTTCTCCTTTTTGTTTTTAGGCATACAACCTGATTCAGGCGTTTCTCCGAACTGTGCAGTGTTGAGGGAAATAAGCAAAGAAAATGAGATAAGTTTAAAATTTCTTTGTGCACACCGGTCGGTTTAGACAAAGAAATTTACAAAACATAAAAAATCTTTGCCCAAGTTCAGCGGAATGAGCAAAGAAAATTATAAAAGTCCCAATAATCTTTGCCTAATCTCACTGAGGTCGGCAAAGAAAATACTCACAATTTGAAATTTCTTTGCTCAAGCAGGCCTGATCAGGCAAAGAAAAAAACAAAAGTCAAAAAATCTTGGCTCCTGGCTCAGAGAGTGGACAAAGAAAATAAGAAAATTAAAAATTTCTTGGCTCCAATACTCGAAAATGAACAAAGATAATTACAAAACTCCAAAAAATCTTGGCCTAAGACCCTTGAATCGGACCAAGATCGAGCCAAGATAATTTCAAAAATTTGAAAATCTTGGCTCCTGGCTCAGAAAGTGGGCAGAGAAAATAAAGAAATTAAAAATTTCTTGGCTCCTGCAGGCAGAATTAGGCTAAGAAGCAGAATTAGGCCAAGAAGCAGGATTGAGCCAAGAAAAATGTAAGAAATACATGAAATATATGAAATTTATTAAATTTATTAAATGTAAGAAATTTAAAAATCGAAGAGAACTTTGCCCTAATTTTCCAAAAAGCTCTTCAGATAGAGTATGGCCTCCTCATAGCCTGCAAAGCCCTTGCCGTAAAAGGTCTTCTCGCAGGCTGCGGAGATGTAGGAGTGGTGTCTGAACTCCTCCCTCTCATAGATGTTTGACAGGTGCACCTCGCAGGCAGGGATGGACACGGCTTTCAGGGCGTCGAGTATGGCCACGCTGGTGTGGGTGTAGGCGGCAGGGTTTATGACTATTGCATCCTTGTTGCCGTAGGCCTCCTGTATCCTGTCCACTATGGCGCCCTCATGGTTTGACTGAAAAAACTCCACCTCTATATCGTTCTTTTCGCAGACGTCTTTTATGAAAGAGATAAGCCCCTCATAGGTCTCAGTGCCGTATATATTTTTTTCTCTTATGCCCAGCATATTTATGTTGGGGCCGTTAATCACCAAAAGCCTCATATTTTTTCAACTCCTCCACAATATTCCTCACGGTTTCCTCTATATCCCCGTTGTTATCCACAGTTATATCAGAAGCCTCCTCATAGAAGGGAAGCCTTCTCTCGTACATGCTGTAGAGCTCCTCTCTGCTCTTTGAGAGAGGCCTGCCCTCAAGGCTTAATTTTTCTATGTCACGCTTTAAAAATACCGTCACCGCATTCTGCCTCAAGGCCCTACGATTTTCCTCTCTTAAGACAGCTCCCCCGCCTGTGGAGATGACAAGGCCCCTCTCCTTTGATAGCTCTCTTATGACAGTGCTCTCCTTATCTCTGAAGCCCTGCTCCCCCTCCCTCTCAAAGATCTCGGGAATGGATGCGCCGTATTTTTCTTCGATCTCTGTATCCGCGTCCCGAAATTCCTTTTTAAGTTCCCAGGCGAGCTCTCTCCCCACTGTGGTCTTTCCCGATGAGGGCATTCCCACAAGGACAAGATTTGAAAGTTCAAAAAAGAGTCGGCCGTGTATGGCCTCCACTTTCTTTTTGTCCTCAGCTGAAAGCTCCGGCTCCTCCTTTGGAAGGGCAGCACCTCTTTCTTCCGAGAAAAAAATGCTGTCCGCAGCCACCGCCTGAGCCACAAGCATGGAAAGGCCGTTGGCATATTTTATTCCCTTTTTTCGGGCCTCGAGAAGAAGCTCCGAGTAAAAGGGATTGTAGATAACATCCGCCACCGCCTTAAGGCGGGGAAATTCCGACAGACTTATTAAAGCCTCACCGTTTTTAGGGTACATGCCCACAGGGGTCGTATTTATTATTACCTCTGCGTCTCTGTGGCGGGATATATTTTCATAGTTGTCCTCGCCCCTTCTCGATATGATCGTCACCGATCCTGCCCCCATATCCGCAGCTGCGGCTCGGGCTGTCAGTGAGGTCCCTCCGCTGCCCAAAATAAGCACCTTTTTTCCCCGGAGGCTGATGCCTCCTCTCTCAAGCATATATCTGAGGCCTGTGTAGTCTGTATTGTAACCGTGAAGCCTTCCCTCCCTGTCTCTGACAACGGTATTTACGCTTCCTATGCTCTCTGCCTTCTCCGATATGCTGTAGAGATAGGGGATCACCGACTGCTTATATGGAATGGTCACATTTATGGCCTCAAAGGAGGACTCTCTCATAAAGCTGTCAAGCTCCTCCCTCGCCACTGAAAACAGGCCGTAATCCGTATTCCCCAGCATGCTGTGTATCTTCGGGGAAAAGCTGTGTGAGAGCTTCTCCCCCAAAAGTCCGTATCTCAAAGCTTAAACCTCTTCAATCTTATTTTGTAATCTTATATATTACCCGTAATAATTTTATATATTAATCCGTAGTAATCTTATATATATGATCTTAATATATATATTGTGTCCACAGTAATCTTATATATATATTGTATCCATAGTTTTTATATTATCTCCGAGTAGCTTCCCAGGAAGGTGAACTTGTCGAACTCATCGTCAAATTCCCCTATGAGCTTCAAGACCTTGGGCTCTCTTATATTTGCATTGAGGTCAAAATAGAACATGAACTCAAAGTCCTTTCCGGGCATGGGACGGCTCTCCAGCTTTGTGAGGTTAAGTCCCAGGGATGAGAAGCGGGATATAACATTGTAGAGGGCTCCCGGCTTGTGAGCTATGGAGAACATCATGCTTATCTTGTCCGCTCCGGGATAGATCTCAAGCTTCTTTGATATGCATATGAATCTGGTGTAGTTGTTGTCATTGTTCTGTATGGTATCGGAGAGCACATGGAGTCCGTAAAGGTCCGCACAGTTTTTTGAGGATATGGCGGCGATATCATTCCTTCCGGATTCAGCTACTGCCTTTGCCGCCGCAGCTGTGTTCTCACACACAGTGATCTTTACATCCTTCAGGGTCTTGAGGAATTCGCTGCACTGGTCGAGGGCTTGCTGGTGAGAGATTATCTCCTTGACATCCCCAAGCTTTGTTCCTTCCTTTACCAGGAGATTGTGGTCTATGCGAAGCTTTATGCTTCTCACTATGTAGAAGCGGTGCTTCCTCATGAGATCATAGACCTCGTTCACGGAGCCTGCGGTGCTGTTCTCTATAGGCAGGATGCCGTACTTGCAAAGTCCGCTCTCCACGGCCTGAAATACTCCCTGGAATCTGTTGAAGTACATAATGCTCGGCATTGAAAAGAGCTTGTCGCAGGCATACTGGGAGTAGGCTCCCTCAACGCCCTGGCAGGCAACTACAGAGCGGGCGGGGAATACCTCCTCCGTCTCCTCAAAGGCCTTCTCTATCTCTCCTGTGAGCTCAGTCTTTCCGCCTATTAGCTGCTTCTGATAGGAGCGGCTGACATCAAAGAGGGTGGTGTAGAGCACACTTATATAGTTCTCCATATCCTTTCCCGCTCTGTCCGCCGCCTTGTTGATTATCTCCCTCTCCCTGGTCTTGTCAAAAACCGGAAGGTTGTTGTCCTTCTTGTAGGCTGCTATCTCCTTTGAAAGCTTCATCCTCTTGACGAAGAGCTCTGTGAGCTCCACATCTATCTTGTCGATCTCTCTCCTTGCATCTGAAATGTCCATCTCTGAATTCTCCTCTCAATCACTAACTGTTTTATTTGAAAATAATATTCTTTATTTTTTCCTGTTTTAAGAAAGCATCAGGTCACAGAGGGCTATGGCCACCGCCGCCTCCACGCAGGGCACAGCTCTCGGAACTATGCAGGGGTCGTGTCTCCCCTTTACAGTGAGCTTCTCCTCCTTCATGGATAAAAGATCCACCGAATCCTGGCTCAGAGCTATGGAGGGTGTGGGCTTGAAGGCCGCCCTCACTATAAGTGGCATGCCTGTGGTTATGCCTCCCAGTATGCCTCCGTTGTGGTTTGTCTTTGTAAGTATCTTTCCCTCTCTCAGCTCATAGGGGTCATTTGCAAGGCTTCCGAAGGATGAGGAGAGGCCGAAGCCGTCTCCGAACTCAACTCCCTTTACTGCGGGGATGGCAAAGAGCATTCGGGATACTTTGTTTTCCACACCGTCAAACATTGGATCTCCCAGGCCTGCGGGAAGTCCTGTAACGGCACACTCCACTATGCCTCCCACAGAGTCTCCTCTTCCCTTTGCCTCGGCTATGAGCTCCCTCATCCTCTCTCCCGCCTCTTCCTCTATGACCGGAAATTCCTTAAGGGAGGCCGCCTTCAGCTCATTAAGGGAGAGATCCACGGTCTCAAAGGACTTATCCCTTATGTCTCCCACAGAAAATATATGGGCTCCCACATTTATTCCCCTCTTTTTCAGAAGCTCTATACAGAGAGCCCCGGCAAAGCAGAGGGGCGCCGTGAGCCTTCCTGAAAATTGGCCTCCTCCTCTTATATCATTGAAGCCCTTATATTTTATGTAGGCGGGATAGTCCGCATGGGAGGGCCTGGGCACAAAGCGCAGGTTTTCGTAATCTGCGGAGCGGGTATCCCGGTTTCTTATGACAGCACATACGGGGGCTCCGCAGCTCACATAGATCTCCCCCTCAGCCTTCTCGTCTCTCAAAAGCCCGGAAAGTATCTCCGGCTCGTCCGTCTCCTTCCTCATGGTGGTGTAGGCTTTTCCCGAGGGAGCTCTCCTTTTCATAAACTCCAATACAGGGGCGAGATCAAAGCTCTCTCCTGCGGGGATACCGTCCACCACCACACCTATGGCCTCGGAATGTGACTGTCCGAAGACAGATATCTTAATATTTTTTCCTGTTTCAGATGACATCCGCTTTTCCTCCAAGCCTTCTAAAATCATCAAAAAATCCCGGGTAGGATTTGTTTACCGCCTCAGCTCCCTCTATGACAACAGGCTTGCTGCAGGCTGTTGCCAGTATGGCTGCGCTCATGGCTATCCTGTGGTCATTGTAGGAGGGAAGCCTTACTCCGCCCTCTATGCTCTCTCTTCCCTCTATCTCAAGGCTGTCCGCAGACTCTCTTACCGATACTCCCAGCCTTTCAAGGTTCTCGGCTATGGCGGAAAGCCTGTCGCACTCCTTTATCCTCAGTCTTCCGGCATTTACAAAGAGGGTCCTTCCCCTCCTCATGGCTGAGCACACAGAGAGGGCCGGCACCAGGTCAGGGATCTGGGATGCGTCCACTGTGACATCCCCCTCCCTTTCAAGAGAGCTCAGCACCTCAGTCACAGCCCGGTCTCCCTGCAGGGATCTCTGTAAAAGGCCTGTGACAGCTATGCTGTTTCCTCTCAGAAAATCAGCGCAGAGCCAGAGGGCTGAATTTGACCAGTCTCCCTCCACCCTGTAGGATAGGGGAGAGATATATCCCCGTTTCCCCGAGGGCTTTAAATAAAAGCTGTCTCCCTCTCTCTCCACCTCTCTTCCGAAGGCTCTCATCACAGAGAGGGTTATGTCCACATAGCCGGAGGATTCCAGCCGGGAGCTCAGCTTAAGCCTCGCCTCCCCATCCAAAAGAGGGAAGGCCAAGAGAAGGCCTGTTATAAACTGGGAGGATATGTTTCCCTCCATCTCAAAATCCTTTCCTGAAAGCTTCCCCTCCATGACTATGGGGAGCTTTTCTGATGAAAGGCTTATTCCGTGGGACTTAAGCTCCCTTAAAAGGGGCCCCATAGGCCGCTCCGGAAGCTTTCCCTCACCCGTAAGCAGGAAGCTTCCCCCGAGAGCCGCGGCAACAGGCATTATAAATCTCAAGGTGGAGCCGCTCTCCCCGCAAAAAAGCTCCGCTTTTTCCTGTATATTCCCTTTTTTTTCAAGGTCCACAGGTCTTAGCTTAAAAGAGCCCTTCTCCTTGTCGTGTGCTATCTCCGCCCCCAGGGCCCGGAGGCAGTCTGCAGTTGCCTCTATGTCCTTTGAGAGCACATTACAAAATATCTCTGTCTCCCTGTCAGAGAGGGCCGCACAGATAAGGGCCCTGTGCATGTCGGATTTTGAGGATATGGCTTCAAGGCTTCCCTCAAGCCTTCCCGGGCTTATCTTTATATCCATGGCTTACCTCCCCGGCTTACTCTTCTTTGAGCTTTCCGCAGAGCATAGCCTCAAGCTCGGAAGTCTTCACAGGATAAAGCCTGCAGCTTCCTATGGCCTCCGGAAGTATGAGTGTGATCATATCTCCCCTTCTCTTCTTGTCGTTTAAGGCCGTGCGGGCTATATCCGCCTCGCTGAAGTCTGTACCTGTGGGAAGACCGTTTGCCTTGAGGCACTCTATTATGCTCTCAGTAGTCTCTCTGTTGCAGATGCCAAGTTCAAGGGCTATCCTTGAGGCTATGGCCGTTCCTGCCGCCACTGCGTGGCCGTGGGTCAGCTCAAATCTGCTGAGCTTTTCTATGGCATGTCCGAAGGTGTGTCCCAGGTTTAAAAGCTGTCTCTTTCCGTTGTCCAGCTCGTCCTCCGCCACTATGTCTCTCTTTATGGAGACGCACTCTGTTATTATGTCCTCAAGCTCTGTATGAGCTCTTTTTTTCATGAATTTGTCAAAGAGGGAAGGGGAGGCAAGAATGCCGTATTTTATGCCCTCAGCCACTCCGTCTCCGAAGTATTCTTCGGAAAGGGAGCCGAGAGTATCCGGATCGCAGATCACCAGCCTCGGCTGCCAAAAGGCTCCCGCCAGGTTTTTTCCCGCCTTGAGATCCACTCCGGTCTTTCCTCCCACCGAGGAGTCTATGGCAGCAAGAAAGGTGGTGGGTATCTGTATGAAGTCTATTCCCCTTAAGTAGGAGGCGGCGGCAAAGCCCGCCATGTCTCCTGTAACGCCTCCCCCGAGGGCAACTGCCATGTCGCTTCTTGTAAGCTGATTTTCAGCTAAAAATTCCAGCATCTCCACGAGGACGTCAAAATTTTTTGAGGCCTCTCCGTTTTTAAATACATATTTAATGACCTCAAAGCCCGCCTCCCTAAGGCTCTCTTCAACCACTGCTCCGTAGAGCTCATCCACCCTGTCGTCTGTTATTACTGCGGTCTTTTTCGGGGAGGCTGCAGCCCTCAAAAGCTTTCCTGTATCCTTCAGTATCCCTCTTTCTATTATCACATCATAGTCAGAGGAAGCCTTTATCCTCACTGTACTCATACTCTGTCTATTCCCTCCTTTGCCTCTCTTCCTTCCCTGAGAAGCCTCTTCAGCTGCTCCCTGTCCCCGGAGCTTATGGCTCTGTCATATTCTTTGAGCCTGTCTATTATTCCCTCTATCTCCTCCGACAGATACTCCGCATTGTCCAGAAAGAGCTCCGTCCACATCACCTCGTTGAGCTTTGCCACTCTTGTGAGATCCTTGTAGCTCCCGGCGGAAAAGCCGAAGTGCATGAGGGCTGTAGGGCTTTTTATGTAGGCGCTTGATACTACATGGGCAAGTTGGGAGGTGAAGGCTATTATCCTGTCATGCTCCTCCATTGCTGTCCTTGTTATCTCTTTAAAACCCAGCTCCAAAAAGAAGTCCTCCGCCTTTTTTACGGCGTTTTTATCAGGGCATTGGCTTTCCACAAGTATCATGGAGGCTCCCTCAAAGAGATCCGCTCTTGAGCTCTTATATCCCGAGCTTTCTGTTCCGGCCATGGGATGTCCGCCTATATAATTTATCTTCCTTCCCTTTAAGACCTCGGCCATGGGCTCCATCACAGCCCGCTTTACTCCGCAGAGATCCACTATCACTGTTCCGTCCTTTATGTATTTAAGCTTTTCTCTCACGAAGTCCACGGCTGCCTTGGGATAGAGGGCTATCAGTAAGAGCTCGCAGTCCCCGAGGTTTTCCGTGTTAAGCCTATGGGCTGTCCCCTCTCTCTCCGCAAGCTCGGCCACCGTCTCGTCCCTGTCATAGCCGTATACCTCATGCCTTCCGCAGGCCTTTATGGCCTTTGCCATGGAGCCGCCTATAAGTCCCAGTCCTACTATCCCAATCTTCATCCTTTCCTCCTTAAATTAAAGCCCTGTTGTGAAGTCATCTGTCCTTATCTATTTGAATTTCTTGTCCACCACGTCCATTATGGGCTTTATGTCTCCCATAAGGTCTGAAAATGCCCCGGGGGTTATGGACTGAGGCCCGTCGCAGAGGGCATGCTGGGGATCGTTGTGCACCTCTATTATAAGTCCGTCGGCCCCTGCCGCCACCGCCGCCAAAGACATGGGTCTGACCATCCTTGCCATTCCCGTGGAGTGGCTGGGGTCAACTATCACAGGCAGGTGGGAGAGCTCTTTTATCACCGGTATGGCTGAGAGGTCAAGGGTGTTTCTTGTGTAGGTCTCAAAGGTCCTTATTCCCCTCTCACAGAGTATGACCTGCTCGTTTCCTCCGGCCATGATGTACTCTGCGCTCATAAGGAGCTCCTGGATGGTATTTGCCAGTCCTCTCTTTAAGAGTATGGGTTTTCTTATGTGTCCCAGCTCCTTCAGAAGCTCAAAGTTCTGCATGTTCCTTGCTCCCACCTGAATGACGTCCACATCCTCAAAGAGAGGAAGGTGAGCCGCATCCATTATCTCCGTAACTATGGGAAGACCTGTGCACTCCTTTGCCTTTAAGAGGAGTTTCAGTCCCTCGTCTCTCAGACCCTGGAAGGCGTAGGGAGAGGTCCTGGGCTTGAAGGCTCCGCCTCTCAGCATGGTGGCTCCCGCCTCCTTCACCGCCTTTGCTATGGTGCAGATCTGCTCCTCCGACTCAACGGAGCAGGGTCCTGCTATCACCTGGAAGTATCCGCCTCCCAGCTTGTTTCCTCCCACATCCACAACTGTGTCGTCGGGATGGAATTTTCTGTTTGCATTCTTAAAGGGCTCCTGTATCCTCTTTACACTCTCAACTATGTCGAGCCCCTCCAGAAGATCCGCATCCACCTTGGAGGTGTCTCCCACCAATCCCAGTATGGTCTGAAATTTACCCTCGCTCAGGTGGGTCTCAACTCCTTGGGTCTTAAGCCAGGTTATGAGATTTTCGATCTGGGCCTTGTCTGTGTTCTCCTTCATTACAAGAATCATAGTTTTTTCCTCCGATTTAAGTTTTTCCCCCTTCGCCTGCGGGCTATAAAAAAAGCTCCGCAGTGTTTTCTGCGAAGCTCCGATTTCAAAAATTTAATTTCCGGACTTAATATATCAGCAGCAAACACCAATAGACCTTACTTTTGAGAAAGTAAAGTAAAAGTAAAAGTAATATGCTGCTGCTGAAAAAATATGCTTCATAAAATGTCCTCGGAAAGTTTTTGATCCGACTATGGATTAAGGTTATAATAGCATATCCTTTTATAACTGTAAACAGGGAAATTTGAAAAGCGGGGAATTTTTAAAGAGGGGCAAAAAAGTGCCCTACAGAAGATCTGAATGAGCCATTTTTTTCATGAAATCAAGGAAGCACAGATAGCTGTCCCTGCCGCCTCTCTTGGCGGCGGCTATAATGTTCTCCACCACGCTGTCACTGTCAGGGATCTTGTTTGTAAGGACGTAGTCGGCGCTGGCGTCAAGGGCCGCACACACCTTTATAAAGGTCTCAAGGGACATCACCTTTTTCCCTCGCTCTATATTTCCGTAGTAGGATACGGATATGCCCGCCCTGTCTGCCACCTCCACCTGAGTATAGCCTGCGTCCTTTCTGAGCTTCTGCAGTCGCTGGCCTATATCGAAATAGTCGACTGTTATGATATTTCCCATTACCTGTCACCACCCTCCTTATATTTTTTCGGATTACGGCCAAATGCAATGTGATTTTTCCATTTTAATATATGTATAGGCCTCTTGAAGAGCCTGACAGCATCAAACTATGCTGTAGGAATAGTGTTCATCTCCTGATGCCCCCTGTCTTTTTCCTGAAAATTTTATTTTTTTGTAACACTTTATTATAATTTTGGTATGTTGTATGCGCTATTGATTTATGGTAAAATTGCAGGTAATTGTGAGGTAATATAACTAATGAATAAAAAATTTTTATACGTTCTTTTGCCGGTACTTTCCGGCCTTATGATCTGGGGCTGCAGCGCTCCTGTGGAGTCTGATTCCGAGGACCTTGCGACGCCCAATGAGATATACATCAATGCGGAGGCACAACCTGAGGCCGAGAGTATAGCAAGGCTTGAGCTTGACGGCTCTGTCCTTCCTGTGATCCCTGATGTGACCACTGCCGCGGACAACAGCGTGCTTGCGCCCTCCTACCTTAGGAAGGGGGAGCAGCATCCCGTAGTCATGCAGCTTCAGGAAAGGCTCATGTCTCTCGGATATATGGACAACGATGAACCCACTGACTTTTACGGGGACGCCACCTCCGTGGCTGTAATGCATTTCCAGAGACAGAACGGCCTTTCTCAGGACGGAATATGCGGCACTGAGACCTGGGACAAGATCTTTTCCTCCTCAGCCCCCTACTACAAGGTTTCAAAGGGTGATGAGGGAGACGATATAGCCCGAATACAGCAGAGACTCTACGAGCTTGGTTATATAGCTGAAGCCTCCTCCGTTACAGGCCACTTCGGAGATGAGACAGAGCAGGCTGTCATAAAGCTGCAGAGCGTAAACGGCCTTTCTCAGGACGGTGCTGTGGGAAAGGAGACAGTGAACCTTCTCTATTCCGACGAGGTAAAGGCAAACTTTGTAGCCTTCGGCGAGGAGAGCCCTGTAGTTCTCAGAGCTCAGGAGAGACTTAAGGAGCTGGGTTACTTCAGCGGTGAGGCCGACGGTAAATTCGGCAATGCCACCATGGAGGCCTTAAGGCGTTTCCAGTCCTTCAACGACCAGGTGGTGGACGGCTATCTGGGTCCCTCCACAAGGGCAGCCCTTGACAGTGATTCGGCTGTACCCTTCGCTTTGAGAGTGGGAGATGAAAACAGCGCTGTAAAGACTGTACAGGAGAAGCTTGCCTCTCTGGGTTATCTCAGCTCCTCCAACGTGACAGGCTATTACGGCTCCATAACCGAGTCGGCAGTCAAGAATTTCCAGAGCGTAAACGGCCTTTCCCAGGACGGTGCCGTGGGAGCTCAGACCATGGCAAAGCTTGAGAGCGGAAGCGCTAAGAGAAAGCCTGCCCAAAGCTCCTCCTCATCCCGCCCCTCGGGAAGCTCAAGCTCAGGGGGAAGTTCATCTTCAAGACCTTCAGGGGGAAGCTCGGGAGGAGGAAGCTCTTCTGTAGGCTCCGGAGGAGCTACGGTGAGCGGCTCTGCCCAGGCTCTCATAAACGAGGCATCAAAGCATCTCGGCAAGCCCTATGTATGGGGAGCAAAGGGGCCCAACTCCTTTGACTGCTCGGGATTTGTATATTACTGTCTGAGACAGGTGGGAGTAAATCAGTCCTACCTTACCTCCTCAGGCTGGAGAAACCCCGGAAGATATCAGCGTATATCAAACTTCAACAGCATTCAGGCCGGAGACATAGTTGTGGTCAGCGGCCATGTGGGAATAGCGGCAGGGGGAGGAACCGTTATAGATGCCTCCTCTTCAAACGGACGAGTTGTCCACAGATCTCTCTCAAGCTGGTGGAGAAATAACTTTATAGTTGCTTGGAGGATCTTCGGCTAAGGCCTACTGCTTTTCTGAAAGGAGTTTTTATGCAGACTATATTGGTATGTGACGATGACAAAGAAATAGTTGAGGCTACTGCCATCTACCTTGGCGGTGAGGGCTTCGAGGTCTTAAAGGCCTACGACGGCTACGACGCCTTAAAGATACTGGAGGACAGGTCTGTGGACCTCATTATCATGGATGTGATGATGCCGGGGCTTGACGGGATAAGGACCACTCTGAAGATAAGAGAGACCTCCTCCGTTCCCATAATCATACTATCGGCAAAATCCGAGGATACGGATAAGATCTTGGGCTTAAACATAGGAGCTGACGACTATCTCACAAAGCCCTTCAACCCTCTGGAGTTGGTGGCGAGAGTCAAGTCTCAGCTCAGAAGATATACTCAGCTGGGAAATATAGGCGGAAGCACCGGCAATTCCGTGTATCGCTGCGGAGGCCTTACAATAAATGACGACAACAAGGAGGTTTTTGTGGACGGGGAGCAGGTCAAGCTCACCCCCATAGAGTACAATATACTCCTTCTCCTTGTAAAAAATGCCGGCAAGGTATTTTCAATAGATGAGATATATGAGCAGATATGGAATGAGGAGGCCATAGGCGCGGACAATACCGTGGCTGTCCACATAAGGCATATCCGTGAAAAAATAGAGATCAATCCCAGAGAGCCCAGATACTTAAAGGTAGTCTGGGGAGTCGGATATAAGATCGAGAAGCAATAAAGGATCCCGACACAGAGATGAAAAAAAATTTTTGGATAATCCTTCACAGTATATCAGTCCTGCTTTTTATCGCAGGACTGAGTATATTATATTTAGGGTCTCCCTACGGCTACGGCGTTTCCTGGATAAACGACAAAAAGTACGAGGATTCCCCTAAGTTTTCCGCTCAGGTGGATGAGGACATTGAGAAGCTACTTGCCTACACCCGCCTGGCGGACGCCTTTGAGTCCGAGGGCTCTCTGAATATGGACAATATAGTGGTGGACGCGGAGAATAACGGCGAGTATATCTCCTACACCCTGAGAGAGCTCATAAGCACGGCTCAAAAGTACGGCTACTACTTTAACCCCAAGACCCACGATGTCACCACCGTGTCCTCAGGCAGCTCTCCCGCAGGGGACGGAAGCCTGCGCATCACCTACAAATATTATGAACCTGATTACTTTGACAACCTGCCCTACGGCCCCGGCCAGGGCATTACCACTTTAAAGGACCTTTCCGTGGAGGTGGTAAACAAGCTGGCGGAATACTACGATTTCAGGGACAATTATATATCAAAGCCCTGCAACCTGAGCTTTTCCATACGCTATACAGGAGCCTTCGGAGATCAGAGCTCCTACAGCAATACCACAACCTCACTCTCAAAGCTTCAGGACACGGAGAAGTATATTTATGTCAGCGCCTCCGAGGCTGATGCCGACACCAACATAGACCCGGTGCCTGAGAAGGCCCTCACCTTCCTCAGCATGACACCTGACGACGACGCGGATCCTGATGACAACTTCCTCTTTGTCTCAGTAAATACAGCCTATCCCTACGAGGATGCCTACAAGGCTGCCGCCGAGGATTTCTCAGGAGACCTGTTCATGGCCTATTTTGCGGTATTTCTCCTCATAGGGGGAATAGTCCTTGCCATAATCACCTTCATTCCCATTGTGCGCTTTGACCTTGGAAGGGACAGATCCGAGATAGTTCTCACCGCATCGGACAGACTTCCCTTCGGAATATATGTCATACTCTCCGCCATCTTCTATGTTCTTCTCATAGTTATAGGAGACCGCACCGCACTCAGGGTGGCCCATGTGCTCTTCCCTGCGGAACAGTGGGTGTACTGGAGAAGGATGCTCCATGCGGTCATACTCTACGCAGTGGCTTTCGGCGTGTTTGTGGACATGCTGAGAAGATACAAGGCCGGCATACTCTGGTCCGGCTCTCTCCTTGCAAGGCTGTTTAAAAATCTCAGCGACTATATCTCCCACGCCAATATAAGCGGAGTTCTCATTCTCACCTACGGCAGCTTTGTAGCTTTAAACATAATTTGCGCAGGACTTTTCGTGTATTTCTTCCTGCAGGACGGAACTAATACCATAAACGATGTGGCAGCCACCGCCTGCCTGGTGCTTCTCGGCGTCACTGACATCATAGTCTTTTCACTGCTGTTTACAGGAGCCAAGGCGGAGGAGCGCATAGAGAAGGCCATAGACAGCCTCTCCTCCGGAGATATAGGACATATGATACCTCTTGATGAGTTTAAGGGAAGAGGCTTAAAGACAGCTGAGAAGATAAACCATATATCCACCGGCCTGAGGGAGGCCATAAATGAGCAGGTAAAGTCCGAGAGGCTTAAGGCGGACCTTATAACCAATGTCTCCCACGACATAAAGACGCCTCTCACCTCCATCATAAACTATGTGGATCTCATAAAGCGGGAGCACATAGACAACGAGCGCTTAAACTCCTACATAGAGGTGCTTGACAACAAGTCAAAGAGGCTTAAGACCCTCACGGAGGATCTGGTGGAGGCCTCAAAGGCAAGCTCCGGAAACCTTAAGCTGGAAATAAACTCCATAGATTTTGTGGAGCTGGTGCTCCAGACAAACGCGGAGTTTGAGGACAAGTTCACAGCCGCAGGCCTTGATCTTGTCTGCTCCGTTCCCGACAGCTCTGTGATGATAGATGCGGACGGCCGCCGCCTGTGGAGAGTCCTTGAGAACCTCTACAACAATGCGGCAAAGTATGCTCTTGAGCATACCAGAGTTTATGTTGACATAGTGACAGACGGAGACACGGTCTCCTTCACCATAAAAAATATTTCCGCCGGAAAGCTGAATATCAGCCCGGACGAGCTCACTGAGAGGTTTGTCCGCGGAGATGTGTCAAGGGCTACAGAGGGAAGCGGGCTTGGCCTTTCCATAGCTCAGAGCCTTACAAGACTTCAGGGCGGAGAATTCATTATCGAGATCGACGGTGATCTCTACAAGGCAACGGTGAGATTTCCTGTAAAGAAGGAAGCTCCCGCTGCAGAGGTTGAAGAAAGTAATGATTAGAAAAACCTTAAACAGACTTTTAAAAAGAGTTTTTATCCCCATCTTTGTACTTGCTGTCTCAGTGGAGACTCCCCTCAGAGCCTTTGCGGACGGCAGCTGGCCTTCAGGCTGCTATGTGGAGGCGGAGGGTGCCTGTCTCATGGACGGAGATTCCATGACCGTGCTCTACTCAAAGAACGGGGACACTCCATATTATCCCGCCAGTATAACCAAGGTCCTTACGGCCCTTCTTACCATAGAGAACTGCAGTCTCGATGAGACTGTCACCTTCTCCGAGGAGGCGGTGGCCTACGAGGAGGACAACTCCACCATTATCGGAGCCTCCGCAGGAGACAGGCTTTCTGTAAGGGACTGCCTCTACTCCCTGCTTTTTCACTCGGCAAATGATGTGGCAAATGCCCTGGCGGAGCATGTGGGCGGAAGCCGCGAGGCCTTTGTGGCCATGATGAACGAGAAGGCCGCGGAACTGGGATGCACCGGCTCTCACTTCAACAATCCCTCAGGACTTACAGATCCCGATCACTATACTACGGCCCACGATATGGCCCTCATTATGGCGGAGGCTGTTAAGGATCCTGTTTTTCGGGAGATACAGAGCAATCTCTATTACACCCATGCTCCCATAAAGAGGTATCCCGATCCAAATGATCCCTGGAACACGGTTTACGCAAAGCACAAGATGCTAAAGCGAAATTCCTTCTACTATTATCCGGGAGTTTTCGCGGGAAAGACAGGATTTACCACCACTGCGGGAAACACTCTTGTCACCGCCTGCGAAAAGGACGGAATGACATTGATTGCCGTCATACTGAACGGTCACCTGACCCAGTATGAGGACACTACAAGAATGCTGGATTTCGGCTACAATAATTTCAAGTCCCTCTATGTGAGTGAGAACGATGAGAAGTATTCCTCCGTCACCAACGATATGACTGTTATGGGCCTGCCCCTTTTAAACACTGTGGACATAAATCTGGATGAGGGAAGCAAGGTCACTATACCCAAGTCGGCGGACTTCTCCGAGCTTTCATCCGGATTAAGCTTCGATCTCGGGGACAGGGATCCCGAGGGAGCCATAGCAAAGATCCAATATTCCTACGGAGACAGGGCCGTGGGCACAGCTTATCTCAGCAGCAGTATAACAGGATTAAGCACCCAGCTTGAAGCTCTCTCTGATGATCCCCTTTTAAGCTCTGAGCCGGAGACTGAGGCCTCTGTAAGAGCAGTCTCTTCAGAAGGCGAGGCAGCTTACAGCCCGGAGGCAGCGGCTCAGGCTGAGTATGAGGGGGAGGCGGCTTTATCAAATGAGGCTGAGACCCCGAGCATTGAGGTTAATGAATCCCTCCAAGGGGCCGAGGAAAAGACCTTCTCTCCTCTAAGCTTTATATCAAGCCTGTGGTCCGAGGACAGAGTCATACTGGGAATCACTGTTCCGGCCTTTGTTGTGAGGATATTTCTGATAGCTGCCGCAGCTTTGGCCCTTGTCCTTATCATAGGATTCATACTTCTTCAGAACGAGAAGAAGGAGGCCAGAGCGAGGGCAAGGAGGAGAGCCCAGAGGCTTCACCACACCAAGGATCTCACCCGCAAGCAGTCCATGGACATGGACATGATGATACAAAACAAGATGTTTGAGAAGCCCGGAAGACGGGGACGAAGAAAATAAGCTTAAATACTTAAATACGTTTAAAAAAGATCTGTTTATATATTTTAAGGCCTTAAGGCCATAAAAAAGGGATGCCCTTTCGCATTTATATTTATGCTTGGGGCATCCCTTTTATTTTTATTATTTCAGCCTGACAGGCTTTTGATTTATATAAGGCTTACTTTATAAGACCGCCCACCTGAGCGATGATAGGTGCAAACACAAGTGAGATGATGGTCATAAGCTTTATGAGGATGTTGATTGAAGGTCCTGATGTATCCTTGAAGGGATCTCCTACAGTATCTCCGACTACAGCAGCCTTGTGAGGCTCTGAGCCCTTTCCGCCGTAGTTTCCTTCCTCAATATATTTCTTGGCATTGTCCCAGGCTCCTCCTGCGTTTGAAAGGAATATAGCCATGAGAACACCTGTTACAAGTGATCCCGCAAGCATTCCTCCGAGAGCCTCAGGTCCGAGTATGAGTCCCATTGCAAGGGGTGCCACAACTGCAAGTATACCGGGTCTTATCATCTCTCTTAAAGCTGCTCTTGTGGAGATGTCAACGCACTTTGTATAGTCGGGCTTTGCCTTCTCCTCCATGATGCCGGGTATCTCTCTGAACTGGCGTCTTACCTCCTCGATCATGCTGTAGGCAGCCTTTGATACTGAGGACATGGTCCATGCCGAGAATACGAAGGGAAGCATAGCTCCTATGAAGAGTCCTATGGTGACCATGGGGTTCATGATGTTTATGATGGCATCCTCTCCCGCATTTAAAGCAACCTCAGAGTAGGATACGAAAAGTGCAAGGGCTGTGAGGGCTGCAGATCCTATGGCAAAGCCCTTACCCATGGCAGCTGTAGTATTTCCTACTGCGTCAAGCTGGTCTGTGATCTCACGTACAGCGGGATCCAGATGGCTCATCTCGGCTATTCCGCCGGCATTATCTGCTATAGGTCCGTAAGCGTCAACGGCTACGGTTATTCCTGTTGTTGAGAGCATTCCAACGGCCGCAAGAGCAATACCGTAGATGCCTGTGAAGTGGTAAGCCACAAAGATTCCCAGTGCCACGAAAAGTATAGGCACGGCTGTTGAGAGCATTCCCACTGATATACCTGTTATTATGTTGGTGGCAGGTCCTGTCTGTGAGGACTCGGCTATCTGCTTAACAGAGCTGTAATCTCCCGAGGTATATACCTCTGTGACCTTACCTATTACAAGTCCGACTATAAGTCCTGCGATGATGGCAAAAGCCGCATTGAGGCTTCCGTAGAAGAACATTGAGAGAGCTATTGATGCCACAACGACAACTGCTGCCGAGAAATATGATCCGGCATTCAGTGCCTTTGCAGGGTTTGTGTTCTCTCCGCCCTTTACGAACATGCTTCCGATTATGGATGCTATGATTCCCACACCTGCAAGCACAAGGGGGAATACGGCTCCTATGCCGCCCTGTGAGTAGGTCGCATCTATGAGTCCCAGTGTGATGGCTGAGACTATAGCTCCCACATAGGACTCGAAGAGGTCTGCTCCCATACCTGCAACGTCACCTACATTGTCTCCCACGTTGTCGGCTATAACCGCAGGGTTACGGGGATCATCCTCAGGGATACCTGCCTCTACCTTTCCTACAAGGTCAGCTCCCACGTCAGCGGCCTTTGTGTAGATACCGCCGCCCACACGGGCAAAGAGAGCTATGGATGATGCTCCGAGGGAAAATCCCATTATGGCATCAGCATTCTTTGTGATAAGGAAGATAACAGCACAGCCGAAAAGTCCCAGACCTACAACGCACATTCCCATAACGGAACCGCCTCTGAAAGCAACCTGAAGTGCCTTTGCCTTTCCGCCGTTCTTTGCCGCAGCAGCTGTCCTTACATTAGCCTTGGTGGCAACATCCATTCCGATGTAGCCTGCAAGCACTGATGAGAGGGCTCCGAATACGAAGCATACAGCTGTGACAGGGCTTATGCCCACAGCAATGCACACAAAAAGAACTATGACAAATACTACGAGTACTCTGTACTCTGCAAAAAGGAAGGCCTTGGCTCCGCTGTGAATAGCATGGGCAAGCTCCTTCATCCTGTCTGTTCCCGCATCCTGCTTGCTGACAAATGCAATCATAGAGAAAGCAAACACAAGAGCGAGAATGGCCGCTACCGCCGCCAAAACAGTTAACATTTCGTTACTCATTTTTCTCTCCTCTACTGATGTTTTAAGACGAAAACAAACGGAGCTTTGAATTCCGTTTGTCCTCATCTTTTTATTAAGTTGGTTAATTTTAACATAAGAATTTTAATAATGCAATAAATAACCGTCACTATTTCGCAAACTTAACAATTATTTATTGCATTTTTTACTATGCATATGTGATTTTGCCCTGCCCGTTTTGTAGATTTTCTTTCTTTTTGTAGCTTTCTGTATCCTGGCAGAAATATTACAATTTATAACAATTCTACATTTAAAAAAGAAAGCATCCGAATTACATTTCTTTTTGCAATATAAAACCATATCGTTTATTATATTTGTAAGCGGATATATTTTTTGAGGAGGTGAAGCTTATGAAGCACAGGATAGTTACCATAAGCAGAGAATTCGGAAGCGGAGGAAGAACTGTAGGGAGAATGCTTGCGGACAAGCTTGGCATAAGCTGCTATGACAGTGAGCTCATAGAAAAGATAGCTTTGGAGAGCGGCTTTTCCGAGAGCTATATAAAGGATAATGAGGACAGCACTCACGGAAGATTTATGTACTCACATTTCTCATCCCACTCTTTCCTCCCCTCAAATGACGTTTATCTCTGGAAATTTCAGTGCAAGATCATACGGGAGCTGGTGGACAAGGGACCCTGTGTCATTGTGGGGAGATGTGCCGACTATATTTTAAAGGATACTGCAGACCTTCTCACGGTCTTCATACACGCCGACATCAAATTCCGCGCCGACAGGATAGTAAATGTATACGGCGCGACGGATACGGATCCCATTCAGAGGGTTAAGCAGATGGACAAGCAGAGAGCCGCCTACCACCGCTTCTACACCGACACCAAGTGGGGCAGAGCTCAGGACTACCATGTATGCCTTGACAGCGGTGTGCTGGGCATAGAAAAGTGTGTGGACATATTGAGTCAGCTTTATTAAACAAAAAAGCCGCAGACCATATCAAAAGGCCTGCGGCTTTCTTATGTTCCCGATGCGATTCGAACGCACGACCTTTCGCTTAGGAGTATGGCGTGCCGCTTCGTACATCGTCCGCTTCATAATTTGCCTTGTTGTTTAATCTGAAATTGTATTGCCTGGCTACTGGTCAACTTGCACGAAAATCCCTGTAATGCCGCCTCGTGATGGGGCGTTCAGAAGGTCAAATTAGCAAATTCTTAGCAGGGAGCGTGCCTGTGAGGGCCTTTTCCGTCAGGGATCCCGGGCAGGTATGGGCAAAACGCCGACAAGAAACAGGAGGCAGATTATGAGTGTATCGGGCGAAAAGCAGACGCCGAAAAACAGGACCTACACCGTGGAGGACATAGCCGCTATTCTCGGCATTGGAAAATCCTCTGCTTATAAGCCGGCAAACTCCGGCGAGTTCCAGACGATCCGGATTGGAAACATGATCCGCATTTCCGGAAAATCTTTTGAAGATTGGCTGGGGATGGAGGACAACGAGGAGTAAGTAATGAGCAACTGAATACAGACCGGCCATCTGCCGGGGCAACGCCATGGGTAACACAAACCTGTGGCGTTTTTTTATGCCCTGCCGAGGGTGCATGAAACTGTATGAATACGGGTGGGAAATTCCCTGTTTTTTCGCCTGTGAGCGGCGCAAACGAGGTCGCCCATATTCTTCCCTCATGGGAGGCGCGACGGTAATACAGGGGCAAAAATCCACCGAAACAAACACTTTTCAAAACCGAAGGAAGGAGGTATCCAACATGGCGGTATTCCGCATTGAGAAAACCCGTGATTATATGGTGATGTCCAACCATCACCTGCGGGATACGGGCCTGTCGCTGAAATCCAAGGGGCTGCTCTCCATGATGCTGTCCCTGCCAGAGAACCGGAACTACACCACCAGGGGCCTTGCGAAGATCTGCAAGGAGGGTACGGACAGCATCGGCTCTGCCCTGAAGGAGCTGGAACGGGCCGTGTGAGGAGGAACCGGATACGGAACATCCAGATACGGAAAACCCGGATATGGATACTCCGGGTCTGGAAAACCGGCCGCAATTAAATAAAGATAAAAGCAATCCTGATAAATCAAAAAAAGATGAACTCAGTACGGAAGGATCAAATCCTGTCCTATCAATCCCCC
>CALWLI010000010.1 GCA_944381485.1 uncultured Lachnospiraceae bacterium
TTGCGAAGCTCGGGCTTGTAGTCAGCCTTTTCCTCGCCGCCGATGCCTGCGAAGAACTGGTTAATATAATGAACACACTTTAACATTGCGCTTCTCCTCCTTATCTTGCACTGAACTTGTTGAAGCCGATCTCGTTTGTAGCTCCGGTGATAACCTGAAGCTCAGCCTCAATAGATCCGTCAGCCTTAAGGCTTCCTGCTGTTCCACCTGCGATGATATCAGCAACCTCGGGATATCCGATAACTGTATCCATAGGTCCGATCTTGATAACCATGTTAGCGTTTCCGCCTGTTACAACAGCGTCTGCTGAAGCGTCAGCGTCTGCAAGTGACTGTGACTTTCCGTCCTGTCCTGCATACTCGTCTGTGATGATAACTGTCTTGATTCCCTTAGCGGTTATCTTCTTGCAGTTCATGATAAGGTCTGTGTCAGGATTTCCGAATCCCTCCTCAGATACGATAGCACCGTCAACTCCAAGGAAGTCGCAGAGCTTTGAAGCCCAGTCTGAAGATCTCATCTTATCAGCAAGGTAAACGTTCTCGTTTGTGATGATAACGCCTACGAAGTTGATTGTCTTTCCGTGCTCGGCAAAGAGAGCCTTGATAACGGGGTTGTTAAGGTGATGATATGTTGTGTTCTTATCGCATGCTGATACGCAGTTACCTGAAACGATAGCTCCATCCATAACCTCTGTGGGATAGATCATTGTTGAAAGTGACTGCTTTGCATCTACTCCGTATACATATGTGTCATGCATAAGTCCCTGTGACTGAAGCATGTAAACATAAGCAACTCTGGGAAGCTCGGGATACTTAGCGATTCCCTCCTTAACATTGAGAGTCTCGTAAGTCTCAACCTCTGTAGCCTCAATATCCTTAGCAAGCTTACCGATGAAGTCAGCTGTCTTAAGGCCGGCCATACGAACTGAAGTCTCTCTTCTGTGCTTGTCAACATCTTCCTTTGTGTCAACCTTTACCACAAGGTTGTTGAGCTTTGAGAAAGGTGTGTACTTAGCGCCCTCTCCGCTCATGTCGATGATTCCTTCCTGGAATGCAACGATCTTTCCTGTTGTTACTACGCCCATTCCGCGAAGAACGTTTGTTCTTCCCTCACCAACTACATCTACCTTGGCGATCATTCCGGGGAACATTGCTCCATTTCCTGATACCTTTACACGAGGCTCGATAACGTCCTTAACAGGCATAATTCTTGTGCTGTCTCCGGGCTTTGCGATAAAGAGCTCGATGTTCTCGATATTCTCATCGTCCTTTAAGAGGTTAATGATGTCGTCTTTGTTTACATAGCAAACTCCGTCTTTAACCTCTGACTTTGAAGCAAACTGGATGTCCTTTATAGGAACGATCCCTAACTCAAGTTTCTTCATGAGTTCCCTCCTCCTTAGATAATAACTTTAAATTATTTTTTTTACGCAATTCAGCTCTTTTCTGTAATTTCTTGTTAATTCATGTGCCGTGTTACCGAAATATGAGCCCAATTACGTTCTTACCTTAATTTTAACACTTAATACAGATTAGTCAAGTAAATAGCTGTATTTTCAAGCATTTTTTTTCATTTATCAGATCTGTTCTGAACTAAACTTCCTGATAAAAAAGATTTTTTCGCTTTACAGCTTTGTTTTGCTTTTATTGGCCGTTTCTTTTTGTAACCGGCCTTTTTTCATCTGAAAGCGGCATCTTTAAAAACAGATATCAGATGCCGCAAAAATATCATTTGCCGCAGCAAACAGCATTGATTTTATTACTTGCTTCCGTCCTCGGGATGCTTGGGAAGCCAATCCTCACGGTACTCCTTGTAGGTCTTCTTAACGACCATGGTAAGAGCAAGCAGGCCGAGAAGGTTGGGGATCGCCATCATTGAGTTGAAGCAGTCTGAAAGGTTCCAAACAGTCTCAACCTGAAGGAGTGATCCTACGATGATGAAGAAGCAAACAAGAACAAGGTAAGGATACTTGGCACCCTTTCCGAAGAGATACTTAACATTCTGCTCGCCGTAGAAGTACCAGCCGAGTACTGTAGAGAAGGCGAAGAAGAACATTGCTATAGCTATGAAAATGTTACCAAAGTGTCCGTAAAGTGATCCGAAGGCAGCCTGTGTAAGAGACACTCCCTGAAGTAATGCGCCTGACGCGTCGCGTCCGAATGATCCGGGCTCAAGTGAGCCTGTAATGATGATAACGAGAGCTGTAAGGGTCGTAAGAACCATAGTACAGATAAATACTGATACTATAGCAAGCTGTCCCTGCTGGCAGGGATGGTCAACTCTCGCCTGAGCATGAGCGTTGGGAGTTGATCCGAGACCGGCCTCGTTGTTAAAGAGTCCTCTTGAGATACCGAACTTTGCAGCCTCCCTTATGGTGATACCGAAGGCTCCTCCGGCAACACCCTGAGGTGTGAAGGCTCCCTCAAATATCATGCCGATAGCGTAAGGAATATCAGCGAAGTTCCAGAGAACTATGATAAGTCCTCCAACCAAATAAAATACAGCCATGATAGGAACAAGCTTCTCTGTAACAGATCCTATACGGGAAACTCCGCCGGCAAAAATTATCCAAGCAAGTATAGCTATAGCGATTCCGCAGATAAGCTTGTCATAGGTGATAGTCTGTCCCATAAAGTTAAAGGATGCTGTGAAGTTTGAGAAGAACGCTGAGTGGAAAGCGTCGCTTATGGAGTTTGCCTGAACCGCATTACCGCAAAGTCCGAGAGCTATTGTGATAAGTACTGCAAATATTGCGGCAAGTACCTTTCCCAAAGTTCCCTTGTAGGCAGCCTTTATGTAGTACACGGGTCCTCCCGAGTAGCTTCCGTCCGCCTCATGAACGCGATACTTCTGAGCCAAAGTAGCCTCACTGAAAATGGTAGCCATTCCGAAGAATGCGGACACCCACATCCAGAATACGGCTCCGGGCCCGCCTGCCGCTATAGCTGTGGCGATACCTGCAATGTTACCGGTTCCAACCTGACCTGCTATGGCAGTTGTAACCGCCTGGAAAGAAGAAAGACCGCCTTCTTCCTTTCCACCTTTTTTCTTTCCGCCAAAAAGACCGCCTGTAAGTCGTCTCCATCCGTTTCCGAACTCACGAACCTGTACAAAACCGGTCTGGAAGGTCAGCCATATGCCTGTACCTACAAGGGCAACTATCAGCACATAGCCTGAAAGAACATCCTGAATCGACAGGATAATTTGGTTAAATGAATCCATATCTGATTCCCCCTTCTGAAAAAGTTTACACAGTAAAAAATTTGTTAATTTTTTATCTATGCGCCAGTATTATATCAATTTTCGCCCTTTTAGACAATGGTTTTTTGCTATTTTTCACATTTTATCGGGATAATTTTACATTGTTTTTGTGTAATATTACTCAATTCGACAGAAAGTAACAAAAGTATTAAACTAAAGCACGATCAAAGAGATTTCCTCCCCTTTCCTACGCCGAAAAAAGACTTGTATCCTTTGTATTTTGATGTTATTTTATGAAATTTGAGGAATTTTATTTCAAAAGTTCGCTTTTCTGAATTTTTTTTCTTGAATACTGTAAAATTTCCTACTATAATAGATAATGTACAGTAAACCTAATAATTTAATTAAGAAAGGCTGCTTATATGGATAAGACTGATTTCATAAAAAACGTATACATGAAGACCTCTTCTCCTATTTATAAGAGAACTCTCACCGAGTGTGAGCAGGTTGCAGGCTCCAATGTAAATGTCCTCATATTAGGCGAGCCCGGTACAGGTAAGGAGACTATAGCTCAGTATATACATCTGAGCAGCAAAAGGGCTGATAAGCCTTTTGTAAATGTCAACTGTATGGCTTTCAAAGATGAGGAGCTGCAGGACGAGCTCTTCGGCCACGATTTTACTTCTATTCACGGAGCAGAGAATTCAAAACCCGGAAGGCTCAGCAGTGCCAACACAGGTACTCTGTTTCTTGAGGAAGCATTGAATGTGGATATGATGACTCAATTAAAGCTTCTTTCCGCGATTGAGAACAAGTCCTACTGTCCTCTGGGAAGCATAACTCCTCAGAAGCTTGACTTCAGGCTCATCTCTTCCACCTCGCAGGATTTTTCCCGGAAAATAATAGGCGAAAACATCAATGAAGGCTTCTACTACAAGATTAGTACCATATGTATAAGGATACCTCCTTTGAGGGAGCGCAAAGAAGATATAGTTGATCTGATCCAGTTCTTTTTGGAGAAGGCCCAGAAGGAAAACAATATAAGGATAGACACCATTGAGGATAAAGCCTGGCAGTTCCTTGTAAACTATGAATATCCCGGAAATCTCTGGGAGCTTGAAAATACTCTTGACAGAATGGTGGTGCTCTCTTCCAATAACACCATCACAGGAGAAGGCATACCCATACTTTTCAATATAAAGAGGCCTCAGGTAAACAGAGAGATAGGGCTGGAATTCCCTGATCATCTCATGACCTGGAAGGAATTTAAGAGTGTCAGTGAGAAGAGATTCCTTGAGAGCGTTCTTTTGGGCATGGGCTGGAACATTTCCGCCACAGCGAAAAAACTCAACATGAGTTCCAGACAGATATTCAATAAGATAAAAGAGTACAATATAGAAAAACCTGTAATATAATGATCCAATCTAATAATTTAATATTTAATCTGATATATTAATGTAATAAATTAATATAATATATTAAGTATATTTATGTCATATTTATGTAACATATTTAGTATATAATATACCAAGGTAATATTGTAATTAAGTTGCAGGTTTTCAGGAGGAAGAAAAAATGTCAGATATCAAGCTTACTCAGCTTGCCGGGGAGTGTGGCGGCTGAGCATCAAAAATAGGTCCCGATACCTTAGCGCAGGTTCTGCGCGATCTACCCGGATTCTCAGATCCGGATCTGCTTGTAGGATATGATACAGCTGACGATGCTGCAGTGTATAGGATAAACGACGATGTCGCCCTCATACAGACTGTAGATATCTTCCCTCCCAACGTAGATGACCCCTACGAATACGGGCAGATAGCCGCAGCAAATTCTCTCTCTGATGTGTGGGCCATGGGAGGAGTTCCCAAGCTTTGCATGAACATTTTTATGTTCCCTGAAGATCTTCCCTCCGAGGATGTTCACAATATTCTTCTGGGAGGCTATGACAAGGTAAGGGAAGCCGGAGCTGTGGTTGTGGGCGGCCACACCATAAAAGACAATGTGCCAAAATACGGCCTTTGCGTGTCAGGCTTTGTTCACCCTGAAAAAGTACTTAAAAATAACGGCATAAGGCCCGGAGATGCCCTCATACTTACAAAGCCTGTCGGAACCGGGGTCCTTACTAACGCGGACAAAGGTGGTCTCCTTGGCCCGAAAGAGCACAAAAAGCTTGTGGACTGTATGGCTCGACTCAACAAATACGCCTCCGAGGCGGTTACAGAAAGCGGAGTGACTATTCACGCCTGCACCGATGTCACAGGGTTTGCCCTTCTCGGACACAGCTATGAGATGAGCGAGGGAAGTGGCTGCAGCATATATATAGACTCATCCTCAGTACCCTTCCTTCCGGAGGCAAAAAAATTTGCGGCTATGGGCCTCGTTCCCGCAAATGCCTACAAGAACAGAAATCATCTTAAAGGTAAGGTCAATATTGCCCCCTCAGTTTCCGAGGATATATCAGATCTTCTCTTCGATCCTCAGACTTCAGGCGGACTGCTCTACGCCATACCTGCCGATGAGGCAGCCGAGCTGATAAAAAGACTTAATGAGACTGTTCCCGAAGCCCGTATAGTCGGCTACGCGGACACAAAGGGGGACAGTGACATATATGTAATATAGCTGTCAGTATTTTACAGCAGTTTCAAGAGATAAGTAAAAGCGGAATTCATCTGCACTGCAGATAAATCCCGCTTTTGTTATTCTCTGTCTTTAATTTTTCTTTTAAAATCCCGCCTTTACCGGGCTCTCTCTGTAAATTATGTCATCTCTTCCCGGTCCGTTTGATATCATCGTTATAGGGAAGCCTATCTCCTTCTCTATGAACTCTATATACTTTCGGCAGTTCTCGGGAAGCTCCTCATATTTCCTTATGCCTCTTATATCACACTTCCATCCGGGAAGCTTTTCAATAACAGGCTTAGCTTTTTCAAGAAGGCCTGTGGTGGGGAATTCCTTTGTGATATCTCCGTTTATGTCGTAAGCCACGCACACAGGTATCTCATCCAGATAACCCAGAACATCAAGCACAGTGAATGCCACATCCGTAGTCCCCTGAAGTCTGCATCCGTATTTTGATGCTACACAGTCATACCAGCCCACTCTTCTGGGACGACCTGTGGTCGCGCCGTACTCTCCTCCGTCTCCTCCGCGGCGTCTGAGCTCCTCAGCCTCGTCTCCGAATATCTCAGAGACAAACTCGCCCGCTCCGACCGCACTTGAATACGCCTTATTAACTGTAATTATCTTTTTTATCTCATAGGGAGGAACTCCCGCTCCTATGGCTCCGTAGGAAGCCAGAGTAGACGAAGAGGTGACCATGGGATAAATGCCGTGATCAGGGTCCTTTAAGGTTCCAAGCTGTCCCTCCAAAAGTATCTCTTTGCCTTCCTTCAAGGCATTCCAAAGATAGAGAGCTGTGTCGCATACATAGGGCTCAACCATCTTCTTATACTCCATAAGCTCTCTGTACAGCTCATCAGGATCAAGCAGAGGCTTGTGGTAAAGGTGCTCAAGAAGAACATTCTTTGTATCGCAGACCGCTGCCAGCTTAGCCTTAAGCGCGTCATCGTCAAAGAGTTCATGCACCTGGAATCCTATCTTAGCATATTTATCTGAATAGAAAGGTGCTATCCCCGACTTTGTAGAGCCGAAGGACCTTCCTCCAAGTCTCTCCTCCTCATACTTGTCAAACAGTATATGATAGGGCATAACCATCTGGGCCCTGTCGGATATAAGTATCTTCGGCATGGGCACTCCCTTTGAAGTAACCTCATTCAGTTCCTTAAACAGCAAGGGTATGTTGAGTGCCACTCCGTTACCTATCACACTTGTTGTATGGCTGTAAAACACGCCCGAGGGAAGAGTGTGCAGAGCAAATTTGCCGTAATTATTTACTATGGTGTGTCCGGCATTTGCTCCTCCCTGAAAGCGGACTATAATATCCGCCTCCTTTGCCAGCATGTCAGTGATCTTTCCTTTTCCCTCGTCTCCCCAGTTTGCTCCTACTATCGCTTTTATCACTTTGGTTTCCTCCTGAAATATTCTTAAGCCTCTCTGCAATATGAAAGCAGTCCTGTCAGGAAATTCCTTATCCTGACATTTCCGTGTTTCTCTGATCTTCCCCTTATATAGTTCATCTCTTTCCTTATCTGTTCAAAGTTATAGAGACGACCCGAGTATTCATTGAACACCGGATCCGCATAGTCCTCAAGGCCTTTGTTTGCAAGGTTTACCATTCCGGTAAAGGCCGCTCTTCTTATCCTCTGTTCAACACTCTTCGGATTCTGGTGAAGTCTGCCGCAAAGCTCATTCAGAGTGGAATCCGAAACTTCCATGTCATTGTCCATAAGATACTCTATTATAGAAATAATATCTCTGCTTCCTGATTCTCCCGATATACCTATTCCCTGAAGTATACCTCTCAAACGCTGCATATACGCTTTTCCCGATCTGGACTTTGCAGGTCTCTCATCAGAGCCGGAAGCCGAAGGTATATTGTTGTCCGCAAAGAGGTCCTGAGCCTTTGCAATGAGCTTTTTCATAGTCCTTCCGGCTTCCACGTTCTTCAGCACGCTCTCTATCTCTATGCTGTTTACAGGCTTGTGAACGTAAAACTCTATACCGCTCTCATAGGCCTTTGAAACCATCTCCTTATTGTCCACCTGGGAGAGCATGATCACAGACACCTCGGGGCAGATCTTCTTTACCTTCTCGGCAAAAGATATTCCGTCAAGCTCAGGCATTAAAAGATCGGCGATAACTATATCCGGCTTTAAAAGAGGAACATCCTCCAGGGCATCTCTGCCGTTATCCGACATTCCGCATATCTCTCCCAGCTGTCTCTCGCTTATGATCTGTTTAAGGATATTGCAGATATTTCTGTCATCGTCAACTATATATATCTTCACGACTATACCTCCAACTTATCTTTTGGTATTTTTATTTCAAATCTTGTCTTTCCCTTGCAGGAGCTTACACTTATCTCTCCCTCAAATTCTTTCTCAATGATGTTCTTAACTATAAGAAGTCCCAATCCTCTGCCTACTACTCCTGTCTCATAATTAATTTTTGTGGAGTATCCGGCGTTAAATATCTCTCCCAATCTGTCCTCAGGTATCGGCTTTCCGTCATTCTCCACCCTCATAAGATACATCCCGGAATCTTCCGAAATATCCACATCTATATGCATGCTGTCATTCTCAGCAGCTTCTACCGCATTTGTAAACAAATTGTTGAAGACCGACATCAGATAATAATACTTGTGGGTCAGGATATTATCAGGGCATTTTGCAGTCCAATCTATATCCACTCCTTCCGAATCGGCGTACTCCTGAGTCTTTTTTAAAAGTATGGATATTATCTCCGCAAGGTACATGCCCTCACTCTCTGTATTGCTCTCCAAAGCCTTGCTGACGCCCCTTAAGACTGCGCTGTAGCTCTTTTTTATCTCATGAACGTTTGTGGCCACCTTGAGAGCCTCGGAGGCAGAGACGATGCTTCCTGATTTAATTTTGTCATAGAGCTGATAGGCCTTTGACATAGTGTCCTCCACCATGCCCATATTTTCTTTCATACACACAGTCTCACCGGAAAGCTCGGTAACTGTCATGAGAAGTTTGTTGTATATCTTCACATCCTCATGCTTCAGAAGGGTGACCTCATAGCCCTTTATAAGTTTTATAAAGATGAGAAGCACAAGGGACCTTATCACAGCAACACAAACTATACCTATCTGATTCTGAAAGGAAAAGGGATCCATGCCCTGTCTCAGCAAGAGCTCTACCAGATTTGAGCAGTAATCTATGAAAAAAACGACCAAAAGCTCATGCGGTTCTGTGAGATCTCTCTTTTCTCTGTCATAGTAGAATCGGAGAAGAATGCCGTAAACTATGTAAAAGAACATCTCAGGCATATAGGCAGAGATGAAATCAGCTGCCCGGCCGGTAAGAGCTATGGAAGCCAAAGCTCTGGAGGCGGAAACTCCCAGTCCCGAAACCACAGCCACAGGTATGAGGGGGAAATCCGTCACAATAGTCACAAATATAGGAAGCAGAAGTATTCCCATTGAAACAGTGAAATACTTGGATAGAATAGTCAGGCTGAACTGGGCAAAGGCGACGATTATAGCACTGTAGACGATGACAGCTCCGATCTTTTCAAACAGCTGTCCGCTCTTTTCACTTTTCATGCCACCTCCCCCAAAATCCAAAGTGTGTATTTGTTAACTTTTTGTTAATATACGTATTTATCCTAACATTGCGCACTTAAAAAAGCAATATAATAAGTCAAAATTAGCCTCAATATTATATATGAAATACATAATATTGAGGCCAAAGACAAATCATAATACTTAAAGCTCCCGGGGGGACTCGAACCCCCGACCCACGCATTACGAATGCGTTGCTCTACCAACTGAGCCACGGAAGCTTTTCAAAAAACAAAGCTCATGTTTTACATGAGCTTCGCTTAAATGACCTTGCCGGGAATCGAACCCGGGCCTTCGCCGTGAGAGGGCGACGTCTTGACCGCTTGACTACAAGGCCTTATCAATATTCTTACTGATCAACTGCTCAGGTATAATATCATATAAACAATTGTTTGGCAAGTACTTTTTTCAAATTTTTTTCCAGCTATGACCTTGCCGGGAATCGAACCCGGGCCTTCGCCGTGAGAGGGCGACGTCTTGACCGCTTGACTACAAGGCCTTATTAAATCGAGGCGACGTGATTCGAACACGCGACCTCTGCGTCCCGAACGCAGCGCTCTACCGGGCTGAGCCACGCCTCGACTTTCCGGCAAGGAGCTTTGCTCCCTGCCGTCTGTCACAAAACACAAAGCATAGTATAATAAAAATGCTCTTTTTTGTCAATTCTTTTTTATCTGGTGAGGTGAGGTATAGCATCCTCTATAAGGTAATAGTCAATAAGCTTAAAGTCATTGTCCGTTTCTTTTCTGTACCAGTCAGTTGCTTTCTTTTCTCCCTCAAATTTACCGTAGCTTTCAATGGCCTCCTCTATGAGGATAATGTCATCATTATTGTCCTCATTTCCCTTGGGCATGACCATTATCGATCTGAAAGGTGTCTGGTTCGGCTTTATGCTTGACGCCATGGGATGAGTGACCAGCTTATATCCCTCATAGATATAATCCCTGGCTTTTATGAGCACATCCTTGTGGGTCTCCACATGGATAAGCTTTATCTTGCCCTCAAAGGCCTCCTCAACCACACTGTTGTTCGTTATAAGTATCAGCTTGTTTATATCTGTCATAATCCCTCCGTAAAACAGTCCTTAAGACGATTATCAGATATATATAATACACCGGAAAGCTCTTTTATGCCAATACATATTGACAATTCTTTTATGCAAAGAACTTATCCTTATAGCCCATTACAAGAATGATGAGGACTATAAGCGGTATTATCCATGTTACATAGAACTTTGCAAGCTTTCCTGTAGGGAATTTTATGCCCTTTCCTGTATTGGCCTCCTCAATGAATTTGTCCCAGCCCCAGCCGAGCTTTCTCGTGCTGAAGAAAAGATATATCATCGATCCTATAGGAAGTATGTTGTTGCTGACTATGAAGTCCTCAAAGTCAAGCACTGTTGATCCGCCTCCAAAGGGGTCAAAGCCTGAAAGCACATTGTATCCCAGAACGCAAGGGAAGGACAGCAATGCCAAAGCAATTCCGTTAATTATTATAGCTTTCTTTGTAGAGCAGCCTGTAAGGTCCGTTGCAAAGGCTATTATATTCTGAAATACAGCTATTACTGTTGTGAAAGCAGCAAAGGTCATAAACACGAAGAACATTGAGCCCCAAAGCCTTCCGAGAGGCATATGCGTAAACACATTGGGAAGGGTCTGGAATATAAGGCTGGGTCCCTGTCCTGTCTCTCCACCGTTATAGGCAAAGCAGGCGGGAAAGATTATCAATCCCGCTGTAAAGGCCACGCAGGTGTCCAGTATCATTACATTTATGCCCTCTCCGCATAGCTTTCTCTCCTTGCCGATATATGATCCGAATATGGCAAGGGCACCTATTCCTATGCTGAGAGTAAAAAATGACTGTCCCAAAGCGGCGTACAGTGCATTAAATATCCCCGCCTCTTTCATCCTGTTGAAGTCCGGCTTTAAGTAGAACTCAAGTCCTGCCTTTCCTCCGGGAAGGAGTATGGAGTTTATGGCCATGATTATCATAAGTATCATGAGGCATACCATCATTTTCTGTGATACGCTCTCCACTCCTTTTTGAAGGCCCTGAGCACAGACTATAAAGCAGAACACTACTGTTATGAGCATAAAGGCTGACATGAGCACAGGATCCGCCAGCATAGAGGTAAACTCGTTGCTCACAGCCTCGGCGGTCATGCCCTGAAAGAAGTCCCCCTTCACAAACTTAAAGAAGTAATAGAGAAGCCAGCCTGATATTGTGGTATAGTACATCATGAGCATATAGTTTCCGGCAATGTGAAACCACTTGGCGTAATGCCACTTGCTGCCCTTGGGCTCCAGCACTTCATATGAGAGGGCAACAGACTTCTGTGACGCTCTGCCGTTGGCAAATTCCATTACCATGATCGGCAGACCGAAGATGATAAGGAACATAAGGTAAACCAAAACAAAGGCGGCTCCTCCGTATTGTCCTACTATGTACGGAAATCTCCATACATTTCCAAGTCCTATCGCGCAGCCTGCGGAAATAAGTATAAAGCCGACGCGAGAGGCAAAATTTTCTCTTTTCTTTTCCATAACTTATTTTCCCCTGTCTTTTAGTCAAAACAGTTTCTATTTTATTTAATGGAAAAAATAAGTCAATATCCTTTCAATTTTATCAGGGGCATAGTCCGGGTTTTGTACGCAAGTTTAATTTTTTATAACTTTAATTCATATTATTTATTCCTTTCGGTTCATGCATCATCCGCATCCGAGGAAGTGGACACACTGTCTTCAAACTCTGATATGTCAAAACTGAAGGGGGTCAAAAATGAAGAGTCCACCGTATACACATCCGTATCATCATTTATCCTTATATAATAGTCATAGCTCATTTCATTCATGTCTCCGACAGTGATGGTCCTGCTGCTTCCGTCGTCCAAGCCGAGTTCTATAGTAAGGTAAGGATCTGTCAATCCGTATACGGACATGTCTTCAACAGAGCTTATCAGATCATGGCTTTTTATATCGCAGGCGGTTTCCAGCGTATTTTGAAGCTTTACAGGATTTACTTTAAACTCACTGTCATCCGAAAGCTCCCAGAGGTCACCGTTCTTCTTAAACGACAGTTCCTCACCGGAGGAATTCTTCCACTTGATGGACGTAACACTTTCCTTTGACACATAGAAAGCTGTCATAGGCTCATCCGTCGCCTCCTCCAAAAGATCCAATCTTTTTACTGTGGCATAGGCTCCTGCCGATACAACGAGGATCAAGGCAAGGATGACAAACTGAAGCTTTCTTTTTCCGAACTTTTTCATTCTTATCTTTTCCTCCTTCTGTACATTATGAATGCGCCTGATGCTATCAAAACTGCGGGCAGGATCACTGTGAGAATCACTGTCACCTCAAATCTTGAGCCCTGGCTCACCATAAGATAATCTCCCGAAAGCTGTTTTACCGGTATGGAGATATTGCTGTTGCTGTCTGTAAATTCCGAGATACAGTTTGCAAAAAGCTTCAGGTTCCCTCCCGTGGTCATGGCATTGACCGCATCGGAAAAGATATCTCCGCAGGTAAAAAGTATAAGCTCGGCCTCCTTATCCCCCGATGTCTTCACCGCTCTGATACCGGTGTTAAAGCTCCCTGTCTTTAGCACTTCTCCCTCAGAGCTGCAGAGCTTACTGTCCTCTCCCGTTTTTAATATGGTCTTTACATCTGTATCCTCCGAATCCTCATCAGCATTGATGCTCTGGCTCACAGGCATAAAAATGTAGCTCTCATCGTATATGCCTTCAGTGATGCTGTCTGATTCAATCTTGGGCAAGAGATAGTTTTGTCTCTGAAAGTATCCTCCGCTGTCTCCCTCAAGTATCTGCCCTTCCTCTATGCTCACTCCGAATTCTTTAAGGACCCTGCTCAAATATGGCATAGACTCGGTATAATTATTAAAATATGCGGTATTTATAAGGAGCTTTCCTCCTCTTTTGATATAAGCGTCCAGCTTTGAGGCCTCATCCTCTGTAAGGTCTCTCTCAGGAGCCGAAATTATTATCGCCTTCGCATCGTCAGGTATCCTTTCTGTCATTGCAAGGTTGAGTTCAGTCCACTCGACATTTGCTTTAGTCATGGCCTTCTTAAAATCCTCTTCAGGCTCCCTCTCACCATGGCCTGTCAGAAGATACACCTTGGCAAGGCTGTCTCTTGTTACATAATCCAAAGCTGATATTACCTGCCCTTCTCCGTCGTAGCCCTCCACTGTCTGCTGAAATGTGCTGTAGCTGAAGGAGCGGGTGTAGCAGTCGGAGAAATCCACAACTCTGTATTTATCTCCCGATGTTACGATCAGACTGTTAAAGGAAATATTTCCGTCTGTATAGTCCTTATAGAAGTCAGGGTACTCAACAGGATCCCTGTACTCCACCTTGAATCTGTCTGTTACCTCCTCCATTTTATGGAGGGTATTTCCCAGTATCTCATCCTCGCTGTCCTCGGAATTGAGAACGTATACCGTGACATCCTTATCAAGCCCCCTCAGGAAGGACTCTGAAGCCTCCGATAAGCTGTAAAGTCTGTTGGAGGTCATATCTTTCTCTGTAAACCTGTCCGGCAAGCTTCCCACAGCAAGATTCACAAATACGACCGAGACTATGGCCATGGCTGTCATACCTAGGCTGTAGGCCCCCGGAGCTATGCCCTTTCTCGAAACTGTATAGCTTCTCTTTCTTATCGTCTGAACTGATAGGAAGAGGCATACATATATAAGACTCAAAAAGTATACGACGGAGGTAATGTCAAATACTCCCTCGCTCATGTTGTCAAAATACTTTGCGATGTCAAATACCCCAAGGATCGCGGTGAAGAGATTGCCCTCCTGAGAGATCATATAGGATATGCCGCTAACCTGGTACATGACGAAAAGCAGAGCTATGGAAAGAACGGCTGCTACTATAAGGCTCTCCGTAAGAGAAGATATAAAAAGTCCGAGGGCTATACACGCGGCTCCCAGCAAGAAGAAGGCTATAAGAGAGCAATAGCTTTCAGTGATAGCCGTATTTCCGAAGGCTGACATTATGACAGGAAATGCCGAGAAGACACATACCGGAATCAAAAACACGGTTATCATAGCCAGATATTTTGCTGTCACTATCCTCCACACAGAAACGGAGGAAGTCAGGATAAGCTGATCTGTCTTCTGACGCTTCTCATCCGCAACAGACCTCATCGTCAGGACAGGGACCGTGAATATAAACATAAATATGACGCTGCCGAGAGTATATGACAGGTCTGATGATCCGAAGGTCAAATTCAGAGACACAAAATACATACTTGTGATGAATATATTTACTGCAATGAATATCCATCCTGTCATTGTGGTAAAGAGAGTCCTGAGTTCCTTCTTGTATATTGCTGTCATAAGCTCACCTCCTGTTCCTCTGTAAGCTCCAGGAAAATATCCTCCAGGCTCTTCTCATTTATTTTGAGCTTATAGACAGGTACTCCCCTCTCCGCAAGCTTAAGGGATAATATATCCCTTATGTCCGAGCCTTCCCTCTGCCTTACAGTCACATCAAGTTCATCCTCGGATTTTTTCTCCCCATTTTCCTTTATCTCAAAGGATTCTATTCCCTCAATCTCCGAAAGAACATGATTCACGGCTTCCCTGTCCCCTCTCACCGTAAGCTCAAGCTCTCTGTCTCCGTGCATCATGCTCTCAAGCTCATCAGGAGTTCCCTCTGCAGCAAGTCTCCCTCTTGATAGTATCAATATCCTGTCACAGACCGCGCTGACCTCCGATAAGATATGTGAGCTCAGTATTACTGTGTGCTTTCCCTTTAAGGAGCGTATCAGATCTCTTATCTCTATGATCTGCTTGGGATCAAGGCCTACCGTGGGCTCATCCAAAATTATGATATCAGGATCTCCAAGTAGGGCTTGGGCCATTCCCGTCCTCTGCTTAAAGCCCTTGGAGAGATTTCGTATGAGCTTGTCTTTTACCTCCTTGAGCTCTACCATCTCCATGACAGACTCCACCTGAGTCTTGATATCTTTCCGCTTTATCTTTTTAAGCTCTGCCGCAAAGCGGAGATACTCATAAACCGTCATCTCAGGATAAAGGGGTGGAGTCTCCGGCAAATAGCCTATACAGGCCTTTGCCTCCTCCGGCTCCGCAAGTATGTCGTGACCGTTTACGCTGACGCTCCCACAGGTAGCTGAGATATATCCTGTGATTATATTCATGGTTGTAGATTTACCCGCTCCGTTGGGACCCAAGAATCCATATATAAGACCGTCGCTTATATTTAAGCTCAGATCTTTGAGGGCGTAACTACTGCCGTATTTTTTTGACAGTCCGCTTATCTCGATCATAAAAAAGCCTCCCGTTTATACATAATTTCAAGTCTGAATTACTTTAGAAAGAAATTATGAAAATAAACGGAAGACTTTGTGATAAATCTGTGTATTTTCTATGTTCTTTTATCTCTGTCCCTTGTCAAAGGGCTTGCCCTCTGCCTTAGGTGCCTGTGAGTTCTTTGATGTGAATATGAGCACTACAAGAGTGACTATATAGGGGAACATCTTGTAGAAGTAGCTGGGTATACCCAGGCCTGCCAGGAAAGGAATACCTGAGTAGGAGGCTGATATAGCCTTCATAACTCCGAAGAACAAGGACGCTCCGAATATCTTTATGGGATGCCACTGTCCGAATATGAGCACGGCTATAGCCAAAAATCCGTAACCTGCCACATCGGCGTTAAAGTTTACCGAGGTGGGTACAACGAAGACCAAGCCTCCCAGGCCTGCAAGGGCGCCTGAGATAAGAGTTCCTGCATACTGCATCTTGTAGACATTTATTCCTGCCGCATCCGCCGCATGGGGATTCTCTCCGCAGGATCTCAGTCTCAGTCCGAATCTGGTGCGATACAATACCACTGTAGAAACTATCAATATGATTATTCCCAAATAGGTCGTTATGTATGCTCCCTGGAAAAACATGGGTCCTAAGACAGGGATATCCTTCAGCACAGGCACATCCGTTCTGAAGGTGTTGGTGAACTGGACCTGCTGAACTCCCTGTATTACTCTCGCCACAAATATGGCAAAAGCAGGGGCGAACATGTTTAAGGCTGTTCCTGATATAGTCTGATCAGCCTTCATATTTATGGAGGCATAGGCATGGAACAGGCTGAAAACCATTCCCGTAACCACGGATATGATTATGGCAATAATGAGCTGCAGCTGCCCTGACATGCTGTTTCCGGTAAGGTTGAGGAAAAGTATGCCGGTGAAAGCGCCCATTATCATTATACCCTCCATGGCGATATTGATTATACCGCTGCGCTCCGCAAACATAGCTCCAAGGGCGACTATCAGAAGCGGAATGCTGAAGTACATGGTCTGCTGAACAATGAATATGATGACCTGCATTACTTCTCACCTCCCTCTTTACTTATCTCCTTTTTCTTTGAAAGCTTGTCGATAAGGAGCTTTACAAAAAGTGCAAAGGCCGAGAAGTAAATTATTACTGCAACGATTATATCTATGATCTCAGTGGAGAATTGGAAAAGCTGCAGATAAAATCCGCCGGCTGTAAGGTAGGCGATAAACATACCTGCAAACAAGACTCCGAAGGGGTGTGAAAGGCCCAGGAGGGCAACCGCTATACCTGTAAATCCCTCTGAGGCTATTACATCCTTTACGGTAATGTGGGAGCCTGAGCCCGCAAGCATTACTATAGCCCCTGCAAGTCCCGAGAGAGCCCCTGCAATCACCATGGCCATCATTATATTTCTCTTTTCATTTATTCCCGCATATTTTGAGGCAAACCTGTTGAAGCCGCAGGCCTGCAGCTCGTAGCCGAGTTTTGTCTTGTAAAGCAATACCCAGATAAGTATGACTGCAACCACGGCAATTATAAATCCCGAGTTGACTGAAGAGCCGGGGAAAAGTACATCCAAGCCTGCCTTGGGCAGATTTGCAGTCACCGCCACGTTCTTTGACTCGTTTCTCAGGGTGTTGAAGAGAACTGTGCTGGATTTTACAGTCCAGTTGGTCATATACATGCCTATGTAGTTCATCATGATGGAGGATATTACCTCGTTCACGTTGAAGTGGGCCTTGAGGATACCGGGCACGGCTCCCCACACAGCACCCATAGCCATTCCGCCGAGAAGTGCTATGAGCCAATGGACAGGGCCAAGGCCCTCGCAGGCTATACCTATAGCTACAGCACCCAGACTTCCAACCATAAACTGTCCGGGGGCTCCTATATTGAAAAGTCCTGTTTTGAAGGCAAAGCCTACAGAAAGTCCTGTGAGTATGATAGGTGTGGCATAATAAAAGATCTGTCCCACTCCCCTCATACCGTGAGTAAACGAACCTGTGAGTATAGTCAAAAATCCCGGAACCGCCTGAGCGGGATTACATATCAAGAGGATTATAAAGCCTACAAGCAGGCCGATAACCACAGCAAATATTGAGGACAGAAGTCCGACTTTTGATTTTTTGGGTTTTGCAGATTTCTTTTCAGCCATCAATCCTCACCGCCTTTCTTTACAGCCATAACTCCTGAGGGAGCATCCTCTCCCTCACCTATGACATCCTGATGCTTTGATCCTGACATATAAAGTCCTATATCCTGATTGGATACCTTGTCGGGATCCAGCTCCGCCACTATCTTTCCCTCATATATGACAAGTATCCTGTCCGCAAGATTCCTGACCTCGTCAAGCTCAAGGGATACTAAAAGTATAGCTTTCCCGCCGTCTCTCTCCTTTATAAGCTCCTTGTGTATGTACTCGATAGCTCCCACATCCAAGCCTCTCGTAGGCTGAACCGCAAGAAGTATGTCATGGGGCCTTGTGTTTTCTCTGGCGACTATTACCTTCTGCTGATTTCCTCCGGACATTGATCTTGTAAGTGTTGCGGAACCCTCACCGGAGCGAATATCATAGTTCTTTATAAGTTCATCGCTATAGCTATATATGGCATCCGTGTTCAAAAACATGCCTTTGGAGAACTGAGGTTCAAAGTACTGCTGAAGCACAGTATTATAGGCAAGGTCATAGTCAAGTACCAGTCCGTACTTCTGTCTGTCCTCAGGTATGTGAGAAAGTCCATGGGTGTTTTTGTATCTTATGGACTTGTGGGTCATGTCCTCCCCGTTTATGGATATATGGCCTGAATGCATGGGCCCTATCCCACTTATGGCGGAGATAAGCTCAGTCTGGCCGTTTCCGTCTATACCTGCGATACACACTATCTCTCCCGCTCTCACCTTAAAGCTTACATTGTCAACAACGTGCTTTTTATGTCCCTTGAGTCCTGCCTCCACAGTAAGGCCCTCCACCTCAAGTATGGTCTTTCCGGGGTTCGCCGGCTTCTTTTCCACAGTAAGCTCGACCTTTCGGCCTACCATCATTTCGCTCATCTCTTCCTTAGAGGTATCGGCGACATCGATAGTTCCTATGTACTTTCCTCGTCTGAGGACAGCGCATCTGTCGGCAACCGCCTTTATCTCGTTCAGCTTGTGGGTTATGAAGAGAATGGACTTTCCCTCCTTTATGAGGTTCTTCATAATGGCCATAAGCTCATCTATCTCCTGAGGCGTGAGAACAGCCGTAGGCTCATCAAAGATCATGATCTCATTGTCACGATAGAGCATCTTAAGGATCTCTACCCTCTGCTGCTGTCCCACAGTTATATCCTCTATTTTGGAATCCGGGTCTATCCTTAAATTATACTTTTCCGAGAGTTCAAGAACCTTTTTTCTGGCATCGTCCATCTTAAGAAATCCGTTCTTTGTAGTTTCAAGTCCGAGAACGATGTTCTGAAGGACAGTAAAGTTTTCCACAAGCTTAAAATGCTGGTGGACCATTCCTATTCCGAGAGCATTTGCGTCAAGGGGGCCGTTAATCTTTACCTCCTTGCCTCTCACCTTGATCACACCCTTTTCAGGCTGATATAAACCGAAAAGGACGCTCATTAGAGTTGATTTTCCCGCCCCGTTCTCGCCGAGAAGCGCCAGTATCTCTCCTTTGCGGAGCCTAATGGTAACGTCATCGTTAGCTATAATTCCCGGAAATATCTTAGTGATATTGAGCATCTCGACAACGTAATTATCCTTTGTTTCACTGATGTTCTCCATTCAGTCTCTCCTCTCTTTGAAGTTTCAAAAATTATAAATATTATACACATTAAGGCGTCAAATTACAATCTCAATGTTGGATGATGTATATACAAAAAGTGCGGGGTGGCATAAATCAAAAAAATCGCTGCAATGTTGCCATTGCAGCACTGCAGCGATCTGAAATACTTTTATTATTAAATTTTATCGATCACGAAATTACTCTACGTAAGTTACCTTTACATTTGTGAGCTCTGTAAGGTCCTTGGTGGGATCGATATTTCCCTCTGAAAAGCTTGTGAGCTCGATCTCATCAGCAGCAAGCTTAGCGAAGATCTCGTCATACTGCTCCTGAGTGAAGTTCTCGAACTTTGATGTATCCATGGGAAGTCCTACGCCATCATTTGCAGCTGTCATTGTTGTTGTCTGTCCGCCGGGGAAGCTTCCGTCATAGTAAGCCTTGATTCCGTCGTAAACAGAGTTTGAAAGCATCTTCATAGCTGAAGTGATAACTGTCTCTGACTCGCTTGACTGGTCAACGTCAACTCCGATAACCTTACCCTGGGGATCATTAGCCTCTGCAGCTGTCATTACAGAGTTTCCTACTGCGCCTCCGCAGCTGAATATAACCTCTGTTCCGTTCTGATACCAAGAAGCTGCCATAGACTGTGCCTCGGGTGTAGCTGCGAACTGTCCTGTGTAGTTGTACATGATCTCAACGTTCTTTCCGTCTTCCTCAGCTGCAGCCTCTGCTCCCTGAACATATCCGTATCCGAACTTAACAACAGCGGGAACTGCCATTCCACCCATGAATCCGAGCTTTGTCATACCGTCCTTTACTGCAGCGTATCCTGCAAGGTATCCGGCCTGATCCTCCTGATACATTATAGGCATTACCTTGTCTGATGTCTTGTAGTCTGATGAGTCCGCATTGTGGGGCTCTCCGTCAAGAAGTATGAAATATGTGTCGGGATACTGCTCCTGAGCGAGATATACAGGCTCCTCGAAAAGGAATCCGGGGCAAACAACAAGCTTTGCTCCACCTTCTACAGCAAGACCTATGGTCTCAAGGTAAGAGTCTGTTGTTCCCTCCTGAGGCTGATAGTATTTGTGAGAGATACCGTTCTCCTCAGCGTACTTTACAAGGCCCTCCCAAGCTCCCTGGTTGAATGCCTTGTCATCGATGGTTCCAAGGTCTGTAACAAGAGCAAGCTCGTACTTTCCGTCCTCTGACTCTGACTGAGTCTTAACTCCTGTTGATGCCTCCTCATCTGCTGCCTCTGTTGCATCTCCTGCAGCTGCTGTTGTAGCCTCTGTAGAAGAGCTTGAGCAAGCGGCCAGCGAAGTTACAGACATAGCTGCAACTAATGCCAATGCCAAAAATCTCTTTTTCATTTTTTCTCCTCCTGATTGTTTTATAGAAATCCCCTTAGGGGAAAACTATCTTTAAATAAATTATCTTCCCTGTGCCAGATCCTCCGCTATTATCCTCTTCATGGCGTCTATAGCTACTCTTATTACCCTGTCCTCAAGGTCATTTAAGGGCTTGGAATTGCCCTGGCCCTCATAGGCCTCACAGTCGGTGGCACTTACCATTATGCTTCCTGTCCTTATACCTAAAGATGCTCCTACAAGGAACATGGAGGCACATTCCATGCTGGTATTCGTGGCTCCACCTGCCACATAGGATTTCCACCTGTTTATAAGCTCGTATCCTATGGGCTTCGTCTCAGGAGAGGTCTGGGTGTAGAAGGATTCCTTTGTGATGGTCACTCCCACATTGTAGGGAAGACCTGAAGCCTCTGCAGCCTCAACCTCATGCTTAAGCATCTGATAGTCCGGCACAGCGGGGAATTCTATGGGCAGATAGTGAAGTCCCAAACCCTCCATGCGGACGGCACCGTTTATCACACAGATATCTCCCTTTCTGACCTTGGGTGATACCGAGGCACAACTTCCGACTCTCATCATAGTGTCAGCTCCGCATTCATAGAGCTCCTCCATGGCTATGCCTGTGGAAGGCCCTCCTATTCCTGTGGATGTAACAGCCACCGGCACACCTGAAAGCTTTCCGGTCCAGGTCCTGAATTCTCTGTGAAAGGCTATCTCCTTGGGCTCGTCAAAGTATTTTGCTATCTTCTCTGTTCTCTCAGGGCTTCCGGGGAGAAAAACATATCTGCCTATATCTCCCTTTGAAAGTCCTGTGTGAAGCATTATCTTTTTTTCCATTTAAACTCCCCCGATGTCTTTTTATCGAAGTCAATCATACCATTTCTTCAATTTTTATACAACAGATGTCTTGAAAATTAATCAAACCTTAGGAAAGATATATCAACTAAAATCAAAAATCGAAAGTTGGTTTGTCTCCGGTATAGAACCCAAAAGCCCCAGCTGCTTCAGCTGGTCCGCCGAGGTCTTGTTGACCTTGGTCCTCTGCATAAAGTCTTCCATGCTGATGTAGGGCCCTTCCTTTGATGCCGCCTCTATGGCCTCTGCAGCCTTCTCTCCAAGGCCTGCAATGGAGTTTAAGGAAGGCATGATCTTTCTGTCCTCCGTTATTATATACTCCTTTGCCTTAGCCCTGTATATATCTATAGGTGTGAATTCAAATCCCCTGGCGAGCATCTCCTCAACTATCCTCATATCTCTCAGGAGAGCCTTGTCATTTGCCGAGGCATCGAACTGAGTTGCCATGTATTCCTTGTGTTTTTTCAGGTTATATCTCAGCCTTCCCAGGTCAACGCACATCTTCTCGTAGTCAAAGCCGTCCGCTTTTACAGTATAATATGCGGCATAGTACTCCAAGGGATAGTGGATCTTATAGTAGGCTATCCTGGATGACATTACCACATAGGCAGCAGCGTGAGCCTTGGGGAACATGTATTTTATGGTGTCACAGGACCAAATGTACCAGTCCGGCACGCCGTGCTCCGTCATAAGCTTGCAGTAATCGCTGTGCTTGGGGTTTTTGGGGAATTTACCCTTTCTGACAAGCTCCATTATGCTGAAGGCGTCCCCGGGGTCAAGTCCCTTCTGAATAAGATATATCATAATGTCATCACGGGTACATATGGCTGTCTGTATGGTACATTTCCCCTCGTTTATGAGTTTTTGTGCATTCCCGACCCATACATCAGTTCCGTGGGCAAGCCCCGCTATCCTTACCAGATCTGATACATACTTCGGCTTTGCATCAAGGAGCATCTGTATGGCAAAGTCCGTTCCGAACTCCGGTATACCCAGTGTTCCGCACTTTGTTCCCCCTATATCCTCAGGGCTGAGGCCCAAAGCCTCAGTGTTTTGGAAAAGAGACATTACCTCAGGTACTCCTATGGGTATGTCCATGGGATCAAGGCCTGTAAGGTCAAAGAGCATACGGACCATGGTGGGATCATCCTTCCCCAATATATCCAGCTTTAAAAGGTTATGGTCTATGGAGTGATACTCAAAATGAGTGGTGATAGGGTTCTCCATGTCATTTGCCGGATGCTGGATGGGGGTAAAGCTGTTTATCTCCTCTCCGTGGGGAAGAACTACTATGCCTCCCGGATGCTGTCCGGTCGTTCGCCTCACCCCGGTGCAGCCGTTGGCTATACGCTCTATCTCCGCCCTTCTCATTCGTATGTCATTTTCCTCTGTGTATTTCAAAACATATCCGTAGGCGGTCTTATCCTTTACGGTTCCCACTGTACCCGCCTTAAAGGTCTGGCCTTTGCCGAATATCACCTCCGTGTAGGCGTGAGCCTTTGACTGATAGTCTCCTGAGAAATTAAGGTCTATATCAGGCTCCTTGTCACCCTTAAAGCCCAGGAAGGTCTCAAAGGGTATGTCGTATCCGTCCTTTATAAGAGGCTCCCCGCACACAGGACAAAGCTTGTCAGGCATGTCACAGCCTGCCATGCCCGCATACTTTCTCACCTCATCCGACTTGAAATCGCAGTAATGGCATTTGGGACAATAATAATGGGGAGGCAGAGGATTTACCTCGGATATACCCGCCATTGTGGCAACCAGGGAAGAGCCTACGGAACCTCTGGATCCCACAAGATAACCGTGGTCATTGCTGTCCTTTACCAGCTTCTGGGCAATTATGTACATGACAGAATAGCCGTTTGATATTATTGAGTCCAGCTCCTTGTTGAGTCTTACACTGACCTCCTCGGGAAGGTCATCTCCGTACATCTGCCGTGCCTTTGCATTACATATGTCCCTGAGGTCCTGATCAGAATTGGGGATCACAGGCGGGCATTTATCAGGCCTTACAGGTGCTATGGGCTCACACATATCGGCTATGAGCCTCGGATTCTTTATCACTGTATCGTAGGCATCCTGCCTGTCAAGGTCCGCAAACTGAGACAGCATCTCCTCTGTCGTTCTCAGGTATAAAGGCGCCATAGCTTTTTCCCTTACATATCTTGTGGACTTTTGATTGTACTTTATTATGTTTCTGAAAGCCGCATCTCCCGGCTCGGAAAAATGTACATCACCGGTTGCCGCCACAGGCTTTCCAAGCTTTTTTCCTATCTCGATTATCCTTCTGTTTACAGCCTGTATGTCCTCACGGCTCCTTACCGTGCTCTTCTCATCCTCCGTGAGATACATATAGTTGTCGGGAGGCTGTATCTCCAAAAAGTCGTAAAACTCGGCTATGGCCATGGCATCCTCGTCTGAAGCGCCTCTCAAAAGTTCATCGTAAAGCTCTCCGTTTATGCAGCCGCTTCCTATAAGAAGGCCGTTGCGAAGCTTTGCAAGAAGGCTTTTCGGTATCCTTGCCACAGAGTGAAAGTAGTCAATGTGAGCCGCGCTCACCAGCCTGTAGAGGTTGGTCCTTCCCAGGTCCGATTTTACAAGTATGGTGACATGCATGGGATGAAGCTTTTTTATTATGTCAGGATTTGCGTCCTCATGGGCATAGAGCATATCGAGATCCGTTATGCCCATATCTCTCAGTCTGTCGCAAAGTCTCAAAAATATCCCTGCAGTCGCCTCAGCGTCATCTACAGCTCTGTGATGGTTTTCCAGAGAGACTCCCAGCTCCTTAGCCACCACATCCAGTTTGAACCTTCTGAGGTTCGTAAGAAGCATTCTTGAAAGCCCCACCGTATCTATTATGGTAGGCTCGTAGCTATAGCCCATCTTCTTGGCAAAATGACCCACAAAGCCTGTGTCAAAGCCCGCGTTGTGGGCAACTATTACCGCATCCTCACAGAACTCCAGGAATTTGGGGAGTATAAGCTCTATATTTCCCTTGCCCCTTACATCCGCATCCGTTATGCTTGTAAGCTCTGTTATGTTTGCAGGTATGGCTTCTTCAGGATCAACAAACTCGGAGAACCGGTCCGTTATGACACCGTTTTCTATCTTTACCGCACCGAACTCTATTATCTTATTTATCAAAGGGGAGAAGCCTGTAGTCTCTATGTCAAATACCACATATTTTCCGCTGAGCTTCTGCCCTCTCGGATGCACTACCGACTTTTTGAGGTCATCAACCATGTCTCCCTCATAGCCGAATATAAGCTTGAGCTTGCTGTCCTTTGACAGGGAGTGGGCCGCCTCAGGGAAGGCCTGAACACTTCCTCTGTCCGTTATGGCAAGGCTGTCCCAGCCCCATTCCTCCGCCTTTTTTATGTAATCCGATACCTCTCCCAGGCCATCCATGTCGCTCATCTTCGTGTGCAGATGAAGCTCTGTCCTTTTCTCTTTTGCACTATCCGTCCTCTTTTCGGAAGAGCTGTCGGCTTTTTTGATGTTCTTTACCCTTATATATATCTCCTTTTCATACATATTGGGAGATTCCAGCGTGCCTGAGATGCTGATGCATTTTCCGGGCTTAAGTTCCGCGTTCATGGTGTCCAGAAGCTCTGCATCCACATTCAGCAGCCTGCAGGCTATACTGTCTGTATTGTCCGTCAGGTTAAACTTGAAAATAAGCTTGTCATTTTTTGTCTTTCTGGGTTCCTCAAGATTGAAGGTGGTCCCTGTGACTATCACATCTCCCATTCCCTCCTCAAGGCTGTTCACAGGCACTGCCTCTCCGGTGAAATCGTAGCCGTATACTACCGCAGGGTTATCTGATTTTTTGTCTGTCTTTGGAGTCCACTTGTTAAAGCTCGTCTTGAAATTTTTTTGTCCCGGCTTCGGCTCAGGCTTTCCTGCTTCCGAGGTCTTTTTAGGCTCGGTCTTTCTGCGGGTGCTTCCTGAGGCTCCGGTCTCAGTCCCTTCCGAGAACATGCGATCCCTCTCCCTGTACTCGTTTACGTCAACGACTGTGACTCTTATATGCTTTCCGGGAAAGACCGACTTCAGTATGGCATCCTCCGCTCTCGATATGGCGGCTCTGGGAAGCTCATCCTCGCATTTTACAAAGACAGTTAAAGAGCCCCCTTGAAGGGAGGCTGTTATCCTCACCACCTCCGTCTTTAAAAGAAGCTCTTTGATATATTCCTCAGGAATCGTCAGATCGTCAAAAACATCCGTAAATCTGTTGCTCACTTTAAATGTCCTTTATCTGTGTACTTTTCTCATTTTTCAAAATGTCCAGCTCTTTTTTGAATTCGTCGAGAAGCCTGTCCTCAGACACCTTCCTCAATATCTCACCCTTTTTTATGATAAGGCCCTCTCCTCGTCCTCCGCATATGCCAAGGTCCGCCTCCTTTGCCTCCCCCGGCCCGTTTACGACGCAGCCCATGCAGGCCACCTTGATATCCAGGTCATCGTAAGCTCTGCGGGATACCAGCTCATTTACTCGCTCCGCAAGACCTATGAGGTCAATCTCCGTCCTGCCGCAGGTGGGACAGCTCACCACCTCTATGCCGCCCTTTCTCAGGCCAAGGTTTTTAAGTATGAGCTTTGCGGTCTTTACCTCCTCAACAGGGTCTCCTGTCAGTGAAACCCTTATGGTGTCACCTATGCCCTCGTATAGTATGATTCCAAGGCCGACTGCCGACTTTATATTTCCCGCAGTGACCGTTCCTGCCTCAGTTATTCCCACATGGAGAGGGTGATCTGTCCTCTCTTTGATGAGCTCATGGGCTCTTATGCACATGAGTACATCTGATGATTTGATACTTATGACAAGTTTGTCATAGCCCATATCCTCTATGAGCTTTACCTTGCCGAGAGCGGACTCCACCAGCCCTTCCGCTGTCACATGGCCTCCGTATTTTTTTATCAGTTCCTTCTCCAGGGAGCCTGAATTGACACCGACTCTTATGGGTACAGAGCGCTCCCTGCAGGCATCCACCACAGCTCTGACTTTACTGTCATCCCCTATATTTCCCGGGTTTATCCTTATCTTGTCTATACCGTTTTCTATGGCTTTTATTGCCAGCCTGTAGTCGAAATGTATGTCCCCGACCAGAGGGATGCTTATGTTTTTTCGGATCTCGGGGATGGCTTCTGCCGCCGCCATATCAGGTATTGCCACCCTTATTATGTCACAGCCGGCCTCCTCAAGTCTCCTTATCTGCCGGATAGTGGCATCCGTATCCGAGGTCTTTGTATTGCACATCGACTGAATAAGCACAGGATTGTCTCCTCCAATTATCCTGTTGCCTATCCGTATCTCTCTCGTCTTCATTCTGTCCATCGCGATACACCTCTCTATCTGAAAAGAATGCTTATATCATTGAAGACCACAAAGACCATAAGTCCGAGAAGTAAGAGTATTCCCGCCATATGGATCTTTGCCTCCAGCTCCCTGTTTACAGGCCTTCCGATGATCATCTCGATAATTATAAAAAACAACCTTCCCCCGTCAAGGGCCGGAACCGGAAGAAGATTCATGGCCCCAAGGTTTGCCGATATGAGCATGGACAGCTCCATCAGCGTGAGCGCCGCCGAAAAAAGGCCGTAATCTGCGGCCGCATCCACATTCTCATCTATTGCCGCAACCACCCTGACAGGGCCTGCCACATCATCCTTACCCACATCTCCGTTTATGAGCATGACGACACTTTTTACTGTGGAATCTATGTAGTACTCCACCTTGTAGGCGCTTCGCAAAAGCAGCTCCCCTATGTCTTTTGCGGGAACAAAGCTCTGTCTGAAGACTATGCCCATCCTGTAGCTGTCAGTCTCCTCGTCATAGACCGGGTTAAACTCTGCCGTTTCCCTGCTTCCGTCCTCCGATACATACTTTAAGCTTATGGGCATGCCCTCTGCAAAGTCTTTTTTATGTACAAGCATGTAGAGCATTATATCATTGTAATCTCTCACCTTGTCCCTGCCTATGGATATGATGCTGTCCTCCGGCTCTATGCCTGTTTCATAAGCAGGATAGCCCTTCTCAACCTCGACTATCTCCGACTTTTGATAGCCTATGTTTGCGACTACGATCACCGCAAGTATAAAGGCCAATATAAAATTAAATATAGGTCCTGCGGCTATTATGATGAATCTCTTTATGGGTGATTTGGAAGAAAACTCACATGAGGGGGGATATATCCTTCCGTCCACGGTTATACTTCCGTCTTTTCCCCGAGGTATCTCATCATCGGATAGCTCCTCATCCATCATAAGGCAGGAGCCTCCGAAGGGCAGAGCCTTTATGGAGTATCTTGTATTGCCTCTCACAAGAGACATAAGCCTCGGCCCCATTCCGATGGAGAATTCGATAACACCCACTCCGAAGGCCTTTGCCATGATGAAGTGGCCGAATTCGTGTATCAGAACAATGATGCCAAAGGCCAATATGGATACTATAAGACTAATCAATATCAAACCTGCCTTTTACAAATTTTCGCGCGTCTCTTTCTATCTTACTTATCTCCTCAAGCCCGGGGGAGGCTATGTATCTGTGAGCGGACATCGCCGCTTTTACAGATTCTGTTATATCTGTAAACCTTATCTTCCCCTCAAGGAAGAGTTTAACCGCCTCCTCATTGGCCGCATTGTAGACTGTAGGCATGGAGCCTCCCTTTATGCCCGCCTCAATTCCAAGCTTCAGCCCCTCAAAAACCTCCATGTCAGGCTTCTGAAGAGTAATGGATGAAAAGCGTTCAAAATCAGGCATGGTATTTTCATCTATGCTTACTCTTTCAGGGGCATAGAGAGCATACTCTATGGGCACTCTCATATCAGGCACGCCAAGCTGTGCTTTTACAGCACCGTCCCTGAAAAGCACCATGCTGTGAATTATACTCTCAGGCTGAACAAGGACTTCTATGTCCTTATAATCGACGTCAAAAAGCCAGTGGGCCTCCATAACCTCAAGGCCCTTGTTGACCATGGTTGCGGAATCCACAGTTATCTTCTTCCCCATGCTCCAGTTGGGGTGTTTGAGGGCATCCTCAAGGCTTACACTTTTAAGCATCTCGCGGGTATAGCCTCTGAAAGGCCCTCCGGATGCGGTGAGTATGAGCTTTGATACAGACTCATGGCTCTCTCCTGCAAGACACTGAAAGATCGCACTGTGCTCGGAGTCCACCGGCAGAAGCCTCACAGCCTTTTCCTTTACAAGAGGCATGATAATATGTCCTGCACACACAAGAGTCTCCTTGTTTGCAAGAGCAATGTCCTTGCTTGCGTTTATCGCAGCTATGGTAGGGGCTATTCCTATCATACCCACCACAGCGACTACTACAAGCTCCGTTCCCTCCATAGAGGCTGCCTCCTTGAGGCCCTCCTCTCCCGAGAGTACAGTGCACTCAAAGCCTTCCCTGTCAAATTGGTCCTTAAGCTCTTTTGCTCTGTCCCTGTCATAGAGACAGACTGTGTGAGGCTTAAATTCCAAAGCCTGCTTTTTTATAAGCTCCACGTTTCCGTAGGCCGCAAGAACATCCACCTTTATTTCAGTATCGTGTCTGATGACGTCCAAGGTCTGAGTTCCTATTGATCCTGTGGAACCCAAAACAGCAATATGTCTCATACCAAAGCCTTTCCTCTGAATCATTACTTAAGAATATTTACAGCAAAATTTATTGCATAATATATTGCGGGAGCCGTAAAGAGCATTGAGTCAAATCTGTCCAGTATGCCCCCGTGCCCGGGAATTATGTTTCCGTAGTCTTTAATATTGTGGTTTCTCTTTATAGCTGAAGCTGCCAGATCTCCTATCTGGGAGATGACTGCCCCTATCCCGCAGGCGAACACGCAGGAAAATACAGGGGAGTCGATGCCCATCCGGTCAGCAAAGGCCATGGCAAAAATAAAGCCCAATGCGGCGGCACCCAATACTCCTCCCACAGCTCCCTCCCAGCTTTTTTTAGGGCTGAGAGCTGGAGTCATCTTATGCCTTCCTATCAGCATTCCAACACAGTAGGCAGCCGTATCGCAGCCCCATGAGCTGAGGAAAATAAGCCATACCAGATACTTACCGTCGGGAAGCTGTCTTGTGAGATAGAGGTAGCTCATCATGACAGACACATAACAGACTCCGAAAAAGCCTGCTGTTATCTCCTCGGTCTTGTACTCGGGGAAGGTTATGACATAGGCCGTCATAAATACCATCAAGGTGGCTGTTATCATGGCAGCCATATAGCTTCTTCCTTCAAACAATATCAATATATAATATACCAGGGAGCTTATATAGCCTATGGCGGATATGGACTTGTGGTCTATGCCTAAGGCCCTGTAAAGCTCAAACTGTCCTATAAGCGAGATCATAAGGCTCGTAAGGAAAAGTGGTATGCCACCGAGGCCTACCACCAAAACAGCAAGTATAACAAGCACTATCCCGCTTACAAGTCTCTTGCCAAACATTGTATCAAACTCCTCCGAACCTTCTGTTTCTCTTGTTATATGCCTTAATGGCGTTTATGAGCTCATCTCTGTTGAAATCAGGCCAGTAAAGGTCAGTTATATATATCTCAGAGTAGGCCAGCTGCCACAAAAGAAAATTGCTGAGCCTGAGCTCTCCCGAGGTGCGGATGAGAAGATCGGGATACGGCATGTGAGCAGTATCCAAGTACTCAGAGAAGTCGTCCTCGCTGAACTCTTCGGACGCCTCCCTCCTTCCGGCCTTTACATCCTCGGCAAATTTTATGGCAGCTCTCCTTATCTCATCTCGCCCGCCATAATTTACCGCTATCACAAAAGTGAGGCCCGTGGCCTCCTTGGTATCATTTTCCAGGCGATCTATCCCCGCAATTATATCCTCGGGAAATCTCCTCCTGTCTCCTATCATTTTTACCCGCACGTTGTTTTTTACGGCAACGTCCAAAAGCCTGACCATGTAGTATCTGAAGAGCTGCATTAGAGCCCCGACTTCATCCTCGGATCTCTTCCAGTTCTCTGTGGAGAAGGCATATACGGTGAGATACTTAAGTCCTATCCTTGCGGCATCCTCTACCGTTCTCTCCACCACAGTACAGCCCTGCCTGTGCCCGAAGGTTCTGGGAAGGCCGCGTTTTTTTGCCCAGCGGCCGTTCCCGTCCATTATTATAGCCACATGATCAGGTATTATAAGGTCTTTTAATTCATTTTCGGTTCCCATATAACACCCTTAAACTGTCATGATATCCTTTGACTTGTTCTCTACCGCAATATCGATCTCTTTTATCATTTTGTCGGTGAGCTTCTGAATATCTGTATCAGCCTGCTTAACATCGTCCTCTGTCATATCGCCGTTTTTCTCCATCTTTTTTACAGCGTCATTGGCATCGCGGCGAATATTTCTTATAGCTACCTTAGCCTCCTCGCCGGTCTTTTTAACCTGCTTCGCAAGCTCCTTACGTCTGTCCTCTGTGAGCTCAGGAAACACAAGGCGAACACAGCTTCCGTCGTTTGTGGGATTTATTCCTATATCAGACATATTAATAGCCTTCTCGATCTCCTTTATGAGGCTCTTCTCCCAAGGCTGAATGAGAATGACTCTCGCCTCCGGGACAGAAATATTTCCCACCTGCTGCATAGGAGTGGGGGTGCCGTAATAATTTACCTTTATCTTGTCAAGGACATGGGGATTGGCTCTTCCTGCCCTTATGGATGAAAGCTCGCTGACAAGATTGTCATAGGATTTTTTCATCTTTTCCTCGTAGATCTTTAATTCCTCAGTCATAATACACCTCCGCTTTTCCCTCTTTATAAGATGAGGGGTTCATTATTTTCAAATATTTTTAAATTTATGCCGTTATCACTGTACCGTCTATCTTGCCGTTTAGGGCATCTGTGATGCTGTTTTCCTTGTTTAGGGAGAATACAGCAAGGGGCATATGATTCTCCATGCAAAGGATGGAAGCCGTCATATCTATCACCTGAAGCTTTCTCTCCACCACCTCTGTTATGGAAAGCTTATCAAACTTTTTGGCATTGGGATTTTCCCTGGGATCACTGTCATAGACCCCGTCCACAGCCTTTGCAAGAAGTATGCTGTCAGCCTCGATCTCTATGGCTCTCAAGGCTATTCCCGTGTCTGTGGAGAAGTAGGGATGTCCGGTCCCTCCCGCAAAAAACACTACTTTGCCCTCCTCAAGAGCTGACACGGCCTTGTCCTTGTCAAAGACATCCACCATTCCCGGAATATCAAAGGCACAGAATACCTTCGTGTCCATGCCTTCAGTGCGGAATATCTCTGAGACATATATACAGTTCATAACCGTCGCAAGCATGCCTATCTGATCCGCTTTTACCCTGTCAAAGGCCTTATTGGATCGTCCTCTCCAGAAATTGCCTCCGCCAATGACTATAGCCACCTGTACTCCGCTGTCCACTGAAGCCTTGACCTGCAGGGCCACTTTTTTTACTGTCTCCTCGTCAAAGCCCATATGCTTTGTGCCGGCCAGGGCCTCCCCGGAGAGTTTAAGCATAACTCTTCTTGATTTGGTCATACTACCTCCTCTTAAGCTGTCACAATTTTGTAAAAAGTATAACATATAGGCCATAGAAAAAAAAGCCCGGCTTTCAATTTAGCCGGGGCTTTTTAAGGATGTAAGTCCGAATATAAAGTTTTAAAATCAGCTCATCTCTATTATAAATACAGGTATGGCATACTTTACATTGTCTTTGATCCAAACACGATCTCCCTGAAACGAAAAGCCGTGTTCGCTGAAGCTTGCAGCGCCCTCCTCACACCAAAGGGCGGATGTATCAAACATTTCAGCGGCTCTGTTTTGCATTTTTTCATTGCCGCAAAAGCCTTCCAATTCACTGAGGCTTATAAGCCTTATATCACTGACAGAACTCATTTCCCGGGTATCAAGAGAGTTCTTATAAGTGCTGAGGGTCTCGGGGATCTCATCCCTGCTGCAGGTTTTATTCTTATTGTAATCCACCAATGTAAGCCTGTTTCCCTCCCTTTTCAATACGCAAAAGGTCTTTCCTGAAGCAGTGCACAGATCGCCTTCCTCACATATGTCTAAGATAATTTCACTGCTGTCCTTATATCCTGCTATGTCACTCAACAAATTGTAAGCTTCGGCGTCTGAGCCTTCATCGATAAAGTTTAATGCCGTCAGATATTTTGCCTCGGAAAGCTTCTTATCAGAGTCTTTATAGCCCTCGAGATCTTCATCCCCGGAATTGCCACCTGCGTGATCACTATGGCCCCTATAGCCACAGCAGCTGCCGAAGCCGCTGCGATACCCGCTTTCTTCGCCCTTTTCGCCTTTTCCCTGGACGCTGCCGCTTCCGCTTCCTTTCTCTTTGCAGCATCCGCTTTCAATTGATCTTTATCTATGGTTTCAAAATTTTTTCTTGTCCTTCCGCATTTATGACAGCTTTCTTCAACTTTATGGTTTATTGCTCCGCAGGTACATATCCACAGATCCTTTTCTTCCTTGATCCTGTATTTACAGTCCTCTCCGTAATTTATCCTGTACTGTCTTAAAAGCTCGCTGTTCCCAAGTTCCTTTTCGAGCGGTTCAGGCTTTGAAAGAGGCTCCCACTCGCATTCAGCTGTACTTTCTTTTGTGTTGTCCGAGTATATCACCTCGGTGACAGCTGAACTGACACCTCTTGTGCTCCCGTCGGGAAGCTCTACAGGAGTTTTGCTTCCGAACTCAGCATCTCGCTCCACCTTTAAGTCAAGGTATTGATATGTGACTTCCTCCCCCAAAGGCTTCCCTGTGGTGTCCTTGGGACTTATTTTTACTGTGACCGCCTTCAGTTCTTTCTCACTGATATTTTTGATCTTAAGCTGGGCCAAGATTTTCCCGGTAATGCTGTCCTTAAGAAGCGCTCCCGCGGATATTATTACAGGAGAACCCTCCCCATACTGATTTTCCGTCAGTGAAAACACTTTCGTGTATCTTTCGCTCATCTCTCAGCTTTCCCCTCTTCCACATTTTACGTTCTATTTTATGTTCGGTTTTATATTAAGCTTTATATAACTTCCCCGATATTTTACGGGCCTTACCTGCTACAGCTCGGGAAGCTCATCCGTATCGGCAGCGGCTGTATTCGTTGTGTTTATGCTTGTCTTATGCACATCCTCCACCAGCTGCCCGAAGGCGTATATGGGCATGGCAAAGATGAGAGCATAGTCGAGGCCGCAGGCCAGGATTATAAGAGATACAAGCCATCCGACAGGGGATGCTGCCATGGCGAATACCGCCAAAATAATACATGCGATTATATCTATGATAAGTGTTATTATCGCATAGTTCTGTATCTTCCTCCCCACCTCATTAAAAATATTGTCTTTAAACCATTGAAGCATTTGTTTCCCCTCCGTTTCCGTGCTGTGATCGAGGCTTAAAGGCTTAAATATCCCCGATTTTTCGCACTTATAATACAATATTCTACCCCCTCCGTCTTGCAATTTGTCAATGTTTCAACAAGTTTACGGTTAAAAAAAACAGGAGTCCTTTGCTCCTGTTTCAAACATAAAATATTCAATTTGCAGACATGAGAAATTCAGTCTGTAGCCATTTCCGTTATATTTTTGATACATTCTGCCAGGCTGTTCACTATGTGAAGAGCCTTCTTTTTTACATCCTTATCTGAGGATTCAAAGGTAAAGGAGTCCTTCACCGCCTCAAACATACTGATGTCATTGTAGGAATCGCCTATTACAGCTATATCCTGTTCCCTGACTCCCAGATATTTTCCCGCTTTAAGCACGGCCTCCCCCTTTGAACAGCCCTTTTGACATATATCCACATACTGCTGATTCTGAAAAATATTAAAATAATTGCCCCACAGGAATTTCAGCCTTTCCGCCTCCTCCATGGCTCCCTTTACATCCGTAAGCTTAAGGCTCAGGCTGTACATCTCATCATCCGCTTCATCAATAGTATCCACTATTATCTTTCTCCTTGCGTCTCTGTCGGTGGGCTTTAAGGCATAAGTATGTCTTTTACAGTATATTATTATATCATCTTTCCTCGTAAGGTCTGAGTAGAGTTCTATTATGAGTTCCCTCGGAAGTATGTTCTCTGATATGATATTCAGCTCCTTGTCATAAATACATGCGCCTGAATTTACTATGTAAAAATCAGCTTTTATGTTGTCTATGACATCTCCTGAGGCTGTGTATATTCCCCTACCTGTACTGACTCCAAAGAGATTTCCTTTTTTTTGAAACAGTTCTATTGCATTCTTGTCCTCTTCCTTTATATATATCTCTCCTCTTTCATTCCTGAAAAGGAGTGTCATGTCCAGATCACTTGCAAGCATTTTCATATATAAGTCTCCCTACTGCCATAGCTTTCGTATATTGTCTTGTATTACATAATATCATAATGTTAATAGTATCCGCTCTTATTTTTTTAAGATTTTATATTTGTATTGACTCTCATCCCACTTAAAGGTTTATAATTTCAAAGTACTATCTTTCAGGGAGATTTATGATATGGAAAAGAATCTTACAACAGGAAATGTATTCAAAAACATAATATACTTCTCTCTGCCTTATCTCCTGTCCTATTTTTTGCAGACTCTTTACGGAATGGCAGATCTGTTTATAATAGGCCAATTCGGTGGAGTTGCCGAAACTACGGCAGTATCCGTGGGATCTCAGCTCATGCACATGCTGACTGTCATAATAGTAGGCCTTGCCATGGGTTCCACCGTAACCATAGGTCAGGCAGTGGGAGCAGGAGACAGAAGGCAGGCGGCCTCATATACAGGAAATACAGCGACTCTCTTTATAGCTCTGTCTCTTGTGCTGACCGCAGTCCTTCTCATAGCTGTAAGGCCAATAGTTTTCCTTCTCTCAACTCCTTCGGAGGCGGTCTCAGGAACTGTAGACTATCTCACCATCTGCTTTATGGGGATACCTTTCATTACCGCCTACAATATTATAAGCTCCATATTCAGGGGAATGGGGGATTCAAAAAGTCCTATGTACTTCGTTGCAATAGCCTGTGTCGCAAACATAGGCCTTGATTATCTGTTTATGGGAGCCATGGATATGGGACCAAAAGGCGCCGCTCTCGGCACTACCCTTTCCCAGTCTGTAAGTGTCGTCATCGCTCTCCTTGTAATAATGAGAAAAGGCGGGATCTCGGTTGAGAGGTCTGACTTTGTCCCCGCAAGGCCTGTGATGACAAAGATACTGGGAATAGGCATCCCCGTGGCATTGCAGGACGGTTTTATACAAATATCCTTCATAATAATTACGATAATAGCCAACCGCAGAGGCCTCAATGATGCGGCTGCAGTGGGCATAGTTGAGAAGATAATAAGCTTTCTCTTCCTTGTTCCCTCCTCCATGCTCTCTACAGTATCGGCTCTGGGAGCCCAAAACATAGGGGCCGGAAGACAGGACAGGGCGAAGCTTACCCTGCGCTACGCAGTCTGTATAGCTCTTTGCTTCGGTCTTTGTGTAGCTGTGATAATGCAGTTTTTCTCAGAGCCTGTGGTGGCGCTTTTCACTGACCCCTCGGATACTCAGGGAGCTGAGGTCGTTCGTCTTGGGGGTCAATATCTGAGGGGTTATGTCTGGGACTGTGTGTTTGCAGGCGTACATTTCAGCTTCAGCGGGTATTTCTGTGCTTTGGGAAGATCAATTCTGTCCTTCATCCACAACATATGCTCCATACTTATTGTGAGGGTTCCCGGGGCTTACTTTACTTCCCTGATGTTTCCCGATACACTTTACCCCATGGGGCTTGCCACCTCCGCAGGCTCGCTCCTTTCCGTGATAATATGTATAACAGCTTACAAAATGATAACAAAAAAGGGGGATCAAGATGCATGACATATGGAACCCCTGGCATGGCTGCATAAAATGCAGCGAGGGCTGCGAGAACTGTTACATGTATTTCCTTGACAAAATTAGGGATCAGGACGGTTCCCAAATATATAAGACAAAAACAGGCTTTAACTACCCTCTGCAAAAAACAAAAAAGGGCAGCTACAAGATAAAAAGCGGGGAGATGATAAGAGTCTGTATGACCTCTGATTTTTTCCTTCCGGAGGCAGACAAGTGGCGCCCGGAGACCTGGGATATGATGAGAAGAAGGCCCGACGTGATATTTTATCTTCTCACGAAGCGCCCTGAGCGCATAGAGAAATGTCTTCCACCTGATTGGGGAGAAGGTTACGAGAACGTTATGCTAAACGTCACCTGCGAAAATCAAAAAAGAGCCGATGAGAGGATACCTGTTCTCCTCTCCCTTCCTGCAAAGCACAGAGGTATAATGTGCGCTCCTTTTATAGGAGCTGTAAGCATAGAAAAGTATCTCTGTAAAGGGCTTATAGAGCAGGTGGTCTGCGGTGGAGAGAATTATGACGGAGCAAGACCCTGCAGCTTTGATTGGGTAAAGTCTCTGCGTGCAGAGTGCAAGGCCTGTAATGTCACCTTCTGCTTTATAGAGACGGGTACAAAATTCATAAAGGACGGAAGGATATACACCATCCCCGATAAGAGGATACAGAGCATCATGGCCCATAAATCGGGAATGAATTTCAAGGGAAGGCCCATTGATTTTAAACTCTTTGACGATTGGGGATACCCTCTTAGAAAAGATGAACTGTACATACCCTATTTCGGAAAAAGATGCGCAGAATGCGGAAGCCGCATCATATGCAACGGATGCGCAAGATGCGGCAAATGTGACAACTGATTCAGATTTTATACTTTTTTTCGCGTTAGAAATATTGCTGTCCCCGAAAGGAAGAATACAATAAAGAGCTCCGGAAACTCGGCTGCTGTGATAAGTAAAGAGCTGTAAATGCTGTCAAAGACCGGGCCGAAGCTTATACTTCCGCTGAAACTCGCATTTTCGTAAGCGCTTATCCACTGTCTTACTCCCATCACAGTAAGCGCCGCCCCATATGGAGCTATAAGTACAAAATACAGTGCTGAAATTGCTCTCAAAGCTATGCCTGTGAGCCTTCTTGCTTTGGAATCTGAAAGCTTGCCTTCTGTAAATATCACAACAAACCTCGTAAAATGATAACCTCCCACAAGAAGGAATAAGGGCAGCACTACTATCCTTTGAAGTATCGATACAAATGAGAGAGTAAAATACATGGCGGAATATTTGTATTCCACATTAAAAATGTAAAACTCAATCAGGCTGTAAACCGCAAAAAGAATCAAAAGAACAGATATGGAAAAAGCCATGTCCTTTTTTTTCATAAGTACCTCCCCCTTCGGCTTTAAACCTCAATATAATAGAGGCATATGTCCTCGTAGTGCCCGTCCTTCATTCTGAAGCCTCCCGGCACTGTTCCCAAAAGATTAAATCCCAGTCTCTCATAAAGATGTCTCGCGTGAATGTTCCCGGCAACAACGGCATTAAACTGAAGCACCTTGAATCCGCATTCCGATGCTGAACTGATGCAGTGCTTCACCAGCATTTCACCAATGTGCAGACCTCTCTTTCTCGAATCCACCGCATAGCTTGCATTGCACAGATGGCCGCATCTCCCCACATTGTTAGGGTGAAGAATGTACATGCCTAAGATTTCTCCGGTATCCCTGTCCTCTGCAACGGCACATTTAGTCTGTGCCATAAAAAACTTTCTGCCATCCTCCTCGCTCAATTTTTCCTCCTGAGGAAAGGCTGTCCCCTCCTCAACTACCTCATTCCAAATCTCGGTCATGCGTTTTACATCGTCTTCTCTGTAGTCTCTCACAATTATGTTTTTCATGTCTGCCACTTTATTTACCTTTCTGTACTGTAAAAGCTGTCCCGCAAGATATTTACAAATTTCCGGTTTTTCAACGGAGCTTTGCGGTTATCTCTCCCACATACTCCTTTGTGGAGGCACTTCCGCCAAGGTCCGGAGTAAGGTGCTTTCCTTCAAGAAGGACCTCGTCAACAGCCGTGCGTATCTTCTTTGCGCAGTCTCTCTCTCCCATGTGCTCCAGCATCATGCAGGCTGACCACAAGAAGGCCGTAGGATTTGCTATGCCCTTTCCTGCAATGTCGGGGGCACTTCCGTGAACGGCCTCGAACATGGCGTAGCCCTTTCCAAGGTTTGCCGAGGGCAAGAGACCCAGCCCTCCTATAAGCCCGCTTGAGAGATCTGAAAGTATATCGCCGTAGAGGTTAGGCATTACCATTATGTCGAACTGCTCGGGATGCATTACCATCTGCATGGCTGCATTGTCCACTATCTTGTCGTCCGCCTCCACATCAGGATAGTTCTTTGCTGTCTCATAAAATATATCTCTGAACATTCCGTCGGAGAGCTTCATTATGTTTGCCTTGTGTATACAGGTGACTTTTTTTCTTCCCTGACTGAGGGCGTATTCAAAGGCATCCCTTATTATCCTCTCGGAGCATCTCCTTGTGATTATCTTTATAGAGTGGGCTGTGTCCTTATCTATCATCTCCTCAACCCCCGCGTAGAGGTCCTCTGTATTCTCTCTGAATATGACCAGATCAACATTTTTAAAGGGAGTTTTTACAGCCGCATTTGATTTTGCAGGTCTTATATTCGCATAGAGATCGTATTTCTTTCTGAGCATTACATTAAGGGAGCGGAATCCCTTTCCCACAGGTGTGGTTATGGGTGACTTTAAAAGGACTCCTGTCTTCTCAAAGGACCTAAATCCTGCCTCAGGTATGAGCTCACCGTGGGCCTCGTACTCAGCCTCTCCCACGTTAAACATCTCATACTCAAGCCCTGCTCCCGCCGCATCAAGTATCTCCAAAACCGCATCAGTGATCTCAGGGCCTATGCCGTCCCCTTTAAATACGGTTATTATCTTTTTCTCTTCAGCCATATCGCTCCTCCTATCTCTTCTCTATGGGAATATAGTCCACCTTCTCGCCCACATATTTTGTGGCAGGTCTCATTATCCTTCCGTCGTACAGCTTGTTCTCTATGTTGTGGGCTACCCAGCCTACTATCCTTGCGCAGACAAAGAGCGGTGTGTAGAGATCTCTGGGTATCCCCAGCATGCTGTAGGCAAAGCCGCTGTAGAAGTCCACATTGGTAGGAAGAGCTTTTCCCTTTCTCTTTTCCATAAGCTCATGGGCTGCAGTCTCAAACCTCCTGTAAAAGTCCAGCTCATTGAGCTTGCCCTTCTCTGCCGCAACATCCTTCAGGCATTCATAGAGTATCTGTGCTCTGGGATCAGATATAGTGTACACAGCATGCCCGAATCCGTATATAAGGCCCGACTTGTCATAGAGCTTTCCGTCGGCCACCTTCTCTACAGCCGCCTTGATCTTTGCATCGGAGGCTCCGTAGCCTCCCACGTCCTCGAGGACCGCATCCATCATCTCAGCCGCCTTTATATTTGCACCTCCATGTCTGGGCCCTTTTAATGAGCCTATGCTTCCTGCCACTGTGGAGTAGAAGTCCGTTCCTGTAGACGAGATGACCACGTTTGTGAATGTGGAGTTGTTTCCTCCGCCGTGGTCCGCATGGAGCATCAGTATTGTATCAAGGAGTCCTGCCTCCTTCTCGCTGAATTTCTGATCCTTTCTCAAAAGACTCAGGAAGTTCTCGGCTATAGAGTATTCCTTTTTTGCATAGTGTATAAAAAGGCTGTCCCTGTCATATATATGGACCTTGCTCCTGTATGCGTAGCAGGCTATGGCAGGAAGCCTTGCTATAAGGCTTATTCCTTTTATGAGAGTGTCATATACATCCGTGTCGTCCGGCTCATCGTCAAAATTATACAATGAGAGCACAGCGTTCTGGAGCTTGTTCATAAGGTTCTTTCCTGACATCCTCAGGATACTTCCCTCCACAAACTCATCAGGTATTTCATAGAATTCGCTGAGAGCTCTGCAGAACTTTTCCAGCTCCTCCTCCTTGGGAAGATAGCCGAAGAGAAGAAGGAAGCACACCTCCTCATAGCCGTATCTGCGTCCCTTTCTGCCTCTTACCAGCTCCTCCACGTCTATGCCTCTGTAATAGAGCTTTCCGGGAATAGCCTTTATTCCATCTTCAGTCTCATCATATCCCACGACATCAGCAATGCGGGTAAGCCCTACCCTGACACCTGTACCGTCCTCGTTTCTGAGTCCCTTTTTAACATTGTACTCCTTGTACCACTCATTGGGGATCTCGGTATAATTCTGAGATTTCCCGTAAAACTGAGCTATGTAATTTCCCTCTGCCATTGTTTATCTCCTCTTTATGCCTGTTTTTTCAGTCTGTTTCTGTTGAAATTTATAAGGCAGCCTGCCTTTATTATCTCCTTCTCCTCCTCTGTGAGATCTGAAATGTAAAGCCTGATCTCCGAAGGCGCAGACTTTCCGTCAGCCTTTATGATAAAGGCTTTTATGTCCCTCATATCTCCCGAGAGAAGATCCTTGATACCGGGCACATACACATAGTCACCCACATCAAACTGCGGCTCTCCCTGCATCTGAAATGGTACCATGCCCCAGTTTATCACATTAGAGCGGTAGCGCTTTGTGGCATATTCACTGCAGATATTGGCAAGTCCTCCCAATACTCTCTGGCAGCTTGCCGCCTGCTCCCTGGCGGAGCCGTCTCCCGGGCGCACTGCATATATCATGCTTCCAAGCTCCGGAGCATCTGAGGATGATATATTTAAGCTTTTGTTTATCTCATCTGTCTTTTTTATTACCTCGGCAAGTGAGCTTTCCTTATCCGAAAGCTTTTCCCTTCCTTCCGTAGAAAGAGTTTCAGCTGTTTTCTTTACTTCCTTTGCTCTTGCCACATACTCAGGATCCCTCCTTGAAAGTGTAAATTCCGCAAGTCCGAGAGGGTTTGATCTGTAGGATGAGGTCTCACCTGAAGGAATGAGCTCATCAGTAGTGGTCACAGGATCCATGATCTTTGAGCATACCTTAAGAAGTATGTTGTCGGAAAGCTCAGGCATATCCGGCCAGTCCTTTATATTAGGTCCGTACACAAGCTCTTTATCCTTCTGAGCTTTTCCATATCCCATGTAAACTCTGTTTTTATACGGTGTCATATCAAAGGAGTAGGCAGGTACGCTGTCATCAAAGTCTATCTCCGTGGCTGCAGTGAGCCTTCCTCCGTTTGCAGCCGTGGCCGCAATAGATCTTGCATCCATGAGGGCAACTGCTGCCATCTGTCCGTTTCCGGGCTTTGATCCCTCTCTGTTGGGGAAGTTTCTGGTAGTATGTCTTATACTTAAACCGTTATTTGAGGGAGTGTCTCCCGCTCCGAAGCAGGGGCCGCAGAAGGCGGTCCTCACTATGGCTCCGGCATCCATAAGCTCTGATACAGCTCCCTTTTTAACAAGGTCTGTAAATACAGGCTGGGAAGCCGGATATACCGCAAGAGAAAACTCTCCGTTTCCGCAGCTCTTTCCTTTTATTATATTTGCCGCCTCCATGATATTGGAGTAGGTACCTCCTGCACAGCCTGCTATCACAGCCTGCTGTACCCTGATCTCTCCCCCGCTGATCTTGTCGAGAAGAGTAAAGCGGGCTCTTCCTCCCGCCACCTTCTCGGCTTCCTTCTCGGTCTCACGGAATATATCCTCGGCGTTTTCCTTCAGCTCATCTATTGCATAAACATTTGAGGGATGGAAGGGGAGGGCTATCATAGGCTTGATCTTTGAAAGATCCACATAGACGCAGCCGTCATAATATGCTACCGCTTCAGGCTCCAGTTTTCTGTAGTCTTCTTCTCTTCCGTGGAGCTTAAGCCATGCCCTTGTGTCCTCGTCAGTCTCCCATATTGAGCTGAGACAGGTGGTCTCGGTCGTCATTACGTCTATGCCGTTTCTGAAATCAGTGTCAAGGTTTGCGATTCCCGGTCCTACAAACTCCATCACCTTGTTTTTAACATAGCCGTTTTTAAATACCGCTCCTATTATGGCGAGTGCGATATCCTGAGGTCCCACGCCCTTTGCAGGCTTATTGTCGAGATACACGGCCACCACTCCCGGGTAGCTTATGTCATAGCTGTCGCGAAGGAGCTGCTTTACCAGCTCTCCCCCGCCTTCCCCAACAGCCATGGTTCCCAGAGCTCCGTAACGGGTGTGGCTGTCAGAGCCGATTATCATCTTTCCGCAGCCCGCCATCATCTCACGCATGTACTGGTGAATAACAGCTATATGGGGAGGAACATATATTCCTCCGTATTTTACAGCTGCGGAGAGGCCGAATACATGGTCGTCCTCATTTATAGTGCCTCCCACCGCGCAGAGTGTGTTGTGGCAGTTTGTAAGCACATAAGGAACCGGAAACTCCTCCATTCCGGAAGCTTTGGCTGTCTGGATTATGCCCACAAAGGTTATGTCATGGGAAGCCATAGAGTCAAAGCGCAGTCTCAGTTTTTCCATGTTGTCGGAAAGATTGTGAGCTTTAAGTACAGAATAAGCGATAGTGCCCTTTTTTGCCTCAGACTTGTTCTGTTCTTTTCCTGTCAGTGCCCTGAGTTTTTGAACATCTTCTTCAGGTACTATCTCTCTCTTGTTAACCAGATATACTCCGCCGTCATATAAGCTTACCATATTCAGAACCTCCGTCTTTTTTTAGCGATCAATGAATTTTTGAGATATGGGTATTATACTCCCGAAGCTTAAAATCAACAAGAATTCTTTTATCTGTCCTATTTTATTTTTAAATGCAAAAGCGGAGCGGTCAATTCCGCTCCGCCTTAAAATGTTCTTTCTTTTTTATCACTCTGTGACTGTGCCCTCGGCTGCCTCAGTATTTTCCTCGGGAATATCCGCATTGTGAGGTGCCGCAAGGGAAACAACTATCTCCTCCGGATCTGTTATAAGGCTGACATCCTTGTCAGACGCGATGGCAAGGTCTTTGACCTTTATCATGTCTCCCACCTTCATCTCCGCCACGTCGATCTCAACTTTCTCCACAAGGGCTGAGGGAAGAGCCTTGTAAGCTATCTCTTCAAGGTGCTGTTGAATCACGCCAAGAGCCTTATCATGGTTTAAGAGAATGACCTCAGCTACAGAGTGGACAGCCTCGCCGCTCACCAGAGCCTGAAAATCTATCTCATCCACCTGAGATTTGAGGGAGTTGAAGTCTATCTCCTTTATTAGGACATCATAGTTCTCTCCGTCAACACAGAGGTTTATCCTGCTGCCCTTAAAGCTTGTCTTTAAGAGCTTCTCCGCTTCCTTCTTCTCGATCTTTACAGGAATGGAGCCTTCTATCTCCTTTCCGAATACGTTACCTGTAACGTATCCCTCCCGTCTAAGCTTCTTTGCCTTTACAGACATGTCTCTTTTCTCAGCTTTTAAAGTAGTCATTTATCTTTTCCTCCTAAAACTGATTGCTTAGCGGCCTTCAATTTTGCGTGATGATTGGATCGGCAAACAGGTCTGTTAAGTTCTCTATTCTTTTTACAGCTTCATTATACACCCTTTGTCAAGAGTTTTTTTACAGCTGATATTCTTTTATCCTCCTGAACAGAGTTGTCCTTGATATGCCAAGAACTTCAGATATCTTTTTGCGGCTGTATCCCTTTTTCATCAGTTCTTTTATCCTTTTAATCTCCAATTCTCTGAGTGATTCAGGCTTTGTGTCTTCAATCGAGTAATTTTCAAAATCCGTCTCACTCTTTTGGCCGTCTTTGAGCACCGCTTCCTCCAATATCCTGTCAATTGCGCTTACAGGAAGGGAACGGTATTTTTGCCACATTAATTTTATTTCCCCTCTTTTTATTATAAACTTCTTTTTGTGATATACACCGCAATAATATCTTATTCCTCTTATAACAAGCTTTTTAAAAAGCATGTAATTGTTGTAAACAGTATCTTTGACCTCCAGCCGAGTTCCGGATATACGCTCATATAATTCTTCACTGAATTTACCTTCCGAAGCAAGTTTTGCCAAATTTACTTCAGAGCAGAAAATAAATTTAACGTCTGCATATACTATCCTTTCGTCCTCTGTACAGAGCCTCCCTGTCCGTATAAACTCACATATCTTTTCTTGAATATACAGACTCATATTTTCAGGATTGACCACTATCAATGTTCCGCCGTCCATGTTCCTTAAAAGACCGTACTCGCCAAAAAGATAACTGTCCAAAAGATCCCTGTATACCGATTCCATATATATTATCTTCATATCCCGGATCCTTCCGGGAGAATAATTGAAAACAGCCTTTGCTATAAGTTCATTTATGACATTGTCAGGACCTGTGATCAATTTATTATCGTCATTTTCTGCGGCTTTTTCCGCCTCATCTATCAATTCTCGCGACAGGACTCCTTGCAGCCATTCAAATGTCACATATGTGCCTTGAAGCAGCATGTTCGTGTTTTCTTTTAAATTTTTGAAGCTTTTAAAACTTAGTATAAATCCATATTCGGCTTCGTTTAAATAAATCTTTTTTGAGCTCACTGTCCCGTAGAAGACCTGATTTCCGAAGTTTATGGATACTCGAAGATCGTTCCTCTCTTTTTGGTCTCTGTAATATATTTCGAACTGCGGATAAATGTTTGTGATATTATTACCTATCCACTCATCCTTTCCTGAAAATACCGACTTAAAGCTGTTGTTCATATATAAGATATTTCCATAATTATCTGTATAAAGAACAGCGTCTTCCATCATATCAAGGACCTTCTCAATCTCTGATATCTTCTTTTTAAGTCCCTTCTTCTCAATATGATTCATGATCCTTACAGCAACAAGATCCGCCATATTTTCCATAAATTTAATTGTCGATTCTTTGCTGTCAAAAAGATTCTTTACTTTGAAGGAAGGTATGACAAGGCAGATTGCCCCCAATACTCTGTTCTCATATCTTACAGGAACTCCGATGAAGCCCTTCATCTTGCATCTTTTGAATTGCTCACATTCTCTACAGCTTTTGACTTTGGCTTTGTCTTCAATTATTACATTATGATTATTTACTATCACATCCGCAACTAACGAGCCGATTTTAATGTCATTATAAAGAGAAAAGTGTCTGAAGGCGCTCCCCACTATGTTCATTTTAGAGTCGATTATAATTACGTCTGTATTAACCACGTCGGATATGGCCACGGCAAAGTTACTGCAAAAATCTGTTATCCTGCCAAGCATGCTGTCCATATATTTTGCTCCTATTCCGTGAAATAATGTCAGTATATTAGATTTAAATATTAGTTTATTGTATCATACGACCAAAAAGGCCACCACTGTTTTTTATAAACCGGTGACCTTTAAAGATGCTATAAACAATACTGTTAGGTTTTAAGCTGCTTATTATCTGTTATTGTTACTTTTTATTCTTCTTAATTCTGACCTCACAAACGTCATCTCCGTTTGCAATGGTCTTACCCAATTCAAACTCATATCCGAGAGCCTCGCATATTCCTCTGTCTCCGTCCATAGCAATATCACAGAGAACAGAGCACTCCTCATCTGTCGCCCCCAGCTTTTTCCAAGCAGAAACCAGAGGACAATAATGGAAGTCTACGCTTAAGCTCTCATCGTCGGATTCAGGAACCATCTGGAAGACTCCCTTGACATTGTCATTGATAAACTCATTGACAAATACTTTAAAGTCATCTGTATGTGTATACTTATTTTCTCCGTGAAAGCGTCCGCACTCCTTTATTGCCTTGTGGGCAAACTCATCGCTGAGGCCTGCCGCCTTTGCCTCCTTGTACATAAGATACATCCAAGTAGCGCGATGCTCAAATGCGTTTCTGAGGTCCTCAATATGCTCTCCTCTGTCTTCAGGTATGTTTTTGATCATTTTCTCATCCTCCGATTTATTTAATTTTTTCTTTAACAAAATCCATAAGCACAGCGATCTGATATGACATGGTTACTGCCCCGGGATCCAAATGGCCCAGACCCTTATCTGCCTGATATGTTGCCCTTCCCCTCACAGCCTCCATGTTTTTAGTGTTTTCAGCCCCCTCTTCTGCCGCTGACTTTACCATATTGCATATTTCAATCTCATCCATGCCCTTATCTATACAGCTCTTTAAAGTTTTTACAGCAGGTGCAAGGCTGTCTATCATAGTCTTAAATCCTTCCTTGGCCTGTCCTCTCTGAACGATCGCCTCAAGCATGGCAGAAAGCATGTCATAAAGCCCGTTTAAGTCTATGGTCTCTCTTCCTTTCAATGCTTTTGCAGCGGCAAGATAGGCGCTTCCGTAAAGTACACCTGAGGATCCTCCTATCACTGACATCATGGTCTTCCCTATCTCTTTCATCTCATCGCTTACGTTAAGCTTTGAAAGCTCATCAGCTTTCTCATTGAGCTTTGAAAATCCCATGTTCAGGTTTGACCAATGGTCTCCATCTCCTGTGGCCAAGTCAAGTTCTGTTACATAATCTCCGTTTTCATTGATCTTCTTATATGCTCTTCTTATATACTCCGCATAATCTGCTGCGGTAAGCTCGAATCCCATTTTGCGGCCTCCTGTTTTTCTGATATTTTTCTCTTAATCACATGATCAACTCCTATTCCAACTGAGAGCCGGTGTATCGCATTCCGCGTCCAAGAGCTCTTTAAGTTCTTTGTCCAGCTTCATAAGAGTGAGTGAACATCCTGTCATGTCAAGAGCTGTGGTATAGTTGCCGACCAATGTTTTGTACACCTTTATACCCTTCCTTGAAAGGTACTCCTGTACCTCCTTATTAAGAATGTAAAGCTCCATTAGCGGTGTTCCGCCAAGTCCGTTGACAAGCAGGGCAACCTCGCTGTCGCCATAGTCATAATCCGACAATATCTTGTCCAAAAGAGCCTCTGCAACCTCCTTTGCACTTTTCACCTTTGTCTTTTCAACACCGGGCTCCCCGTGGATACCCATACCTATCTCTATCTCATCATCCTCAAGTACAAATCCGGGCTTGCCTACTGCCGGGAGTATGCAGGGAGTCATAGCCATGCCCATGCTTCTTATATTAGCTATCGCTTTCTCTGCAGCGGCTTTCACTTCGGATAGGCTTGCTCCGCTCTCCGCCTTTGCTCCGGCTATTTTATGAACGAAAACGGTTCCTGCGATTCCCCTTCTTCCTGTAGAATAGGTGCTGTCAGGTACAGCCACGTCATCCTTTACGACTACAGACTCCACCTCTATGTCATCGGCCTCGGCAAGATCTGCCGCAAGTCCGAAATTCATTATGTCCCCGGAATAATTCTTTATAACAAGAAGTACTCCTTTCCCGGAATTCATTCTTTCTATTGCAGCTCCGATCCTATCAGGGCTCGGCGAAGAAAACACATTGCCTGACACAGCCGCATCCAGCATGCCTCTTCCTACAAAGCCTGCGTGAAGAGGTTCATGTCCTGCACCTCCACCTGAAATCACTGCAACCTTATCCTTTTTTTCTTTTCTGGCAATAACCTCAAAGCCCTTAAGATACTCAAGCTTATCCGGATAAGCTTCCTGCATGCCTATAAGTGCCTCTGTTACCACATCCTCAGGATTATTGATTATCTTTTTCATATTAAATTTTCTCCTTGATCTATTATTAGCCCATTCCCAAATATGCCTTCTTGATACCCGGATCGGAGGCAATGTCAGACGCCTTTCCGCTCATAGTCACAAGTCCGTTTTCTATAACATATGCTCTGTCTGATGCTCCGAGAGCCATGTTGGCATTCTGCTCTATAAGAAGAATAGTGACACCCTGCTTGTTTATCTCCTTTATCATGTCAAATATCATCACGACAAAATTGGGTGCCAACCCCAGAGACGGCTCATCAAGAAGCAAAAGCTCAGGATTTGACATGAGAGCTCTTCCCACAGCAAGCATCTGCTGCTCGCCTCCCGATAGAGTTCCCGCCTGCTGTCTGAATCTTTCCTTAAGTCTGGGGAAAAGCTCATATACTCTGTCATATCCTGCGGATATCGCTCCTTTGTCTTTTACTATATAAGCCCCTATCCTCAAATTCTCTTCGACAGTAAGCTCCGGAAATACCTCTCTTCCCTCAGGCGAAATGCTGATTTTCATCTTCGTCATAGAGTAAGGGGGGAAATTCGTAATATCACGCCCTTCAAAAACCACTTTCCCGGATTTGGCATTAGTGACTCCTACTATTGTGTTCAGCAGTGTGGTTTTGCCGGCTCCGTTGCTTCCTATAAGAGAAACAACCTCGCCCTTTTCCACCGACATATTTATACCTTTAAGGGCGTGGATGGCGCCATAGCAGGTGTGAAGATCATTTATCTCAAGCATCATTGTGAACCCCTCCTAAATATGCCTCTATAACCTTGGGATTATTTGCTATCTCAATCGGCAGCCCCTCAGCTATGGGCTTGCCATGGTCGATAACATAGATTTTGTCTGATATGTTCATTACAACACTCATGTCATGCTCGATCATAAGTATCGTATATCCTTCATTTTTAAGATGTCTTATAAAGGCCATAAGCTCAGCTGACTCCTGCGGATTCATGCCTGCGGCAGGTTCATCCAAAAGTATTAGCTCGGCTCCTGTTGCTATAGCTCTTGTTATCTCCAGCTTTCTCTGATCCCCATAAGGAAGATTTGAGGCATAGTCATCTCTTCTATGGTCAAGGCCTATCGACTTGAGCAGGCGTATGGCCTCCACAGTTTTCTCATCCTCAACATCTCTGAATTTTTTTGTTCTGAAAACAGATTGAAAAAAATTGTAATCCGTTTTTATATGAGCTCCTATCAGTACATTTTCTATCACCCTCAGATCTGAAAACAGTCTGATATTCTGAAAAGTTCTTGATATTCCCGCCTCAACTATATGTTTGGGCTTTTTATTTTGTATCTCCTCGCCCTTAAAGCGTATGGTCCCCTCATCCACTTCGTATACACCTGTGAGCATATTGAATACGGTTGTTTTTCCGGCCCCATTAGGCCCTATAATACTTACAACTTCACCTCTGTTTACGGTGACGCTTACATGGTCAACGGCAACTATACCTCCGAAGCGTTTGGTTATATTCTTTACTTCAAGTAAAACTTCCTTTGCCACATCAATCACCTGCCGTTTCCTTAGCTTCTGTCTTCTCAATTTCCTCTCTAACTCTCTTATTGAGCTTATAAGGTAGGGTGGACTTCCAGCCCAGAATGCCCTGAGGTCTGAATCTCATCATTATTACCAAAATAACTCCGTAAAGCACAAACCTGTATTCCATAAGGAAACGTGATACTTCAGGAAATGCGATGAGTATTGCAGCTCCTACAAACATTCCTCTTATGGTTCCCATGCCTCCAAGTATTACTATACTTAAGATCAGTGTGGAAACATCAAAGTTGAAGGTGTTGGGATCTATGTATCCTATGACTGTCGCATAGAGGGAGCCTCCAAGGGCACATATACATGCTGATATGACAAATGCCAGAATCTTGTAGGCCGTAATGTTTATTCCCATCATGGTGCTTGCCATCTCGTCAGCTCTTATGGCTTGAAATGCTCTTCCGGTTTTAGACTTTACAACCATCAGACAAAATACAGCAGTAATTATGACCAGAGCCAGCATAAGGTAATACATTCCAAAGTTTCCCACAGTCATGTCAAAGCCGAATAAAGAAGGCTTCGGTATGTTTTTTACTCCCAGCGTTCCATTGGTAACAGTTGCCCAGTTCATGGCGATCATCTTTATAATCTCTCCGAACCCCAGGGTTATGATAGAAAGATATGTTCCTGTGACCTTCAAAGTCGGAAGTCCCAGTACAACTCCAACAAGCCCTGCAACCACCATCCCTGCAAGCGTTGCTGTGAAGAAATCCGCACCCAGCCTTACAGAGAGCAAAGAAGCTGTATATGCACCTATGGCCACAAAGCCGGCATGGCCCAAAGATACGAGTCCTGTATAGCCTGTCAGTATATTCAGACCCATAGCCAATATTGCGTAGGCCCCTATTTTTACAATAACAGTCAAGAGATACTGATCTCCCAGTATAAAGGGGAGAGCTATCAAAAGGGCTGCGGCTGCAAGACCCAGGGAAAATTTATTTTTATCGGTAAATACCTCTATTTTATGTAGTGTCCCTGCACCGGGCTTTATCGTGTCCTGACAGCAGTCATCCTCTTTATTAATTAATCTTTTAATCCTTTCAGTCATAGCATCACACCTTCGTAATACCTTTCCGTCCGAATAAACCATGAGGTCTAACTATCAGAACAATAATCAAAATTATGAACGCTATGGAGTCTCTGTATGTGGAACCAAGAAAGGTTGCAGCCATACTTTCCGAAACTCCAACTATGAGGCCTCCCAGAAGTGCTCCCGGCAGTGAGCCTATCCCACCCAAAACAGCAGCGGCAAAGGCCTTAAGTCCCGCCATATAGCCCATATTCGGATATACTATCTGGTAGTAGCTTCCCACCAAAACACCAGCGATGGTTGCAGATACTCCCGCAAGGAAAAATGTGAAGGAGATGACAAAATTTACGTTTATGCCCATCATACAGGCTGCCCTTGAATTCTGTTCCCCTGCTCGCATAGCCAAGCCTATTTTGGTTTTGTAGACTATCAGGACAAGTACTGTCATCAATATAAGGGAGACAACGCACATCATTATCTGGGTGGAAGAGACAGCTATATGTCCTATTTGTACAGAGCCAAAGTCAAAAAGGGCAGGGAAGTTTCTCTTTTCCGATCCCAAAAAAACTATTAAAAGCTGGGTAACTATGTTTGAAATTCCTATTGTGGTAATAAGAGAAGCTATGGGCATTGACTTCTTTTTTCTCAAAGGCTCCAAAGCCACCTTATCAATACATATTCCCAAAACACCTGTAAGTATCATTGCGGCAATGATTCCGGGAATTATTCCGAAACGGAAGCCGATAAATACCATAGCCATCTCTGCGCCGAAAGCATATATCGAGCCATGGGAAAAATTAACAAGGCGCAGTATTCCGAAGACCAGTGAATATCCTACCGCAATCAAAGCATATCCCATTCCAAGAGCCAAGCCGTTAAACACCTGTTGAATAAGCATCAGCTATCCTTTCTCCGAAGGGCTGTCATTCAGGCAGCCCCTCGGTAAAACAATTAATTATTCAGCCATTTTCTCAAACTTACCGTCTTTTATGGTAACTTTGACAAATTCCTTATCTATTTCACCATTCTCATCAAATTTAGTTACACCGCAGACTCCGGGATACTCCACCTCTCTGAGTTTATCTCTTACAGCTTCATGATCTGTCGTACCGGACTCCTCAATTGCTGTGAGAAGTATGCCCACAGAATCATAAGCCTGAGAAGTGAGAGCTGAAGGCGCACTGCCATATTTCTCTGTATAATTCTCAATATAATCCTTTACAATAGGGTCATCTGACTCAGAGAAGAATATAACGGGGAAGCAAACTCCCTCTACCGCATCGCCACCCAGCTCAATGAGCTGCTGGCTGTAGGCATTTGAAAAAGCGACTATGGCAATGTCAGGATTTATAGCTTTATACTGCTTTGCCACAGGTGCAACCAGATTATACATTCCGCAGCATATGACAACGTCAGCTCCGGCTTCATTGAGTTTTGTTATTGCAGGAGTATAATCGTCAGATCCTTCCATTACCTCCTCGTGGGCAACCACCTTTACATCGGGATCTCCAAGATTTTGAACTATATCTTTTACAACCTGTGAAGTGTTTGTGCCCCAGTCTGTCATTATGGATATTATTCCTATATTTTTCTTGCCCATATCATTGACAGCAAGATCAACGCTGGCCGTTGCTTCTTTCTCGATAACCGTGTTGTTTCTGAAAATGTAGTCTCCTATCTTGGTATAATCAGGATGTGATGCCGAAGGAGATATCTCTATCATTTTATTCTCCTGATATATAGGAGCTGCTGTCATACATACTCCTGATGAGAAATGCCCTATAACCCCTGCGGCAGTTCCATCAGAAACGATCTTCTGAGCAATAGTAGTAGCTTCCTCTGATGTGTTTTTATCGTCATATTTGACGATCTCGATCTGTTTACCCAAAACTCCGCCTTTTTCGTTCCATTCTTCCGCTTTCATCTCGGCAGCATTGGCGAATCCTATTCCATATTCTGAATTGTCTCCGGTCATCGGTCCTGCTACAGCGATCTTTACTGTATCGGCATTAGCCTTGTCAGTATTATTCGCTTCCTTTTTCGCATTACCGCATCCCGCCAACAAACTTAAAGCGGCAGTGGATAAAACAGCGACAAGTATTGCTCTTTTTCTGTTCATAATGTGTACCTCCTTAAAAGTAAAAATATAGTCAGAGCCTGTTCACCCCTTCAACGCTTTGTATTTTATTGAATCTCTTTCTGTCTTTCAATGCCCCTTTGTGCTTTTTGACTGTTTTCTCCCTTTTTGACAGTGTTTTTATATTTATTTTTCACAAAAGATGTTTTTTTTGGTAAAAATATCCTCTTTTCAGATCTTAACAGTTCAATTTGAAACATTTCAAAACCGAACTGAGTTAAAATTTTTTACACATAAAAAAAGCTGTCGCTCCACTGATGAATTTTTCATCCGTATTGCAACAGCTGTTTTCAGTTTTTATAAGTATAAATATCAGTCTCTGTTTTTAAGTGGTATATACTCCCTCTCATCCATTACACTTATATAGGCAGGCCTTATGATCTTATCCATATTTAAAAGCTCCTCCAGCCTGTGGGCGCTCCATCCCACTATCCTTGCTATGGCAAAGATGGGCGTATAGAGCTCAAGAGGAATGTCCAGCATGCTGTAGACAAATCCGCTGTAAAAGTCCACATTGGCGCTGACTCCCTTGTATATCCTCCTCTTCTCCGATATAACCTCCGGAGCAAGCCTCTCTATCATAGAGTAGAGCTCGAAATCATCATCTCTTCCCTTAGCCCTTGCAAGCTTCTCTACAAAGCCCTTAAATACCTGGGCTCTGGGATCGGACAGGGAGTATACCGCGTGTCCCATTCCGTATATAAGTCCCTTCCTGTCGAAGGCTTCCTTGTTGAGAAGCTTTAAGAGATATGCCTTTACCTCATCCTCATCTGAGGTGTCCGTAACGGATTCTTTAAGGTCCTTCATCATCTCGACCACCTTTATATTGGCGCCTCCGTGCTTAGGCCCCTTAAGGGATGACATAGCTGCGGCAATTACCGAGTATGTGTCGGATCCTGCCGAGGTGACTACTCTGGTAGTGAAGGTAGAGTTGTTTCCTCCTCCGTGTTCCATGTGAAGTATAAGAGCTATATCCAAAACTCTCGCCTCTATCTCCGCATACTGCTTATCAGGTCGGAGCATGCGAAGAAGATTCTCGGCCATGGAGAGATTCTCGTCAGGTCTGTGTATGTACAGGCTCTCATCCTTCTCATAATGGTTGTATGCATGATATCCGTATACAGCCAGCATAGGAAATACACCTATCAGCGATATACACTGCTTCAGCACATTGTCTATAGAACAATCATCCGGAGCCGCATCATATGAAGCCAGAGTAAGTATACTCTTAGTCATCGTGTTCATTATATCCTTGCCGGGAGCCTTCATTATGACATCCCTGGTAAAGTTCTTTGGCAAAGTCCCTGATTCACATAAAATATTTCTGAATTCCTCCAGTTGGTCTCTGTCAGGCAGCTCACCAAACAAGAGCAGATAGGCTACCTCCTCAAAACCGTACCTTTTCTCATCCATCAGGTCCTTAACAATATCTATAACATTGTACCCCCTGTACCACAGCTTTCCCTCACAGGGGACCTTTACTCCGTTTTCCTTCTTAAATGACTCTATCCTTGATATATTTGTGAGGCCGGTGGGCACACCATTTCCGTTTACATCTCTAAGTCCCCTCTTTACATCGTATTCAGTATAAAGCTCGGGGGCTATCCTGTCATGTCCTCTGCATATAGAACCGTATTTCTGCGCAAAGGCGTCCAAAGCAATTCTTCCGTTTTCCATGTTTGCGTCCTCCTTCGTCCATCATTACTATTTAACTATAATAAAAAAAACACTTTTAAGTCAATGTATCCGGTAGGATTTTCACAAAAGATTAACATCGTGTTCACAATTTTATCCATATCGGGGGGTATTTTAAATCTCTATAATGTTGTTTTTTCCCCAGTCTCATTGTATAATAATTCGTAAATAATATCAGAATATTACAAATAATAACTTTTAAGGTGTATTTATGATACAGGCAAAATACTTTCTGTCAAGAAATAGTATTGAAAGCTCAGATATTAAGTATATAGTTCGCGAGTATGGAAGGACCTCTGTATATCTCAAAAACGGCAAGCTTATAAAGACCTACATACCGGTAAAATCCTTTTTGGATTTTTTACCGAAAGAGGAATTTATCAATATAAATAAAGGAATACTTTTGGCCAAGTCGTATGTTATACGCGTAAAGAAATGTGAGTATACCACTGCTGACGGCCACAAGTTTGAGGGAAGGCACCGCGCTTTAAAAGAACACTTGAAAAATGAAATAGAATTGTCACTACCGGGTAAATTTCCCGCTCTGGGAAATCCTGAGAGCATAGGCACAAGGTTTTCCATTCTCAACAAGCTCCCCATTGCTTTTTGTGTGATCGAGCTTGTGACGGACAAGAAAGGAAGCCTTTCGGATTTTATTTTCCGCTATTGTAATGAGCGCATGGCTATACTGGAGAACAGACCTCTTGAAAACATGGCAGGCCTCTCTGTGAGCGAGCTCTATGCCATCAAAGGAAAGCCCCGCTTTCAGCGTTATGCCGATGTTGCTGTAAACGGAAGCGACGACGTGGTTCATGACTATATACCCGAATTAGACAAAAATCTGGATATTTACTGCTTTCAGCCCGAAAAAGGCTACTGTGCAATGGCCCTTATTGAAGAATAAGGGCTTTTATATTTTATTGATCAAATTGGTAAAAATATATCTTCCCCATTTTTAACAAAAATATTATAATAATGAAAAATCTGTAAGGAGAAGCGCTTTGAATACCGAAAATTCAGATAAATCATCTTTCAGTGAACCTATGTACAAGCTTAATGAGCTCTCCGACGCTCTATATAGGTTTGTTATGCTCTATAGGGATTACATGAACGATACTCATGACTACGGTTCCGGTGACATGCTCAGCATGGTTGAAATGCACACATTGACTGCAATAGATGACAACCCCGGTATAACTATAAATCAAATGGCCAAAATGTGGCACAGAACTAACGGTGCCATATCTCAAACAGCTACAAAGCTGGAAGCCAAGTCTTATATTATCAGAAAAAAAATGGACGGCAATGCCAAAAATATCCACCTGTTTACAACTCCGAAGGGTAAGACATTGAGTGAAAAGCACAAAATGTATGATTCTGCCGAGGTTGCAGAGACCGTCAAGGAGCTTATGTATGTACATTCCTGTACTGCCGAGGAAGTCGATGCTTTTTTCAAAGTCATAAAAGTTTATATTGATCTTTTGGAAGAGGATGAGTAATCCTCTTTTTTATTGACACTTTACAGGCCAAATTCTATAATGGATCTATCCCTTTTTATTTAGTAGCTAAACTTTTTTTGAAAGGGGTGAATATATGAATATCAAAGATATTATAAAAGACAAAGAAAAAGAGTTTATTGATGTCGCCTTTGATATATGGACTTATGCCGAAGTAGGCTATAAAGAATTCAAGTCCTCGAAAAGACTATGCGACTGCCTCCGTGAAGAGGGATTTAAGGTGAACTCGGATATACCCGGACTCCCCACCGCCTTTGTTGCTGAGTACGGGAGCGGAAGGCCCATTGTGGCTTTTTGGTCGGAATATGATGCCCTTCCCGGTCTCTCTCAGAAGGTGAAAGCTTCAAAAGAACCTTCAGTAGAGGGGGCTCCCGGCCACGGTTGCGGACACAATCTCTTGGGAACAGCTTCTCTTGCCGCTGCAGTGGCAATTAAAGAACTCATTAAATCCGGAGAGATCAAAGGCACCGTAAGGCTCTATGGAACTCCTGCCGAGGAGCTCCTTACCGGAAAAGTCGTAATGGTAAAGATGGGGCTTTTCGACGACGTTGACGCTGTGATAGGCTGGCATCCCGAGCGCCTTAATATGGTCATGGAAACCCCCACCTCCGCGGTATATCAGGCGAAATTTCACTATAAAGGAAAGACGGCCCATGCCGCTGTGGATCCCTGGAACGGAAGGAGTGCCTTGGATGCGGTAGAGCTTCTCAATATATCCGCAAACTATTTGAGGGAGCATGTTCCTCCGGGAACCACCCTCCACTACTCTACAATAACTGATCCTCTGGCGCCAAACATAGTGCCTGAAAATGCCACAGCCTGGTACTTTGTGAGAGCTCAGAAGAGGGATGTGGCCAAGTCCGTCTATGAGAGGCTGGTGCGCTGTGCAAAGGCAGCCGCCGAGATGACGGATACCAATGTCACTGTGGAATTCTGCGGTGGCTGCTCCGACTACCTGCCCAACAGGACTATAGAGAAGTATCTGCATAAGGCCATGGAAAGCTGTGATCCCATAAGCTATACTGAGGAGGAGATGGATTTCATCAGTGAGATGACAAAGACTCTTCCGGGTGCTCTTGAGGCTTCGCAGAATCAGGTTAGGTCGGATTACGGAATAAACGTCAACGATAAATTAATATGTGATTTCTTTGCTCCCCTCTCCGAGACGAAGAGAAAGACCTGCATCACAGGTTCCATGGATATAGGGGATGTAAGCTACATAGTCCCTACCGCTCAAATAAACATTGCCTGCTACGGCTACGCCATTGCCGGACACAGCTGGCAGGTTGCCGCATATGCGGGCCACAGCGTCGGCATGAAGGGAATGCTTAAGGCAGGGGAAGTCATGGCAAAGGGGGCAAAGCTTCTGTTTGAAGATCCTGAGATCATAGACAGGGCAAAGGAGGAGCTCAAGGAGAGCCTGGGCGGAAAGCCCTATGAGTCTCCTCTTCCCGAGGGATACAAGCCCTTCTGACGCTTTTATTTCAAAAAGACAATAGTTACATTTATTAAATTATAGGCGGGGAAATCCCCGCCTATAATGCAATGAATAATATCCGTTCCTAAGCAATAAAAACTCTCCCGCTCTCAGGCAAGCACAGGCTTTGTTCCCTTGAGCGGGAGAAATCTTTTTTGTGAAGCTTTGCGAAAAAAGTACGCCGCTTTTTATTACTTAACCATCATATCTATTACGTTTCCTACAAAGAGTCCCGTAAATGTTCCTATAACCGGTCCTATAGCCGCCATAACGGTCGCTATGGTGATATAAGCCTTGTTGCCGTATGCTGTAGCAACAACCGGTGCCGAGGAGTTGCCTCCTATGGTTGCTATGGAAGCGCAGCCCAGGGTCTGAAGATCCACGCGCAGCAGCTTTGCCGCAACTATCATGAATACAGCGTGGATGATAAGGGCTGTAGCGCTGGTTGCAAGGAAGTATCCTGCATCCTTGAATACGCCGAGGTCGATTCCGACACAGCCGAGAAGCAGCATCACCATCGCCAGAGTTCCACTTATTGCAGGAAGTGCGGGGTTCTGTCCGAGCTTTGTGTAGGTTCCCACGAAAAGGCTGACAACTGTTACTATAAGGTACATGGTTATGCTCTGGGAGACTGAAGGGAATATAGCCTCAACCTTCTCTCCTATAACGAGTGAAACGAGCTCAAGCATCATTGCTATTCCGAGTACTATGAATATATCTCTCGCGCTTGTGTTCCTTCCCGCCTCAGCGGTGCTGTCAGCTATGTTTGACGCCGCCTCCTCTATGGGCCTGATGTCCGCCTTTGTCCACTTGTTGAACTTGTCCGCAACGATAGGTACAAGGACTATAAGCATAGTCATCCAAGGTGTGAATACAACGTAGATGAGAAGCAGCGCGTTTGCAAGGCCTCCGTCTGAAAGCTCTGCGATATTAGCCGCAGCATAGAGGTTCTCAGGGCCTCCTATAAAGGATCCTGTAACAGCCGCCATTGTTCCGCCCATCTCGGGGATGTTGAGCTTTGAAGCGAAGGCAACTCCTGCAACTATCATACCGAGTATGATACTTATACAGGTGAGCACATACACCAACAAAAGCTTGGGGCCGAGCTTTAACATCTTTCTTCCGTCAGACTGTACGACTGCAGTAAAGATGAGAAGCGGAACACCGTAATCCGTCATAGCCTGCTTGGTTGCCGTCACCTGAGATCCCTCCTCATAGGACCAAAGCCCGAAGTGGCTGCAAAGGATGAACAGCACGTAAAATACTATAAGCGTAGGCACTACCTTGAATGCCCTTGAATTGCCGAATTTCTCTGTAAAAACATAGTACAAAGCTAGCAAAGCAAAAACTGATGCCGCAAAGCCAAAACCGGTAGTTATCATAATTCCCCCTCCTTGTTTTTATTTTTCAAAGACCATAAAAATATTCAGTTCGTCAAGGAGATCCACGACTATGGAGCCGTTTACTTCCTTGAAGGGATAGCCCGAAGCCTTCACGCACTCAAGACACTTACTCATATCCTCAGTCTTCAGAATTAGTCCCGCCTTGTTAAGTTTTCCCTTCTCTGTGTCAAGACAGAAGCGCTCCTTACATTCCTCACTGCTCATGAAGGTGAGCTTTCTTATCCCCTCTTCCTTTTCGTAGTCTCCCAGGCCCTCCTGAAAGTCTTCTATCCCCTTCTTTACCTTGTCTGAATAATCGGAAGACTCTGAGAAAAGAACCACTTCCTCTATCCTTGACGCATAATTTTCATGCTCATATCTGTTGTTCTTGTAGAAAAGACCTCTGGTCTTGTGCTCAACAGCTCCTATAAGAACATTTTCTATTATTTCCTTCTCCAAAAGTATGCAGTCGAATCTTGCCTCGCCCTTGTTCTCTCCGTGATCGGCGTATCTTCCGGCGTGAACTATATCACTGCTCTGAAGCCCCTTCTCCTCAGAGTTTTTATATGCCTCCTCAATATCTTTGCAGGCAAACTCAAAGTATATGAGGCCTCCCTCGGTTATTTCATATTCCCTGTAGCCTGTGGGCTTTTCCAGGACACATTCCATATATCCGTTATCCAATACAAAGTGTGCGTTTGCAGGAAGTTTTCCCTCCTTGTCCGGGATGAGATGATCACATCCTCCGGCGGCTCTGAATCCAAGCTTAAAGAGGGCTTTACTTGTATCAGGATTTTTGTTGCTGAAAAGTCCTAAATGGTCGATCTTTGCATCGATATTTATCATTTATTTTTCCTCCATTCATCTACAGCTTTCTTAAGCCTGTCGAGAGCCTCCTCAAGAACGCTCACATGGCAAGCAAGGTTCCATCTCTCAAATCCGTCTCCCTCCGGTCCGAACATATGTCCCTCATCCAGGTAAAGAAGTGCCTTCTCCTTCATAAATTTCTCAAGCTCATCATATTTCATTCCCAGTTCTCTGCAGTCAAGCCAGATAAGATAGGTTCCCTCCATAGGCATTACCTTGATCTCCGGTATGTTCTTTGCGAGATAATCCGTCATGAACTTTCGATTGTTGTCTATTACCTCAATGAGCTCATCCAGCCATTTTTCTCCATATCTGTAAGCCGCCTCGCAGGCCCTGTAGCCCAGAGGGCTTACAGTATAATGCTCTTGTCCGAGAGCTACCTCGTCGTAGTAGTGCTTTCTCATGGCAGGATCCTTGATTATAGTGCTTGAATTCTGCATTCCCGCAAGATTGAATCCCTTCGACGGCGCTGTAAATACTACGCAGTGATCCGCTATCTCCTCTGAGATCGAAGCAAGACAAGTATGTTTGTATCCCGGCAGTATCAGATCGTGATGAGCTTCATCATCTGCTATGAGAACATTGTTATCAATGCAAATGCGGGCAAGACGAGTGAGTTCCTCCTTGGTCCACACCCTTCCGACGGGATTGTGAGGATTACAAATGAAGATCATTGTAGTCTTTTCATCCTTTGCCTTCCTCTCTATGTCCTCAAAGTTTATCTGATACTTTCCATCCTTAAACACAAGGGAGCTGGTCACTATGTTTCTGTCATTATTGCCAACTATGCCATAAAAGGGGTCATAGACAGGTGAAACGATTATCACGTTATCTCCGGGTTTTGTGAAGGCTGCAAGCGCAACATATAAGGACGGTAGAACACCATTCATATCCACGATCCAGTCAGGTTCTATATTCCAGTTATGTCTCCTTGCCATCCAGTCAACTACAGCCTCGTAGTAAGCAGGATACCCTCCATAATAGGCTAAAACTCCATTGTCGCTGTCAAGGAAATCCTTTATTGCCTGAATTATCTCAGGCGCATTCTTAAATTCCATGTCGGCAGCAGAAAAAGGAGTTATCTCCGGAGCCAGATTTCCGTTGTGTGCGGCCATTGCTGTCCACTTTAAAGACCCTGAGCCTTTTCTGGAGCCGATTCTGTTAAAATTATACATTTTCGCCCTCCTCATTTTTATTTAGTAGCTAAATAAAAAATAACATTGAAATGCTACCATGTCAATTATTTTTGCCATTTTCTACTATTTTTACCAGTTTTTATTCTGTTTTTTGTGCATTAATTACGGATATATTTTATTAAGTATAATATTTTTTACTCATAAAACGAACTACTGTAAAAAAGCTCATTACAAAGCAGATCTCTCTTAAAGTATCTGTTTCATAATGAGCTTAAATAACTGTCTTATTATATTTTCTTATGTACTTATTCTGCCCCGGATATGTCCGTACCGAAATACTTTTCCGCAAGCTCTGTCAGTTCTCCCGACTCGGAAAGTTCATTTAAGGCCGAGTCTATGGCTTTCCTTAGGATTTCAGTCTCCTCCCCCTTTCTCATGGGGATGGCAACCTGAGTTTCCTGAGGAGCAATACAGGCTATCTTTATGTCCGCATCAGGATGAGCCCTCATGTAGTCATAGTATGTGACCTCAGCGTTTAATGTCGCGTCTGTCCTTCCGCTTAAAAGAAGCTCAAAGGTCTGGTTCAGGTCATCTACTCCTGTCACCTCGGCACCATAGCTTTCCGCAAGCTCAGCATAGGTGCTTGAGATGGTATTTGCTGTATGTTTTCCCGAAAGGTCCTCCATAGTTTTTATATCATTATTGTCTCCCCTTACTATCACCGCTGTTCTGTTATATGCATAGGGAATGGAAAAATCATACTTCTCAGCTCTCTCCTCCGTAATATCAACTCCGTTTATCATTATGTCATATCTGCCCGCATCGATGCCCGCCAAAAGGCCGTCCCACTCGCCCTCAACAAACACAGGTTCCACTCCCAGCTTTTCGGCTAACTTTTCTCCGACCTCCACATCGTAGCCCACAAGCCGATCCTCCTCGTCGTGGTAGGTCCAGGGAGCCCAAGTGCCTTCCATGGCTATGATCATCTCCCCTCTTTCCCTGATTTCAGAGAGCAGATCTCCGCTATTTGAGGTACTTTCCGCTCCTTTTTCACCTGCTGCCTCGCGGGTATTATCTGAGCAGCCTGCCAAAAGTGATGTAGAGACAGCCAAAGCTGTCAAAAATAAGATATATCTTTTTTTCATGTATAGAAGTCTCCTTTTATGTAAGCGTAAATATTTCCCGTCTTGCATCCGGATTTAAATCATTTTTTCTCCAAGCCGCTTCTCTCCCAAGCTCTGTACTTCGGTAAGGACTGTGCAGAACATAAGATAAATAAAACCCACCTCTATATACAGAATGAGAGGTTCATAGGTCCTTGCCACTATGCGCTGAGCAGCCATAAACATCTCCGTCACTGTTATATTGGCGGCCAGGGATGTATCCTTAACCATTGCTATAAGTGAGTTTGCGAGGGTGGGAAAGGCTGTCCTTAAAGCCTGAGGAAATATTACTTTTCTTACGGTCTGCATCCTGTTCATGCCCAGACATAAGCCTGCCTCCATCTGTCCCTTAGGTACCGACTCCAGGGCTGCCCTTATTGTCTCGGCACAGTAGGCTCCCTCATTAACGGAAAAAACCAGAACGGCGGCAGGAAAAGGATCTATAAGCAATCCCACCTTGGGGAGTCCGTAAAATACTATAAACAGCTGCACCAAAAGTGGCGTTCCTCTTATTATCCATATATAAAGCCTCGCTGCCTGCTTAAATATTTTTATATCAAAAAACTGTACAAGCGCCATAGAACAGGCAATAATAAGGGCCAGGGCAAAAGACAGCACTGTAAGTGGAACAGTCACTGTGATCCCCGGTATAAGTATCTTGAAAAACGAATCTGTCACAAGCTCAAACACACGATTCTCCAAACCGGAAATTCTCCAATCTTTGTTTATCTGAAGGCGTCTTTAAAGAACAGCTCCATCCTGTCAAAGGGGATTATATCCTTCCTATCATAAAGATCAGTGTGTACAGCCCCCGGGATTATCATCAGTTCCTTGTTGTCCGAGTAGGGATTATCTCTTACCATATCAGCATAAGCATCCCTGCTGAAATAACAGGAGTGGGCTTTCTCCCCATGAATTATGAGGACAGCGCTCCTTATTTCGTTTATGTACTTTAATATAGGTTGATTCATGAAGGACATACAGCCCGTAATGTTCCATCCCCCGTTTGAATTGAGAGATCTCTCGTGATAGCCTCTCTCAGTCTTATAATAATCATAGTAGTCCTTGACAAAGAGGGGAGCGTCCTCAGGAAGAGGATCTGCAACACCTCCTCCAAGGGCATAGCTTCCATTCTTATAGTCAGTTATCCTCTGAGAGTTCAAAGCTTGCTTCTTCTTGTATCTTTCGTCAGCACTGTTTTCCAGGTCAAAGTATCCGTTTGCGTTTACCCTTGCCATATCATACATGGTGGAAGCAATTGTGGCTTTTATCCTTGTGTCCAAAGCCGCCACGTTTAAAGCCATGCCGCCCCAGCCGCAGATACCTATTATGCCTATCTTTTCGGGATCCGCCTTATCTGTCACAGACAGGAAATCTACAGCTGCCTGAAAATCCTCGGTGTTTATATCCGGGGAAGCCACATAGCGGGGTTCTCCTCCGCTTTCTCCTGTAAAAGAGGGATCAAATGCTATTGTCAGAAATCCTCTCTCTGCCATTTCCTGAGCATAAAGGCCTGCCGCCTGTTCCTTTACCGCTCCGAAGGGACCGCACACTGCTATTGCGGGAAGCCTGCCCTCCGCATCCTTAGGCTCATACATGTCAGCCGCCAGGCTTATGCCGTATCTGTTATGAAAAGTTACCTTTTTATGATTTACATTTTTACTCTTCGGAAAAGTCTTATCCCAGGTTTCTGTGAGTCTTAGTTTTTCGTTCATTTACTTATCCTCCGTATATAGTAATCTTATCAATCATATCTATTGTGCAGATGCGTAATAAAAATAGCAAATACTTTGTTTCTATCTTATGATATGCTTTACAGTAATATCTCTTTCATATAATATTAAAGCTGATCCGCCGAAAATGACAAGGAGGTAAACTTATGGAGCTAAGAGTCCTCAAATATTTTCTCGCTGTGGCAAGAGAGGGAAATATAACCGCAGCGTCAAACTCCCTGCACCTTTCCCAACCCACCCTATCCCGTCAGATAAAAGAGCTGGAGGAAGAGTTGGGGCAAAAGCTATTGATAAGGAAAAGCCACAGAGTGGAGCTTACTCCCGAAGGCAGGCTTCTAAGAAGAAGGGCTGAAGAGATAGTATCCTTGACAGACAAGACGAAAGCTGAATTTCGCTCCATGTATTACACCATAAGCGGTGATATCTACATCGGTGGTGGAGAAACAAGAGCTGTAAAGCCGGTCGCAGTCTTATTAAATGAGCTAAGATCAGAATTTCCGGGACTTCATTATCACATCTACAGCGGAAACGCAGAGGATGTAACCGAAAGGCTTGACAAAGGACTCCTTGATTTCGGAATACTCATTCAACCTGCCGACATTACAAAATATGATTATATGAGCCTTCCCGAAAAGGATGTATGGGGAGTTCTCATGAGAAAAGACAGTCCCCTGTCAAAAAAAGAATATGTGGAAAAATCCGATCTTCTCGGTCTTCCCCTCATATGCTCAAGACAGGCTATCATGCCCCACCGTACAGGAAATGAGTTTTCCGACTGGTTCGCCGAGGATTTTAAAAGCCTTGACATAGTCTCCACTTTTAATCTTGTTTACAATGCCTCCATAATGGTTGAGGCCGGTGTAGGCTATGCACTTACTATAGATAATATAGCCGACACAGGCCCTGACAGTCCTCTCTGCTTCAGGCCTCTTATGCCAAGGCTTGAGTCAGGTCTTGATATTGTATGGAAAAAGCATCAGGTCTTCTCTCCGGGAGCAAAATTGTTTCTACAGAGACTGAAGGAGAGGTTTGAGTTCCCTTAATAATTGTGTTTTCGCTTTTACCCGGACAAAATTGTATTTAATCTTTATATCATTATCATACTAATTTCTTGTAATCTTCATCTTCAACAGGCTCAAGCCACTCGTTCTCGGTTTTCTCACCCGGCACCTCGACTGCTATGTGGGAAAACCACGAGTCTGCCTTTGCGCCGTGCCAGTGCTTCACGTTTGCAGGGATCTCAATAACTGTGCCTTCTTTCAAGCTTATGGCAGATTTTCCCTCTTCCTGATACCAGCCCTCTCCTGCTGTACAGATAAGTATCTGGCCGCCACCCTGCTTTGCGTGATGTATATGCCAATTGTTTCTGCAGCCCGGCTCAAAGGTCACGTTCGATAGGTGCATATCCGTCTTTATACCTGTAAGAGGTTTGAGATAAGAGTTTCCTGTAAAAAAGCGGGCGTATGCACTGTTGGGCTCACCCTTTCCGAATATATTTATCTTGTCAAATTCTTTCTCATCTGTATTTTTCATTTTCTTTCCTCCTATTCCTGTTCGGATTTACCGTTTAAACCATATTAAAAATGTATCCAAATGTTCCAAATATTTACTCTGCCGCCTTATCTATGCAGCTTATGGCATTTAAGCTACCGGGATATCCTATATACGGCAGGCACTGATATACCACTCTCATCAGAAAGGCCCTGTCATTTCCCATATTCATATTACCCTTTGCATGGGCTGTAAGCTGGGGCTCACAGCCTCCATGAGCCATGAGGAAGCAGAAGGTTATAAGCTCCCTCTCCTTAAGAGAAAGGCCTGTTCGGGTATAAAAATCTCCGAAGCAGTTTTCGCCGAGCAGGCGATTGATTTTTCCCGCCTTCCATGCCTCTCTCATGTGCTCTCCGAATATCTGCGCCTGAGCTTCAACCCCTTTTTCAAGGCGACTGTCTGAGTTTACCGTTGAGCTGTCAGGAAGAGGAAGCTTAACTCCGGCTTTAAGAAAAACTTCATTCTCGGCATATAAGAAAGGCAATACCCGACCCATCCCCAGGTAATCCACAGCCTGGTACACTATCTCTCTTACCTCCGGTGCGCCAAGTAAGGAGCCCTCAAGAGCCTCCGACAATACTTCTTTAAACATTTCCGTTCCTCCGCAGCCAATAAGCGCGGCCAATACAGCTTCGTATCTTGTCTTTTCAGGCAAACTGCATTCGGAATCATTTTTCACATCATTTAAAGCAAAATTATCAAATATGTCCATAAATTCCCTGTCTGTCTCATACAGCTTTGCGTATTCCATTATCCCTCTCTCCTTTCTCTTTCCCCGCGTATTTTAAACAGAAGAAAGTCTGCCTGATCAAGTCTGTTTTCCATGCAATGTATCTCCCTCAAAAGCGCTTTCCTCCTTTTTACAAGCATCGACTCTCTTTTCTCCGCCTCTCCATCAGCTGTGTCTTCTCCGCAATTCAAGTATTGCAGAGCCTCCTCTACATCAAAACCGATGTCACATAGTGTCGTCAAAAGCTGAAGTATATCTATGTCTGTGTCATAAGGCAGCGAGAACAGATCACAGGCTTCCTTTTCAGTCATAGGTCTAAACCTTTCCTCAAAAATAAAATGCAGATGTCTTAACTACATCTGCATTTTACTTGCGCTTTCTTATTATGTCTAATACTTGTTTTTAATCGTTAACTATGCTTTATAGGCATTATTCAAAAAATCTCTCATGCTCTCTGTGAAAGCCTTTACGGCAGGAGAAAGCATCTGATTTTTCTTCCACACAAGCATCGCTCGCGTAGACAGCTCAGGCTTTAAAGGGACAAACTTGAGCCCCGAGTATCCGCTTTCTATATTGAATCCGAGAAGCACGCCCACCCCGTTTTTCACCATATTCACTCCGTTTAAAGTAAGATTATATATAGCCGCGATATCAAGCTCCTCATAACGGCCGCCGAACCAGCCGGCAAGCTCATTCCTGACATCCTCCCTCCTGGGCATTATAAGGGGCGTTCTCAAAAGGTCTTCAGGAACGGCAAAATCCTTTTTTGCAAGTGAGGAATCCTCCCTGACTGTCACTCCCCACATCTCCTTTTCCGGCATCCTCAAAAACTCGTATCTGTTTATATCCACAGGCTCCATCAGAAGTCCGATATCAGTAAGTCCTCTCTCCATTCTCTCCTTTATCTCATCGGCGGTGGCGCTGTATATATTGAATCTGACCAGTGGATTTTTCCTTCGGAATTCAACTATCTGCCGAGATATGAAGCTCATATTTTCTGTCTCTCCGCAGCCCATACTTATCTCGCCGGAAAGCTCTTCCCTGTTACCCGCAAATTCTTGAACCGTAAGCTCTGAAAGTCCTACTATCTCCATAGCCCTGCGCTTTAAAAGCATTCCGTCTGCAGTGAGCCTTATATGGGTCTTTCCACGCTCAAATAGCTTCACTCCCAGCTCTTCCTCCAGCTGCATAAGCTGCCTTGAGAGAGTGGGCTGAGTTATATGCAAAAGCCTTGCCGCCTTTGTTATGTTTTCTTCCCTTGCTGTCATCAAAAAATATTTGAGAACCCTGATCTCCACTGTCTCAGTCCTCCTATAAACGAAAGCGTAAATTTGTCCCTGTCCTTTTTTTATGAATCATTTAAAAGTTCATTTAACAGAGTAAAGCCAAGTATCATTGCCCCTCCCACTGCCTGCATAAGACTCATGCTCTCACCCAATATGAAGACAGAGACAAGCATAGCCACCAGGGGATCTATGTAACTTAAAATAGCCGCTTCCTGTCCCTTAAGCTCCTTCAGTGCCGAAAAGTAGAGGCAGTAAGTAAAGCCTGTGTGTACAAGTCCCACCGTGAGAAGGCAGCCAATGCCGACAGCCCCAAGTCCCATAATATTTATTCCCGAGCTTAATGCAACATAAGGACATAGTATGATTATAGCCGCAATAAACTGCAAAAGTGTTCGTCTTATACCCTCGGTATTTTTTATAAGCTTATTTAATATCATGACCGCCGCATAGAAAAAGGCGGCTCCAAGCCCGAAAAATATACCCTTTAAGTCTGATCCTCCCGCTCCCTCACCTGTTCCTATTATCATCACAAGCCCTATGGAGGACATTACAAAGCATAAAAGCTTCTTTGCCGTCATCCTCTCTCTGAAAAGAAAAGGGGACACTGCCGTCACAATTACAGGGGCAAAATAGTAGCTCAATGTGGCCTTAGACACAGTAGTGTACTTGTAGGCCTCAAAGAGAAGTATCCAGTTTATGCCCATGGCAAAGCCTGAAAGAATGAGAAGCGGTATCTCCCGCTTCGTATCCCTTAGTCCCGGTCTCTGACCGGTGGCAGCGAAATATATGATTATCAAAAGTGCAGCAAGCACAGCCCTGTAGAGAGCCAGCTCTCCGGAGCTCACATTTATATTTCTTGTAAAAATTCCCAGAGTACCGAAAACCGCCATTGAAAAAACCAACATCAGTCTCGGACTTATCTTAAGTTTCACATTATTTTTCATATAAAAAGAATAAACTTAAAGAAGAAAAAATTCAAGAAAAAGGGGGAGACAAATTTCTAAGAAAAACACTCCCTTTGGGGAACTGTAGGGCTAAGGCCCGACAGTCTACAAAGAGAGTGTCATAACTTTAAATGATCTTTTATATATTACTTGTCAAGCTCGCTAGTGCAGTGAGGACATCTTGTTGCCTCTATAGGTATCTCGGACTTGCAGTAAGGGCAGACCTTTGTAGTAGGAGCTGCAGGCTCCTCTTCCTTCTTGATGCCGATGGTGAGAAGCTTGTTTACAAACTTCAAAAGCATGAAAAGGATGAAAGCCATTATCACAAAGTTGACAACTGATGAGATAAAGCTTGCTCCGAAGTTCTTTATGTCGTCCAATGAGTAAAGCTGTGATCCCATACACAAATTGATAATGGGCTTAAGGATGTTTTCAGTCAGAGATGTAACTATATCAGAGAAAGCACCTCCGACGATAACACCGACTGCCATGTCCATCACGTTTCCGCGAAGGGCGAATGCCTTAAATTCTTCCATAAGCTTTTTGATCATAATATTTCTCTCTTTCTTTTCAAAAAATAATGCACCCTGTCATTTGATTGATTCGCAAACGAAAATACACTATCACATCATAATTTAACTGTCAAGCTTTATAGAGAATATTTTTCGACGATTTCCTTTATCACTTCTCTGTCGAGAAAGTGAGTTCGCACCCCGTTTACTTCCTGATAGTCCTCATGTCCCTTTCCTATCACAGCTATTATGTCTCCCTTTAGAGCGTGAGTCATCGCATACTCTATGGCCTCCCTCCTGTCGGGGATCTTTGCGTAGGAATCTTTACTTCCTCCCGCATAAAGATAAGCCTCCTCAATATCGGCTATTATGTCCTCCGGCCGCTCGAATCTTGAGTTGTCGGAAGTGAATACGGAATAGTCGGCAAACTCCGCCGCAGCCTTTCCCATACCTGTGCGCCTGTCCTTTGAGCGGTTGCCTCCGCAGCCGAATACCACTACTAGCCTCTCAGGCTTGTAGCTCCTTAGAGTCTCAAGAAGGCTCTCCATGCTCACCTCATTGTGGGCATAGTCCACGATCACCTGGAATTTATCAGACTTGTATACTGTCTCCATCCTGCCATCCACATGTATCTTTAAGAGAGCCTCGTTTATCTCCTCCTTGGGAAGTCCCAAAAGAGAGCATACACTTATGGCTGCCAGAGCATTAGACACGTTGAACTCTCCCGGAATGGACAGCTTCACTTCATCCTCAAAGCGTCCTCTCACATCGAATTCAACTCCCATAAAGGCGCTTCCCGCAGTATAGTGTATATTTTCAGCGTAGAAGTCGGCCTTATCTCTTATGCTGTATGTGAGCAGTCCGGGGTAAGCTTCGGCTATCTCTCCCGCATGACTGTCGTCAGCATTTATTATGCCTGTCTCACACTGAGAAAAGAGTTTCATCTTACAGCTCAGATACTCATCAAAATCAGCATGCTCAAGAGGGCCTATGTGGTCAGGGCTTATATTAAGAAAAATTCCGTAGTCAAATTTAATTCCGTCTGTCCTGTGCATCTTAAAGCCCTGGGAAGAACACTCCATGACCATGTACTCACAGCCCTTTTCCACCATCTCATGGAAGTATTCGCTGAGCTCATAGCTTTCCGGAGTAGTGTTCCTTGTCTCAAAGTGCTCAGTTCCTATGTAGCATCCGTTGGTGCCTATAAGTCCCGTCTTTTTTCCGCAGTGCTCAAGTATGCTCTTTATCATAAATGAGGTAGTAGTCTTTCCCTTTGTGCCTGTGACTCCTATGCAGCAAAGCTTTTCTGTGGGGTGTCCGAAGCGGGCAGCTGACATGAGAGCCAGGGCCTGTCTGGCATTCCCCACTGAAATAAGACTGAAATCCGTCCTTGTTTTCCCGTTTTCATCTTTAGGAAGCAGGAGCTTGTCCGCATCTTTTTCAACCACAAAAGCTCTGCAGCCCTTTTCATACACTTCCCTGATGAAATCATGAGAGTCCGTCTTTGTACCTGTCATACAGACAAAGACTGTGTCCTTTTCAGCCTTTCTGCTGTCATATATGACATCCTTTACCTCTATGTCAATATCTCCTGTAATGAGCTCATAGTCCAATCCCTTGAGCCAATCCGCCAATCTGTCCACTTTGATATTTCCTCTCAAACCGCATTTTTTGATCCTGTTTATACTGTATGAAAAAATCTCCTAGAAAAGGCCTGTGATCTTTCCGTCCACAACATCTATACCCTCGGCAGCAGGCTTCTTGGGAAGACCCGGCATTGTCATTATCTCTCCCAAAAGGCATACTATAAAGCCCGCTCCTGCAGATACATATATGTCTCTTATATTTATCTCAAAGTTTTCAGGCCTACCAAGCTTAGTGGGGTCATCCGACAGAGAATACTGAGTCTTCGCCATACATACAGGCAGCCCTGTGTATCCCATGTCCTCTATCTTCTTAAGTGAGGTGCGGGCCTTCTTGGTGAAGCTTACACCTGATGCTCCATAGATCTCCCTGCAGATCTTTTTTATCTTTTCATCGTAGCTCTCAGCCTCAGCGTCATAGAGAGGCTTGTACTCTGATTTCTTGTTCTCAAGGGTATAGATGACCTTCTCGGCAAGCTCTCTTCCGCCTTCTCCGCCCTTTGCCCACACGTCACTCATGGCAAATTCACAGCCCAGATTCTCACAGAATTCTCTTACAAAGTCTATCTCCGCCTCTGTATCAGAGGTGAATCTGTTGAGTGTGACAACCACGGGCACTCCGTACTTATGAATGTTTTCAATATGCTTTTCAAGGTTCACTATTCCCTTTTTGAGGGCATCAATGTTTTCCTCTGAAAGCTTGTCCTTTGGAATTCCTCCGTTATATTTGAGAGCTCTTATGGTGGCTACAAGAACTACTGCTGAGGGCTTAAGGCCCGCCTTGGGACACTTGATATCCAAGAATTTCTCAGCTCCGAGATCAGCTCCGAAGCCTGCCTCCGTGACAACTATATCCGCAAGCTTCAAGGCTGTCTTTGTGGCTATAACGGAATTGCAGCCGTGGGCGATATTTGCGAAGGGTCCTCCGTGTATGACAGCGCCTGTGTGCTCAAGGCTCTGTATCATATTTGGCTTTATGGCATCCTTGAGAAGTGCTGCCATAGCTCCCACCGCCTTGAGTTCCTTTGCTGTCACAGGATTTCCGCTCATATCATAGGCTACGACTATCCTTCCGAGCCTTTCCTTGAGGTCTTCCATGTCAGAGGCAAGGCAGAGTATGGCCATTATCTCTGTGGCAACTGTTATGACAAAGTGATCCTCTCTGGGGAATCCGTTGGCCTTTCCTCCCAGGGAGACTATGATATTTCTAAGGGCCCTGTCATTCATATCCACACATCTCTTGTGAAGTATCTGTCTCGTATCTATGTTGAGGCTGTTTCCCTGATGGATATGGTTGTCAAGCATGGCGGCAAGCAGGTTGTTGGCGGAGGTTATAGCATGAAAATCGCCTGTAAAATGAAGATTGAGGTCCTCCATTGGAACCACCTGAGCGTATCCGCCGCCTGCGGCTCCACCCTTTATACCGAAACAAGGGCCAAGGGAGGGCTCTCTCAGGGCCAGCATACATTTCTTGCCCACAAGGTTCAGAGCATCCGCAAGTCCTATACTGGTGGTGGTCTTACCCTCACCTGCAGGTGTGGGATTTATAGCCGTAACAAGGACAAGCTTTCCGTCCTCATTCCCCTCGATCCTCTTGAGAAGCTCATCCGAAAGCTTTGTCTTATACTTTCCGTAGAGCTCAAGTTCATCCTCAGAAATTCCGTATCTCGCAGCCACCTCCTTAATAGGAAGCATTTTGTTCTCCTGTGCGATCTCGATATCTGTTTTCATCCGCCTACTCTCCTTTTTAAATTAATTTATTAAAAGCCCTCTTCTCCGCCTCTTTAAATAAGCTCTGCCTCTGTCTTTCCGGGGATAAGTGAGCCTTCATTTAAATTACAGAATGCTGCTGAATTCCTCCTCTGTCATAAGCACCTTCCTGGGTTTTGTGCCCTCCTCCGGGCCCACTACTCCCGCCTCAGCAAGCTGATCCATTATCCTTGCGGCTCTATTGAAGCCTATTTTGTACATTCTCTGAAGCATACCTATGGAAGCCTTGTCCTTTTCTATAATAAGCCTTCCTGCCTGCTCAAAATATTCATCCCTGTCTGCCGAAGCATCTCCCGCTCCGCCATCAGCTGAGGGCTCGGCTGAATTGATACGGCTTTCTATCTCATTGCTGTAGCCTGCTTCTCCGTCCTTTTTAAGGAAATCCACCACAGCCTGTACCTCCGCGTCGGAAATAAAGGATCCCTGGATCCTTGAAGGCTTGGGAGCCCCCGAAGGGAAGAACAGCATATCTCCATAGCCCAAAAGCTTCTCTGCTCCGTTCATATCAAGTATGGTCCTGGAGTCCACTCCGCTGGATACCTTGAAGGCTATACGGCTGGGAACATTTGCCTTTATAAGACCTGTAATGACATTTACAGAGGGCCTCTGAGTAGCTATTACAAGGTGTATTCCTGCAGCTCTTGCCAGCTGAGCCAGTCTTATTATGGCCGCCTCAACCTCTGATGAAGCCACCATCATAAGATCCGCAAGCTCATCGATTATTATAACTATCTGAGGAAGCTTTTCAGGCTTTTCCTCCTCAGGTATGTCATCGGATGAGGACACCGCCTCCACTCGGGCGTTATATCCCTTAAGATCTCTGGTCCCTGTCTCCGCGAATTTTTTATATCTCTCCGTCATTTCCGCAACAGCCCAGTTCAAGGCCGCTGCAGCCTTCTTGGGATCCGTAACCACAGGTATCAGGAGGTGAGGTATGCCGTTGTAGACGCTAAGCTCAACCACCTTAGGATCCACCATTATCATCCTCACATCATCAGGTGAGGCTTTATATATAAGGCTCATGATGAGTGTGTTTATGCATACCGACTTTCCGGAGCCGGTAGCTCCCGCTATAAGGACATGGGGCATCTTTGCCAAGTCTGTAATGACATTTTGCCCTCCGATATCTTTACCTACCGCAAAGGCAAGCTTCGATTTGAAGCCGCGGAATTCATCGTTGTCTATAATATCTCTGAAATGAACTATGCTGTTATCCTTGTTGGGCACCTCTATTCCCACTGCCGATTTTCCGGGTATGGGGGCTTCTATCCTTATCTCCTCCGCCGCCAGAGCGTACTTGATGTCATCTGCAAGGGAGGTTATCTTTGATACCTTTACTCCCTGCTCAAGAGTGAGCTCATATCTTGTGACCGAAGGGCCGCAGGCCACATTTGTGACTGTCACCCCAACTCCGAAGGTCTTTAAGGTCTGTTGAAGCTTTATTGCTGTATCCTTCAGCTCCTTTTGGTCAAAGGATGATCTCCCCTGGCCTCTTTTGAGGAGGCTTACAGGAGGGAAGACATAGGGCTTCTTTATGATCTCTTTCTCTTTTATCTCCTTTGCAACAGCGGTGTTGTCCTCCTCCGTGGTCTTTTCAGCCCTCTCAGGCTTGTCGCTCCCAAGCTTCTTCCTGATTATATCGTCCTTGTCCTCAATATCAGTATACTCTACCTCCTTCCCTGTTGAGGTGGTCACTGTAGCTGTTACATGTTCAGCCTCCTCTCCAATATCCGGCACAGGCTCAGGCTCCTGTCTGAAGCTCATAATATCCCTGTAATCCACCTCCGGGTCTTTGGCAGGTATATCTGAGACCTCCTCCCTCAAGGATTCAGGCTCCTCATATCCCCGACTTACGGCATAGCCTGCCTCAAAGGCATCCTTAAGGTCGAGCTCCCTGTCCTCATCCCTCTGAAGAAGGGCGTTCCTTCCGTTTCTGTATATCTTATACCTGTCCTCATCCGTCTCGTCAAAGGGTACAGAATCCTCGTCGTAATCATAGTCATCAGGAAGCTCTATATTTCCGTGGAATTCTGAGGAGTAGGAGTTGTACTCATCCTCCTCAGGATAGTCTTCCTCCATGTATTCCTCTTCAGTATAATCTCCGATTATATCATCCCCGAAGCCTGCATAAACAGGTTTTACAAACTCCTCTTCCTCGTCATAATCTTCAAATATGTTTTCCTGAAGGCTATAGGCCTCCTCCTCTCGTCTTCTCAAGCGTTCTTCTCTTCTAAGCTCCATGTTTTCCTTAAATCTCTCGTGATTTTCCTTAGCTCTTATGACGGTCCTCTCGGAGCCATTCTTTACAGCATTTACAAAGGACCTCTCCGTGACAAACACCATTCCTATTATAAGGAGTACCACCAGTATCAGGTATGCTCCTATAGTGCCTGCAACTCCTGTCAGTCCATAGGCAATGATCCCGCCTACAGCTCCTCCTCCGGGCTCCCTTGCCGCCCCCGCAGCATAGTATCTGAGTATGTCGGCTCCGTAGTCGCTTCCGAACAGCAGCTGCATGAGGGCCGAAAGTATGAATACTATTATAAAGGATATTATGAGCTTTGCTTTTGCCAAAAAAGCATTTTTATTTTTTGCATATATATATACTACCGCAGCCAGAATAAAGGGGAAAACGTAGCCTATCAAGCCCATAAGCCCCATCTGAACAGATGAAGCGAATTCCCCGGCTCTTCCTGTCAGCCCAAAGTTTCCCAAAAGTAAAAACAGCGCAAAAAAAGAGAAGGCTATGATCTCCACCTCATTGGTGATAAAGCGCTTTTTCTTTGCTATGGTCCTCTTGTCAGGCTTGCGCTTTGTAGAAGATGAAGTCCTTGCCTGAGTTGTCTTTCTCTTTGTGTTTTTTCCCTTTGCAGAATTCCTTGAGCCGGTCTTACCTCTGCCTGTTGATGCCAATTTCATCCCTCCGGATCCGTCTGATTTCAATCTTAACTTATATAGTATACAATAAAGCAAGAGGCTTTAGCAAGCCTCTTGCGCCATTGTTGCGGACTTAAGGTCCTATCACATTTCTTATAGCCACAGGTGTCCTGTAGTTCCATCTGTATATCCTTATACCGCTTCTTCTGGAAGCTGCATTTACCACCTGCCCGTTTCCTATGTACATTCCCACATGGTTGACTGTCCCGCTTGAGTTTGCATAGAACACAAGGTCTCCCGGCTTCATCTGATCTGAGGTAACTCTGACTCCGGCTCTTGCCTGATCTCTGCTCACTCTGGGCACACTTATTCCGAAATGCTTCAGTACGGACATTACAAATCCGGAGCAGTCTGCACCGTTTGTCAGGGAGGTTCCTCCCCACACATAGGGATTTCCGACGAACTGACAGGCATAATTTACTATCTCATTTCTGAAAGCCGCTGCAGCGTTCGCCGCCTCAACTGCAGGATAGTACTCTACGGCCTCAGCAAGTCCGTAGCGAACATCCACATTGTTGTCTCTGGTGGAGATATAGGCCTTATCCGCCTCCTCATCCCCATCCGAGCTGTCAAGCTCTATCTCTACCCAGCCGTCCAGCTGGTCAAGAACATGGTATTCCTGATTCTTTGTCACCTGAGTCCACACCTCCGCCTCCAGCGACGGCTCGGTTCTGACATTCAAAGAATCTGTGGTGATCACCGCTGTGAGTATGGCATTATCCACTGCGGTATCTCTGGCTCCCTGTCCTGTTACGGTATACTCTGCGGCAATATATCCTGTCACAGGTCCTGACTTTATCTTGTACCAGGTCCTTCCATCATTTTCCACAGTCTCCAAAAGCTCGGCGCCTGCCGCCTCAGGAAATTTTCCGCAGATATTGTCGATTCCCTTGTCCTCCGGGGTCTCCCTGATGTTGATATATCCGTCTGTCGCCGATACAACAAGATTGTCGTACTGAGTGAGGACCATCTCCCTAAGGTCAAGGCGTTTTGCCTCGTCCATGCACACCCTTAACTCGGCGTTCCCATCGCTTACGGAGATGAAGGCCTCCTCCACGCCCTCTATCTTATCGGCAACTATCTTTGCCCAGTTCCCGTCTGTGGATATCACCTCATAGCGCTCTCCCTCAAGAGCTGAACCCAGCACATTTTCAGGGTCTATTACAGGCTCTGTCCTTATATTGAGCTTCGGAACAGTGACGACAGCTCTCTCCTTTATAAGCTCCCCCGCCATCTCCTTTGCCTCATCGCCTGTTGCAAGATAGGTATTGTAGACATAACCTCTTATGCCTCCCGATTCCACGAGAGACCACTCCCCGTCAGTCTCCACTATGTCACAGGCTGCATTTTGGGGCAGCTTTCCTATTATATTTGTCATATCCACAGTATTGGGGGCGCTCCTCATGTTTATATATCCTGATGCTGTGACCACCGCCAAATCATCATACTCACTTATGACACTCTCCGTAAGCCTTTCTCTTTCAAGCTCGGCTCTCTCCGCCTCTGAGACAGTGGCTTCCGAAGCTGAGGCTATACTTCCCTCTATATCCGTTTTGCCGTTTCCCACCGCTCTCACGCAACTTCTTATACCGAAAACTGCAGCTAATATGACTGCGATAAGAACAATAATAAGCAGGATAAGCTGCTTGATATTCACTTCTTCAACAAAACTCTTTTTTTTGCGGCTTTTCCACTTGTGAGTGATCTCCGGCTCACTATCATCATCGCCCAATATATCTCTGTATTTTTCCCTGAAGCTTTCATCGCTTATCAGAGGCTCCTTCTCAGCTCTGTCCTCATCATTAAATTGATTATTTCTCTGTGAAGATCCCATGCTCGATTAATCTCCTGAATTGAAAAATGATATCTTAATATAATAGCATAAATTTTTTTCCGAATTTTTACAATTTAATTAACTTATCCGATTTTTATCAGTATCAGAAAAGAAATCTTTCATTTTTTTAATGAATTCACCTGAAAGTCGATTGGCCTTAGGCCCTCTGTAATATATTCCGAAGGATATGTCTCCCACATCTTTTAAGGGCACAGCCTTAAGCCGTGTCCCCTCAGGTACAAATATCTCGGGAAGCACCGAGACTCCATAGTCTGCCTCCACCAGCGTTGCCACCGCTTCATTGGATTCGCAAAAATAAAGCTCCGATGGCAGCCTTCCCTCCACAAGCCTGCTCCCTATGCCTGCCGCATCTATATATGCACCTCTGACGGGAGAAAGAAGCACCAGCTTCTCTGCCCTAAGGCTGTCAAGATCGGTCTCCTCCGACTCCGCCAAAGCATGGTCTTTTCTGCAGACACATACCAGAGGGGCCTTAAAAAGCTCCTTGTAGTTTAAAGTTCCCCCGGGTTTCCTGCTTTCTTTAAAGCCTATTATCACGTCCAGATCTCCCTCTTCGAGCATGCGAAATATCTGATTATGAGCCACTACGTGGAGGAAGGGATGGAGATTATCATAGCGTTTTTTCAATTCTCTCAAGGGCTCCGCTGTAAGAAACAGGCAGGGATAGCTGCAGCATCCTACGGAAAAAGTGCTTATATCTTCATCCGTCCTGTTCTCGAAGCGCTTTTTTGCCCTGTCACTTACGGCGATTATCCTCTCGGCATCATTTATGAAGATCTTCCCCTCCTCCGTGAGCCTGACCGCCCTGGTTGTCCTATAGAAAAGCTTTACATTAAGTTCCTCCTCCAGGGAACGTATCTGCTGGCTTACAGCGGGCTGAGTGACATGCAGCTTTTCGGCAGCCCCGGCAAAGCTCAATTTTCCCGCCACCTCAAGAAAACACATGAGCTGAAAAGTATTCATCTTTTTTCTCCGATATTGATAAGATATTTTTATCAATAATATTATGATCCTCACAAAAAATCAACAAATATAAAAGAGATGAGTCTCCCCATCTCTTTTTTATAATCTACCTTGAAAGTATCATTCTGTCGTTAGAGAATTCTGTTCCTGAAGCCTCCTCGAATTTGTGAAGCAGGTCTTCAACAGTAAGTCTTTCCTTCTCATCTCCGCTCACATTATATATAATGCTTCCTCTGTCCATCATTATAAGCCTGTTACCTATAGCAATGGCATCCTTCATATTGTGAGTGACCATGAGGGCGGTAAGCTTTTCTCCCTCAACTATCTCTCTTGTCAGTCTTAAGACCGTGGCTGCTGTGGCAGGGTCAAGGGCAGCCGTGTGCTCATCCAAAAGGAGAAGCTGAGGTCTCTTGAGAGTAGCCATAAGAAGTGTCACAGCCTGACGCTGGCCTCCCGAGAGCAGTCCCACTCTGTCTGTCAGCCTCTCCTCAAGACCCAGTCCCAAGCGTGAGAGCTCTTTCTTATAGATTTCTCTCTCCTCCGCCTTTATCTGCCATCCAAGGCCTCTTCTCTTTCCCCTTCTGTAAGCTAATGAAAGGTTCTCCTCTATCTGCATTCCTGCGGCTGTACCCTTCATAGGATCCTGAAAGACTCTTCCTATGTACTTAGCTCTCTTGAACTCCGGGTCTCTTGTTACGTTCACTCCGTCTATCTCTATCTTTCCGCAGTCCACAGGAAAAACTCCCGCTATAGCGTTCAGCATGGTGGATTTTCCGGCTCCGTTTCCTCCTATGACAGTGATAAAATCACCGTCATTTATGGTGAGATTCAAATTGTCAAGGGCTCTCTTCTCGTTTACCGTCCCCTTATTAAAGGTTTTTGAAACATTCTTTATCTCTATCATGCTTAAGCCCTCCCCTTATCTCTGTCAGCGTGCTTATCTCCCTCGGAAGACGCGGCATGCTCCGAAGCGTACAGGTCATCCTCTGTGTAAGCCGCCTTTTCTCTCCACTTTCTCATTGCCACAGGTATAGCCAAAGCCGCAGCAACCAAAAGGGCCGAGATGAGCTGCATATCATTTACGTTGAGTCCCAGCTGTATAGCATAGGCTCTTATGAGGAAGTATATCATAGCGCCAACAACAGCTGAGAACAGCTTAAATCCGAAGTTCTTGACTCTGTTCATAAGTACCTCACCTATTACAATGGCGGCAAGGCCTATAACTATAGCTCCTCTTCCCATATTTATGTCGGCGTACTTCTGCATCTGGGCAACCATTGCTCCCGAAAGGCCTATAAGTCCGTTTGAAAGGGAAAGGGCAATGAGCTTGGTGTTATTGATATTTACACCCAGGGCTCTTATCATGTCCGCATTGTCACCTGTGGCTCTGAGCGCTGCGCCCACCTCTGTTCCGAAGAACCAATAGAGAGCGGCTATGACTATCACCACAAGGATGATCCCCACTATGAGTGCAGCCTGGGACTGGCTCACACCTGTGTTTTCTGAAACAAAAGAGATCATGGATTCCGTCTGCAAAAGAGGATTGTTGGACTTTCCTCCCATTATCCTTAAGTTTACTGACCACAGTCCTATCTGAGTAAGTATTCCCGCAAGTATGGCAGGTATCTCAAATACTGTGTGGAGTATGCCTGTCACGGCCCCCGCAAGGAGACCTGCAAAAAGTCCCATTATCGTCGCGAGGACGGGATTTACTCCTGAAAGTATGGCTACAGTGCAGACACAGCCTCCCAGAGTGAAGCTTCCGTCGGCAGTAAGATCGGGGATGTCAAGGAGCTTATAGGTAATGTATACTCCCAAGACCATTATTCCCCAGAGCACACCCTGAGATATGGCGCCCTGTGTAACTAATAATAAACCGCTCATAAAATATAAAATCTCCTTACGCTGATAATGTTCCGAAGAAGCTTCGGTATCTTAAAAGATAATCCTTCTTCTCCGGAACATCATCATTTTTTATCTGTCTTTTTTATAAGGCAAAGCCTCTTTACTCCATAGTTATTGTTGAGGGGTCTATGCCAAGTACGGCAGCTGTATCCTCATTGACTACCAGCTGAAGTTTGTCTGAAGGGTAGTACTCGATGGGCATTTCTGCGGGATCCTCTCCGTCCTGAAGTATCCTTATGGCCATCTGCCCTGCAACCTTTCCCAGCTCCTTGTAATCGATAGTATAGGTTACAAGTCCTCCTGCGTCAACCATTCCCTGCTCTCCTACAACTGTGGGAAGCATATTTTCGTTGGCTATCATTGCAACTGTGGACATACCTGCGGCAATTACGTTGTCGGTAGGAGCATAGAGCACATCCACCTCTCCCACCATGGACTCTACCATGGTCTGTATGTCGTTTGATGTAGCTACGGTATAATCTACCGCCTCAAGTCCCAGCTCCTCACAGGCCTCATGAGCCATCTCAGCCTGGATGGCCGAGTTGGACTCTGCTGAGCAGTAGAGGACTCCCACCTTCTTGGCGTCAGGGAAGATATTGTGTAAAAGCTGTATCTGCTCCTTTACGGGAGTGAGATCTGAAGATCCTGTAACATTTCCTCCGGGAGCGGCGTTATCTGCCACAAGTCCTGAATCTGCAGGGTCAGTTACAGCTGTGAGAACTATGGGGATATCTGTGGTCTCAGCCGCTACCGCCTGAGCTGCAGGTGTTGCAACAGCAAATATAAGATCATCCCCGTCGCTGACAAATTTCTGAGCTATGGTAGTGCAGCTTGCCGTATCACCTGAGGCGTTCTGCTGATCTATCTCTGCCGGAAATCCCGCCTCGGTAAGAGCCTCCACAAATCCCTCGTTGGCTCTGTCGAGAGCGTCATGCTGAATATACTGGATAACTCCGATCTTGTAGCTCTCTCCCTCAGCGGCCTCAGTCTCCTCAGCTTCCTGATCAGAGCTCTCCTCGGCCTCCGCTGCCTCTGATGAGGCTGCTGCAGTTGTCTCCTCTGTAGAACCTGAGCATCCTGTTGCTGCAGCTGCCATAGCTGCTATGATACCCATCGCTATCAACTTTTTGATCGATTTCTTCATAAGTAACTCCTCCGTAAATCCTGAATCGATATAACTATGTATTATGATAGATACTATAGCACTAAATCAAGGATATGTCAACGCATTAAAGCGTTATGCTTTGACGCTTTTATGTATTAAATTAATCTTCACATTTTTCACCCGGAAAAGCGTAAGCTCATCTTTAATTTTTTATTTTATAAGTATCTTCTCGATCGAGCCTATATACATGGTGTGGTAGTCCTTATCCCCATACCACCTCTCGTCATTTGCTTTCTCTGTGAAATTTTCAGGTCCCATAAATTGGGCGTATTCCTTCTTGCAAACTATTATTATCTTTGCCTCCTCAAATGCCACGGAGCTTCCCGCCTCGCAGACCGTAAGTCCTGCCTCCTTTATCTTATCTCTGTCCCTTCCTGAGACTGTTCCGCAGAGATTCAGGGCCTTTCTGTATTCCTCGTCAAACACAGATATAGTGAAGTATTCCTCCCTGTCCACGAACTCCTTTGTATATCTTGACTGACGTATGTAGCAGGTCACCGAGGGCTTGCCCCACATTATTCCCATAGCTCCCCAGCTTGCTGTCATGGTATTACAGTTGTCCTTTGAGCCTGCTGTTATAAGCATCCAATCCTTTCCTATAAGCTTAAAAACATTTTCATTTAATTCCTGAGGCTTTATCTCTCTGAAAGACATTTCTTTTTCCTCCTTCAATCATTCTGCGGGAATTACCCTTCACAATATTATAACCTCTGCAGCTGATTTAGTGTATAATAAATTTAAAGTACAGTCGCAAAGGGTTTACAAAAATAATGTCAGGAGGACAATATGAAGGTTTTAATGCTTAACGGAAGTCCGAGAGCCGAGGGAAACACAGCTCTTGCCTTAAATGAAATGGAGAAAGTTTTTGAAGATGAAGGCATAGAGGTAAAGAAACTGCAGATAGGTAACAAAGATATCAGAGGGTGTATAGCCTGCGGCAGCTGCAAAAAAACAGGAAAATGTGTGTTTGATGACGAGGTAAATAGGATAGCCGAAGAATTTTCAGAGGCGGATGGACTTGTTGTGGCAAGCCCTGTCTATTACGCAAGTGCCAATGCCACACTTATAGCCTGTCTTGACAGGCTTTTTTACAGCACCGGCTTTGATAAGACCATGAAGGTGGGAGCTGCCGTTGCCGTGGCAAGACGAGGGGGATGCTCATCCACCTTTGATGAGCTGAATAAATATTTTACTATATCAGGTATGCCGGTGGCCTCAAGCCAATATTGGAACAGCATCCACGGCAGAGCCGAGGGAGATGCCCTTAGGGATGGTGAAGGCCTGCAGATCATGCGCACTCTTGCCCGGAATATGGCCTTTCTTATAAAGAGCATAGCTCTCGGCAAAGAAAAATACGGTCTCACGAAGCGTGAAGCAGCTGTTGCGACGGATTTTATAAGGTGATTTTCCTTAAGCCCTTGAAGTATTTTCCTTTTGAGCTTATGATATACGGGCATCGGTAATTTAAAGCTTTAAAACATCAATACATAAAATCAGAATTACCGGAAAGGACAATACCAATGACTTTAATAAAAGCTGTTTATAATCTTCTTTGGAGTGACCTTGTCTCTGTACCTCTTCCCGGCGGAAGCAGTCTCGGGCTGTCGCTCCTTGTGATGATACTGATACCCGCGGGTCTTTATTTCACAATAAGGACCCGATTTTTACCCTTCCGCCTTTTCCCCGAAATGCTCCGCCTGGCCGCGGAAAACAAGGGAGCTTCCGGGAACGGAATATCAGGGGTTCAGGCCCTTATCGTATCCACAGCCTGCCGCGTGGGGATGGGGAATCTTGTTGGAGTCGTGGCCGCCATCTCCGCAGGAGGTGCAGGTGCGGTATTTTGGATGTGGCTTATAGCCCTTCTGGGTTCTTCCACAGCCTTTATCGAAGCTACTTTGGCCCAGATATATAAAGAGAGAGATCCTCTCTACGGGGGCTGGCGCGGCGGTCCTGCCTATTATCTTCATCACCTCTTTATAAAGGATGACAGCAAGAGGAAAAAGTCTCTTATTGCCTGCCTCTTTGCCCTCTCAGGCCTCATATGCTGGTGCGGCATAAGTCAGGTTATAAGTAATTCCATATCATCTTCCTTTGAGAACGCCTTCAGCATACCTCCCCTGTACTCCACCATAGCTTTGGTTGCGGTGGCGGCTGTCATAGTTCTGAGAAAAAATGCAACTGTAAAGGTTCTTGATATAATAGTACCTGTTATGGCCGCCTGCTATTTCTTCATAACTTTATTTATAATCGTAAAAAACGCTCCTCTCCTACCCTCGGTTTTTGCCCGTATCTTTTCTGAGGCCTTCGGCTTGAGGCAGGCTGTAGGCGGAGGTATAGGCGCTGTAATAATGAACGGAGCAAAGAGGGGCCTCTTCTCAAACGAAGCAGGTTCAGGCTCCGCTCCCTGTGCAGCCGCCGCGGCGGACATCAGTCATCCCGCAAAGGCAGGCCTGCTTCAATCTCTGGGCGTGTTTATAGATACTATAGTCATATGCAGCTGTTCTGCCATGATCATGCTTCTCACTCCGGAGTCAATGACATCAGGGCTTGAAGGCATGGACCTCCTGCAGACCGCCATGAATTATCATCTTGGAGGATTCGGAGTTATATTTATAGCTGTTATACTCTGGCTCTTCAGCTTCTCCACCTTTTTGGGCATACTCTTTTACGCAAGGTCAAATGTCGCCTACCTTTTTGGTGACAATGAGCTCTCTCAGCTTCTCTACAAGCTTCTGGCTCTTTTGATGCTCTTTGTCGGAGGCCTGGCCGCCTACCAATTTGTCTGGGATCTGGGAGATGTGGGCATAGGGCTTATGACTATATTTAATATGATAGCTCTCTTTCCCCTTGCCCCGAAGGCCCTTGATGCTCTCAGGGATTATGAAAAAAAACTCAAAAAATAATGCGTTAAAGCCTGTAAAAAAGGAGACCCGTAGCTTTATACGGATCTCCTCTTTTATTATCAATATTTAATTTCAGAATATTTAATTTAGATAAATGCATATTTGAGAATGAAAAGCACTGCAAGTATGTACATGAGCGGTGTTATCTTTTTTGCCTTTCCGACTACTACGTGGATCACAACATATGAGATTATGCTGAGCGCAATTCCCTCTGATATGCTGTACATGAAGGGCATAGCGAAGATGGCTATATATGCGGGTATCGCCTCTGTAAGGTCATTAAAGTCTATCTTTGTAACCTGCTGCATCATGAGGAATCCTACTATTACCAGGGCCGGAGCTGTGGCATATGAGGGTATTGCCAAAAATACAGGTGAGAGGAAAAGAGCGATCAAAAACAGTCCACCTGAAACTACAGATGTAAGTCCTGTCCTTCCTCCCTCGGCAATTCCTGATGAAGACTCGACAAAGGTGGTGATAGTAGAGGTTCCGAGGCATGCTCCTACAGTGGTTCCTATGGCATCGGCAAAAAGCGCTCCCTTTATTCCGGGAAGTTTTCCGTCCTTGTCAAGCATATCGGCCTTTGAGGCGCAGCCTATTAGTGTTCCCAGAGTGTCAAAGACATCCACAAACAGGAAAGCGAACATGATAACTATAAAGTTCAGGAAGTTGGAGGCTATGTAGCCGAAGTCCAGCTTCATAAATGTGGGCATTACACTTGCAGGCATTGAAAATATAGCTGTGGGATAGAGATCGTAAAAGCCCGCATCGGGGTTGGGAACATATATACCCAAAAGCTGGCAAAGTATTCCCAAAAGCCAAGTTATGATTATGCCTATAAGTATATTCCCCTTCACCTGCTTTATTACCAGTATGGCAGTGATAAGTATACCGATAAAGGCAAGAAGGACCGTAATACCCTCGGAGCTGAAAGATCCCGCCTTTATGCTTCCGGATACTGAGAATACAGCTACCTTGGTTGACTCGTTGAGCACTACAAGATGGGCGTTCTGCAGACCTATAAAGCAGATAAAAAGTCCTATTCCCACAGATACCGCTATCTTAAGGGTAGAAGGTATGGCGTTGAATATCGCCTCTCTCACATTTGTAAGTGAGAGTATGATGAATATGATACCTTCCACAAATACCGCTGTCAGGGCTATCTCCCAAGTAAGCCCCATGCCTATACATACCGTGTAGGCAAAGTAGGCATTAAGCCCCATTCCCGCTGACAATACAAAGGGCAGGTTTGCTGCAAATGCCATGATGAATGAAGCGATGGCTGATGAGAGTGCTGTGGCTGTAAATACTGCACCTGCATCCATTCCTGTCACACTGAGCATGTTGGGATTTACTGCAAGGATATAGGCCATAGTCATAAAGGTGGTTATTCCCGCTATGACTTCAGTCTTTACGTCAGTACCATGCTCTTTCAGTTTAAAAAGCTTTTCCATACAAATCCTCCTTAGTTTTATAAGAATATAATAGCATCAGCAGATATAAAAGTAAACCTGAAAAAGCGCCGGAGATAAGGCACATAAATACTTATCTTATAGCAGGCTGTCATTTTTACAGACATGAACGCAAAAAATCCGAACTCTGTGAGTCCGGATTTTATCTGTTTACTGGACCTGAGGGGAATCGAACCCCTGTCCGAAAACCAATTCCTCGTTCTTCTACTATCATAGTCTGCGGAAATTATCTCACCTTCACGTAATGTCACAGACACCACAGCGCAAAGGCCAGCTTAATATTACGTACCATGGCTCAAAGCTTTGCCAAGGCCGTTTCCTACAAAAAGTCGATGCCGGTTACTTAAGTTGTAGGTGCCTTAAGGCCGACAACGCCGCATTTAGGCAGCGTAAGCTAATTCTCTATCGTTAGCGTTTATATTTAGATTTGAGATTTGACGCATCCCCTGCGGATAGCTTCACCGACTGCATGATCCCCGTCGAAACCTGTACAAGCCCTGAAGTTTTACAGCTTAATCATACAGGAGGGCAGGGATTTTGTCAATTACAGAAAGCTTACGGTTTCTGTCAGAGGCTTTCTTGATGAGTGGTTTGCAAGGGGACCTGCTCCCTCGGCAGCAAAGCCCAGGTCAAGAAGCATGAGTACCTCCTCATTTTCAGGAAGGCCAAGCTCCTCATGGGCTTTTTCGGGATCGAAAAAGTTGAGCCAGCAGCTGTCCACTCCCACACTCTTTGCAGCAAGCATCATATGGGTAGCTACTATGGAGGCATCCTCTATTCCTGAATCTCTCTTTTCTCCGGGATAAACAAATACATTGTTCTTGTCAAAGGCCACAACCAGCACTGTGGGAGCTCCATATCTGCAGGGGGTGATCTTATCTATCTTCTCAAGTCCCTCCTTGCTTTTCACAACATATACATGCTGCTCCTGAAAATTCTTTGCTGTAGGTACAAGTCTTCCCGCCTCAAGTATGGCATTAAGCTGCTCCTCTGATATCTGACGGGAATCATATTTTTTACATGAGTATCTCTCCTCGGCAAGTTTCAAAAAATCCATAAAAAACACCTCCTGAATCCTGTAAATTAAAAGATGTGAGCGGATCGCCGTCACATCTTTAGTATAATTCTTATATTCTGAAAAATAAATACTTTTATTATCAAACTCTGATATTGGCTGACTTGAATTCTCTCTCAAGCTCTCTCTTCTGAGCCTTCTTCGCCATGTCCTCTCTCTTGTCGTAGAGCTTTTTTCCGCGGCAAAGCCCCAGCTCCACCTTTACAAGAGGGCCCTTAAAATACACCTGAAGGGGAACCAGGGTGTAGCCCTTCTCACTCACCTTTCCCATGAGCTTGTTTATCTCAGCCCTGTGCATGAGAAGTTTTCTTGTCCTCAATGGGTCCTTATTGAAGATATTCCCCTTCTCGTAGGGGTTGATATGCATGCCCCAGACAAAGAGCTCCCCCTTGTCAGCCTTTATAAAGGCCTCCTTTATGGAGCAGTGCCCCTGTCTTACGGACTTTACCTCTGTTCCGAAGAGCTCTATGCCCGCCTCGTATTTTTCATCCACAAAATAATCATGGTATGCTTTTTTATTGTTCGCTATCAATCGTATGCTGTTCTTTCCCATCATTCGCCACCATAAAATCAACTGTTCTCATTACCTTGTCGGCATTGACGACTCTTACTCTCACCTCTTGGCCGAGCTTGTAGGATCTTCCGGTCCTCTCACCTGTAAGTTCCAGCCTTCCCTCATCAAATACATAGTAGTCATCGGTGAGTGTGTTTACGTGGACCAGGCCCTCGCAGGTGTTGGGGAGTTCGACATAGAAGCCATAGGAGGTCACTCCTGATATTATACCCTCAAATTCCTCGTTGATAAAGCCCCTCATATACTCGGCCTTCTTCATCTTCTCCGTCTCTCTCTCAGCCTCGTCAGCCCTTCTCTCCAGCTCCGAAGTCCTTAAAGCTACAGCCTTGAGTATCTTTTCATAGTGAGAGATCCTTTTTTTGCTCAGCTCACCATGGATGTTTTCCTTTATTATCCTGTGGATCTGCAGATCCGGATATCGCCTTATCGGTGAAGTGAAATGGCAGTAGTATCCCGCTGCCAGTCCGAAATGTCCTGTGCACTCTGTTGTGTATACAGCCTTTTTCATGCTTCTTAACACGAGTCTCTCTATGAGGGCTTCCTCCCTGCATCCTCTTATCTCTTCCAGAAGCTTTCTTATCTGCTTGGGCCTTATCTCCTCATTTTTTGACTGCTTAAGGAAAAATCCGAAGTTGCTTATAAGTATGTAGAGTTCCCTGATCTTTTCAGGATCCGGAGCTCCGTGGGTCCTGTAGAGGAAGGGTAATTCCCTCCAATATGAGTCCTCCGCCACAGTCTCATTTGCCGCCAGCATGAAGTCTTCTATGAGCATGTTGGCACTGTTTCTCTCATAGGGCTCGACTTTAATCGGCTTTCCCTTGGGGTCAAGTGTGATCTTTGATTCGGGAAAATCAAAATCTATTCCGCCTCTCTTTTCTCTCCTTTCCCTAAGTATATCCGAGAGCTCCTTCATGAGCATAAACATAGGGACAAAATCCCTGTACTGCTCTTTTCTTCTCGCGTCATTCTTCCCGATTATGGCATATACATTTTTGTAGCTCATGCGCCTGTCAACATTTATAACGCTCTCGCATATTTCATGATCAAGTATCTCTCCCTGCCTGTTTATCTTCAATATACATGAGAGGGCAAGCCTGTCTTCTCCCGCGTTAAGTGAGCATATTCCGTTTGAGAGCTTTTGAGGAAGCATGGGGATCACTCTGTCCACGAGATATACACTGGTGCTCCTTCTTAAAGCCTCCTTATCAAGGGCTGAGCCCTCCTTTACATAGGCTGTCACATCAGCTATGTGTACTCCCAAAGTATAAAGCTCTGTGTCGGGATCATAGCTTATGGTCACGGCATCGTCCAGGTCTTTGGCGTCATCACCATCTATGGTTACAGTGGGGATATTTCTTAAGTCAAGTCTTCCCCTCATCTGCTTTTCGCTCACGGAATCAGGAATATCTTTGAGTTCCTTCATCACATCCTTGGGGAACTCCTCGGGAAGCCCATAGCTTCTCACTACGGATATGATGTCCACACCAGGGTCATTGACGTGGCCTATTATCTCCTTTATCTCCCCCTCAGGGCTTCTCTTCTCGCTGCCGTAGTCTGTTATCCTGACTACCACCTTATGCCCTGTCATAGCGTCACGGTCCTTGCCCTGAGGAATAAATATGTCCGTGGCTATCCTCTGATCATCAGGCTCCACAAATCCGAAATTCTTGTTTTTCCTGTATATACCTACCACGTCCTTGTTGGCATGCTCAAGAACAGCTATGACCTTCCCCTCAGCCCGCTTGCCTGCTTCGCTGTCTCTTTCTCTCTCCAAAAGGATCTTTACCCTGTCGCCGTTAAGAGCCTTCCCGGTATTTTCCGCGGGAATAAAGATGTCATCCTCCCTGCCCTCCACAGTCACAAAGCCGAAGCCCCTGCCGGTACCTGAGAAAGTACCCATCAGGCTGAATATTTCAGGCTTTCCGTACTTGCCCTTAGGCGAGAGAGACAGCTTTCCCTCATTCACAAGCTCTGTGAGAAGAGACCTGAGCTCGTCTCTTCTCTCTTTTTCCACATCAAGGAGCATAGCCAGTTCCTTAAGCTTCATAGGCTTATATATGGGGTCATGCATAAGCTCTGTCAAAATCTTTTTCTTTTTTTCCTTGTCTGTCATAAAACCTTCCGTTTCCTTACAATTAAAAGTCAAAATAAAAGCCCCTGACTTATCAGGAGCTTTCAAATTCATTTGCGTTTACTTCATCAAAATATCCAGGACAAGAGCCAGTATAAGAAATACCACAGCTCCGTACTTTGTAAATTTCTCAAGGTTTCCCTCCATGGAACGGCCCTTTATCTTTCCCCAGTAGCTGTCCGCCATGCCGCCTATAGAGCCCAGGCCCTGAGTATTTCCTTCCTGCATAAGAATTATGGCTGCTATAGCCACTCCCAAAATCACATATATTATTGAAACCAATACAGTTAACAATTCTTTCACCTCCGAATAGTCAAGCGAAGATATATTAACACAACATAATGTATAATGCAAGCAAAAAAATACCAAAGGGCGACAAGCAGTGCTTTAATCGCAGAGTTCCTCCATAAGTTCCTTTACGGACATCATCCTGTCAAGCCTCCATACATTCTCTCCGCAGAATACAAGGGCATTGTCCACATCTCCATTTGCGGCCCTCACAAGCGCTGCGGTTATGCAGTAGGGTATGGAGCCCATATCACATTTTTTGAGACAGCCGTAGCATTTTTTAATGTCCTCTCTCTCCTGTTCTCTGGCCTTTATAAAATCATTTCTTATGGCTCTTCCGGGCATGCCCACAGGACTCTTTACTATTGCCACATCCTCCTTCTTTGCCTCAAGGTATGCCTTTTTGAACTTCTCATCCACGTCACACTCATAGGTAGTGACAAAGCGTGTGGCCATTTGAACACCGTCACAGCCCAAGTCCATATAGTGGTCAATATCTTTTCTGTCGAAAACTCCTCCTCCGAATATGACAGGTATCTTATGGGAGTACTTTTCCTCATACTCGGAAACTATGTCCATGATCTCTTTTATCTTTTCATCGTAGCCCGTGGCATCATACTCGGCCACCTCCTCGGGACTGTAGCCCAGATGGCCTCCCGCTTTAGGACCCTCAATGACAATAAAATCCGCTGTCCTGTGATAATGCTTGTCCCACATCTTAAGAAGCACCTTTGCCGCCTTAGGAGGTGAAACTATGGGAGCTATCTTCACCTTGCTTCCCTCCACATACTTGGGAAGATCCACAGGAAGGCCTGCCCCTGAAATGATAAGGTCCGCACCGCTCTCCACGGAGCATCTCACAAAGTCCTCATAGTGGTTCATAGCCACCATGATATTTACTCCTATTATGCCGCCCTCTGCCTGAGCCTTGGCATCCTTTATATATTTTCTGAGAGCACGAAGGTTTGCCTCCATAGTATTTGTAGCAAAATCAGGCTCCTTAAATCCCGGCTGAGCTGCTGAGATGACTCCTATTCCGCCCTCCCTTGCAACTGCAGCGGCAAGGCCTGAGAGACTCACTCCCACACCCATTCCGCCCTGTATTACAGGCCTTCTCGCCACCAAATCACCTATTCTGAGTTCCTTAAGCTTCATAACTGTTATTGACCTTTCATTTCTAAAGTTCTTATTTTCTCAATAGTAATTTTATCCGGAAAAAGAATTTTTCAATTCTATCTTAAGTAGTTTTTATTACTATGTTGAACATCAAAATGATGATACACTGTTTGAAGCCTTTAGTCAACCGCTATTTCTCAGCTTCAGCACACATAATTATACATGAGCACATAGTGGCATATACTTCCGCACATTACAAATACGTGGAATATCTCGTGGGCTCCGAAATATTTCGGCAGTCTTCTGAAAACCGGAAGCTTTAAAGCATAGATGACTCCGCCTGCCGTATACAGGATACCCCCTGCCAGGAGCCAGCCGAAGGCCTCCTTGGGGAGGGCCGCCACTATCCTCGTTATGGCGAAGATGCAGACCCAGCCCATGGCTATATATACCACGGAGGAGAATACTTTCGGGCAATTTATCCAAAATGCGGATATCAGTATTCCCAATACGGCAATCGCCCATACCGCAAAAAGCATTGCCCAGCCTGTCCTGTCCCCCAGAACTATGGCGCATATGGGAGTATAGGTGCCGGCTATAAGCACATATATCATCATATGGTCTATCTTTCTGAGTATCCTGTTTATTTTTTTTGATATGTCCAGAGAGTGATAGAAAGTGCTGGCCGCATACAAAAGTATCATGCTCACTATAAAAATAATGATGGCTGCAGTGTTCTCACGGCTCCCTGAGCTTACAGCCTTGGCTATGATAGGTACAGAAGCTACCAGGGCAGCCGCCATCCCTATGCCGTGAGTAAGGGCACTTCCCGGATCCTTAAGTTTTATTATAAGCTCCTCGATTTTATTCATAACCCGCACCTCCTCAGGATAAATATAACTTCCGATATATCAGCTGTTTCACAACTTTGTCTTATATATCGTATAAAAAATAATGATAAGTAGTTTTAAAAACTACTTATCATTATATCACTATATTGAGATTATACAAGTGGGGTTATTACTTTATTTATTTCTTAGGCTTTTCTCGTACTTTACCCCTCGCTTTGAGCCTTTTCTATGACACCGTCTTCAGTCAGGCTTATTCCGTAACTCAGGCCTTCATAGTACTCATAGAATTCGACTCTTTCCTCATCACTTCCGAGGGCTTTTGTATAGCCGAAGGCGGAGGTTCCCGGGTGTATCCTGAGCTCTGTCCTTCCTTCGTCGGGATATATATCCGCCTCCAGGAGCATGGTTTTTGGAATGCTGCTTCCGAAGAGAAAATTGCCCAGGCTGTATATGACAGGTACGTCTCCCACATACTCCGTCCCCTGAAGCACATGGGGATGAGCTCCAACTATGAGATCAGCCCCGGCAGCTGCTATCTCCCTTGAGAGCTCCCTCATATAGTCTTCAGGCTCCTCCTTCCTCTCGGTTCCCCAGTGCATGTAGACCACAACATAGTCACAGCTTTGGGAAAGCTCCTCTATCCTTCCGAGAAATAATGCTTTGTAGGCGTCATAAGCTGCAAAGACTCCGGGAGAGCCGCTTCCTGCCGCCCAGCCGGCAAAAGGCATTACTCTGGTGGCTCCAAGGATTGCAACTTTTTTTCCGTTCTTTTCGAATATTACGGCCTCCATAGCCTCATCTCTGTCACTGCCTGCTCCCGTGTAAGAAATTCCGGCGTTTTTAAGTGTGGCTATAGTATCCGAGAGGGCTTCCGTTCCGAAGTCAAGTATGTGGTTGTTTGCTAAGCTTACCCCGTCCACTCCCATTTCTTTTAATATATTTACTCTCGAAGGAGCCACTCTAAAGGTAAATTCCTTGTCCTCCTCAGCTGTTCCTCTTTCGCTGAAGGGAAACTCCTCATTTACAAAGAAGAGATCCGCAGACTCTGAGAGGGCTCTGAAGCTCTCATCCATATTGTCCTCTATACCTCCTTTGTCGTAGGCGGACAAAACATAGCTGCTGAGATATACATCCCCTCCGAAGAGAAGCTTTATAGGCTCTTCGCGCACAGCTTCGGGCAAAGCAGTCTCCCTTTCCTGAATCTCTGAAGAAGGAACTTCCGCAATATTGATGCTTGGCTCAGCCGCAGTCGAAGACTGTGCTTTGGCCTCTGTTTCGGGAGTATCCGAGAGAAACTTCCTACCGCCTGTGACTGCCAATGCTACTGCTGTCACCGCCAAAATTATATTTATGAATATCAAAAAGGCGGAGAGCCGCCTCAAAAACACCTTAGCGGGAGTCATTCTCCGTCTTCTGCTTCTTGCCTGTCTTATATTTTTATGTCCTCTGTTCAATCTGTCACCTGTATGAAAACTCGTAGTGTTCAGGATCTCCTGAAATGTAAGTATAGCCCATGGAGGCCTTCAGGGGATAAAGTCTTAGGCTTAAAGTGCCGTCAGTCTCCTCTGTCCTCAGCTCAAGAAGGTAGGAGTCGTCAATGCCGCTGCCATAGATCATACTGCCCAGATCATAAACTATGGGGGTATTATTGTAGTTCTCCACCTCTCCGGTTTCCGGCCCTCCGGGCCCTGCACATACTATAAGGTCAGCTCCGTGATCTGCAGTCTCCCTGGCCAGTACTCTCATATAATCAGGAATAACGCCTTCGTCCCCTCCCCAATAAATATAGACTGTCACAAGATCACAGCTTCTGTTCAGCTCCTCAACCTTCGAGAAAAGTTCTTCTTTATTGGCATCATAGGCCAAAAAAACTCCGGGTCTGCTTTTTCCGGCACCCCACAGGGCATCAGGGACCCTTCTTGAGACTCCCAAGAAGGCCACTCTCATTCCGTTTATATCTCTTATCACAGCCTGAGAAGCCTCGTCCATATCCTCTCCCGCTCCGGTGTAGGCGATACCTGCCTGCTGAAGGGCTGAAATATTGTCTGAGAATGCCTCATAGCCGTAATCCAAGGCGTGGCTATTTGCAAGGGAGACGCAGTCTATGCCGGCTTCCCTCAGTATGTCTGTCCTCTCTGCCGAGACTCTGTAGACATACTCCTTATCCTCTGCAGGCTCTCCCCTGTCACTGAAGGGGAAGAGCTGTCCTGCCATAAAAAAGTCCGAGTTGTCTGAAAGGCTCCTGACGGCAGGGGAAAGTACTCCTTCTATTCCACCCTCCCTGTCATATGCATCCTGAACATAAGTGCTGAGATAAACATTGCCTCCTATAAGAATAGCGGAATCTTTGAGCACAGGCTCTCCTCTTAAGCTGTCCTCATATTTTTTCTTAGCCCCTAAGGCCGTTAAAGCCCGGCTGTCCCCCGAAGCCATGGAAGAGCTTTTTCCCTCGAACTCCCCTTCAGAGGGCAGCTTCTTCTGAGCTTTTTGAGAAGTCCTATCCATATTATCATGCACTTTCAAGGAGTCCATGATATCCTTAAGAGAGGCTTCTGCGGATTTAACAATAATTCCTGCCGTACCTTCTTCAATGATTGCTTTCCCTTCAGCCTCATTCTGACCATGCTGATAGGCTCTGAATATAAGCATTGCCCCGAAGATCACCAACAAAATTCCGCAGATAAGATACAAGATTGCGGATATGGCTCTCAAAAGCCATTTATCACCGCCCCTTCCCGCAGCTTTTCTCTGTGTCCTCTTTCCGCCGGTTCTCTTTACAGGATATTTTTTGTCACCCATGACTGTCATTTGCTTCCCTTAGCCGACTATCCACTCCTTCTTTATGGTCCACAATCCGGCCTCAACAGTATATACTCCGGTGTAATCTCCGGACTTTATGGACTCATGGTGTCTGAAAAGGCGCTGCCAGCTGTCGGTAATGCGTTTTTTAAGTTCAGGATAAAATGAGCCCAGCATCACCTTTGATGTGGTAAGACCGTAGTCTCTAAGCTCCTCCATAAAAGCGGCCTCATCGGCGCTGTCCTTCCCTATATATGAGAGATTTAGTATTTTTGTCCAATCTTTAGTGTCAAAAAAAACAGCCTCTGACAGAGGGACCTCAAGCTTAAGGAGCTCCCCTCCTCCTGAGCTCTCCGCATCCATGGGCTCTGCAAAGGACCAGTAGGGGAACTCCGCCCCCTCAGGCCTTGCTACGATTTTTTGAGCCTCTGTAACATACCAGAGGTAGCCTGTCAAAAATACGGGAGCGCTCTCTCCGTACTTTGATCTCACATACTCCTCCTTTGACACACAAAAGCCGTCTCTGTATATTGTATCTGTCACGATCTTCTGCTGTCTGGTAAAAAGTCTTATTTTTCCGTCTGACGTTTGATATCTGTCACCCATTCTCTTCTAAGCTCCCATATGGTTCCGTATTTCAGATCGTTTCCCACCACAACACTGTCATCGTAAAGCCTCATCCAGCTGTCTTTTATCTCCCTCTTAAGCTCCGGATAAAACTGCGACATTACCGCCTGTGGGTCATTTACGCCGTACATGTCCATAAGCTCTCTGTGGCGCTTTGCATCCTCCTCATTTAGAGGTATATAAGCGTAGTTTAATATCATTCCCCACTTTGTCACGTTTACCGGGGTTATGTCCGCCTCATCAACCTCAAGTTCGATTATAACGTCATTTTCTCCGGGAAGCATCAGTGAGTCCGACTCAAAAGCCACCCACACAGGATAGCTCACATCCTCAGGTCTGTTTTTAACGTTGGGCCCGTTTGAGGCAAGCCACTTGTAGGCAAGGAGTATTATATTGCTGTGCTCCTGATTTTCCTTTCTTATATACTCTTCCCTGGTTATGTATCTTCCTGTCTCCTGAAGCACCTCGGCAACATTTTTGTGCTGTCTGGTCCAAACCTTTATCTTACCCATATGCTCACCTGATCTTATCCGAAAAACTATACAAAAAAATGGAGCATACGGGACTTGAACCCGTGACCTCCACACTGCCGGTGTGGCGCGCTCCCAACTGCGCTAATGCCCCATTCGAAGCTTAGTATATCATAAGCTGTATACTGACCGCAAGTATTTATCTTATGTACATAAATAATAATATAAAGCAGGCTTATCCCACATCCTTTATCCGGTATATATGAGATAAGCCTGTCATAGTTATCGGCTTTGAGAAGCTTTATGCTCTCAGCTCTATTCCCATTCCGTTGAGTCCGTTAAGTATCTTCCTCATGGAGGCATTTACGTCCTCGTCTGTAAGTGTTCTGTCTGAAGCTCTGAAGCTGAGGCTGTAGGCTACCGACTTATAGCCCTCCTTTACCTGAGTTCCCTCGTAAATATCAAAGAGCTTGTAGCTCTCAAGGTTTTTGCCGCCTCTCTGAGCTATCATATCCTCTATATCTCCCACAAGTATGTTCTTGGGAACCAGCATAGATATGTCTCTTCCCACTGCGGGATACTTGGCAATTCCCTCATATTTTCTGTCAAAGCCGGTATAAGGTATAAGTGCCGGCATATCAAGGACTGCAAGATATACCCTCACTCCCTCCTTGAAGTCGTAATTGAGACAAACCTCAGGATGTACCTCACCGAGATAGCCTATAGTCTCACCGTTGTATCTTATATCAGCCTTTCTTCCCGGATGGAGCCAAGGCTTTTCGCAGGCGGGATCATAGTGTACCTTGGCCTTCATTCCCACATGCTCCAGGAGCTCCTCAACAACGCCCTTCATGACAAAGAAGTCCACATCTTCACCGTAGGCTCCAAGAGTCAGCTGTTCTCTCTCATCCGGAAGCTCTGTGAGAGGCAGTGCCTTGGGAATATAGATATTGGCCATATCATACAGCCTTACATCACCGTTTCTCCTGTTGTAGTTGAGGGAGAGGGCTGTCATCATCGCATTTACCGGCTGAGTTCTCATTATGGAGAAGTCCTCACCCAAAGGATTTGATATGACTACCGCCTTTCTGAGCTCGCTGTCAGCGGGGACAAGGAGCTTTTCAAACGCCTTGGGAGACTCGAAAGCGTAGGTCATAGCATGGGAGAATCCTGAGAACTCCGCAATGTTCCTTGCTATCTGATCTATGCGAAGCTTATAGGAGAGCTTTCCTGTTGTGGCCTCACCCACAGGCAGAGTTCCCGCTATCTTGTCATAGCCATGGAAGCGGAGCACCTCCTCGGCAAGGTCTGCTGTGCAGTGGAGATCTCTTCTGAAGGTGGGAACGACTACCTCATTTGTGCTCTCGTCAAAGCCAAGGCCTATCTTTTCAAATATTGCCCTCATCTCCTTCTCGTCTATATCTGTTCCGAGAAGTCCGTTTATCTTTTCAGGCTCAAATTTTACCCTGATCTCCTCGTCTTTTACGGGATAGACATCTATCATGCCTCCCACGACCTCTCCGCAGCCCAGCTCCTCCACCAGCTGACAAGCCCTGTTTATAGCAGCCTCTGCGTTGTTGGGGTCAAGTCCCTTCTCAAATATGGAGGAGGCGTCAGTTCTCATTCCTATTTTCTTTGAGGAGAGACGAATGTTTACTCCGTCAAAGTTTGCCGCCTCAAATACTACTGTATGTACATGGTCGGTGATCTTTGAGTTTTCACCTCCCATGATTCCTGCTATTCCTATACCGCCCTCTTTGTCATTTATCATGAGGACAGTATCGTCAAGCTTCCTTGTCTGTCCGTCCAGAGTGACGAACTCATCTCCGTTATGGGCTGTCTCGACTATGATCTCGTGTCCTCTGATAAGGTCATAATCATAGGCGTGCATGGGCTGCCCGTACTCCTCCATAACAAAGTTGGTAATATCCACCAGATTGTTTATGGGTCTTATTCCGCTGTTTCTGAGGCGTTTCTGCATCCACTCAGGGGAGGGGGCAAACTTTATATTCTTCACCATCCTTGCGCAGTAGCGGGGGCAGAGCTTTGTATTGTTTACTGTCACCTTAAGATAATCATTTATGTCCTCGGAATTTCCTGTAGCCTTGACCTCAGGCATCTTAAAGCTCTTACCGAAGGTTGCCGCAGCCTCTCTCGCTATACCTATTACAGCATAGCAGTCCACACGGTTTGAGGTTATCTCGTACTCCACAACTGTGTCGTCCATTCCCAAGGCCTCTACAGCATTGTCCCCGGGCTTTAATGAGAGCTCCTTTATAAGGTTCTCATCAAAAATATATATTCCGGACTCGGGAGCCAAGGGATAGGAATTGTGGTCCGAGCCCAGCTCCTCTATGGAGCACATCATTCCGTTTGAGGGGACTCCTCTGAGCTTTCCCGCTGTTATCCTTATTCCGTCCTCGGGAAGGGGGCCTCCGTCGTGTCCTCCCTTTACCTTTCCTCCGTCAAGGACCACCGGCACCAGCTGTCCCGATGAACCTACAGGTATATTGGGTGCTCCCGTAACTATCTGTACGGTCTCATCTCCAACATTTACCTGACAAACCACAAGCTTGTCGGCGTCAGGATGCTTTTCAACCTTTTCAACTCTTCCCACTACAAGCTTCTCAAGGTTCTTGGAGAGGACCTCGTAGTCCTCCACCTTTGTTCCTGTGAGTGTCATCCTGTCGCTGTATTCCTGTGCTGTGCAGTCAAGCTCAGGCACATAATCTTTTATCCATGAAAGCGGTGTATTCACTTTTAATCCCTCCAACCTTTAAAACTGATTCAAAAATCTCTGATCATTCTCATAGAGAAGTCTCATGTCATCTATCTCGTACTTGAGGAGAGCTATACGCTCAAGTCCCACTCCGAAGGCAAAGCCTGTGTACTTGTCGGGGTCTATTCCGCACATTTCCAACACATGGGGATGTACCATTCCGCAGCCTAATATCTCTATCCATCCCTCTCCCTTACAGAAGCGGCAGCCCTTTCCTCCGCACTTAAAGCAGCTTACATCCACCTCGGCGGAGGGCTCTGTGAAGGGGAAGTGATGAGGCCTGAATCTGGTCTTCGTCTCAGGTCCGAAGAGCTCCTTCGCAAACTCGTCCAATGTTCCCTTTAAGTCTGTCATGGTAATGTGCTTGTCAACAACCAGTCCCTCTATCTGGTGGAAGGAAGGGCTGTGTGTGGCGTCGATGCTGTCTGAGCGGAAGACTCTTCCCGGAGCTATCATCCTTATGGGAAGCTTTCCCTGCTCCATTACTCTGGCCTGCACCGGTGAGGTCTGGGAGCGAAGCAGTATCTGATCATTTATGTAGAAGGTGTCCTGCTCGTCTCTTGCCGGATGTCCCTCGGGAATGTTGAGCTTTGTAAAGTTGTAGTCCTGCCATTCCACCTCAGGGCCCTCAACGACCTCATATCCCATGCCGACAAATATCCTCTCAACCTCATCCAGAGCTATCTGGCAGGGATGTCCGTGACCCACCTTGACCTTCTTTGCAGGAAGGGTCACATCTATTACCTCAGAGCTGAGCTTTTCCTCTCTCATTGCCTTCTGAAGCTTAGACTTCTCGGCCTCAAGCGCCTCCTCAACTCTGTTTCTGGCGTCATTTACCATCTGTCCGAAGGCAGGCCTCTCCTCGACAGGTACATTTTTCATCTCCTTCATCACGGCTGTGATATGGCCCTTTTTCCCAAGGTACTCAACTCGCACGTCGTTAAGCATGTCAAGATCCTTGCAGGCTTCGATCCTTGCGAGGGCTTCCTCGGTGATCTTTGAAAGCTGTTCGTTCATAACTTTTCTCTCCTCTTTCACAAAACTGATTTTTGAAAAGACTAAGGTTTAAAGCACAAAAAACCCCGTCCCAAAAGGGACGGGGATCCGCGGTACCACCCTAATTCCGACACATTTCATCCCTCCTGTCGATATCAGATCGATCCGGAGGAAGTGTCAGCACTTCATTATGCTTTACGCGCATTGACGTCAGCACCTACACTCCCTATCCTCAGGATTTCAGCACTGCAGCTCCGATGTGAATTTCATCCCTGTGCCTTGACACAACAGGCTCTCAGCCGATGACCTGTCTCTCTCCTGAGTATACACGGGGACTACTGTGCATCTTCACAGCCTTTGATATTAAGTTTCGGCTCCTTGTGACAAAATACATCGAGCCGTTTCCATAAAATTTTAGCACATGAATCCCGATTGTCAAGTATCATTTCACATTTATCCGATTCAGGATCACATTTGTAAGCTTCCTTTTTCTCTATGCCATCAGATAAGTCCCAGTTCACCGAGGACCGCATCCACCTTTGCCTTATCTCCGTCTCCCATCTCACAGAGGGGAAGTCTTACGCTGCCCACATCCTTCCAGACCTTTCCGAGAGCATATTTTACAGGAACGGGATTTGAGGTTACAAAGAGAACCTTAAAGAGACCGTAGAGTTTTCTGTGAAGTGCCTCGGCCTCAGCCACATTTCCCTCAAAAAATTCTCTGCACATCCTGTTTATCTCACTTCCCATAATGTGGGAGGCAACGCTTATAACTCCCTCTGCTCCCACCGAGAGCATGGGAAGAGTCAGAGAATCATCTCCGCTGTATATCTCGAAATCTTCAGCTTTTATCTGCATTATTTGGCTCACCTGCTCAAGGCTACCTGCCGCCTCCTTCACAGCGACGATGTTCTCATGCTCGGAGAGTCTCGCTATGGTCTCGGGAAGCATATTTATCCCTGTTCTTCCGGGTATGTTGTACATGATAACAGGAAGCTGTGAGGCCTCGGCTATGCTTGCAAAATGCCTGTACATACCCTCCTGAGAAGGCTTGTTGTAATAGGGTACGACCACAAGGGCACCATCCATTCCAAGCTTCTCAGCCTGCTTAGTAAACTCTATGCTTGCCCGAGTGTTATTGGAGCCTGTGCCTGCGATGACAGGGATCTTTTTCCCCAATTTTTCGCCTTCCTCCACAGCTATCCTTTTTACAGTTTCAAAAAGTTTGAGCTTCTCATCCGTAGTCAGTGTAGGAGACTCTCCGGTGGTTCCTGTGACCAAAAGAGAATCACTGCCGTTTTCTATAAGGTATTTTGAAAGCTCCGCCATCCTCTCATAGCTGACTTCTCCCTCCTTGTCAAAGGGGGTTATCATTGCCGTCATTACTCTACCGAATTTCATTTTCGCTTCCTCCCGGCTTTTGCCTTTATCCTTCTGTTTTGTTTTCCTCTTCCTTAAAAAGGGCGTGAAGAGTGCGAACCGCCTTATCCTTATCCTTATTGCGTATAAGGCACCATATTGTCGTATAGGAATCCGAGGTCTGCAGCACTTCTATGCCCTCCTTTGTCAGGGCGGTCATTATCTTGGCCATGACTCCCGGCACTCCCTGAATATTTGCGCCCACCTCCGAGACCTTGCAGCAGTCTCCGACTACACTGTATGGAAATCCGCTCTCTCTGATGATCTCCTGTGCCCTGTCGCTGTCCTCCTCCTTGACTGTAAACACAGCCTCCCTGGGACAGATATTTATGAAATCAAGGCTTATGCCCTCATCGGCAATGTCCACAAGAAGCTCGGAAAACCTTTTCTGGTCTCCGACCTCATTTTTTATGTACAGCTGAACTATTCCTGAAAGTGCTGTTATGCCCGTTATAAGTCTCTCTCTCATGCTGTCATCCCTCTCTTTTATTATAGTTCCCCTTGCATCGCTGAAGGTTGAAGCAACTCTCAGGGGGATGTTTTTCGTCTTTGCCAGCTCCACCGCCCTCGGATGTATGACCTTTGCCCCCTGGGTGGCAAGATTACATACTTCGTCGTAGGTCACAAAATCAAGTATCCGGGCATCAGGCACCACTCCGGGGTCTGCAGTCATTATCCCCTCCACGTCCGTATATATCTCTACCATGTCCGCGTCCAGAGCGACTCCCAGAGCACTTGCGGAGGTGTCACTGCCACCTCTTCCCAGTGTTGTGACCCTTCCGTCCTCTGTCATTCCCTGAAAGCCTGTCACTATGACCAGCTTACCCTCTTTAATATACTTTTTCATATTTTCTGGTCTGAAATCAATTATCCGGGCATCCCCAAAATCGTCATTTGTTATTATGCCGGCCTGTCCCCCTGTGAGGACTGTGGTCTCATACCCGTCTTTTTTCAGCTCCTCCGCCAGTGTTACGGCGGAAATTATCTCGCCGCAGCTCATAAGGAGGTCCATATTTGACTTCATTATCGGATCCTTGTCATTGTCCGCAAGTCCTAAAAGTGTGTCCGTGGCATAGGGTGCCCCGTTTCTTCCCATGGCGGAGACTGTGACTACAACAGTGTCCCCTCGCTCCACCGCCTCCTCTATCTTATGTCTCACGCTCTTTCTCGCCTCGGGAGTGGCCACAGAGGTGCCCCCGAATTTCTGTATTATTAAAGACAAGTTCTCTTATCTCCTTCAGTCTGTATTATCTATATTATGTTTTCAAGGCCTGATAAAAGCCCCTTTATGTCTCCCACCTTCTTCAGGGCGAGAAGTATGCCCGGAATAAAGCTCTCTCTGGTTATGGAGTCATGCCTTATGGTAAGTATCTGCCCCAAGCCGCCGAACATTACCTCCTGATGGGCGACATACCCCGGAAGACGTACACTGTGGACTCTCATGCCCTCGTACTCTCCGCCTCGGCTCCCAGTGATCTTCTCAAACTCGTCCGGAGCTCCCTGTCGAAAGATCTCTCTGTTTTCAGCCATCTTTCTCAAGGTCTCCGCAGCTGTTCCCGAGGGGGCATCCTTCTTGTGATCATGATGCATCTCTATCACCTCGGCATAAGGCATGTACTTTATGGCCTCTGCGGCAAATTTCATCATCAAAACCGCACCTATGGCAAAATTGGAGGCGACAAATACGCCGCAGTCATTGTCCCTTGCCAGCTTGTCAAAGCTGTTAAGCTCTTCGGCAGAAAGCCCGCTGGTTCCTATCACAAGGTTCACTCCGTGTGAGAGAACTACAGGGGCATTGGCCTCCACAGCCTTCGCCACAGTGAAATCCACCATGACATCAGGTTTCTTTTCCTCAAGCATTGCAGGAAGGTCTCCCTCTATTTTGACGCCGGAACTTCCCATATCACAGAGCTCACCGCAGTCTGATCCCAACATAGCTATGTCGAAAGCACAGGAAAGCTCAAGGGCATCGTCCTTCATTACAGCCTTCATTATCTCTCTTCCCATTTTGCCTGCAGCACCTATAACTCCGACACGAATCTTTCTTTCCATATGTCCCATCCTTTCATGCTTTGAGTCTGATTATATGTCAAAATATCTTATTACTCTGATTTTTTCCATTTTAGTCTGTATACAAATGAAAGTCAAACAAAAAATATGCCCCTTAAGGGCATATCAGGATGTCCTTAAGGGGCATGAAATCTTCTTTAAGACCGCACAAGGTATGAAGGGGCTTAATTAAAAGCTCTCTATAAGCTCCTTGTTGAGCCTCTTTATTATCTCTACGGCAAGCTTTACTCCATTCTCGAAATCAGCGTAGGATGAAATGCCGTAGTGAGTGTGAGCGTAGCGCACAGGAACACCTATAACGATAGTGGGAACTCCCTCTCCTGAAAGGTGGATGTTCGCTCCGTTTGTGCTTCCGCCTGCCCTTACTCCCGCCTGAACCGGTATTCCCAGCTCCTCAGCAAGGTCAAGAGCATATCTCTGGTAGCGGGGATTTGTTATCATCCTCGCATCTATGTGTCTCAGCATAGGGCCCTTCTTGATAGCTGTCTGGACCATATAGTCCTCAACGCAGGTGTCATCTGCAGGGCAACCCTCAAATACTATGGCTATATCAGGCTTTACTGTGCGGCAGGTGATCTGAGATCCTCTGGTCCCGACTTCCTCCTGTGAACAGCAGGCTCCGATTATGTCCACGGAGAGTTCCTCTCCCTGAAGCTCCTTCAGTGTGCTGATGATGGATGCACAGCCCAGACGGCAGTCAAAGCTCTTTCCCACCATCAGATCGTGCTTTTCGTCATAGGTGAAGGTCACGTCGGGAACTACCGGCTCTCCTATCCTTATATCAAAGTTCTTTACCGCATCTTCCTTTGATACAGCTCCCACATCGACAGTTATGGCTGAAAAGTCCAGAGGCTTTTTTGCCTCCTCCTCTGTCATATAGTGAGGGGGCTTGCTGGCTGTGATTCCGGGGATGTACTCCCCCTTTCCGTTTCTTACCCAAACCTTGTGAGCGGGAATGTTTGAAGTAACCCATCCTCCCAGGGGGATTATCCTCAGGTTTCCGTCGGGACGTATAGCCTGAACCATGAAGGCAACCTCGTCGCTGTGGGCATCAAGCTGCACCATGGGACGGTTTCCCTTGTTCTCATTTCTCTTTATATATACATTTCTCAGGCTGTCTTCCTTCAACTCTCCCAGGCCTTCGGCATGTTTTTTGATCTGCTTTACAACCTCATCCTCAAATCCGGGAGCTCCGTTTGCATTTGATATATCCGCTATGATCTGCAGATTTTTATTTTTATCCATAATAATCTGATACCGCCTTTTCCGTTGTATTTGATTGTCATCTTACGGCCGGACCGCTGATTAATATCCGAACTGATTGTTGTGAAGGACCTTCTTAAGATCCACTTTCTTGAACTCTTCCATGAAATCAACTATATAGTCGGCGCAGGTGGTGAGCATCTCATTGCCCCACTCGACTGTGGCCTTCTTGGGATGGTCGGGTCCTATCCATCCGTTGTCTGTCACGTTGGGGGTGGTCCTTATGACCTCTACTGTTACGCCCTTGTATCTTACGTCTCTGAAATGGGTGGTCTTGATCTCGTCTGTGAGGTCCTTGAACTTTAGGGGCTCGTCTGTAAGCTCATCGTAGTCTATAAGGCTGGGGTCAACTCCCATTATGCCTGCAGTCTCCTCGGCTCCGCCGTGACCGCCCTTCCACTCAGGGTTCATATCCCAGGTCATAAGCCACCAGTTGAGCATAACAACGATGGCACCCTTCTTCTCAAACTCCATTCCGACTCTCTCTATAGTCTTTATGTTTCCGCCGTGGCCGTTAAGGATCATTATCTTCCTTGCACCGTGGTCATAGAGATTCTCAACAACTCTGTAGAGAAGCTGATAGAGAAGCTCTGAGCCCAGATCTATGGTTCCGGGATAAGGCTTTAATGACTCGCAGGCTCCGTAGGGAAGTGTAGGCGCAATAAGCACATCACTCTTCTTCTCAATGAGCTCGAGAAGTTTATTGGGAATGAGTGTGTCTGTTCCGAGAGGCATATGTCTGCCGTGGCACTCGATGCTTCCTATTCCCAAAAGCACCATGTCATTCTCCTTAAAGTATTTCTGAGCCTTAGGCCATGTGATATTTGCTAATCTCATAATTTTCTCCTCTCTTTGAATTTTATCTAATCGTTAAAGTGAAGATGCCCTCAGGGCATCCTCACTTCGTTTTAAATATTAAATTAGTTGGCAACCTTTACCTGATCAAGCTTATGGTACTCGATGGGATCGGGAACGAAGCCCTCAACCTTTGCGTTTGCTCCTACAACAACGTCGCTGTAATAGATAGGCGCGTTGTTGTTGATCTCCTTAAGGAGAACCTGAAGCTCCTTGTAGGTGTCAAGTCTTACCTGCTCGTCTGTTGTCTGTCTTGCCTCCTCTATGAGAGCGTCAACCTCGGGATCGTTGATGAATGTACGGTTTCCGGGTGCACCCTGCTGGCTTGAATGCTCAAGTGAGTAGAAGGTGTAGTCAGCATCCTTTGATGATGTGGTCCATCCGAAGATAGCCATGTCGTGATCTCCGTTTGAGGTCTGCTCGATGAATCTACCGAACTCCATAACCTCTACGTTACACTCTATTCCTACTTCCATAAGCATAGCTGTGATAGCCTGGCAAACCTCTATACGGGTCTGGCTGTCACTTGTCCAAAGGCTTGTTGAGAATCCGTCGGGATATCCTGCCTCTGCAAGAAGCTCCTTAGCTCTCTCGGGATTGTACTCATAAGCTCCGGGGCTTGAGTATCCGAATACGTCGGGAGCTATGATGGAATCTGCAACTGTACCTGCTCCGTTAAGGATAGTGTCAACGATGAGCTGACGGTCTATAGCAAGGTTTATAGCCTCTCTTACTCTCACGTCGTCAAAAGGAGCCTTGTTCATGTTCATTGAGATGTACTCGCAGGCCATTGAAGGTCCCTCAAAGAGCTGAAGATCCGGGTTCTCTCTGATCTTGTCAACATCGTTGCTTGCCAAGGTGTAAGCGAGATCAACCTCACCTGTCTCAAGAGCGATAGTTCTCTGGGCAGCCTCGGGTATAACCTTCATGATAAGGTTCTTTGTAGCGGGCTTTCCGCCGAAGTAATCATCGAATGCCTCAAGTGTTACAGAGTCACCCTGCTTCCACTCAACGAACTTATAGGGTCCGCATCCGACGGGGTTTGTCTTGAATCCCTCCTCGTCAGCCTCAACTATAGCCTTGGGAACTATAGCTGCGAAGGGAACTGAAAGGTTCCTTAATGCAGGAGCATAGGGGAACTTTGTGGTAACTGTAACTGTGTAGTCATCATTTACCTCTACGTTGTCGATGAAGTCAACGATGTAAGATACTGATGCTGAGTTGATAGCTCTGTCAAGTGAGAACTTAACGTCCTCTGCTGTAAGATCTGAGCCGTCGTGGAACTTGATGCCCTGACGGATCTTGAACACATATGTGAGATCGTCAGTCTGCTCCCATGACTCTGCGATCTGGGGCTCCAGCTCGTTGGTAGCGGGGTTAACAACAGTAAGGGTATCAAATATCTGATCTGTTACCTCTACTGCAGGAGTCTCCTTACCCTGATGGGGATCCATTGATGTAACGTCGGCTCCCTGTGCCCAGATGAGGGTATCCTTGTATCCTCCCTCTCCTGTTGATGCCTCTGCGGACTCACTTCCGCCGGTAGTTGTGGATGTCTCTCCACCGCCGCCGCAGCCTACAAGGCTCAAAGCCATTGTAGTAGCGAGGGCTAATGCAATAAGTCTTTTAATATTTTTTCTCATACTGCCTCCTCTTTATATAAAATTATGCATTTGCATTTTCTTTAAGTTCCGGATCTCCTATCCTCTCGCAGGAAACGAAGTGGCCGGGCTCGATCTCCTTGAGACCGATATCAGGATTCTTACAGCAATCCTTCGCATAAGGACATCTCTTGTAGAATCTGCATCCGGGCTCCGGATCTATGGGAGAGGTGATCTCACCCTTCATGAGTATCCTGTTCATGGGATAATCCGGGTCAGGAATGGGTATGGCCGAAAGAAGGGCCTGGGTATAAGGGTGGGCCGGGTTCTTAAACAGAGTCTCTGTGGGAGCCATCTCCACCATCTGTCCGAGATACATAACCACGATGTTGTCCGAGAAATGCTTAACAACGGACAGGTTGTGGGTTATGAACATGTAGGTAAGTCCCAGATCGTCCTGCAGATCCTGCATGAGGTTAAGTATCTGTGCCTGTATCGAAACGTCGAGAGCTGATACCGGCTCATCGCAGACGATAAACTTGGGGTTAAGTGAAAGGGCTCTGGCTATTCCTATACGCTGTCTTCTTCCGCCGTCCAGCTCGTGGGGATAGGAGTTTTTAAGTCTCTCAGCAAGTCCTACCATTTCCATGAGCTCCGAGACTCTCTTCTGAAGCGCATCCTTGTCCTTTTTGGTGTACATCTTCTGTATCAGCATGGGAGCCGCAATGGCCTCGCTGACTGTGAGACGAGGGTTGAGAGATGCAAAAGGATCCTGAAAGACGATCTGCATATCTCTCCTCAGCTGTTTCATTTTATTTTTATCATATTCGAGTATATTGTTGCCCTCAAAGAAGACCTTTCCCGCAGTGGGCTCGTGAAGTCTCAAAATAGCTCTTCCCATTGTAGACTTTCCGCAACCTGACTCTCCAACGACTCCTAAGGTCTCGCCCTCGTTTATGGAGAAATTGACATTGTCTACTGCGTGGAGCAAGCCGCCGGGAGTGTTAAAGTATTTCTTCAGGCCCTCTACTCTCAAGAGTTCTTTTTTATTTTCCTTCATATCAACACTCCTTTACTTCTCTTCCTGTGCAAGTATGCAGCGGACCACATGTTCTCCGCCGACATTTACCATATCAGGCACCTTCTCGCGGCACTTGTCCGTAGCGTACTTACATCTGTCACTGAATTTACATCCCTTGGGAAGATTTGTGGGATCCGGCATAAGGCCTTCTATGGTCTGCAGCCTTCTTACGTTCTCCACAAGATTGGGGATGGAGGCCATAAGTCCCTTGGTGTAGGGGTGACGCATGTCCTTGTAGACCTCTCTCAAAGTTCCGTACTCCACTATCTCGCCGGCGTAGACTATACCAACGTAATCGCAGGTCTGTGCAACGACACCCAGGTCATGGGTTATGAGAAGCATTGAGGTGTTGTCTTTTGTCTTAAGCTTCTGTATAAGGTCAAGCACCTGAGCCTGAATGGTAACATCAAGAGCTGTGGTGGGCTCGTCCGCTATAAGGAGCTTGGGCTGACAGGCAAGGGCAATAGCGATTATAACTCTTTGCTTCATACCTCCTGAGAACTGGTGAGGGTACTCATGTCCTCTCTCTGCAGGGATACCTACCAGCTCCAGCATATCGTCGGCCTTCTTCTCGGCCTCTTTCTTTGAAATATGGTTGTGCTGAAGGATTACCTCCATTATCTGCTCTCTCACCGTCATTACAGGGTTAAGAGATGTCATGGGGTCCTGAAAGATCATGGATATATGCTGACCCCTTATCTTTCTCATCTCATCCTCGGAGATCTTAAGGAGATCCTTTCCGTCGTATATGACCTCTCCGCTTACCACTTTTCCGGGAGGGCTGGGGATGAGCCTTAGGATTCCCTTTGCCAGCGTTGTCTTTCCTGCTCCGGTCTCGCCCACAAGGCCCAAGGTCTTTCCGGTATATATATCTATGCTGACTCCGTTAAGGGCTTCAACAACGCCGTCATCAGTCTCGTAACGGATGACCAGGTCCTTAACTTCCAATAATTTATTATTATCCGCCATTTTCTATTCTTCCTTTCCTAAAAGTTCGAGCTTGCGTTAGTTCTTAAGTCTGGGATCAAGAGCGTCTCTCAGACCGTCGCCCACAACGTTTAAGGCGAGGATGGTGAGCATTATGCCCATACCGGGAATGACTGTGATGTGCCATGAGTCACGAATGTAGGTCCTTGCACTTGAGAGCATGGATCCCCACTCGGGAGTAGGAGGCTGAACACCCATTCCGATGAAGGAAAGTCCCGCTATTGAAAGTATAGCTCCCGCAACGCCCAGAGTTGTCTGTACTATGATGGGCGCCATGGCGTTGGGTAATATATATTTAAAGATCAAGGTGGGGTCGTTGGCTCCTACCGCTCTGGCCGCCTCAACGAACTCCTGATCCTTAACTGTCATTATAGATGCCCTGACTGTTCTGGCGAAGGTAGGGATATAAGATATTCCTATAGCCAAAAGCACGTTTACAAGGCTTGTTCCGAAGGCTGCAACTATAGCTATAGCGAGAAGCATTGAGGGGATAGCCAAAAGGATATCCATAAACCTCATTATTACGTTGTCCGTAGTCTTTCCGTAATATCCTGCTGCCGCTCCCAGAAGCCCTCCCAGGATTCCTGAGATAATGATAGCTATAACTCCCATAAACAGAGAGGAGCGCACTGCCCAAAGCATACGAAGGAGCATATCTCTTCCGAACTCATCAAGTCCGAAGGGATGCTCAAGGCTCGGGGGATCAAGCCTTCCCCTGAGGTTCTGCTTTATTACATAGTTCTCATATATATAATTGTTTGTCACAAGATCGACAACGATGGTTCCCACAGCTATTAAGACCAAAATAGCAAGGAAGACCAAGCCGACCATGGCCAATTTATTCTTTTTGAACCTTCTCCAGGCGTCCTGCCACAGCGAGCGCTGCTTTACGCCTGAGACCTGTGCTGTATTATCTTTTTTCACCTGTCCGTCTCTCCTTACTTTTTCTTATACTGTGACTTTATTCTCGGATCGATATAAGCGTAAACTATGTCAACGATCAGGTTGACTACTGAGAACATTACCGCCATAAATACTACCGAGCCCAAAACAAGAGGTATGTCCTTAGACTTTATGGAATCTACCATAAGTCTTCCGAGTCCGGGCCAAGAGAATACAGTCTCTGTAAGCATAGCTCCTCCGAGAAGTGAGCCGAACTGAAGTCCCACAGCTGTAACGATGGGGATAAGGGCATTCCTCAGCATGTGCTTTATCGTTACAGTCTTCTCAGATACTCCCTTTGCTCTCGCTGTGCTGATGTAATCCTGACGTATTACCTCGAGCATGGAGGAACGGGTCATTCTTGTTATCGTTGCAGCCGACATGGTTCCCAGAGTTATGGACGGCAGGATCAAGCTCTTTACCAGTTCCATACCTCCGTCTCCCATTCCCTGTGAGGGAAGCCACCCGAGGTTAAGTGAGAACACGATAACCAGAAGCAGTCCAAGCCAGAAGGCGGGCATTGAAACTCCGATGAGTGCAACCACCATTGTGCAGTTGTCCATAAGAGAATACTGTTTCTTTGCGGAAATGATACCTGTGGGGATTCCTATTATAAGAGCCACACAGATACCGCAGAGAGCCAGTATCGCTGTGTTGGGGAAACGCTCAGTAACCTGTTCCCACACGCTTAAGCTGTTCTTATAAGAGGTTCCCAGATCTCCGTGAAGCATATCCACCACATAATTGAAGTAGCGGACAAGCAGAGGATCGTTGAGGCCAAGCTCTTCCCTCTTCATGGCCAAAGCTTCCGCGGAAGCTCTGTCACCCAGAATCATAGCAGCCGGATCTCCCGGTGACATGTTCAGGATGAAAAAGACTATGAAGGTAACACCCAGAAGAACGGGGATCATCATCAAAAGTCTTTTAATGATATACTTATACATTTTCTTCCCTCCCTACATGGAATTATTTATATATCGGCGGTCTCTCCTTTTAAGAAAGCCGAATATAAAACATATTGGATCGTCATAATCCGTTTATAAAAGACCCGGCATGATAAAAAGACAAAAAAATAGCGCACCTCATCCGGAATTTTAAGAGATCCCGTCTGAATATGCCCTTTTAAATTCTAAATCACATTCTGATTAGAAAAATTGATATGCGAAAAAGAGGTGACTGATGCGGCTATAATGCTTGTAAGTTTAACGTAGGTCATCATAATAACAGTTCAACCTCCCACAGCTGAAGCAGTCAGCTGTCATACCGGATTAAGCAAAAAACAAGTCTGTACTCAAGTCTTCTTTATACGCCTTATAGTAGCATTCTTGGAATAAATTGTCAATTTTTAATATTTTTTTATTGATTTTTTCTTCCTGAATTGATACTTTTATATTAATTTCTACATTAATTTATTTAAAAAAACTTTTGTGTTATTTAAGGAGGTTTTTCAATGAAGCAGATAGGAGGATATTTCACTATAGAAAGTCCGCTTCCCGAGGAAAATCATTTCTTGGAGGGCCTTTGCCCCAAGGAGGGAGAACTCAAATACCTTATGTCCGGCCGATGTGCCAATTGCCTTGCTCTTAAAGATAACGGCATAAACGATAAGAAAAAGGTCGCTTATGTCCCCATTTATACCTGTGAGACAGTTATTGCCCCCTTCGTAAAAGAGGGCTACAGTCTCATTTTTTATGATTTCAAAAAGGATATGACCCCTATCTTTGATCCGGCTGTGCTTGATCGGATAAGCATCATATCCATCTGCGGCTACTATGGTTTTTCCCGCTATGACAGGAGTTTTGTGGATGAATGCAAAAGAAGAGGCATAACTGTTATAGAGGATACCACCCACTCCATATTTTCCGAGGACGGCATATATCCGGGCTGCGACTATGTTGTGGGAAGCCTCAGGAAATGGATAGGAGTGCCTGCGGGGGGCTTTGCCATAAAGATGAAGGGAAAGTTTCTTGTCTCCCCCGAAGCTATACATGCCGAGCATATAAAGATGAGGACAGACGGACTTAAAGAGCTTACAAGACTCGCATCAGAGCCTCTCACAGAGGAGGTCATGGAGAAAAAGGCGGCAGCCTCCACTCTTCTCTGGGACAGCGAGCTTCTCTTAAGAAAGATATTCGACAGCCAAGAGAGCGATGAACTTTCTATAAACATTATAAAGCATTTTGATTTTGACGAGCTTAAGAGGCGCCGCAGGGAAAATTACGCCTATCTCCTCTCTCACTGCCCTGAAAGCGATAAATTCAAGGTAGTATTCGATGAGCTTGATGAAAAGACCGTTCCCAGCCATTTTACACTCTATGTAAATGACAGGGACTCCTTCAAAGCCTTTATGGAGGAGAGGGGCATACATGCCACCACCTACTGGCCTGTAGGTCCCGAGGTGGACTTAAGGGGGCATGATGATGCCGCATACATCTATGACCACGTAATATCCCTCTCCTGCGATCAGAGGAATACCGTCGAGGATATGCAGTATATCTGCGATGCTCTGGCCGAGTTCATCGGTTGACTGTAATTTTTATACATGTTATTATTTATGTGTTAAATAAAAAATTTTTAAATGGAGAGGTATAAAGAAATGAGCATTAAAGCAATCGCAACAGAAAAAGCACCTGCAGCTATCGGACCTTACTCACAGGCTGTAAAGGCAGGAGATTTTATCTATGTTTCAGGTCAGCTTCCCATTGACCCTGCAACAGGAGCTTTCGCTTCAGACGAGATCAAGGGACAGACAAAGCAGTCTCTCACCAACATCAAGGCTATACTTGAAAAGGAAGGACTTGACATGTCAGCAGTTGTAAAGACTACTGTATTCATGAAGGATCTTGCAGGCTTCGGAGATATGAACGGCGTATACGCTGAGTTCTTCAATGAGCCCTACCCTGCAAGAGCGGCTTTCCAGGTAGCAGCTCTTCCCAAGGACGCTCTGGTAGAGATAGAGGTAGTTGCTTACGCAGGAAAGTAATTGCCGATTTGATCAGGCATTATGATCTGTAAGCATAAAGTGAAATAAGTTAAGCCCGGTCACAGGAGAAAGGCTTCCGGCAGAAATGCCAAGCCTGACCTGCGAACCGGGCTTTTTGTTTTGTTATATATTACAGCATATGTTTTCTCAATTCTTCTCCTGACAGAGGGCTGAGATAGGCGGGCGCAATGTCAAAAACTGTGAGAGCGCCTGTCTTACCCTCTCTGTTAAGTCTTGCCACAGCTCTGGCAAAGGCAAGGAGGACTGAGGATGTAAAATAAGGGTTTGAATCCAGCTTAAGCTTATACTCTATGACATCCTTGTACTCATTTTCAGGTCCGGTCTCGCCGCTTCTTATCACCGTTCCTCCGTGGGGCATTCCGCTGTGATCTCTCTTCAGCTCTTCCATGGTCACAAAATGGACCGTAGTGTCGTAGTCGGCAAAATAGTTTGGCATATTTACTATCTGAGACTCTATAGCCTCAAGGTCAGCACCGTCCTTGGCCACTACAAAGCACTCTCTTGTGTGCTTCTGTCTTGTGGTAAGCTCGGGCTTTTCTCCGCTCTTTGCAGCCTCGAGGGCTTCCTTTACCGGAATGGTATACTGCCTTGCATCAAGCACTCCCTCTATCCTTCTTATGGCATCACTGTGTCCCTGGCTTATGCCCTTTCCCCAGAAGGTATAGTCCTTTCCCGAGGGAAGTATGCAGCTTCCGTAAAGCCTTGCCAAAGAAAACATTCCGGGATCCCAGCCGCAGGATATGAGGGCTGTCTTTCCGGCCTTCAGGGCTGATGCGCAGACTGAGTCAAAATGCTCTGATATATTTGCATGAGTGTCAAAGCTGTCCACCACATTAAACATGCTCGCATACTCAGGAGTCTGCTTAGGGAGATCTGTTGCGCTTCCTCCGCAAAGTATCATAACATCTATATCATCCTTGTGATCCGCCGCCTCCTCGATGTTAAAAACACGAGTTCCCTCAGCGGCTTTCACAGAAGCCTTGTCTCTTCTCGTGAACACACCATAAAGCTCCATGTCAGGATTCTTCCTGATCTCGGATTCTATTCCTCTCCCGAGGTTTCCGTATCCAAGTACACCAATTTTTACAGTCATAGTATCCTCCTTTAAAGCTTTTATTTTTTTACTTATTAAATAATAATTACAGCTTTTTTTCCCGTCAAGCTCATTTATCATCTTTTATCTTAATTTTCTTTATGCTAATCTTTATATAACATATACTTATGAGAGCTTTAAAGCTCAAGGGGGAAAGTAGGATGAGATTGGATAAATTTTTGGCTGAATCAGGAAAGGGCACCCGGTCGGAGGTAAAAAAAATGATCTCAAAGGGGCGGGTCAACCTAAACGGGCTTCTGGTAAAGGATCCTTCTTTCAAAGTTGATCCGGAAAAAGATGTGGTAAAGCTTGATGGAGAAACTGTGATATACGCCGCCTTTGAATACTTCATGCTCAATAAGCCTGCAGGTGTGATCTCTGCCTCAAAGGCCGATCTGAGAAATCCTGACGAGCTGTGTGTCACTGATCTCATAAAGGAGAAGCTCAGGGACGATCTCTTCCCTGTTGGCCGCCTTGACAAGGATACCGTCGGCCTCCTTCTTATAACAAATGACGGTGAGCTTGCCCACAGGCTCCTGTCCCCAAAAAGGCATGTGGACAAAACCTACTATGTAAAGCTTTCCTCAGCTGTAAGCCCCGAAGATATCAGTAAACTGGAAAAAGGTGTGGATATAGGTGATGATAAGCCCACGCTGCCCTGCCGCATACTTCCCGTCTCAGACACAGGACCGGGGGATGCGAGTATGGGCTCGGCTTCTCCTTCGGGACGAAGCTTTTATATCACCATACATGAGGGCCGCTTTCATCAGATAAAAAGGATGTTTGCAGCCTGCGGCACAGAGGTCATATACCTCAAAAGACTTTCCATGGGCAACCTTCTCCTCGATGAGAAACTTGGGGAAGGCGAGTACCGCAGATTGACCTGGGAGGAGCTTTTAGGCTTAAGAGCATGCAGATAAAAAGCCCCCGTTTTCAGTTTGTTCATCACTGAAAGCGGGGACTTGCTGTTTATATTCTGATTTCAGTCCGAATATTTTTATTGAGTTTAGCAAGCTTTTTACTGCTGCTGCAGCTCCGCCACTATGACAGGCACAAGCTGCTTCTTTCTTGAAACAACTCCCTGAAGGTGGAGCACGTCGTTTTCAGCCTTTACGTTAAAGGCTTCCTCCGCCAATGAGGCAGAGTCCTTGCCGCAGCATATCAGCTCCGAGCTCTCGTTGAGTATACCTGTGAGCATGAAAAACAGCATGTCTATCTTCATGTCCTTCAAAGTCCTGTCCATAAAGGGCTTGAGTTTTTCTATTATCTCAGGGAAGTCTCCCTCGTTCATAGAGTTGATCTGTCCCACTCCGAAGCTTATATCGCTGACATTGAATTTCTTGAAATCCTGGAAGAATATCTCCTCCGCGCTCTTTTTCTTTAAATTGCTTCCGGCATTGAACATCTCTCTCGCAAAGGCCTTCAGATCCTTTATGCCCGCCTTTTCCGCCAGCTCGTAGGCCGCATCCATATCCTCCTTGGTGCAGGTAGGTGAGCGGAACATAAGTGTGTCTGATATGATGGCCGAACACAGAAGTCCCGCCATGTCCGAGGGAATATCCACTCCCGCCTCGGCGTAGAGTTTTTTTACTATGGTAGCTGTGCATCCTAAAGGCTGACATCTGAAGTAAACCGGTGAGGAGGTCTCTATGGTCCCCAGCCTGTGATGGTCTATTATCTCCAATATATCCGCACTGTCCGCGCCGTCCACCGCCTGGCCCAGCTCGTTGTGATCTATAAGTATCAGCTGCTTCCTGTGAAGATTCAAAAGGTTTCGTCTGGATATCATTCCCACATATTTCCCGTGGACATCCACTATAGGGAAATCTCTGAACCTTCTCTTTGCCATCACCTCTCTCGCCTCCTCAACGCTCTCCTCCGTCTCGAAGGTCACCAGGTTTTCCTTGCACATAAAATGGCTTATGGGCATGGACTGGTTAAGGAGCCTCGCTGTCGTGTAGGTATCATAAGGTGTGGTTATGACTATACACTTATTCTCCCCCGCTATCTTCCTTATGGTCTTTGAGACCACAGCCCCCTCGCATACTATAATGCAGCCCGCCTTCATCTCTATGGCGCAGAGCTGGGACTCATATCTGTTTCCGAGGATAACTATGTCGTCCTCATTTATATAGTTCTCCATTACATCAGGGTTCGCGGCGGCAATAACCACCTTTCCCTTGGTAATGCAGAAATTCTCATCACCTACCACGAGCTCTCCCTCAAGAGTCTCCAATATATTCCTGACAGGGGTCTTGGCGGCGCCTATTATGCAGTTGTCATAGACATCCATGTCGGACTCGGCTATGTCGTTTATGGTTATAATGCCCCTGAGTCTGTCCCCCTCGTCCACTACAGGCAGGGTGACGGTGGATTTCTCCTTCATTATGCTGTAGGCCTTTTTAAGGGATATGCCCTCGTCCACTCCCGAGATCTTTTTAAGTTCAATATCCTTTACCTGGGGCTCCACATTTGATATGTAATCCGGCTCCCCCACTCCGAAGTGCTTTAATACAAACTCCGTCTCCTGATTTATGTGTCCGGCTCTCATCGGGATAAAGGAGCGGCTCTCATCCGTCGAGTTTTTGAGATAGGCATAGGCCACAGCCGAGGCTATAGAGTCAGTGTCAGGGTTTTTGTGTCCCACAACAAAAACTTTTCTTATGTCCGGCTTTTTATCTTCCTTCTTCTTTTTTGACGCTGATTTATTTGTCTTTTCAGTACTCATAAAATCACCTGAATCACTTTGAAAGTCTTGAGATTATATCGAGGACTACCTCCTCAAGCTCCTCTGTCTGCTCGGAGTTAAGCCTTGACTTTACGGCAATGGACTTCTCCGACACATCCATATCCTTCATCTCGGAAAGATAGTTCCTCATTATTTTGTCGGACTGGGGAGCCCAGCTTCCGTTTCCCAAAACCGTAGCCTTTCTTGCGCGGACAGTAAGGTTCTTCATGTCCTCCATAAACTCCGCCATCTTAGGATAGAGCCCGTTATTGTAGGTGGGTGCGGCAAATACCAGATACTCACATCTGAAGCACTCCGCTATGAGATAGGATTTCTCCGTCTCAGAGACATCGTACACCTTTATATTCTTTACTCCCTTTTCCGCAAGCCTTGTGGCAAGTATCTCGGCAAGCTCCTTGGTGTTTCCGTACATGGATCCGTAAACTATGAGCACCGAACCCTTGTCCTCCACCCTGTAGGATGACCAGATATCATATTTCTCCAAAAACATGGAGATATTTGTCCTCCATACGGGTCCGTGGAGGGGAGCTATCATGGCTATGTCAAGGCCTGACGCCTTTTTAAGTACCGCCTGTACCTGCTGGCCGTACTTTCCCACTATGTTCGTATAATATCTTCTGGCATCTGTCAGCCAACTTGCGTTGAAGTCAAGCTCATCGTCAAAGAGATTTCCGTCCAGTGAACCGAAGGTTCCGAAGGCGTCGGCTGAAAACAGTATCCTGTCTGTCTCGTCATAGGTCATCATCACCTCGGGCCAGTGTACCATGGGGGCCATAATGAATCTCAGCTTGTGCTTTCCGAGGCTGAGCTCATCTCCCTCCTTGACTGTTATCTTTCTCTCCTCCTCAAGATGCATATTGTAGAACTGCTCAAAGATAGTAAAGGTCTTTACATTTCCCACCATCTTGCATTCGGGGTAAAGCTCAAGGACTCTTTTTATACCGCTGCAGTGGTCAGGCTCCATGTGGTTTACCACTATATAGTCGGGCTTTGTATCCCCCAGAGTGTAGAGCAGATTGTCCATAAACTGAGGCATAACTCCCTCGTCCGCCGTGTCCAGTATGGCGGTCTTTTCGTCTTTTATAATATAAGAATTGTATGAGACTCCATGGGGCAGAGGGAAAAGGTTCTCAAAAAGATGGAGCCTTCTGTCGTCCGCTCCCACCCATGTAATGTCCTCATTAAGCTTTCTCACAGCCTGCATAAGTAAGTGACTCCTTTCAAAAATGTGAATTCTTAAATATTATATTATCTTTTCATTAATTGTCCAACGGTCAGATGAAACAAATTTCTTATTTTGCTTAAAAATACAAGAACAAATATTTTATGCCACCCTGATATTTTTATTAACAATATATTGACAGTCTGCTTTTAAGCAATATACTTACTTATTATATATACAGGAGCCCCCTGTATATTTTTTGCGATGAAAGGAATTTTTAAATGAAGATAAGTAAAAAGCTCTTAAGCGGACTTCTCTGCATGTCTGTCCTGTTTTCCGCCTGTCCTTCAACAGGCTTTGCCGAGGAGATAAAAGCATTTCCCGAGGAGGGGCTCTGCGAGCATCATCCGAAGCATGATGAAAGCTGCGGATATACCGAGGGTATTCCAGGCACTCCCTGCAAATATGAATGCGAGATCTGCGATGCCCTTGAGGAACAGCTTGAAAAAGAAGCTGATCTTCTCTTTTCAGATGTCGTTGAAACAGATCAGGTTTATCTCTATGAGGAAGAGCCTGATAAGGGTGGGGAGCCTGTTGAAAGCGGAGATCTTTTAAAAGATCCCGACACTCTGTATCTTGATTACATATTTGACATAAACTCAGGGGATATAGGTAGAATAAATACCGAGCTTTCCTATACTGTTCCTGTGCCTGAGGGCCTTAAAATAACAGGAAGTGGCAGTGAAGAGCTGAAGCTTGAGGGAACGGATACAGTCTTTGCAGAGCTACAGTGGAGCGAAGGCAAGGTGAGCATCCGTTTTAACAATAATATACATGATTTTGAGAGTATAAATGATTGCTATTTCTATTTTCCCTGTGCCTTTGACAAGGATAGTGCCAAGCCTTGTGATGACGAGGAAAATCGCTATTTATTAAGTTTCATAGATGGAAGCAGTATAATCGTCGGCCTTGAGGATGAGGAGGTGACCGAGGTTAAGGCCACCTTGAAAAAGGAGGTCTCTCCTGATGCTAACGATCCCGAGATACTTAACCGGAAGATAATATACACACCATATCAAAATACTGAGAAAACCGACTTTGAGATAAGAGACCGGCTTGGCGAAGGACTTATACCCCTTTTCCTTAATGATGACGGGTCAGGAGTCAATAAAGATGCTGTAAAGTTTATAGAGAAGACATCAGGATCAATGACTTTGACATAAGCTATGACAGTGAGACGAGGACACTTGTGATCTCCGGTTTGGGTGAGGAGGCTTCGACAGCTACTGTTGATATAAGCTACTCCACCCGTATAGAAAAGGAGCTACTGCTCCCCTCCCGCGAGTCTGAGGGAGGAGCTACTTCCCCCGTAAATAAGGGCGGCACTGTTGAAAACTCTGCGGCCCTCTTCGGAAAAAATGAGGGGGATGATGAGCTGTCCGATCTGAACATAGTGGCAGAGGAAGAATATACTGTCCCCGAGATAACTTATCTCGAAAAGTCTGTGGAAAAGCTTGATGCGGACGGCCGTATCCTTAAGTGGACTGTCACTGTGGACAGAGGAGTGATACCTGCAGGTACCGATATCACGCTTTCCGATACCCTGCCTGAGTCTCTGGAGCTTATTAATACTGATGCTTCCCCTGCTGAAGCTCCTACGCTTAACGGAAATCCTGTCACTTTGGCTCTCAATGCCGATAGGACCTTCTCTCTTAGCCTTGATGAAGATAATTTTAACGAAGATGGCAAGGCAGTGCTTAGCTACTGCACCAAGGTAAAGGAGGAGTACTATGAGAACGGCGAGAACCTTGGCTCAAACATCGCTAAGCTTGACTTTCAAATAGAAGGCACAGGCTATAGTCCGCAGGTAAGCCTTGATCTTGGGCAGTCCGGCGTAGGCGCCTCCAGGCTTGTAAAGACAAATGCAGGCTTCGGAGAAAATAAAAAGTATCTGCCTCATGAGCGCAGTGTGCAGTGGAAGTTCAGCTTAAACCCCCACAAGGCTTATCTTCGCTCGGCCTCACTCACAGATCCCCTCGGTAATGCAGGAGAAGATCTCGGCTGTAAGGGAAAGTTGGAAGATCACGGCAAAGGCCTCTCCCTTAACAGTGATTATAAAATAACTGTGGAGTTTTCAGGAGACTATAACGGAAACATAAAGATAGCTCCCGATGAGCTTAAGTCTTTGTATGAGATAAAAGACAACAGTGAAGGAATCCGGTCAACTGTTGGCGTGCCTAATGGCCGCTCCCTCCTTAGGTTAATAAGCGGGGGAAATGATGAACTTAGCTTTACTTTTGGAGAGATAGGAAAGACTTCCGTTTCGGTAGGTTATGTGACAGTTGTAAATGATCCCTGCATCTTTGCCGCAAACAGCAGCTTTGAGATAACAAATACAGTCTACGGAGAAGCCTCATTCGGAAAGGATAATACTTCCGAAGATGCCCGCCTCTCCTCCTCTGCCACAGCTCCTGTGACAAGCCCCATACTTAAGAAAAAGGAGCCGATATACAACTATGATACAGGCCTTGTCACCTGGTCTATAGATGTAAATGAGGCGGGGCTTCCTCTTAGTGACCTTGTAATAACAGACCGGCTTGCCGAAGGCTTAAGCTATAAGGATGGAAGCCTTAGGATCACTCCTTATGATGGGGCTTCAGGTCTTGTTGCAGCCTGGGATGAGACAAAAGCTGAGCTCAAGATAAAAATCGAAAGCCTTAATGAAAAGGCCACACTAAGCTTTTCTGCCGAAGCGGATCCTGAGCTTTTGGGCTTTAAAGGAGCCGGAGATGTAAAGCTTACAAACACAGTATCTATGGAGGGCGAGGCCTTTGATAAGCCTTTTGAGCCTGTATACTCCACTGCGGAAAAGACCGTCACAAACCATGGACTTACAAAGCACGGAGCCTTGGATGAGGATGATGAACAGATAGATTACAGCACAGTGATAAATCCCTTCAGAATAGATTTGGAGAATGCATCCATAACAGACTTTCTTCCTGAGGGCCTAAGGGTGGATCTTTACAGCATAGAGCTGTCAAAGGCAGCTGTGACAGGAGACACAGGCAGCAATGCTGAACCCACAGCCACAGTTGAAGCTAAGGTCCCCTCTGAGCTTTGGAGCGTCTCTTCCGACCCCAAGGCAAATACATTTACCGTATTCCTACCCGACGGAAGAGATTCCTACCTGCTCAGCTACTCTGCCGACATATTGGATCCTTCGGATGAGCGTACTTACACAAACCGCATCGCCTTTAACGGGGAGATGAGCAGCATGGGCGGCCCCGAATCAGATGCCTTAAAGGTAAACGGAGGCGGTGGAGGCGGCGGTGGAACCGCATCCTCCCTCAAAAAAGGCAGCATTACTGTAAAAAAGGCTGATGAAGACGGCTTAAGCCTTCCCGGAGCAGGCTTTATACTCTATCAGTGGGATGAGGAAAAAGAAAGCCGCGGCCTTGCTGTGGCAGCAGGAAAAACTGACGCAAAGGGTGAGCTGGTATTTTCTTCTCTTAGGACCGGAAGATGCTATGAGCTGGTGGAGGATGAAGTCCCTGCAGGCTATGAAGAAAAATATGTTTTAAAGGGAGATACAGGAGCTGATCTCTTTTGGAATGAAGACGGAAACCTTGTCGTAAGGCCTGATACGGATGAGCGCCATATTGAACTTGAGCTCGTCAACAGGCTCAGCAAGGGCTCCGTAGGTTTTCAGGTGGTAAATGAATATGATACTCCCCTTCCCGGAACCGAGTTCACCATATATGAAGATAAGGATTGCACAAAGCCCATAGGCACAGCGGTTTCCGATGAATCAGGAAAGATAATATTTGAGGATCTCCCCTACAATGACGGGGATCCCTACTACATAAAGCAGACAAAACCTGCAAATGATAATTACGAGCTGCCTGATACGATATACTCCGTCACCATAGGAAAAGACGGCATCCCCTCCTCTGTCACTGAGGAAGGCTCCTCTGCAGGAAGCGCTGTCACTCAGGTGGTAAATCAGCAAAAGAAAGATGCCGAAAAGGGAAGTCTCCTGATCATAAAGACCGACAGCAAAGATACCGTAAAAAAGCCTTCCGGAGCGGAATTTGCTCTGTATGAAAACAGAGATCTGTCCGGAGAAGCTTTAAGTATTAAGACTACAGACAAGGAAGGAAAGGCTGTATTTGACGGTATAACTACGGACAGGACCTTTTGGCTTAAGGAGACAAAGGCTCCCTCAGGCTATATTTTGGACGAGGAGCCTGTAGAAATACTGATCTCCTCATCCTCAGATCCCTGTATTCTTGAATTGGAGTTTATAAATGTTAAGCGTGACAGCGGAGGCGGGCACGGAGGCGCAGGAGGAAGCGGAGGACACAGCGGCGGAAGCTCAGGCCCCGGAGGAAGTGCGGTCATAATAATACCTGACGGTCAGAGCGGCCGGGTCTCTTACCCCACAGATCCCTCAGTCACTCCTGAGGAGAAAAAGGATGCGGCCAAAGCCGATCCCGGAATCAATAACAGCCCCACAGCAGACGGGGCAGGTGATCCTGACAGCTCTGAGAGCTCTGAGCTTTCTTCAGGTGATTCTTACTCAGCTTCAGTTTCAGGGGGAAAGAACAATGATTCAAGCCCTGTCTCGGCAAACAGGGATATCCCCAAGACAGGGGATAACACTCTCCCGCTTGCTCTGGTGTTTGTAGTGTCAGGCGCTGTACTTGTCTCCATGACAGTATATGTTTTCTTAGTAAGAGGTAAACGTGAAAAAAGGAAGGACTTTAATTTTTAAGTTTATATATATTTTTTTCTTGGCTGTTTTTGTTGTGACAGGGCTTAAGCTCATAAAAAATATGAGCGATGCCCGGAAGGCCCAAGCCTTCTACTCTGAAATGTCAGGGCCCTCGGAGGATCTGTCCGAGGGCCTGAAAACAGCCACAGGCTCTGACTCCTCATACGAAAAAATATCCGGAGAGCTCTCTTTTTTCCGCCTTAAATTCAATAAATATAAGGCGGATTTTGATGAGCTCATATTTTGGCTCAATATTCCCGGTACTGATACAGATCTTCCCGTAATGCAGTCTGAGGACAACAGCTACTATCTTCACAGGCTTCCCGACAAGTCCTACAATGCTCTGGGAAGTCTTTTTCTTGATTATCGCTGTAATAAGGACAGTACGAATCTGATAATCTATGGCCATAACGGAGTAAATGGCAGGATGTTCGGTGGCCTTAAGAGATATGCTGACAGTGAATACTTAAGCTCTCACCCCTATATCATCCTGGCAGACTCCGATTCAGTCTATAAATGCCCTATCTTTTCCGTGAGAGAGGTGGAGGCCTCCGGAGACGCCTACACCATAGATTTTGAGAAGGATGAGGATCTTCTCCTCTATCTTGAAAAGGCGGCTCGGGACTCACTTTGTCAGACAGATGTGCATATGTCAGATGTAAAACGCATAGTCACCCTCTCCACCTGCACCTCAGTATCCGACAACAAAAGATTTATAGTTCAAGCTGTTATAGAGCAACAATGATATATAGGATCAATGCTATAGACAAAAAGACTTTGTGCGAAGTAAAATAATTTTATATGTCTTTTTATTGACAGCTCTGATCTCAGGCAGGAGGTAAGTTTTATGCTGAAAAATATTAAAATCTCAGAGTTAAAGGACTTCAGGATAGGAAATGCCACTGATGTTAAAAATGCCACCGGCTGCACTGCCCTCATCTGTGAGGAGGGAGCCACAGCAGGCGTATGCGTGAGAGGCGGCAGCCCGGCCTCCAGAGAGACCGAGCTTCTGCGCCCTGAAAACACTGTGCAAAAAATCAACTGTGTCATGCTCTCCGGCGGCAGCGCCTTCGGCCTTGAGGCAGGAGACGGGGCAATGAGCTTCCTTGAGGAGAGAGGCGTGGGCTTTGATGTGGGCATAGGTAGAGTCCCCATAGTCTGTGGTGCATCTCTCTTTGATCTTGAGCTGGAAAGTTTTAAGGTGCGTCCGGATAAGAAGATGGGATATATGGCCTGCGAAAATGCCTTCTTAAAGCCTGAGCCTGATGAGGGCAATGTAGGTGCCGGCACCGGTGCCACTGTGGGAAAGCTGAGAAATGCCGCTGATATGATGAAATGCGGCCTGGGCATATACGCTGCAAGCATAGGTGAGGTTATGTGCGGAGCTGTCGTTGCCGTAAACGCTCTTGGAGATGTGATAGATTGTGACACAGGAAAGATATTGGCAGGCCTTTTAAACAGTGACCATTCCGGCTTTTACGGCAGCGTGAGATGCCTCTATGAGGGCTTGGAAAAGCCTGGGGATCTGTGGAGCGGGAATACTACCATTGGCTGTGTCATTACAAATGCAAGGCTTGACAAGAGTCAGTGCAATAAATCGGCATCCATAGTACATAATGCCTTTGCAAAGACCATAAGCCCAGCCCACTCAACAGCGGACGGGGACACCATATTTGTCATGGCCTCAGGGAAGAAGGATGTGCAGCCGGATGCGTTTAACGCCCTTGCAACGGAGGTCATGGCCGAGGCTGTAAAAAGAGCAGCTCTGACTGCAAAGCCCGCCTACGGCCTAAAGGCGGCATGTGATTTCTTATAATGTAAGGCAGGCGGGAAAGATTCCCGCCTGCTTATTTTTTAAACTTGAATCCGGCTTTTATCTGTACGGATCCTCCGGATAAAGCTTATTCTTATAATAGCCTTCAGAGCAATACACAGCTGCCAGAGGATTGTGTCCTGTCACCCTGTCCTTTACCGCAAGTATGGTGACAGGGCTCTGTGCATATTTTATGAATAAAGTGTCATGTCCTACACAAAGTCCCAGTATTATATTGAAATCAGTCTTTGACTCATTTAGTACCTTAGCTTGCCCTACAGGGTTACACATGATCTCTGATTCAGGATCTCCGTTTATTGTATCCTCGGGCTTAAGACCCAAGTCCGCCTTCGGGTGGGCTCCGTTTTTGCATATGACTGAGATGACCTCAAAGCCATTGTACTCCAGCACCTTTGTCACCACCCGGGCCTCGTTTATAAAGCCGCTGCAGAAGGCAAGACCTATCTTCTTATAGTCGCAGCGATGCATGAACTTGATGATCTCAACAAGTCTTGTGTCCTCACAGTAGCCTCCGGCCTCCACGCAGGCGGCATTTAAAGCTATAGCTTTGGTCTCGGCATCCCCATATTTCTCCATGGCCTCAGCCTGAAGTTTCTCATTCCGGCTCGGGCAGTCCTTTAAGGTCCTTTCCAAATCTCCCTTGGTGCAGCCCAAAGCCCCGCATTTAGCACAGGTATACATCTCTTATCCCCCTATTTGTCTTTATAGCTATTTATCTTTATAGTTATTTATCTTTATTACTCTTTATCCATTCTTTCTCTGAGTTCATCTATATCTCTTTTTTCAGCAAAGCCCTGAGAAAAGGCCCCGGCACTGCCTGAAGCAATACTGTACTTGAAGGCCTCCTCGTAGTCCCTGAAGTTTCGGTACGCATATATGAAGCCTGCCACCATGGAGTCGCCTGCTCCCACCGCATTTACAGCTTTCCCATAAGGAGCCTTTTGGCTGTAGGTCCTCCCTTTTTCGTCTACAAGTATTCCTCCCCTTGCCCCAAGAGATACCAGTACATTTGCCGCGCCTTTCTCGTGAAGCTCCATTGCCGCCTCTGTTATCTCCTCCTTAGTCTCAAGCTCTCTTCCCGTTATCTCGGAGAGCTCATGGAGGTTCGGCTTTATCAAAAAGGGCTTTGCCTCCAAAACATTTAAAAGGAGCTCTCCGGTGGCGTCCACAACTATGGGAACCTTTTTTTCCGACAGCCTTATCATAAGGTCCCTGTAGACGGAGTCTGAGACAGAAGCTTGTACACTGCCCGCCAATACAAGCATGTCTCCATCTGAAAGCCTGTCCAGCTTTTCCGAGAGCAGCTTAAGGGATGCCTCGTCTATGTCAGGTCCTCTCCCGTTTATCTCTGTGCCCTCTATGTCGGAGAGCTTTATGTTTATCCTTGAGATACCCTTTTTGAGCTCAATAAAATCCGTTTTGAGTCCGTTTTCCAGAAGGCGTCTTTCTATCTCTTTTCCCGTAAATCCTGCTATAAAGCCGAGAGCTGTATTTTCCACGCCCAGATTGTTGAGGACCCGTGAGACATTTATCCCCTTGCCTCCGGCAAAGATCCGCTCCCTCTCTGTCCTGTTTGTCTTTCCCTCCTCAAAATCCTTCACCGAGACTATATAGTCAAGGGCAGGATTAAAAGTAACCGTATATATCATGTGGCTGTCCTCCTTAATGCTAAATCAGGTCTTAATCCATTAAAGCACATATGCCCGATGTAGGCAATAACTCAGTTCATTTTACTCTAATTATTAATATTTATACAAAGTTACTTTTTATTATAAATTCCTTCACATTTTTTCAGCAATTTAAAACATTGACAAATTTTGCACAAATGTATAATATTTTTCTGACTGAATAATATATCGGAATAAAATGCATAGGAGGTAGCTTGAAAATGCAGAGCTTAAGCTTTCTGTGGGAGGGCATAATGGCAGTCACCCCGCAGCAATTGATTATGTATGCAGTAGGTATCGCTCTTATTTTTCTGGCGATAAAGAAAAACTATGAGCCCTCTCTCCTTCTGCCCATGGGATTCGGTGCCATACTGGTAAATCTTCCCATGTCAGCCGCAGTTAATCAGGTGATGACGGGTGTCGGAGAGACTCACGGTATAATCCAATGGCTTTTCGAGACAGGCATAGAGGCATCAGAGGCCTTCCCTCTTCTCCTCTTCATAGGTATAGGAGCCATGATAGACTTCGGTCCACTGCTCTCAAACCCCAAAATGTTCCTTTTCGGCGCTGCCGCCCAGTTCGGCATATTTTTCACCATAGTTTTTGCGGTCCTTCTGGGATTTGATCTCAAGGATGCGGCCTCCATAGGTATTATAGGTGCCGCTGACGGTCCCACCTCCATACTGGTGTCTCAGGTCCTCAACTCAAACTATATAGGGCCTATAGCCGTGGCAGCCTACTCATATATGGCTCTCGTTCCCATAGTTCAGCCTTTAGCCATAAAGGCTGTAACAACAAAAAAGGAAAGGCAAATAAGGATGCCCTACAGCGAAAACAAGGTCTCCAGGGCCTCCAAGATAGCCTTCCCCATAATAGTTACCTTCATTGCAGGCTTTGTCGCCCCCGACTCCATATCCCTTGTGGGAATGATAATGTTCGGAAATCTCATAAGAGAGTGCGGCTGCCTGAATACACTCTCTCAGACAGCTCAGGACGGCCTGGCAAATCTCATTACACTGCTTCTCGGAATAACCATTTCCTTCAGTATGAGAGCCGAGCAGTTCGTGCAGCCCACAACTATACTTATAATGGCTCTGGGGCTTTTTGCCTTTGTATTTGACACCATAGGCGGATGCCTCCTTGCAAAGCTCATAAATATCTTTTCAAAGCAGAAAATAAACCCCATGGTGGGAGCTGCCGGAATATCAGCCTTTCCCATGTCCTCAAGAGTTATCCAAAAGCTTGGTCTTGAAGCCGACCCCACAAACCATCTGCTTATGCACGCAGTCGGGGCAAATGTGTCAGGACAGATAGCCTCCGCCGTAGCCGGAGGCATAATCCTGGGATTTTTCAGATAAAAGGCTGTTTGAAGAAAGGAAATGATATGGAACAGAATCTTATAACCGCTTTGAATATGATGTGGCAGGGAATGCTTGGACTCTTTGTAGTCATGGGGCTTATAGCTGTCATAGTATTCATTATGATAAAGACGGATAAATAATTTTAGAATTTTTAAAGACTGTCATTATTTCAAAACAGATCTCAGTCTTACAGCAGCTTCCTCTGTCTCCCTCGGATCTGCGAAGGAGGAGAGACGAAAGAAGTTTTCACCACAGGCTCCGAAACCTATGCCGGGAGTTCCGACTATCTGCGCCTTGTAAAGCAGGAAGTCAAAAAACTCCCGGCTTTTCATACTGTCGGGGCACTCCATCCAAATATATGGAGCATTCTTTCCTCCGAAATATCTTATATTACACTCATTCAGGGCTTCCATAATTACCTTTGCATTATCCTTATAGACCTTTATGTTTTCTCTGATCTCCTCCTGCCCCTCCGATGAGAACACAGCCTCCCCGCCTCTTTGTATGATATAGGATACTCCGTTTGTCTTTGTAGTACGGTTTCTTACCCACATGGAATTGAGATTCATACCTCCTCTTGAGAGAGCTTTCGGAATAACAGTATATCCGAGCCTTGTTCCGGTAAAGCCTGCGGTCTTTGAGAAGGAGCATATCTCTATGGCACAGTTTTCAGCCCCCTCTATCTCAAATATACTCCTCGGAAGCTCCTCTTCCTCTATGAAGGCCTCATAAGCGGCGTCAAAAATAATTACCGCTCCTCTTCTATTGGCAAAATCCACCCATTTTCTCAGCAGTTCTTTTGAATAGACAGCCCCTGTGGGATTATTGGGTGAGCATATGTATATAATATCAGCCTCCGGCTCATTCTCAGGATCAGCCAAAAAGCCTGTCTCCTTGCCTGTGGAAAGATGTATTATCTCTCTTCCCGCCATAATATTTGCATCCACATATGCAGGATATGCAGGTTCCTGTACAAGAGCCTTTGCCCTCCTGTCAAAGAGGTCGATAATGGCTCCCAGCTCGTCTGAAGCTCCGGAGGATATAAATATCTCCTCCGTCGATAATTCTATCCCCCTTTTTCTGTAATGATCCGCGACAGCCTCCCGCAAGAACCCGGCCCCACACTCCGGCATATACCCGTGGAAGCTCTCTTTCTTTGACTGATCATCTACAGCTCTGTGTAATGCTTTTATGACGGCATTACACAGGGGCAAAGAAACATCACCTATCCCCATCCTGAAGATATGTTTTTCAGGATTTAATCTCTCATAGGCAGAAACCTTTTTTGCGATCTCCGCAAACAAGTAGGATTCCTTAAGCTTCAGATAATTCTCATTCATAGCTATCATATTTCTATCTCCCCCTCATATACTGTGTTTGCAGGTCCTGTCATCACTATCTCCCCGGCATTATCTGTACTGATATTTAATACTCCCCCGTCAAGGATCACGGAGACGGAGGATTCATGATCGCATAATCCTCTTTTTATGGCGGCAGCTGATGCGGCGCAGGCTCCGGTTCCGCAAGCCATAGTGATGCCGCTTCCTCGCTCCCAAACTTTTAGCCTGAGCTTATTTCCGGAAAAGGCTTTTACGAACTCCACGTTTATCCCGTCGGGAAAGGCGCTGTTCGATTCTATCTGCCTCCCCAGATCTCCGACAGGAACGGAGTCAATATCATCCACAAAAACAACAGAGTGGGGATTTCCGACAGATACATAATTGTAGTGTATTTCCCTGTCCGAAATATAAAGTGTCCTCTCTTCCTCTACCTTGGCCTGTCCCATGTCCACTGAGACATTTTTAACTCTTCCTTCCTCTGTGAAAAGCCTTATATTCCTGATTCCTGAAAGTGTGGCTATGCTGAGCTCAGTCTTTTTTGTATATCCCTTATCATATACATACTTGCCCACACACCTTATTCCGTTTCCGCACATTTTTGCCTCGCTTCCGTCAGCGTTAAATATGCGCATACTGAAATCAGCACTGTCCGTCGGATATATGTAGATCATTCCGTCTGCTCCCGGCCCGAAATGGCGGTCGGAAAGTCTCCTTGAAAGTTCCATAACATTATCAGGTACAGGACCATAGACATAGAGATAGTCATTTCCAAGTCCCTCCATCTTTGTAAACCGCATGAAATCACCTCCTATATTTCGTCTATAGTGGAGATCCCTATATTAAGCTCCTCCAAAACATCAAGTAGCATCCTCACTGTGTCAAGGGAGGTCATAATGCTTATATTGTTTTTGGCAGCACATCTCCTGAGAAGCTCACCATCCCCGTAGTGCTTTCCCGAGAGTACAGCTCGTGTATTTATCACATAACTGACATGACCACGGCTTAGTGAATCCAACATCTCGCTGCTGCCCTCACTCGGTTTTTTCAGTATCCTTGTTCTTATACCCGCAGCCTTAAGGTACTCTCCCGTGAGAGAAGTGGCCTCTATATTAAATCCCATATCGTAAAACCGCTTTACCAAGGGCAGGGTCTCGGCCTTGTCCTCATCTGCAACGCTGACCATTACTGTCCCATAATTCGGGAGCTTCAATCCTGATGCCAGCATAGCCTTGTACATGGCCCTATGAAGCATTCTGTCATATCCTATGGCTTCCCCTGTGGACTTCATCTCAGGGGAGAGATAGGTATCCATTCCGCTGAGCTTTGAAAAGGAGAATGCGGGAACTTTTACGTAAAAGCTTTTTTTCTCCTTATGGCAGACATCATTTATTCCCTGCTCTCTCAGTTTTTCCCCAAGCATACATTTTGCGGCTATATCCGCTATGCCGAGACCTGTCGCCTTAGAGAGAAAAGGAACTGTTCTCGAAGACCTGGGGTTTACCTCTATGACATAGACCCTGTCCTTCTTGTCAACTATAAATTGAATGTTGAAGAGTCCGACTATACCTATTCCCAATCCGAGCCTTTGAGTATAGTCCATAATAGTATCTTTTACATTTTGGGAGATACTGTAAGCCGGGTAGACACTGATGGAATCCCCTGAATGTATGCCGGTGCGCTCAACAAGCTCCATGATGCCCGGAATGAATACCTTCTCTCCGTCGCATATGGCATCCACCTCAAGCTCTTTTCCTGCTATATATTTGTCCACCAAAACAGGGTTTTCCTCGTCCACTGCTATGGCTGAACTCAAGTATTTTCCAAGCTCTGGCTCCCCCGCAACTATCTGCATTGCTCTTCCTCCCAGGACATAGCCGGGTCGAACAAGGACCGGATAGCCTATACTTTCCGCTGCGGCGACTCCCTCCTCCACAGATGTCACTGTCCTTCCCTCGGGCTGAGGTATGCCCATGGAAATAAGGAGATTTTCGAAGCTTTCTCTGCTCTCAGCCTTATCTATAGCCGAGCAATCTGTGCCTATTATCTTTACTCCTCTTTTTTCCAAAGATGCCGCCAGATTTATAGCTGTCTGTCCTCCAAGTGTGGCTATTACCCCCTCCGGATTTTCAAGTTCGATGACATTCATCACGTCTTCGGTGCACAGAGGCTCAAAATAGAGTTTGTCGGAGCAGGTATAGTCTGTGGAGACCGTCTCCGGATTATTGTTTATTATTATGGCTTCATAGCCCGAAGCCTTTATCGTCTTTACTGCATGTACCGAAGAATAATCAAATTCTATGCCTTGACCTATGCGTATAGGGCCTGAACCTAATACTATCACCTTTTTCTTGTTTGAAACCCGGGACTCATTCTCATCCTCATAGGTGGAGTAAAAATAGGGAATATAGCTTTCAAACTCCGAGGCGCAGCTGTCTATCATCTTATATACAGGCATTATCCCCGCTTTTTTTCTCATATCGAATACAGCTTCCTCACCTATGCCCCAAAGCTCTCCCACCGCTCTGTCGCAAAAGCCCATCCTTTTTGCTCTTCTGAGTTCTTTTAAGTCAGCCCTGCTTTCTTTCAGTCTGTTCTCCTCAGAAATGATGTCGGATATTTTGTTCAAAAAGAAAGGATCTATGCCGGAGACATCCCTTATCTCTGAGACAGAAATGCCTCTTCTGATAAGCTCGGCCACAGCAAATATCCTGTCATCTCGCCCTTCTTTTACATAATTCAGGAGTCCCTCTTTGCTCACATTATCAAATTTAGGGCTGTACAGTCTGTAGTGTCCTGTCTCAAGAGAGCGGACAGCCTTCAGAAAACTCTCCTCAAAGGTCCTTCCCACGCTCATAGTCTCTCCTGTAGCCTTCATGTGTGTGGAAAGTCTGTTATCCGCATCGGTGAACTTATCGAAGGGGAAGCGGGGCATCTTGGTCACAATGTAGTCGAGAGCCGGCTCAAAGGATGCAGGTGTGTTGGCCAAGCTGATCTCATCAAGTCTCATGCCCACACTTATCTTTGCAGAGACGGCGGCGATCGGATACCCGCTTGCCTTTGAGGCCAGAGCTGAGGATCTGGATACTCTGGGATTTACCTCTATAAGGTAATAATTAAAGGAATTGGGATCCAAGGCAAACTGGACATTGCATCCACCCTCTATTTTCAATGCTCTTATGACCTTGAGAGCGCTGTTTCTCAGCATCTGATATTCCCTGTCTGTAAGAGTCTGAGATGGGCATACTACGATGGAATCCCCTGTATGTATGCCTACAGGATCAAGGTTTTCCATGTTGCAGACAACTATGGCGGTATCATTTCCGTCTCTCATGACCTCATACTCTATCTCTTTATAGCCTCTTACACTTTTTTCTATCAGGACTTGACCTATGGGAGACAGGCTGAGAGCATTTTTCATTATACTTCTCAGTTCATTTTCGTTGTCGGCAAAGCCACCTCCTGTTCCTCCCAGAGTGAAGGCAGGCCTTATGACTACAGGATACCCTATCCTCTCTGCAGCCCTAAGTCCCTCCTCTGTTGTACAGGCCACCTCTGACGGCAGCACAGGCTCACCCAGCTCCTGACACAGCTCTTTAAAAAGTTCCCTGTCCTCTGCCCGCTCTATACTTTCACTTCTTGTACCGAGAAGCTCTGTGTGACATTCCTCAAGCACTCCGGAATTCTTCAGCTCCATAGCCAAATTAAGGCCGGTCTGTCCTCCCATTGCCGCAAGTATTCCCTGAGGACGTTCAAGACGTATTACCTTTGCAACAAATTCTGCAGTCAAAGGTTCCATATATACCTTGTCCGCGATGCTGTTGTCTGTCATTATAGTGGCAGGATTGGAGTTGCACAAAACCACTTTATAGCCCTCTTCCCTTAAGGCAAGACAGGCCTGAGTGCCGGAATAGTCAAACTCCGCAGCCTGTCCTATAACTATCGGTCCTGAGCCAATCACAAGTATTTTTTTAATGTCCCTTCTCTTAGGCATTGCTCCGCCCCTCCTCCATCATCTCAATAAATCTGTCAAAAAGATATTTGCTGTCCTGAGGTCCGGGGGCACTTTCCGGGTGGTACTGAACACTGAATACCCTGTCCCTTTCACATTTCATGCCTTCAACTGTATTGTCCAAAATATTTATATGTGTTATCTCCAGGGGAGTTCCCTCAAGGCTTTCTTTTTCCACCGAGTAGGAGTGATTTTGGGAAGTGATCTCTATTCTTCCGTTCTCTGTATTCTTTACAGGATGATTCCCTCCGTGATGTCCGAACTTCAGCTTATAAGTCTTGGCGCCGTAGGCAAGGGCAATGATCTGATGCCCAAGGCATATGCCGAAGATGGGGACCATTCCTGCCAGTCTTCTCACTGTGTCTATGGTTTCCTTGGCATCCTCCGGATCTCCGGGACCGTTTGATATCAGTACTCCGTCAGGCCTCAAAGCCATGATCTCTTCAAAAGAGGTATTCCATGGCAAAAGTATCACCTTACAGGCCCTCATGTTCAGGGAACAAATTATATTTCTTTTTATCCCACAGTCAATGGCTGCCACAGTGTATTTGCTCTCCTTAGCAGGAAATACTTTCGCCTCCCTGCAGCTTACTTGAGAGACCATATCCCTCGGGAGCTTATATGCTTTCAGCCTCTCAAGGGCCTCTGAGTAATCTGTGTCAGCATCTGTTATCATGGCCCTCAGGCTCCCCAAATCCCTTATGGAGCGGGTGAGTTTTCTTGTATCTATGCCCTCTATTCCGGGGATTCCATGAAGCTTCATAACCTCGTGAAGAGTCTTGCTGCTCCTGAAGTTTGAAGGAATGTCATTGTATGTCCTCACTATAAGTGCCCCTATGGTAGGTCTTTCTGTCTCGTAGTCATCATTATTCATCCCATAGTTTCCTATAAGAGGATAAGTCATTACCACAGCTTGTCCTGTGTATGAGGGATCCGACAGTATCTCCTGATATCCTGCCATCGAAGTGTTGAATACCAACTCACAAAAGCATTCCCTCGAAGCCCCGAAGCCGTATCCCCGATATTCATCTCCATTCTCCAAAATGATCTTTCTTTCAGGTCCTTTTTCCATTGTCACGCCTCTTTCATCTGAATCATTTTCCGCTGTCGCCATAGTTTGAGAGTACCCTTGCCGACGGATCATCAACATCGCAGCCCTTCCATGACTTGTTGGGCATCCAAAAGCCTTTGATCATGCCGGCCTGTCCGGGATAGTATTTCTCGAATATCTCTCTGTAGAGAAGGGATTCCTTGGTAAAAGGCCTTGCAAAAGTGTATTTTTCAGATTTTTCCTTGAATTCCTCATCACTGTAGCAGCTCTGTGCATATTCCTTAAGATAGTCCACCATGGAATGTCCCACCGCGTCTGAAAAGGCCGCTTTCTCCCTCCAAAGTATCTCCTGCGGCAGCAGCTCTGTCCCCTCAAAGGCGTGGCGAAGCAGGTATTTCCCTTTTCCGTAACTGTTGACCTTTATTTCCGGATCAAGGGCCATAACGTATTTTACGAAATCTATATCTCCGAAGGGCACTCTGGCCTCCAGTGAATTTACTGATATACAGCGGTCTGCCCTGAGCACATCATACATGTGAAGCTCTCTCACCCTTTTCTCAGCCTCCTCCTGAAAGGCTTCGGGGCTTGGAGCAAAGTCTGTATATTTATATCCGAACAGCTCATCTGAGACCTCTCCTGTAAGCAGAACACGGATATCCGTTCTTTCATGTATGGCTTTGCAGAGAAGATACATTCCCACCGAAGCCCTTACAGTTGTTATGTCATATGTCCCAAGTATATAAATAAGCTCATCCAAGCATGATATGACATCTTCAGGAGTCATATATATCTCCTCATGCCGGCTTCCTATGTATTCAGACACCTGCCTCGCATACTTAAGGTCTATTGCATCTTCGCTCATTCCTATGGCAAAGGTCCTTATAGGGGTATGTGATTTTTTTGCTGCAATGGCACATACCAGAGAAGAGTCCAAGCCCCCTGAGAGAAGAAACCCCACTTTAGCGTCAGCTATAAGCCTTTTCTCTACCCCGGCTGTGAGCTTCAGCCTTATGTTTGTGCAGGCTGTCTCAAGGCTGTCTCTGCACAGCTCTTTCGGCTTTGAAATGTCCGTGTAGCAGACAAAGCTGCCCTCCTTGTAATAGTGTCCCGGAGGAAAGGGCATTATTTTTTCACAGAGCCCTACAAGATTCTTCGGTTCGCTTGCAAATATCAAAGAGCCCTCTCCGGTCTCTCCATAATATAGGGGTCTTATTCCTATGGGGTCTCTGGCCGCAATGAATTCCTGTGTCCGAGCATCATAAATGACGCAGGCAAACTCCGCATCAAGCATTCCGAACATGTCGGCCCCGTACTCAAAATAAAGAGGAAGAATTATCTCACAGTCGCTTCCGCTCCTGAATGTATATCCTTTTCTCTTAAGTTTCTCCCTAAGACTCTCAAATCCATACAGCTCACCGTTACATACTGCCATACTGCCCTCATAGATGAAGGGCTGCATACCGGCTTCCCCCGGACCCATTATGGCAAGGCGGTGAAAGCCCATTATTCCGGGCCCTGCCTCAACTGTTCTGCTTTCGTCAGGACCTCTTGACTCGGTTTTGTCAAATCCTTCCTTAAACTCACGGTAGTCGATACTGCCACAGCAACACATGATAGAGCACATAAATATGCACCTCCACTATTTTAAATAATTACCTTACTCCGAACAGCAGCTCTCCGTATGTGGGGAAGGGCCAATATTCCCTCGCCGTCAAAGTCTCAGCCTCGTCACAGGCTATCCTAAGCTCCCTCATTTTGGGAAGCACTGAATCTCTTATCTCTGCTGATTCAAGCTCTATCCCCTCAGCCTCATCAAGAAGAGCCAAGGCTTTTTCCAGCTCCCCGGTCTTCATGGCAATAAGCTCTGTAAGTCCTGAAAGCTTTTTTATCAGCTCTGTCTCGAATCCGCAGCTGATTTCAGGGTTAAGGCTCTTTTTGGATACCGCAGTCTGAGCCAGGGCTCCTATATACTTTTCGACGGCGGGAAGTATGAGAGTCTTTGCCATATCCCTCATGGTATTAGCTTCTATGGTCACGGTCTTGCAATAGTTTTCCAGCATTATCTCACATCTGGATTCCAGCTCATCCTGTGAATATACTCCGTGGGATGTCAGCATATCCACATTTTTCTTATCCAGAAGGTGAGGCATACAGTCAGCTGTTGTGGGATAATTCAAAAGGCCCCTGACCTCTGTAGCCTCCTTTATCCAAGCCTCATCGTAGCCGTTTCCGTTAAATATTATCCTCTTGTGATCCTTTATGGTCTTTTGTATCATGCTGTGGAGCTTATCTTCAAAATCCTCAGCCCCCTCAAGGCGATCCGCATATATCTTCAGACTTTCAGCCACTGCTGTGTTAAGCATTATATTTGCACAGGCTATGCTGTTGGAGGAGCCCAGCATTCTGAATTCAAATTTGTTTCCTGTAAAAGCAAAGGGGGATGTCCTGTTTCTGTCTGTTGTGTCCTTTGTAAATTTGGGAAGGACATCCACACCCAGCTTCATCTGTGTCTTCCGGGTACCCTCATAGGGAGTATCGTTTTCTATGGCATCAAGCACAGCGTTCAGCTCATCTCCGAGAAAAACGGACACAACAGCAGGCGGAGCCTCGTTTGCCCCAAGCCTGTGATCATTTCCCGCTGTGGCCACTGATATGCGAAGAAGATCCTGGTAGTCGTCCACCGCCTTTATAACAGCGCATAGAAACAGAAGAAATTGGGCATTCTCATAAGGAGTGTCCCCGGGAGAGAGTAGGTTTCTGCCTGTGTCATCGGCCAGTGACCAGTTGTTGTGCTTGCCGCTGCCGTTTACACCTGCAAAGGGTTTCTCATGTAAAAGACATACCAGGCCATGCCTTTCCGCCACCTTCTGCATCACCTCCATGGTGAGCTGGTTATTGTCCGTTGCAATATTTGTTGTAGTGTATATAGTGGCAAGCTCATGCTGAGAGGGAGCCACCTCGTTGTGCTCCGTCTTCGCGAGTACCCCAAGCTTCCAAAGCTCCACGTTAAGCTCCTCCATAAAGGCAGCTACTGAGGTCTTGATCACTCCGAAATAATGGTCGTCCATCTCCTGCCCCTTGGGTGGCTTTGCCCCAAACAATGTACGTCCCGTAAATCTCAGATCAGGCCTCTTTTCATACATCTCCCTTGTTATAAGGAAGTATTCCTGCTCAGGCCCCACTGATGAGCGCACACACTTAGCCGTATCATTTCCGAAAAGTCTGAGTATGCGCAGGGCCTGCTTGTTAAGGGCTTCCATAGATCTTAGAAGCGGAGTCTTTTTGTCCAGCGCCTGGCCTCCATATGAGCAAAAGGCAGTGGGTATGCAGAGGGTCTTCCCTTTTATGAAAGCATAGGAGGTGGGATCCCAGGCAGTATATCCCCTCGCCTCAAAGGTTGCTCTCAGTCCACCTGAAGGAAAGGAAGATGCGTCAGGCTCTCCCTTAATAAGCTCCTTACCTGAAAACTCCATAATCACTCCCCCGTCCGGCGCCGGAGTAATAAAGCTGTCATGTTTTTCCGCTGTTATGCCGGTCAGAGGCTGGAACCAGTGAGTATAATGGGTCGCTCCCTTGGAAACAGCCCAATCCTTCATGGCCACAGCAACCTCGTTGGCCACTCCTATATCGAGCTCCTTCCCCTCATCAATGGTTTTCCTGAGTGAGTCGTAGATCTTTTCAGAGAGTTTTGCTCTCATCTGTCTGTCATCGAACACCATACATCCGAAATAATCCTTTACTGTTTCCATAGAGTTTCCTCCTTTTTTTCTCGGGATATTCTTATAAACAAAAGAGGCAATGGGGTCTTTTATGCCATTAAGCACAAAAGACGCCATTGCCTTATGTTTGTCGGCATTTTACATCCGCAAAAAAAAATTGTCAACCTTTTTCTTGACATTTTAAGTATCAGGATATAGGATGTTAAAAAATGAGCAAAGGCGTTCATTTTGATACAGATTATATTTCTGTGTCGAAATGAGCGTCTTTTCTTTTATCCTGAGTTTAGAGAAAGGAATTCAAGGGATGAAGAGAGAGGGACTTGTACGTATACCTTCAGGCTGTGCCATAGCTTCTGTGATCTCCACCGAAGGTAACAGGATGTCAGGTGAGACAATAATAAATGCTATGGTGCCGATGCATGAAAGGTCCAACGGACTGGGAGGAGGATTTGCCGCCTACGGAATATATCCTGAATATAAGGATTTCTATGCGCTTCACATGTTTTTTGATGATCGAAGCGCCCGAAAAAGCTGTGAAGTATTTCTTAAAGAAAATTTTGAGATCATAAAGTCAGAGCATATCCCCACCTTAAAACTCAGTACTATCACAGACGAGCCGGTGATATGGAGATATTTTGTGTCGCCTCTAAGGGCAGGGCTTCGGGAGCTTCAGATCGATGAAAGAGAGTTTATAGTGCGCAAAGTGATCCATATTAATTCCAGGCAGCCGGGAGCATACGTCTTTTCCTGCGGGAAAAACATGGGGATCTTTAAAGCTGTAGGTTTCCCTGAGGATGTAGGTCATTTTTACAGACTTGAGGAATATGAGGCCTACTCTTGGACAGCCCACGGCCGTTATCCCACCAACACTCCGGGGTGGTGGGGAGGAGCTCATCCCTTTGGTATCCTTGACTATTCTGTGGTACATAACGGGGAGATATCCTCCTATGATGCCAACCGGCGCTTTATAGAAATGTTCGGATATAAATGTACTCTTAAGACTGATACCGAGGTCATTGCCTATATCATGGATTATCTCCTGCGCGTTCAAGGTCTTACTCTGAAGGAGAGCGCTGACATCGTGGCTGCGCCTTTTTGGAGCACTATAGAGAACATGTCCGACCGTAGAGAGGCCGAGTTAAAGACCTTTCTTCGCACTGCATTCTCTCAGCTTCTTATAACAGGTCCCTTCTCTGTAATCCTCGGATTTAACGGCGGACTGATGGCCCTGAATGACAGGCTTAAGCTGCGCTCAATGGTCGTCGGAGAAAGAGAGGACCGTGTTTATATCGCAAGTGAGGAGGCTGCTATTCGGGCAATGGATCCCCTTGCCGAAAACATTTGGGCCCCGGGAGGCGGAGAGCCTGTAATAGTGAAATTAAAGAAAGGGGCCTGACATGAAAATAAACTTTATCCTCCCTGAGTTTGAAGTAATAAGAGACAGAGACAGCTGTGTATCATGCCGTATATGTGAAAGAGAATGCTCAAACGGAGTTCACAGCTTCAATGAAAAAAAGAAAATAATGACAGCTGACCAAGCCAAGTGTGTAGACTGTCAGCGCTGTGTCGCCCTGTGCCCTACCTCAGCCCTCAAAATTGTTAAAGCGGATTGCAGCTTTCCCTCAAACGGAAACTGGAGCGAGGCCTCAATAAAAGAGATATATAAACAGGCGGAAACCGGAGGTATCCTTCTGTCATCTATGGGTTCCCCCTCATGCCTTCCTGTATATTGGGACAAAATACTCATAAATGCATCTCAGGTGACGAACCCCTCCATCGACCCTCTGAGGGAGCCCATGGAGACTCGTGTCTTTCTCGGCAAAAAGCCTGATAAACTTAAAAGGGATTCTGACGGAAAGTTAAAATGTGAGCTTTCACCTCAGCTCTCACTTTCCATGCCTGTTATGTTTTCCGCTATGAGTTTCGGATCCATAAGCTACAATGCCCATAAGGCTTTGGCCTCTGCTTCCTGCGAGCTTGGCATCATGTATAACACCGGAGAAGGAGGCCTTCACAAAGATTTTTATGAATATGGCAAGAATACCATAGTTCAAGTGGCCAGCGGACGTTTCGGGGTGCATGAGGCCTATCTTGAGGCGGGTGCGGCCATAGAAATAAAGATAGGCCAGGGAGCAAAGCCCGGAATAGGCGGGCACCTTCCGGCAAAGAAAATAAGTTCTGAGGTGTCTCAAACCCGTATGATACCCGAGGGAACGGAGGCCATATCTCCCGCTCCCCATCACGACATATATTCAATAGAAGATCTTCGTCAGCTTGTGTTTGCGCTTAAGGAAGCTACAAATTACAATAAGCCTGTCATCGTAAAGGTTGCCGCAGTACACAATATAGGGGCTATAGCAAGCGGTATCGCCCGAAGCGGAGCTGACATAATTGCTATAGACGGCTTTCGAGGAGGGACCGGGGCTGCACCCACACGCATACGTGACAATGTAGGCATACCTGTTGAGCTTGCCCTGGCTGCAGTAGATCAAAGACTTCGAGATGAAGGCATAAGACACAAGGTTTCAATAATAGCCGGAGGCTCAATAAGAAATTCATCTGATGTCATAAAAGCTTTGGCTTTGGGAGCTGACGCCTGCTATATAGGCACTGCCGCCCTCATTGCTCTCGGATGTCATCTGTGTGGAAACTGTCAAAGCGGAAAGTGTAATTGGGGCATAGCAACACAGCAGCCTGAGCTTGTGGAAAGGCTTGAACCTGAATGGGGGAAGAAACGTCTTGTAAACCTGATGAATGCATGGAAAAACGAGATCATGGAAATGATGGGCGGTATGGGCATAAACTCCATTGAGGCTTTGATAGGAAACCGACAGATGCTTCGGGGAGTTGGCATGACTTCAAAAGAGCTGGAGATCTTAGGCATAGCTCATGCCGGAGAATAAATAGGAATTTGTTTTTTAATTCGTGGAAATTGTCCCGGAGGTATAGTATTATTATGCTTATAAATGCAAAAGGTATCGATCACAAGAAGCTCAATGATATGCTGAGGGGAGCTGGCAATGATTTTATCATAGAAGAATGTCTCGGGCAGCGGTTTATCGCCGCCGGCATGTCTGACAAACACATCGAGATCAACGGAATACCCGGAAATGCTCTTGGGGCTTTCTTAAACGGAGCTGACATAAAGGTAAACGGAAATGCTCAGGATTCCGTCGGTGACACGATGAACAGCGGCTCCATAACCATCTGTGGCAATGTGGGGGATGCAGTGGGATATGCCATGAGGGGCGGAAGCATATACGTAAGAGGCAATGCAGGATATCGCGCAGGCATACATATGAAGGAATACAGAGACCGTTTTCCTGTAATTGTTATCGGAGGGAAAGCCGGCAGCTTCCTCGGAGAGTATCAGGCAGGAGGTATAATCATAGTTCTCGGTCTTGGAGTAAAAGACGACAACATAGTCGGTAACTTCCCCTGTACCGGCATGCATGGAGGTAAGGTCTTCATCCGTGCCGCTGCGGGAAAGATCAAATTTCCAAGGCAGGTATTATCTTCTCCTTCCGGCTCTGAAGATATGAGTATAATAGAAAAATATGTCTCCCGGTTTTGTGAGAAGTTCGGCTACAGTCCTTCCGCAGTAATGGCTCATCCTTTCACCACGGTTTATCCGGACAGTGCAAATCCTTACAGACAAATGTATGTATCAAATTAAGATTTTACAGAAAGCAGGTAATAGACAATGAAGTATTCAAAGGAAGAGGTAATGCAGTATGTAATTGAGGAAGACGTGAAGTTCATCCGTCTTGCATTCTGCGATGTTTTCGGTAAACAAAAGAACATAGCCATCATGCCGGAGGAGCTTCCCCGAGCTTTTGAATATGGTATAGCTTTCGATGCCTCGGCTATAGCAGGCTTCGGAGACGAGACAAAGTGCGATCTTCTTCTGCATCCTGACCCGGAAACACTGATGCAGCTTCCCTGGAGGCCTGAGCACGGCAAGGTGGTACGAATGTTCGCCTCTGTTTCTTATCCGGATGGGAGGGCCTTTGAATGTGATACCAGGCAGCTTTTAAAGAAGGCTGTCAAAGAGGCGGAAAGCTCAGGCTACAGCTTCTTTTTCGGTGCTGAGCAAGAGTTCTACCTGTTTGAAGCTGACGAGTCCGGCAAGGGCTCTTCCATTCCCTGCGACAATGCCGGATACATGGACATTGCCCCTGAGGATTGTGGAGAGAATATACGCAGGGAAATATGCCTTACCCTTGAGCAGATGGGAATACGGCCTGAAAGCTCCCATCATGAGGAGGGGCCGGGACAAAATGAGATAGATTTCCGCTACTCTGATGCCCTCACTGCAGCCGACAATGTTTTGACCTTTCAGACCATAGTCAAAACAGTGGCCAGGCGTAACGGTCTTTTTGTGGATTTTTCCGCAAAGCCTCTTCCCTATGAGGCGGGAAACGGATTCCATATAAATGTTTCCGTACAGTCTCATGAGAAAAAGGATCTTTTGCCGGGAATAATCGCAGGTGTTATGGAAAAGATCCGTCCCATGACGGTTTTCCTCAATCCTACTGAAAACTCTTATAAGAGGCTTGGACTTCTCAAGGCTCCAAGATATATATCCTGGTCTCCCGAAAACAGGTCTCAGCTTATACGCGTTCCTGCTGCGGTAGGTGAATATCGCCGCGTTGAGCTACGCTCTCCGGATCCCACTGCAAATCCCTACCTGGCCTTTATGCTGATGATCTACGCGGGACTTTACGGGCTTGAAAATGATCTGACTCCTCCGGAGCCTGTAAATATCAACTTTTATAAGGCAGACAATAATTTTCTTAAGGATTTTCCCATGCTGCCTTCAAGTCTTAAGGAAGCTCGTATCACGGCCTCTGCAGACGATTTTATCAGAGAGCATATACCTGATAAGATCCTTGACATTTACTGTAATCGTTGATTCCTGCGGGCAGGGATCCTTGCCCTGATATTGTCTGTTGAAAGGGGGGGCAAAATTGTCACTTAAGGAACAAAGCTATCGGGTTCTTATAGTATCCTCATCCGAAAAATTCAGCACCGCCCTATCCTCCATGCTTTCGGAATCGGGATGTGATCAAATACAAAGAGAAAACAGCATAACAGGTGCAAAGAGGGCTTTCTCCGAAAAAGCCTACGATTACGTAATAATAAATTCCCCTCTTCCTGATGATCCGGGGATAAGCTTTGCCATCGACCTTTGTGCTTTAAAGAGCACAGTTGCACTCCTTATAGTAAAGGCTGAGCTCCATGATGAGATACATGACAAAGTGGCAAGCTATGGAGTATTTACTCTCTCAAAGCCCCTATCAAGGCTTACTATGTCAAATGCCTTAAGCTGGATGCAGTGTGCCAGGGAGAGGCTCAGGAGGCTTGAAAACTATAACCTTTCAATAGAAGAAAAAATGAAGGAGATCCGTCTTGTCAACAAGGCTAAATGGCTGTTGATAAGAGAGATAAAGATGGATGAGCCCACAGCTCACAGATATATAGAAAAGCAGGCTATGGATCGCTGTGTCTCCAAAAGGACAATAGCGGAAGAGATCATAAATACATATGATTGAAACCGGGAAATTTTCCGGACAAAGAAATCAGGGCTCCTAAGCTTTTACGGAGCCCTGAGTCATACCTGTGATCAAGTATTTTCTGAATAAAAGCGCCATTAAGGCTGGGGGAATGACAGCCAGCAGACCTCCCGCCGCTGTCACGCCATAAAAGATGGTATCCTTCGTCATAAACTCTGAGGTAACTATTGATACCGGCTTTGTAGCGGCGCTGGAGGCAAGTATGAGAGGTATCTGGTACTGTCCCCAGGATGACAAAAACATTATAAGTGCCGAGGCAGCTATGATGGGATAGGAAATGGGGAGTATCACCTTAAAGAAGCAGCCCATATAGCCGCAGCCGTCAACTCTTGCAGCCTCTGACAATTCTTTTGGAATTGAAGCAAAGTAATTGCTCATAAGCCAAGTATTCATGGGCAAAAATGAGCTGACATACACCAGACTTAACCAAAAGGACTTGTCCAAGAGCCTGTGCTCGGAAAATATCCTGAAAAGTGGGATTATAGTTGCAAAGACCGGTATGACCATGGTTATCAAAAGTCCGTACCTTATGAAGGCCCTTCCCTTAAACTTCATTGAGGAAAGTGCATAGGCTGTCAGTACAGCGACAGGCTGCCCTATAAGAAGTGTCAGGGCTACCGCCTTCAGTGAGTTTATCATTCCCTCGGAAAATCTCAGAGAGTACTGAGATTCCATGTTCAGAAGCTCCTCATAATTTCCCAAGGTAAACTCCTTGGGAAGCATGTTCAAGGTATTTGTAAACATTTCATATTCCGGGGTGACGGAAATTATAAAAGCCCATATGAAAGGTCCCAAGGTCAGCACAAGAAATATTAAAGAGGCTGCTGAGTATAAGATATCGGGGCCTTTTTTTCTTGTTTTATTTCTCTTTTTATCGTTTTTCATAGGCCTACTGATAGGAAACCTCCTTGTTAAGACTTCTCAGATAAAGCACTCCTATGCCCGAGGTCAAGATCATTATTATATAGGTCAGGGCACTTCCTCTTCCGAAATCAAGAAAGCTGAAAGTAGTAAGGTAGTTTTGTATAAGCAGGTTTTTCCCTGTGTCGGAAAAGCCTGAGAGAGATACTATCTCATCAAAGATATTTACCGCTGTAACAGAGGCAGAGGTCATTCCTATCCCTATAAAGGGAAGGGACAGAGGAAGAGTGATATGCCTGAAGGAAGAAAAGGTACCGCTTCCGTCTATGGCAGCCGCCTCATACAGCTCCTTTGGTATGGTCTTAAGCCCTGCAAGGCAAACTATGCCGCAAAAGGGCGCTGATCTCCAAGCCGTGACCACTGATACCACCATCAAAAGAAGCGATCTGTCCGAAAGCCAATCTATAGGCTTCTCGGTAAGCCCTAAGGCTATGAAAAGCTTGTTGATAAATCCATATCCCGGGAAGAAAATGAACTTCCATATTATTCCGTTTACTATGGGAGGCATGGCCCAGGGAAGTATGGCTATTGCAAGGAATAATCCTGACAGCTTGTGTTCCCTGTTTAGTATAAGGGCAAGGGCAAAGCCGAAAACGGTGGTCAGTATCACAACGAAGATCAGGAGAAAGAGCGTATTTTGAAGGCTGTATAAAAAGTCCTCAGACTTCAGTATTTCGATATAATTCTTCAGGCCTATGAATTCAACGTCATTAGGCCTTGTAAGCTTCATTTTCTTAAGGCTGTAGCTGAAGGTGACAGCTATGGGATAGTAAACCAGAGCTATCATAAGTATAAGCATGGGCAAAAGCAGCATATACGGCAGTATCTTATTGTACAGTTTTTTCACAGCTCCCTCCTCCGATGAGGTATTTTCGACATATGTATTATACAATAAAAAGGGCTGCCGCAACATTATTTTTGCAGCAGCCTCTCTTAAATAAGGTCAAATAATTATTGAGCCAGAAGCTCCTTTACCTTGGAATCCATAGCTTCAAAGGCCTCCTCAGGGGTCTTGTCTCCAAGCACCATGCTGTTTACATTGTTATACATGGTATTTGACATCTCTGCATAGAAGTCGGGAACTCCATTGGGGAAGGGACTCTTTATGAGCTCGGCCTGCTCAAGCATGGCTCCCGGAGTCTTTATGGTTCCATCTGCAATCATATCAGCTATCACAGAGTTTCTGTTGGGTATTGAGCCGTTTGCAAGGTAAAGCTCCTTCTCTATCTCTGCTGAATTCAGCCATTTAACGAAGGTTACGGCAGCTTCCTTGTTCTCAGAGTAGGCGGATACACCATAGGCCTCAGGAAGAGGCATGGTCCTGTCTGATACGCCCTCGGTTCCGGGAAGAAGTATGGGCTCTATCTTTCCCAATACATCTTCTGCTGTCTTTTCAGGATCGGAGATAAAGTTTACAAACTTTGTAGGGCCAACCATAAAGCTGGTCTCTCCTGAGCAGATCTTGTTGTAGCAGTCCATGCCTGTGGCTGTTCGCATAGCGGGATCAACATAGCCTGATGTCACCATATTGTTCTCAAATGTGAGAGCGTCAAGGACAGAATCCTTATTGAGAGTTCCGTCATCGTTGAATACTACTCCATTCTTTGCCCAGGCAAGCCATGTAAGGGAGGTGGTTCCCGCCTCCTCTGCACCCATAGGCATTGAGAAAGGATACTCACATATTCCGGCGTCCTTTATGGCCTTCATGGCAGCCTCAACGTCCTCCCAAGTCTCGGGGGCCTCTGTTATTCCCGCCTTCTCAAAGTGCTCTGTATTGTAGTAGGCTATCCTGTAATCGTTGGCATAGGGGAGGGCCAGTATCTTGCCGTCTATAGTAAAGGTCTCAATAGTGGGCTCGTCGGCAATATCCTCGGCTGTCATCTCGATGGGCTCAAGCCATCCTGCGGAGTTCATCTCTCCTACCCATGACCAGTCAACCTCAAACACATCTGCGGCTGCCTGTCCTCCTACTGCGGCGATCGACACCTTGTCTCTTATATCATCCCAGGAGACTTCAGTGACATTGACTTTGCATCCGGTCTCCTCCTCAAATCTCTTTAAAAGCTCCTCCCCGGGGTTTCCCCAATCAGGTACCATCATACTAAGCTCAACGCCTGTAAGGTCGGCTGTTCCCTCCTCCGAGGCCTCCTCAGCCTCTTTGGACTCGGCTTCCTTCTCCTCCTCGCTGTCTTCGACCTCTGCAGCCTCGGTCTCAGCAGCTGTGCTCTCCTCTGTGCTCTCACCGCTTCCGCAGGCTGTGAGTGCCATGGAAGCCGCAAGACCTAAAGCCATGATAAGTGATCTTTTTTTCATAATAACCTCCGTTTAAATTGTTATCAATCAGATGATACAGCCTGAAAAAAGCCTTGTCAACCTGGTGGAAAATGGCCTTTTAGTACCTTTTTGGTTTATTTTTAACATATTATTACATAGAAATTGTTCGTAAAAGAGGGCATTGCGTTTACAGTCCATACTAAGCCTTATTTTTTAACCGGAAGATTATTTACAATTATTTTCAATACGGGTGGTAAAATTTTTTTACAAAAAGAAGACCCCCGGGTCCTTTGCCGAAAGCTTAGGATCCGTGAGTCTTTTTCTTCTGTAATTAAAGATTTCCGTATTACTTCTTCTGAACATACTTAAGGCAGTCAAGTGTAACCGCTACAAGTATGATTATACCTGAGAAGATGAACTGAAGGTTTGTATCTATTCCAAGTATGGTGAGTGAGTATGTGAGGGCTGTGAATATAAGCACACCTACTACTACACCTGATATCTTACCGATACCTCCTGTGAAGGACACACCACCTACTACGCAGGCTGCAATGGCATCTGTCTCCCATCCTTGTCCGTATGCTGCAGATCCTGAACCTACCATTCGCATACACTCAAGCCATGAGCCGAAGCCATAGAGTATACCTGCAAGTACGAAGGCACCTACTGTAACCTTAAATACCGAGATACCTGAAACAGATGCGGCCTCCGGGTTTCCACCTACAGCGTACAGGTTTTTACCGAAGGTGGTCTTGTTCCATATGAACCATATGATAGCTACAGCTGCAACGGCCCAAAGAATGATCGTAGGGAAGCCGTTGATCCTGGGGATTATCATATTGGGTATTGTAGTCTCAATAGCACCGAAGGAAACACCCTTTGTCGCATATGTGGTCAAACCGAATATGATAAGCATGTTTGCCATAGTCGATATGAAGGGATGCATTTTGAATCTTGCTGTAAAGCATCCTGCTATGGTAGTAAAGAAGGTACACATGATAACGCACATAACAAGAGCGAATATGATCTTTACTCCTACAGGAAGAGTTGAAAAATCAAATGCATGTCCGAAAACCATACCTGTGTTGGGACCATTGTGCATTATGATGGTTGCTGTGGTCATACCCATACCTACCATACGTCCGATGGAGAGGTCTGTACCTGCAAGGAGGATAAGTCCTGCAACTCCCAATGCCAGGAACATTCTGGGTGATGCCTGCTGAAGTATATTAAGTATATTGTTGTAAGTGAGAAGGGGAACTCCCTTTATAACAGGGGTTATAGCGCAAAGTATAATAAATACGATTATGATCGCTATATACAGTCCGTTTCTCAAGAGGAAGTTTCTCTTGTTAAAGGTGTACTGATAGTTCTCCCACTTGTCAGCCATGGTCTCTGCAAAGGTGAACTTTGAAAGACGAAGGAGGTCGATGAGGTGGCTTCTGTGAGCATAAGCCGCATGCTTTCTGTCCTTTATCTGCTGGAGATCTCTCTCCAGCTCCATCTTTGCATCGAACTGTCTGTTCTTGTAGACATACTTCTCATCCTTGATCTCCTGGGCATCGGAGATCTTTGAGATTATAGCCTGATGCTCCTTCTCAAGCTCTGCAAGCTTGTTGCGGTATTTGTCCTGAGCCACCAGCTTCTCTTCCTTACAGCTCTCACATACAGGCTGATAGTACTCCTTATCGTAATGCGCCTTTATATAGTTCTCCGCATCCGCAATAAGCTTTGAGATCTCATCCTTGTTCTTTGCCTCCACAGCCTTTGCCGCCTCCAGCTCTGACTGTGCCTTTCTGAGCTTCTCGTCCTTCTCATCCTTTGTGTATATTCTGTCTCTCTTAATGACATCTATGTCATTGAGAAGAGATACTACCTTGTCGGTACCGTCCACTCTGAGAGCGTCGATCTTGCTTTGGATCGCGCCGACATAATCGTCGATGGGCTTAAGCAGCTGCATCTCCTGATCAGCTGTCAATATCTTATTGTTATTAGCCATATCTATCAATCTCCCTCACTATAGGTATTTTGCACTGAGCCTTAAGAGCTCTTCCTGGTTTGTCTCCTTTGTGTTGACAATTCCTGAAAGGTGTCCGTTGGACATAACACCAATACGGTTTGTAATTCCCAAAATCTCGGGCATCTCAGACGAAACAACTATGATTGTCTTTCCCTGTTTTGCCATATTGATGATCAGCTCGTATATTTCGTACTTGGCACCGACATCAATACCTCTTGTAGGTTCGTCCATCATGAATACCTGAGGACTGCGCTCGAGCCACTTACCGAAGATGACTTTCTGCTGATTACCTCCTGAGAGGCTGGTTATCATGTCGTCAGGTCCCATACACTTGGTATGCATTACCTTTATCTCGTTGGCAGTTGCCTTTATCATTTTTGAATCCGAAAGTGCAATGCCTGATTTGTACTGATCCAGGTTAGCTATAGTAGTGTTGAAGGTAAGGTCACTCTTTAAGAAGAGGCCGTTTGCCTTTCTCTCCTCTGTTATCATGGCAAAGCCATGTTCGATAGCTTCCTTGGCATTGCTGAAGTTCATCAGACGGCCCTTGAAATATACACGTCCCGCCGCTCTGGTACGAACTCCGAATATGGTCTCCAGAAGCTCTGTTCTTCCCGCTCCCACCAGTCCGTAAAGTCCGAATATCTCTCCTTCCTTTACATCAAAGGTAATGTCCTGAAGATGAGGCTCATACTTTGTGGACAGGTGCTGAACAGAGAGGATAGGCTCCTTGGGAGTATTGTCCACAGGAGGGAAACGATTCTCAAGAGAACGTCCTACCATGGCCGATATAAGCTCATTCATGTTGGTTTCACTTGAGGGCTTCGTCATTACAAGATTACCGTCACGGAGTACGGATATCTCATCACATATCTCAAATATCTCATCCATCTTGTGAGAAATATAGATGAGAGCAATTCCCTGCTCCTTGAGCATCCTCATCATCTCAAAAAGCTTATCGACCTCCTGAACTGTCAGGGAGGATGTGGGCTCATCGAGAACGATAACCTTTGAATTGTATGAGATCGCCTTGGCTATCTCACACATCTGCCTCTGAGAAACAGACATATTTCTCATGGGCTGAGTAAGGTTTACGGTCATTCCAAGCTTACGGAACAGCTCTGTGGCCTTTTTCTTCATTCGTCCCTCATCGACCACTCCCATGGAGTTTAACGGATAGCGTCCCAAAAAGAGGTTGTCAATAACATTTCTCTCAAGACACTGGTTCAGTTCCTGGTGAACCATGGCAATTCCGTTTTCCAGGGCATCCTTCGGACCTGAGAAGCTTATCTCCTTGCCGTCCAGGTAGATAGTGCCCTCATCCTTCTGATATGTACCGAAGAGGCACTTCATCATAGTGGATTTTCCCGCACCGTTCTCACCCATAAGTCCCATTACAGTACCCCGCTTTACGTCGAGGTTGATATGGTCAAGGACTCTGTTACGGCCGAAGGATTTACTCATGCCGCGTATCGATAAGACGATATCATCTTTCTTATCTGCCATATTTTTACTCCTGTATCTGCATATTGATAGTGTCGGCAGTGAAACCGACATTATCGCGCAAAGCTTATCCTTAAATAGGGCATTAGGGAGAATTTCTTCTCCCTAATAGCCTGTACATCTCTTATTTCAATAGATATTACTGATTAAGTAATGCTGTATAAGAAGCTGCATTGTCTGTCTTAACCATGTTGATAGCGAATGCATCGTACTGGCTCGGGTTGCCGAGACGGTTTGTGATATTAGACTCTGTCTGTCCGTCGCCGCCGATGTAGTCTACATTGAGGTTAAGAAGATCGTCGTAGTTCTGAAGAAGAGGCTGATATGTTGAGCTCAGGAAGTTATCTGAAGCATTGTAGATATCAAGCCATACATTCTTTACAGGATGCTCAGCCTCGTCAAGCTGTGCTGATACAGGCTCATAAACCTTTGTTGAATCCATGAAATCCTGATAGTTGTCAGCAGTAACAGCAACATTCAAAGCGTAGTAAGAACGCTCATCCTCATTGTAAACATATACATCGTCTGAAAGAACGTTTCCTGCCTCATCAGCTGTTCCGATTCCTGTGTCGGGATCTACTCCGTCAAGTGCGTTACGAAGAACACGAAGTGTAAGGTAAGCCTGAACGTCAGCGTGCTGGCTTATGGTTCCGCCGTAGCCCTCTGCTATAGCTGCTACTGCGTCAGCGTTTGCATCGTATCCGAATGTAGGAACATTGTTGTCCTTTGACCAAGCATTGAACATTGACATTCCCATTCCGTCGTTATTTGAAACAACAACGTCTATTGACTCGCCGAAGGATGAAGCCCATGTTCCGATTGCGTTACCTGCTGTTGCAGCATCCCAGGTAGCACCTGCTGAGTTCTTCATCTCCTGTGAAGCAAGCTCACGAACTGTGTAAGTTGTTCCGTTGATCTCAAGTGTTCCGTCCTGAACTGCTGTAGCTGTTCCGTCTGTGTTTGTTCCGATAGGATCACTGTTTACAGCACCGTTGTTGTCAACAGCTGTTCCGAGGGCTGTACGAACACCTCTTGTACGAGCGATAGAATCATTGTGTCCGATATCACCGATAGCAAGAACGTATCCGATAACTCCATCTCCGTTACGATCTATGGTGTCGATGTTCTTCTCAATGTACTCCTTAACCATTGTACCCTGAAGCTCAGCACCCTGGTTAGCGTCGAATCCTACATAGTAGGTATCCTCATTGAAAGTAAGTGCAGCCATGTCAAGCTCTCCTGTTGAGCTGTTTGAAGGCTGACGGTTGTACCATACAAGGGGCTTATCCTTATTAGCAACCTCCGCATCAGCAGCGGGCTCGGCAGCTTCCTCTTCAGCAGCAGCATCATCTGCAGCGTCAGCAGCCTCTGTTGCCTCCTCTGCTGTGCTTCCGCAAGCTGCAAGGCTCAAAGCCATAACTGAAGCCATGGCCAAAGCCATAATTCTTCTCTTTCTCATATGAAATCTCCTCCCTCTTTGGATAAACTATCCGATGTATCGGAATTGATACATCATTTAGCTTAATTATACCCCCTTCAAAAGAAAAGTACATATGAATTTCAACAATTTATTGTAAGAATTTCAATCAATTCGGTGAAAAACCACGCTTTTTTTGTGCGTTTTATCAGCTTTAGGGCACTGACTCGGGCCTGTATTACTCATATTTGAACAGTATCCTCTGATACTCCGGCTCAAACATGTTTTCCCTTGTGACTATCGTTGTTTCGGTATACACAGTATCCTCGGAGAGCTCTTCTCCCTCCGCCAGCCTGTAGGCACTCTCCACCCCCAGATAGCCCATGGCATAGGGATTTTGTACTATCAGGGCATCGACCTCCCCTGTCTCAAGGAAATTGACGCACACCTCATTGCTGTCAAAGGCTATCACCGACACGCTGTCCTTGTTCCCCAGGTCATATATGGCTTTACCCACACCCAGGCTTGTCCATTCATTGAATGTCACTATGACATTTGTCTCAGGGCTTGTGGCCAGAAGCTCCTTTGTGCCTCTGCAGGCATCGTCAACAGTGGAAAGCACATAGGTGCTCTCTATGCTTTGCACCCGTTCATCTGTGCTTATGGCCTCCCTGAAGCCCTGTTCTCTCTGTCTGCCGTTCTCGGTGTTTCTGTCAAAGTTGACTATTCCTATATGGAATTCATCAAATCCCTCCGAAGCTTCAATCACAGCCCTTGCCGCCATCCTTCCCGCCTCATAATTGTCCGTGCTTATGCGGCGGCTGACCTTGTCACTGTTTACGTCGCTGTCAATAATGACCACAGGAACACCTTTTGAGGCAGCGTAATCCACAGCCTCCCCATTGGCGTTAAAATCCACTGCCGAAAAAACTATGCCGTCACTGCCGCCGTCCACAGCCTCCCTTATCATCTCATTTTGGGTCTCATAGTCCTCCTCGTCCTCCGGGCCCATGGTATCAAGCTCCACATTGTACTCTGTGGCTGCCGCATTGCCTCCGGAAAATACCGACTTGAAGAATTCCGAGTCCGTGGACTTCATTATCATGCTTATCCTATATTTGCTGCTTCGGGCTCCGGTATCTATATAGGCCTTGTAGGAAACATTGAGGAGAAAAGCCGTCGCCGCCACAAAAAGCAGTACAGCAACATACCATTTCAGATTTTTCTTATTTGGCATCAGCATACTCCTCCTCTATCTTTGGCATCCTTATGGTCACCTTGGTACCCACATCAGGCTCACTCTCTATATTTATTCCGTATTTATCTCCGAAGTATATCTTTACCCTGTCATTTACATTTTTTATGCCTATCCCCCCGGTCCTTCCCGGACCGTCCTTTTTAAGTATGTCCTCGCACTGCTCTTTTGTCATTCCCACTCCGTTATCTGAAACCGAGAATATCACGTCTTCTCCCTCGGAGTATATGTCCACCTTGATCTCTCCCTCATCTATCATTCTGTTTATGCCGTGATATATGGCATTTTCGATTATGGGCTGAAGGGTTATCTTGTTGCAGTAATACTTAAGGCACTTTTCTTCCACATTGAAGCTGTAGCTGAACTGATTCTTGTACCTGAAGTTCTGTATCTTGAGGTAGCTCTTTGCATGTTCCACCTCCTTCTCAACAGGAATGAGCTCATGGCCCTTGCTTATGCTTATCCTGAAGAGCCTTGCCAGAGCATTTACCATCTCCACAGCCTCCTTGTTCCTTCCGTCCTCGCACATCCAGGCTATGGAGTCAAGGGTATTGTACAGAAAATGTGGATTTATCTGGGCCTGAAGTGCCCTGAGCTCTGTCTTTCTCAGAACAGTCTCCTCGTTTTTGACCTTTTCCATCAGCTCCTGTATCCTTATGACCAAATGTCCGAAGGAATCCGAGAGAGAGTTGATCTCATAGCTGCCTCTCACAGGCTTGTAGGAAAAACCCGAAGCATCCTTCTCGAATTCTCCCATAGCTGTCATAAGCTCCCCTATAGGCCTTGTTATATGTTTGGTCAGTACTATACTGCTTATCATGGTGGCTGCTATCACTATAAATATAAGCACCAGAAGCAGAGACAGGCATCTCATGAGATTGTCCGTTATGGTTTCATCCACGAAGCTCACAGCCACTGTTCTCCAGCCGCTGTCCTCCTTGGTCTTTATGCTGTATATTATGCCTCCCTCCTCCATGCTTCCGTCGGGGGCATCCTTCAACACCTCAGTATTCTCCTTCTTAAGTCCCGCAAATATCAGCTGCTGTTGAGGGTGATATACTATGTCCCCCTCGCTGTCCATGATAAAGCAGTATCCGTGGCTTCCTATTCCGATATTGTCCACATAGGCTGCTATCTGTGAAAACTTTGAGTCAAGGACCACAGCCCGAAGTCCCTCACTTGTACTCACTATCCCGGTGATGGACACCACCCAGGGATAGCTGTTTACGAATATGCTCTCCACGTGGGGCTTTGATATAGTGTAGTAGTAAGCGTTTGAGGGAAGCAGGTCCATGTCAAAGGAAAGATTTTTGTATATCTCAGGCTTTAATATCTCTGTTCCTGTCCATGCATTGAGCAGTTCCCCATTTTCCATGTCGTACTCTGTGACCGCGACTGCATCGGGGCGCATCTCCACCAGGGCATTTAATATCTCATTTCTCTCCTCCTCATCACATCTGAAGGCATATTTTATCCTTTCCATGGAGTTGTCTATATCAGACATGTAATTTCCAACTATGTCTGTGATCTGTCCGGTGGCCTGTTCTCCTGAGATCATCACATTTCTCACCATGGAGGCGTGATATATATGTATAAATACAGCGGCTCCCGATATAAGAGCCACTGTGATTATGCTCACCACCAAAAGAGTCATTACTCCGGATGCGGTGTTGAGCCTGTCTTTTATTTCTTTTACAATACGGCTTACTTTCATTGAAGTCTCCCGCCTTCCTTTCAGGCTTTTTCCGAGGCATTCTGCCTCAGCATATTGGGAGAAAGGCCTTCGTACTTTTTAAAGCAATAGCTGAAATAGTGCTGGTCGTTATATCCGCAGGCCTCTGAGATCTCCCTGATCTTCATGGAGGTGTCAAGGAGCAGATGTTTTGCCGTCTCCATTCGCTTAAAGGTAAGGAAATCTATAAAACTCCTGCCGGTGCCCTTCTTTATAAGAGCACTCAGGTAATTGGGGCTTACCCCTATATCCGCGCTGGCTCTCATAAGAGACAGATCGGCATCGGAAAAGTTTTCTTCTATATATTTTATGGCATGTTGGCAGATGTCCATGCTGCTCTTGGATTTTTTCTCAGCTATGCCTCTCATTACGTTTATACAAAATGTCACAAAATGCTCAAGAGAATCCTTCAGCTCGCTGTCCAGGAAGAGAAGCTGCTGCATAAAGCTGTCCTTTTTTATAAGCTCCGCATCAGGCTCCGGGGAGGCTGAGTACAGTAACCTGCACACTCCCGAAAAAAGCTCCATAAGAAAGAAATCCGTCTCCTTTTTTGATACTTTTTTCTCCTCCAACTCGCCGAAGGCCTTTTTAAGGCTTTCCCTGAGCTCATCTTCATTCCCGGATTTAAGCTTCTCCTCTATGTCCGTTACCTTGGACATGACCATGTCTATATCAGGTCCTGAAAAAATCTCCTCATCTGAAGCGTATCTTATGCTGCTTTCCGCCGTGACAGACCGAAGAGCGTTGACAGAATCGGTGTAGGACTCGTTCAGCCCGCCAAGATCAGTTCTCGCTCTCCCCACACCTATCCTGCACTTAAGCTTCAGTATCCTGTCCGAAGACTGTATAAGCTCATCGAATATAATATGCATGTATTTGTCAAAGGAGCCCTGAGTGGCGGCTATAACTGATACTATCTTATCCCCCAGAAAAAAGCTGCTGAAGTGCTTCAGATATTTCTCAAGTATGCTGTCCACTGCATGCACATGGCTGTACTCCGTGCAATTTTTGCCCTCTGCGTCCGTAAAATCCAGGGATATGACATCATATCTGAGGTTTTCAGAGTCCTTTCCTATAAATCCGAAGGCCTCCGCATCCTTTTTAAGTCTCTCCTCCGATCTCCCCGAGCCTGAAGTCCTTGTGGAATCAAGCATTACCGTCAGCAGGAACTCCGAAAGATTGAAATCGTTTTTTCTTATCCGGGCGAAATCTTCAAATATATGGTCCAGCTTTTCCTTTATATTTATGAGGTTTTCGGTGAGCTCCGACATGGATATGGGTTTGAGCATGTAACTGATTATGTTGTAGCGTATCGCCTCCTGAGCATAGGAGAAGTCATCGTAACCGCTCAAGAAGGCTATCTGTGTATATGGTCTTACCTCCCTCACCTGTCTTGCCAGCTCCAGGCCTGAGATAAAGGGCATCCTTATATCCGTGAGAAGAAGGTCCGGCTCTGTTTTTTCCACCAGCTCCAAGGCCTCCGCTCCGTTCTCAGCCTCTCCCACCAACTCAAAGCCTATGCTTTTCCAATCGATTTTTCTTACTATGGCTCTTCTCAGTTCTTCTTCGTCATCAGCCACCAGGATCTTATACATCAGGCCTCCTTGGATAATACTCTCTTTATCTCAGCCGCTATGGCTTCTATAACATTTACTGTAACGCTGTTTCCCAATTGCTTGTAGAGGTGTGTGTCGGCTAATTCAAGCTTAAAGCTGTCCGGGAAGCCCTGGAGTCTGGCCCACTCTCTCGGGGTAAGCTTTCTCACGCCCTCCCTGTTCACCTCTCCCTTTATATGGGTAACCGGCCTGAAGTCCTTAAGTCTCGGATCTCTTATGAGGTTTCTCTCTCTCCCCATTCCCCCGCATACAAGGGCTCCTGCTATTCCGTCAATGTCTCTTATCTCATATCCGAAGCCGTTTCCCTTCTTCAGGTGCCTCTCCTTATGCCTTCTCAAGGTCTCAAGGTAAACGTCGGACAGATAATATTTCGTGCTCACCGTATCCTTTTCCATAATGTCTTTTATGGAGGTCTCTTTTTCGGTGCCCTTGGGGAAGCTGAAATCGCTGCTGTCTATATCCTTCCTGAAGGCTACTATATATACCCTCTCCCTGTTTTGGGGCACTCCGAAATCCTTGCTGTTGAGCACAGCAGAGTACACATTGTAGCCCAGCTGGCGAAGAGTACCTTTTATGACTTCAAAGGTCCTGCCCTTATCGTGTATCACAAGGCCCTTAACGTTCTCGCAGAATATGACCTTGGGCTTGTGGAACTCGCATATCCTTGCCACATCGAAAAAGAGTGTACCCCTTGACATCCCCTTGTAGTCATCGTCAAAGCCCATACGTTTTCCTGCAAGACTGAAGGCCTGGCAGGGAAAGCCGGCAAGGCAGATGTCAAAATGAGGGATATTTTCCTCTTTTTCCAGGGTAATGTCTCCCGCTATATCAAAGCTGTCATGGAAGTTGAGTCTGTAGGTCTTTTTTGCGTATTCGTCCCACTCACAGGCATAGACTGTCTCAATGTCCTGTCCGAAGGCTCTGTCAAAGCCCAGTCTGATGCCGCCTATACCTGCAAAGAGATCTATGGACCTGAATACCTTCCTTTCCCTCTCAAGTTCTCTGTACCGAGAAAGCAGATACGCCAATTTGCGGGAAAGGCCTTCACCCCTCCCGCAGTTCTCTATGGTCTCTATTTCTTTGTCTGTAAGATATATATTGTAAGCTTTTGCTGTCTCTCTTGTAGGCTCGGACATAATATCTCCCTGTCTGAAAAGTTTATGATGACATTATATCCTAAATCTCACCTTTTATCAATCACGGCTGTCTCCCTCAGGCCTTCTCTCTCACCTCTCTGATGCAGGCCTCTATCTCATCTGCGCACTTGTCAGGATCCTTGAGTATGTCCTTACGCCAAAAATGAAGGGCTCTCCAGCCCATAAATTCCAGCTCCTTGTCGATCTTGTAATCCCTCTCTATATTCTTTCCTATCTTTTCTGTCCAGAACTCTCCCCTCGGCTGTCCTTCAAAGTGCTTTTTAAGCTCCTCAAAATCCTTTCCGTGGAAAAACTCGCTGTCGCAGAATATGGCTATCTTATACTTTGTGAGAACAATATCCGGCTTTCCCGGAAGCTTCTTATAGTTCTTTCTGTATCTGTAGCCCCTCTCCCACAGCTTGGCTCTCAAAATAAGCTCAATATCCGTATCACGGTTCTTTACCCTGCGCATATTCTCGCTTCGCTTTGCCTTGCTGACCCTGTCCATAAAAATATCCCTCTACTCAAACTCTCCTGATAAATATGCCAAGGCATAATCCACATATATATTGCAGGAGAGAAGAAGGGCATCCTCGTCAATATCAAAATGTCCGTTGTGCTGAGCCACAGCTGTATTGGGGTTTCTGTCATTTTGAGTACCCAAGAAGGCGTACATTCCCTTTGTCTCAGCAAGGTAATCAGCAAAGTCATCCGCCACAAGGGCCTTCTCCTGGTCATGGATTATGCACTTCTTCGGAATGAGCCTCTCCGCTATAAGGCTCACCTCCCTGACCGCCTCCGTATCATTTATTAGGGGTGCGGCATAGTCCTTGAACTCCACCTTTGCCTCTGCCTCAAACATGGAGGCCGTGCCCTCGGCTATCTCCCTTACCCTTCGGTTTGTCCTCTCTCTGCTCTCATGGGAAAAGGCCCTGGTAGTGCCCTCAAGCACAGCATCCTCAGCCACGATATTGTAGGAGGTCCCGGCCTCAAGCCTGCCCACTCCTACTATTACAGTGTCAGTAGGTGAAGTACCCCTTGATACTATTGACTGAAGCGCATTTACTGTCTGGGAAGCTATGTACAGGGCATCCTTTCCCAATTCAGGAGTTGAGACGTGGGCTCCCTTCCCCTTAATGCTTATTTTAAAGTAATCGCAGCTGGCGTTCATAGGCCCCGGAGTGAGAGAGATGGTACCTGCCTTAAGCTTGGGGCAGACATGAGTCCCGTATACTCTCCCCACATCCTTTAAAAGCCCTGCTTTGACAAAAAGCTTTGCCCCGGCCCCTATCTCCTCAGCCTGCTGAAAAAAGAGCTTTACTCTCCCTGAAAACTCATTTTCCTTCTCCTTAAGGACCTTGGCCGCAGCAAGCAGAGTGGCCGTGTGACCGTCATGTCCGCAGGCATGGCAGTAGCCATCATTTTGGGAGCTGTACTCGCAGCTTTTCAGATCCTTCATGGGAAGGGCATCAATGTCAGCCCTGAGGGCTATGACTCTTCTTTTCTCGTCCTTGCCGCAAGGCTTTGTCCCATCTATAAAGGCATACACCCCTGTATCCCCTACCCTCTCATGAGGGATGCCGAAGCTGTCAAGCTCCCTCTCTATGGTTTTTGCCGTGTTGAATTCATGTAGGCCGGGCTCCGGATGCATATGGAAGTAACGCCTCATTGTCACTATATAATCTCTTTCCTTTTTTATGTAGTCCTTAAGCATATGTCTCCTCCTTATAAGGTCTGAAAAAAAGCAAGGCCGCCACAGGCGGCCTCTAAGCTCTATTAAAATGCGCAGATGAATGCTCCGTCGTATGCCTCATCTATGGTTGCCTTTACCTCGTCTGTCTGATAAGCCTCTACAACTTTCTTGTAGGTCTCATTATCCTTGTCCTCTGTCCTTGCGGCTATAATGTTTATAAGCTGAGCCACATTGGGGTTTGTTTCAGGGTCAACGTCCTCTGTAAATATTGCGTCCTCCTTGGGGTTGAGGCCTGCGGTAAATGCATTTCCTCCGTTTATTACAGCTGCAGTGCAGTCGGGGAGAAGATTTGCAAGTGTGGCTGACTCAGCCTCAAGTATCTCTATCTCCACATTGTACTTTGTAATGTCAAGCTTTGTGGGAGTATAGCCCTTCTCGGGATCACACTCTATAAGGCCTGCCGCCTCCAAAAGCTTAAGTGCCCTTCCTCCGTTTGTAAGGTCGCTGGGGATAGCTATGATATCTCCGTCCTTTATGTCCTCAACAGATGATATCTTGTCCTTGTTGTTGAATATTGCCAGAGGAGCGATGATGGTGTCTCCGATATCCACAAGATCATAGCCGGCTGTCTCAATATCGTTTGCCAAAAATGCCTTGTGCTGGAAAGCATTGAGGTCTATCTCCCCGTCATTTAAAGCTCTGTTGGGTGTGGCGTAATCTGTAAACTTCACAAGCTCAACCTGAATACCCTCGGGGGCAAGAAGCTCATTTATAGTATCCCACTGGGCATTGTACTCTCCTACAACTCCTACTGTGACTGTTGTCACATCTCCTGAGGCCTCAGTCTCAGCAGCCTCTTCCGTAGCCTCCGCCTCGGCAGCAGCTGTTGTCTCCTCGGAAGCATTGCTTCCGCAGCCTGCCAGTAAGAGGGCAGCTCCCAGTCCTAAAATCGCAGCCAAATTTCTTTTTTTCATAATCATCTCTCTCCTTTTTTATTTTAGTTATTGTTTTTTTGTTTTAATCATTGTTTATTTTTCAGTTATTATTTATTTGTCTGTCTTGTTAATTGATCTTATTATCCTGCTTGATTTAATCCTACAGTTCCTTAATGCTTTGTCTTCTTTATTATGAAATTTCCCACCAGCTGAACTATGCTGACCATTATGAGTGTGATTATAACTGATATCCATATCGTGTCTCTCTGATGCAGCTGATATCCGTATCTTATGGCGAAATCTCCGACTCCCCCTGCTCCTACGGCTCCCGCCATGGTGGTGAGACCTATAAGGCTTATCAAGGTTATCATGGAAACTCTGGCTATGCCCGGTATGCTCTCTCTTAAGTATACAGAAAAGATGATCTCAATGGGCGAAAAGCCCATGGCCTCGCTGGCCTCAATGAGTCCGGGATCAACCTCGGCTATAGCCGTCTCTATCTGTCTTGAGAAGAAGGGAACTGTTCCGAATATAAGAGGAACATATGCTCCCTCAACTCCCAGGCTGGTCCCCACTATGGTTCTGCTCAGGGGAATCAGCAGGAACAGAAGGATGAGGAAGGGGATGGATCTCAGGATATCTATCGCCTTGTCTATAATGTTGTAGACAGGAAGGCATTCAAGTATTCCTCCCTTCCGGGTAACTATGAGCAGTGAGCCGAAGAACAGTCCGAAGAAAAATGATATTATTCCTGAGACCGCCACCATCTGCACTGTCTGCCCTGTACACTTTATAAGCTCAGGTGCGAGCTTTTCAAGGTTCGGAAAAATCTGATATATTATTCCCATCACTTTATCTCCTCCGTATCTATGCCTACCGACTCAATATATTGAACTGCGGCATCTATGTCCTTCTTGTCTCCGCTGAACACTACTACCAGCTTACCCAACGGGATATCCTTAAGCACTTCCACATTTCCGAAGATTATGCTGGCATTTACATTGTAAGTCCTTGAAACATAGGATATTATGGCATCCTTCGTGTTCACACTGGTGTAGGTCAGCATATACATCTTTTCTCCGGGCTTCAGTGAAGTCAGCGGGCTGTCCTCCTTTATGAGCTCATATATCTTTCCTATATTCCCTGCAGTCTCTATAAAGCTCTTTGTCACAGGCATCTTCGGGTGGGAGAATACGTCCGCCGTCCTACCCTCCTCGACTACACTTCCGTTTTCCATAACAGCCACTCTGTCACATATGTCCTTCACCACTTCCATCTGGTGTGTGATGATCACTATCGTTATGCCCAGCTTCTTGTTTACCGACTCCAAAAGCTTAAGTATCGACCTTGTAGTCTGTGGATCCAGAGCTGAGGTGGCCTCGTCACAGAGAAGTATCTTCGGATCGTTTGCAAGGGCCCTGGCTATGGCGACTCTCTGCTTCTGTCCTCCGGAAAGCTGTGAGGGATAGGAGTCTGTCTTGTCCGACAGATCCACCAGCTCCAGAAGTGACCTTATCTTCTTATCCTTCTCCTCCTTTGAAAGTCCGCTCTTTCTCAAAGCAAAGCCCACATTGTTGTAGACTGTTCTCGAGGGCATAAGGTTGAAGTGCTGAAAGATCATTCCCATCTTTCTTCTTACATTTCTGAGCTCCTTTTCGGAAAGCTTTACTATATCGTTTCCGTCTATCAGGACCTCCCCTGAATCAGGTTTTTCCAAAAGATTTATGCACCTTACAAGTGTTGATTTTCCCGCTCCGGAAAAACCTATTATTCCGAATATCTCCCCCTCTTCTATTTTGAGGCTTACATTCTGCACGGCGTGTACATTTCCCGCCGCTGAATTGAAGGTCTTTGTCACATTCTTTAACTCTATCATCTTACTATCTCCCTCAAAGCTCCTCTTACTCAATAAAAAACGTCCTATATATTCCAAAAAATATATAGGACGAAATAGACTATTCCGTGTTACCACCTAAATTTATCCGCCGCTCACACGACAGACCTCAGCAGGTACGCTTGCATGATGCAATTAATACCCTATCGCTGTAACGGGCGACCCCCGTCACGTCTTATCCTGATAAAGGTTCATACGTGCTGCTCCAAGACCATCTTCGGCTGCTTCATTGCCTGCCCACTCTCAGCTTTAAGGGCTCTCTGTAAGGAATTCCACGGCTTACTCTTCTTTTCAACGCCATTTTGTTCTGTATTTAATTTTCCTCCGATCTGAAGTTCGGATGTTTAGATAATACTTCCCAATCAAGGATTTGTCAACAGCTTTTTGTCTTTTTCTATGACCTCCTCATCGCTTTCCCTGAGAAGTTTCTCCACAGTCACTGAAGTCAGGATATCCTCCACTGTCTTTTGCACCTTGATATAGTACTTTCTCACCGGGCAGGTAGCTGTGGCACCCCTGCCGCAGAACTCGTCAGGCTCAAGGCAGCGATTAAATGTCATCTCCGTCTCCATAATGTTCATTATATCCCAGAGACTTATGTCAGCAGGGTCCTTTTTTAACGAGTATCCGCCGTTTTTTCCCTGTCTGCCGTCAACTATTCCTGTCTCCTTAAGTCTGTGCAGCACCTTCATAAGATAATTTTCCGACACAGCCACCGCCTCTCCGATCTCCGGAGCGGAGGCTATATCATTTTTTTGTGCGAGATATAAGATTGTCCTTATTGCATAGTCTGTAGTCAAATTCAGCTGCATGATATTTCCTCATAATGTAGGGGGGTAAGAACGCATGTATCGTATAATTTATATCATTTAAAACCGAAAAAATCAACAAAAGATGTCTGTAGGTGAAATTATTTGTATGAAATTATATTCAATATGAGTCCGGTTTATAGCATTGACATATTCTGATAATCATATATACTGTATATGAAATATAATAACTGAGCTAGGGGCGCTTTGTGCTGAGATGGAAGCTTTTGCTTCGGTCCCTCATGACCTGAACAGGATAATGCCTGCGTAGGGAAGCTGATCTGAGTTTTTCTTTGCTTTCATTCTTGAAAGCTCGGGTCTTGTTATGCCCCTCCTTAGTTTAGTTTAAGGAGGTTTTATTATGTCTGTATTTATCAACTCTGAAGGCGGACTCACAAGTTCCGGATACTTTGCCGCAGCCGCCCTCATAATCCTGCTTCTCCTCTGTGTCTTTGCCATAGGAAGGAAGACGACAACAGGAGGGGGGAATCATTCATCTTCACCCGTAAAACGGCTGAGCTTCTGCAGCATGTGTATAGCCCTTGCAGCCGTCACAAGTATGATAAAGGTGTTTGAATTCACCTACGGTGGCTCTGTCACTCTCTGCAGTATGTTGTTTGCCATGCTTCCCGCGTGGATCTACGGTGCCTCCACAGGCTTTCTGTGCGGCCTTGTGTACGGGCTTATACAGTTTCTCTTAGGTCCTTACTTTTTGACCTTCCCTCAGTTCCTCTTTGATTACATTTTTGCCTTCATGATAATGGGAGCCGCAGGTTTTTTCTCAAGAAAGAGAAACGGCCTTTTTATCGGGTACATTGTTGCGGTTACAGGAAGATGGGTAATGGCCACGATCGCAGGCCTTATATGGTACTCTCTGGGCACAACCATATGGGAGGGCTGGTCTCCTCTCCCCTACTCCATGGTCTACAACGGAATCTACATAGGGGCAGAGGCCATCGTTACACTTATAATACTCAGTGTCCCTGCAGTAGGAAAGGCCCTGTCAGAAGTGAAAAAGGCCGCACTGTCATAAGTAGGAAGCGTCTGTACATATAAACGCACAGCAAAAATACCCTCATTGCCGTTTTTTCGGCCAATGAGGGTATTTCAGTTATTTCTCGACTTTGTTGCCTGTCTCCGGCTACTACTCACACATACTCACTTCAACGCCGTCAGAGCAGAGGCTTATGTCCCCCAGCTCATCTGTTCTGAGCACTTCGGCTCCTATGCGGTCCAGTTTTTTCATGGTGCTCTTATGGGGATATCCGTAGTCATTATTTCTTCCGCAGCTTATGACTACTGTCTCAGGCTCCACAGCCTCAAGAAGCTCCCATGATGAAGCGTCTCCGCTTCCATGATGCCCTGCCTTGAGCACATCCACATCCATGTCAAGTCCCAATTCTCTACCCGACTCTATTATATCGGCCTCCTCCTGATACTCGGCGTCTCCTGTCAGGAGAAAGGAGGTCTCGCCGTTTTCAAGCAGTATGGCTATAGAGTAATTATTTATGGCATCTCCATAGTTATCCTCAGGATCAGGGGCAAGAACTGTAAACTCGGCGCTTCCCAGCTCAAAGCTGTCTCCGGGCTCAGGTACAAGTATGGGAGTATCGTTTCTCTTTGCGCATTTGAGCACATCATTGTAGGTCTTTATATCTCTCTCATAGTCAGGCATCAGGAGCATCTCGCAGTCAAGCCTGTCCAGCACCACGTCTATTCCGCCTATATGGTCCGAATGGGGATGAGTCCCTATCACATACTTGAGTTCTTTGATGCCCTCGGCCTTGATATGCTTTGCCACCTGCACGCCTCTGTCGTTTTCTCCCGCATCTATGAGCATGTTTTCTCCGCCGCAGCTTACAAGTATGCAGTCTCCCTGGCCTACATCCACGAACTCGACTCTAAGCTCCTCCATTCCCTGTGAAACAGTGTCATCATTACTTTTTTTCTCTTCTTCTGCTTCATCAAACTCGGAGACGATTGTTGGTCTCTCTTCCGTCTTATCCTCGTTTTTTCCTGATGAAAAAATGTATACAGCAAACAGGAGCAATATTATAACTGCTCCCGACATGCTTTTTTTTATTTCAGGTCTCTTTTTTGCCATGTGTTGAGACCTTTACCTTTTAAAGAGAGTGCCCAGAATATTTCTACCAAGGCTCGCCCCTATATTTCCCGCAACAGATTTTCCGAAGCTTCCGAAGAACTTCTTTCCAACCTGATTTCCTACCTGTCTGCCTATGCTTCCTGCTGCTGTGGAGGCCACGCTCCTCACACTTCTCTCTATGGCCTTCTTCTGTCTCTCAGCCTCCTTCTCAGCTTTCTCCCTGGCCTTCTCCGCTTCTCTCTCAGCCTTCTCTCTGGCCTTTTCAGCAGCCTTCTCGGCCTTCTCTCTCTCTTTTTCGGCCTCTTTTTCAGCTTTCTCCTTAGCCTTTTCTTCCTCCTCGGCAGCCTTCTCGGCTTCCTCCTCTTTCTCGATCTGAAGCTTTCTTCTCTCAAGGAATTCAAAGGCCGAATCCGGGTCTACCTCCTTGCTGTACTTAAGGTACAGATTGGACATATCCACAGCCTTCTTCACTTCCTCATCGGATGCTGTTCCGAGAGTGCTTGCAGGGGGAAGGATATAGGCATGCTCTGCTATTCCCGGCACGCCGTCAGCATCAAGTACTGAAACCAGTGCCTCTCCTGTTCCAAGCTGAGTCAGAAGCTCCTCTGTATCAAAATCCGGGTTCTCCCTGAAGGACTCAGCAGCTGTCTTTATAGCTTTCCTCTCCCCGGGAGTATAGGCTCTTAAGGCGTGCTCTATCTTGTTTCCAAGCTGTGACATAACTCCTCCCGGTATGTCGGAAGGTGACTGGGTTATAAAGAAAATTCCTATGCCCTTTGATCTTATAAGCTTTATTATCTGCTCTGTCTTTTCAATGAGAGCCTTTGAGGCATTGTCAAAGAAAAGATGGGCCTCATCAAAGAAAAATACCATGCGAGGCTTCTCCACATCTCCTATCTCAGGAAGACTCTCGAAAAGCTCCGAGAGGAGATAGAGCATGAAGGCTGAGTAAAGTCTCGGCTTATTCACAAGAGTCCTTGAATCCAATATATTGATCTTTCCCTTTCCTGAAGCATCACAGGCAAAGAAATCTCTCACATCTATGGCAGGCTCTCCGAAGAATGTATCTCCTCCCTCCGCCTCAAGAGCGACTATAGCTCTTACTATGGCACTTACGGACTGCTTTGCTATCCTTCCGTACTCAAGCTCATACTCCTTAGAGTTCTCAGCGGCATACTGAAGCATTGCCTTTAAGTCCTTGGTGTCGGAAAGTATGAGTTCCTCGTCGTCCGCTATCTTGAAGACGACATTCAATATATCCTCCTGGGTATCTGTAAGCTCAAGCACGTCAGCCAAAAGAGAAGGCCCCATCTCAGACACAGTAGTCCTAAGAGGTATTCCGGTCTTTCCGAAGATATCATAGAATTCTGCAGGAAAGCTCTTGAATTTGAAGCCGTCTTCTGAGAGCTTGAATCTCTCTATCCTCTCATTCATATCATCGCTCTCTGCTCCCGGAACTATCATGCCCGAAAGATCACCCTTTACATCAGAGAAAAACACAGGGACTCCCAGCTCGCTGAAGGACTCTGCAAGGACCTTCAACGTAACAGTTTTTCCTGTTCCTGTGGCTCCCCCTATAAAGCCGTGTCTGACTGACATGGAGGGCTCAAGATATATCTTCTTGTCGAGCCCCTCCCCTGTTTTCGCAAAATAGATCTTGCCTTCGCTTATCATACCTAATACACTCCAAATTAAAAATAGTATCTGAATCATCCGTATACATAACGCAATTCTTTTAAATTATAACATAAGGGTGGGCAGGCTTGCATCTCTTTTTCTTGAAATTCCTCCTTTGCTGTGCTATCCTATTTGTCGTGCATAAATTATCATTAAAAACAGAAAGGCATTTTCCATGTCAGACCGGCATGAAAGGCAAAAACACATACTGTTAAAATATGAGGACGAGCTTAAAAGGCTCGTCCTTTTTGCACTTTAATGTGATAGCAATCTAATAAAACATTTAATAATATTAAGAAAGGCTAATATCATGCAGCAGCTCGGAAAACGTATATTTGAAATCATCCTTATCCTCTTCGGAAACACTACCTATGCCTTAGGCATAGTAATGTTTGTTCTCCCGGCAAACCTTATTACAGGAGGCACAACCGGACTTGCTCTTTCCATGGAGCACTTCTTCGGTGTGCCCATATCCCTCTTTGTCTTTTGTTTCAATCTCGCAATGTTTGTTTTGGGAGCGCTGGTGCTGGGCAAGGCCTTCGCCTTGACGACACTTATAAGCACCTTCTACTATCCCCTAATCCTTGACATACTTCAGCGCATTCCTGTTCTTTCGGGCTTCACAGACGATCCGATGCTTGCAACAGTCTGTGGCGGTCTTTTAATAGGCTTCAGTATAGGTCTTGTCATCCGTGCGGGAGCCTCCACAGGAGGAATGGATATTCCTCCCCTTGTCTTAAACAAAAAGTTCGGACTTCCGATATCAGTAATGCTCTACGGCTTTGACTTCACTATACTTATACTTCAGATGCTGTTTTCCAACAGAGAGCAGATACTCTACGGCATACTTCTGGTGCTCATCTATACCATAGTTTTGGACAAGATGCTTATGTTCGGCACATCCAAAACCCAGGTAAAGATAATGAGCAAGGAGTACTCCAGGATAAATGAAGCCATATCCAAAAATTTGGACAGGGGGACCACTCTTATGCATACCACCACAGGCTATATGCACAGAGAATACCCCATGATACTCACTGTCATATCAAACAGGGAATTAAACGCTTTGAATAAGCTGGTGACAGATATCGATCCGGATGCTTTTATGGTCATAAACCGCATAAACGAGGTAAAGGGACGGGGATTTTCTCTGCAGAAAAAATACAGGTAAGCATCAGTCAAAATTCTGTTTTGCCACCTTTAAAAGTACCCTTCCTACCAGACATACAATGACAGCGGCAGCAACGGCCTCCGGTATTCCGGAGGCTAATATTGTGCCCATTATAAGGCCCCAAACCGCCTCATAGGCCACATTTTTAGCCGCAGCATATTCTCCTGCCAAAAGTATGTAAATGCTTCCCATGACCACAAGTGTATGAACAGAGGACATTATAAATCCCTCAAGTGCCAGAGGAAGAGTCCTGTTATGTGAAAGACTCCTTAAAGGCACCCACAGCATACCCGACAAAAAACCCATAAGTATCCTGCATCCCAGAGATATCCAGAGGGCCTTTATGGCTCCGATTAGCCCCGTAGTACTCAAAAAGGGTGAAAAGGCGAAGGATAAAAGGGTGGGAGCCACAGTATTGCTTATAAGAGAGCATATACCGAAAACCGCCCCCAGCAAGGCTCCTGCAGCGGGGCCGAAAATAACGGCTCCCAGGATAACAGGTATGTGTACTGTCGTCGCCTTTATGACGGGAAGCTGTATCATTCCCAGAGGAGTATTTGCCAATACCACTATCACAGCCGCCATAAGCGCAATGCCGCTCATTCTGCGGACTTCATTATTCTTGCTGTTCATTTTTACCTCCGGCTTGCTTTTTTTCTTTCGTGACAAAATGAATTAAAGTCTTAATCTCTATACTACATCCTGCAGGCTGTAAATTAAAGCACTTTTATAAGTACTCTGCCCTTTTGGTGTATTCATATAGTGGAAATTTTCCGTCATGAGCCTCCCCGGGTATATAAGCCGACATCTCAGAGGGCCTTCTTATCCGTGTGGCTCCGGCTCTGATAAACAGCCTTGAGAGCTCCTCCTCCTCATCACCTACACATATGAGTCCCACAGTCTGCAGTGAATGAGAATCCGCCCTCAGCCTTTCAAACATATCTTCTCTGTCAGCACTTATAAGGGGGCAGCCCAAAAAGTCATATCTTTCCTCTTCTCCACTGCCTGCAGGGAGCTCCGACATAAGCTTTTCCGTGTATCTTCTGAGGGTTTCCGCAGCGTCTTTTATGTCCGGCCCCTGCTTTAGCGATGCATTCAGCTCCTCCCTGAGAAGCCTCATATCCTCCTTGGAGCCTCCCTCCACATACACAGTCTGACAGGAGCTGCAGAGTCTCATGCCTGTATCCTGAATATGTTTTGCCAAGTCTTTTATTGCTGCTCTGTCCTTAAGGCCTGCTCTGCTTATATATACAAAGCTGAATTTGTGTCCCCACTCTATAAGCTTCTTGTCAGCACCTGCAAGCTCTCTTACAGCTTTTATTGTTCTGTCTCCTCCCCATACAGAGACAGCGTCGGAAAGAGATATGAGCTCCTTAAGTTTAGGCACAGCTGAGGCGTGGGTGCTTGGTATCTCAAACATATATATGTAGGGTTTTAACTCAGGCTCCGCCTTCACAAGCTCTCTCAAAATAAATCCGGATATAGGGGCATCCACAGAGGCGGGCTTTAATATATTTATATTGCCGGCCAAAAGTCCTTCTATAACGCTGTATGCCCCAAGCCCGGGAACATTGCCCGCCCCTATATGAAGCAGCACTCCCAATGGTTCTCTTCCCGGCGGCAGCTCTTTTTTAAGCCTTTCTCTCAAAATATCACTATTAATAAGGTTTGATATCTCATCCGAAATGTAGACCTTTCCATTTCCCGTAAAGGGCAAAAAATCTCTGATTTTTTCAAGCTTTGCGTCATAGCAGCCCTCAGAAAGCCTTTTTAAAAGGACCTCACAGGCTTTCAAAGTCCTCTCGCAAGTCATGTTTTCCCTTATTAATGTCCTGTTTATCTCTTCTCTAAATTCTTTTGCTTTCATGATATCACTCCTGCCTTAAGGCATGATCATTTGTCCCTCATAAGCCTGTCCGCGGTTTGTGAGCAGGTTTCTATCTCGGATAAGCCTACTCTCTTTATTATCTCAAAATAATCTGTCTTTATTCCGCATCCGCAGTCTTCTCCCCTGTGAAGGACAGCTATGTCATCTGTCATCACACTTATAAGTGGTATGCTGTGAGCTATGGGAGTTATGAGGTTTAAAATCCCGGGTTCTCCATAATCCAAAGGCTTAAGGCTTGTCTCATCCCTTATTATTACTCTGCTGTAGCAAGGTACATGAAAATGATGGTTTTTGCAGCTGCAGTAAAGACCCGGATGCTCTGCCGCCCCGAAAAATTCTCTTATAGACTCAGGCTTTATTCCAAGCACCTTCTCTGCAAGTCCCGAGAGCTCAATTATATCCACCTTGCTCCCCTCGAATTTCTTCCATCCGCCTCCAAGAAGGACCATGGAGCCCTCAGGAAGCTTCATTCTTATTCCCGCTCTGTCCAAGGTCTTTAAGAGGAAAAAGAAGTAAGCGGGAAAGCCTATTATCCTTACCGGAAAGCCTGATCTGCAGAAGCTCATAAGGTCTCTGAAAAGGCCCTTTTTATTGAGTGTATAGCCTCCCTCTTCATACTTCAACGCGTAGCTTCTCCTGATAGGCGGTGCAAAAAATGAGGATATAAACTGAGTCTTTGTTATTACTGTCTTATTTGTCCTGTGAGGCTCGTAGCCGAGTATTATATAATTTGCAGGCCTCAGAGAAAAGAGCCCGTGAAAAGAGCAAAGCTTCCCGGCAAGCGCCCCACCGAAGATGATGCTCTGACAGTCGTAGGCCATCTCGCTTCTCTTGCCCTCCGTACCTGATGATGTAGCCTTTACAGGCAGCTGCCAAGGCTTCATGGTCCACAGTCTTTTTCTCTTAAAAAACGCGGTCGGTATGGGAGGGATAAGACTGATATCTTCCTCCACTCTTATTAAGCTTGCCGCTTCTTCCGCAAGCTCTCCTCTTCCCCGCCTTTTAAATCCCAGCTCACGCCTTACTATCTCAGCATAGTCCGGGTTGTGCAAAATATGGTAGGAAAAGTTCTCCCGTATAGCCCTCATAAAGTACTTTTCCGTCCCCGAAATGTCGTAGGGATGCTTTGTAAAGTATAAAGGTATCCTGCTGTCCATAAATAACCTCCTGATACTCCGATTAAAAGCCCCGGTCTTTAAGATCATTGACAAGATCTGTGTAAAACCTGATAACGGCAGGTCTTATATACTCTCTTCCCTTCCAGTCTGAAATATCCCAGTGGGAAAAGCCTCGCTTCCTTCTTCCTGTTTTCTTCAAGTTCTTAAGCTTTGGACGAACATAGGTATATTTTCCATGTCTCAGGGAGCTCTCCCCCGCAAGGCCGTCATTTTTCCCGTCAAAAAGCATTATGAAGGAGTGATAGAGGCATAAGGGATATTGAGCATCCAAAGGCTTGGTGAGACTTGTTCCGAAGCTCTGATAAAAGACTCTCGGATCATCCCTCATGATTTTGTCAAGCTTCACCGCCTTTTCAGAACTCAGATCCTCTATGGCTCCCAGGTAATCGGGGAATTCATCTCCCAGCCTCTTAAACTTTTCGTTCTTTCTCCTAACTATACTGTCCTTCAAAAAGCTCGGCAGTGCCCTGAGAAGAAAGCTCACATACCTGCATCCTCTGTGGGGAGTATTTATGGTGGTGAGGGAGGCAACCTTGTCTCCCATGTCAAACATACTTATCATATATCTTGAGTCAAGGCCTCCCTTGGAGTGAGCAATAATGTTTATCTTCTCGGAGCCTGTCTCCTCAAGGATCTCATAAACTCTGTGCTTAAGCTCCTTAGCATTGGCCTTGACCGTAGCTACAGCGCTTTGATTTCCGTGAAAGCACAGAGCTCCCCTCTCAGTAAGAGCTGCAGGGATATTTCCCCATGGATCTTGCTTCCCGTCATCTCTTAAAAAAACGCCGTGTACGAGCATTATAGGATATTTTGTTTTGCAGCTTAAGTTCCTGTTCATTATTATATTTCCGTCCTTTTCTCTTGAAAAACAGCTCTTTTATATCTCCTTTTTGCAGGTGTAGCGCACCAGGCCCCTGCTGTGTCTGCCGTATTCTATCGCTTCCTTGGGGCAGCGACATATACATGCCATACAGTGGGTACATGAATCTCCCCAAACAGGCCTTCCGCCCTTCAGTTCAATATTTTCCAGGGGACATACCCGGACACACTTTCCGCATGAAATGCAGGCGTCAGTAGCATAAAATTTTTTGGCATGGACAAACAGAGGATAGAAGACTGTATTTACTATCCCGCTTTCAATATTGTCCGCAAGAGTAAGCTTCGTCTTAGGAAATCTCTCACCCTTTTTGATAAAGCTTATAGCCTTATCTATAACGGCTTCCGCCTTCTCGATTATCCGCAATGCTTCTTCCCAAGTCGGCGAAGAAAACAGGGCGATGTAATTCTCAGGCATAACTATGCCTATGCATCCACAGTAATCCATAGCCTTTCGCTCACAGAGGCGATTCAGATATTTTCCCGCGTTTCCTATGTTCTCTCCACAGGTCAAAACGAAATAAAGCTTTCCGCTTCCTGTAAAACGAGTGTTTTCTATCCAATCCTCAACTATGCGGGGAATGCGCCAGGCGTAGGTGGGGGTAACAATTACGACGGGAGTCTCAGAATGTATGGGGGAAAAGTCCTTTTTCTTTAGCTTTTCAAAAAGATCGATGCACTCTTCCCCTGTTCCCCGGCTGATACGTTTTGCCACGTACTCACTGTTTCCGGTTCCCGAAAAATATAAGATCATAGCTTTCTCCTTGTTTAAGTTCATTTAATTTTATTATACCACCTTTTTGGTCCGAATTTATTAAAAAGCCTGCATCCGTATCTGAAAACTTAGCCTTATCAGACACAAATGCAGGCCCATTTTAAAATCTGTACCTTCCCCTTATTTTAAAGTTTTTCCTTGTTGGAATTTATGAATTCCTTTAACTTCTCATATTTTTCTTCAGCTGTCCGTATCCTCTTTGTCCTTGACTCGCGCCCTCTCTTCCAATACTTTTTTTCACACTCGGAGCAGCAGAATATACTTCTCTTATCCTTCTTTTCCCTGTCGTCCCCTGCAACTACTACCTTCCCGCAGTATCTGCAGACAATTAATATTTGTTTTCAATCTATATATCCTTGACTAAAGGGGGGATAGACATGGAGCAAAAATATAAGTTGGATTATCCTTTGATTGCAAGGCGCATTAAGGAAGCCGGAAAACTTACCGGACTTACTCAAGAGCAGCTTGCGGAGAAGATAGATATTTCAACTAATGCCGTCGCCAAATTGGAAAATAATCTGATGACGCCAAGCCTGCAAACTCCGGTTAATATTTCAAATGTTCTGAGCATTGATATCAATTCTCTTTTTTCACAAAAATCGAATGTTACCGGATCAGTGGCTGATGAGCAATTTTTAAATCTTCTTCAGGGCCTTTCTGATAATGACAAAAACTTTGTTATTCATATGATCACAGGTCTGATTCATTATAAGGCAAAAACGAATGAGAATTGATTTTTCAAGGGAATAAAAAAGGAGTCGAAATCTGATCTCGACTCCTTTTTTGCTTGCCTTGACTTTTAATATGACCGGATTTCAGCCTATAGATCTGTGAAACTTTCTTTACCGTATTATGGGTCCTGAGGAAACAAGTCGGTTTCATGTTTTATCAGCTAACGTAATTTTTAATGTGCCGATGTTGCCTTTAAGCCTATTATTCCTATGAGGAGCAATGCCGCAAAGAATAATCTTACCGGCGATACGGATTCCTTAAAAATGATTATTCCGGCCACTATAGCTCCCAGAGCGCCTATCCCTGTCCATATCCCATAGGCGGTTCCCAGGGGTAGGCTTTTCATAGCCTGAGAAAGAAGTACAAAGCTGAGTATCATCCCCACTACGGTAAGGACAGAATATTTCATTACCGTAAAGCCTGCTGAAAACTTAAGGCAGGTGGACCAAAAAACCTCCAAAAGTCCTGCCGCTATCAATAATAACCATTTCATCATAAATCTCCTCCTGCTGTTTTTGCCGTGATTTTAGTATTTAGTTTTTTTGGGGTCGGTTTTTGTTTTTTCCAAAAAATAAAGCGTCGGCTCTGTGTCTTCTACGGCCTATCGACACAAAGCAGGCGCTGTTACCCGGCGGTAAAAATATATTTATTATTTTCGAGCTTAATCTATCAAACCTGTGAGGCTTTGTCAAGAAAATTACATTATTCGGATCAGTGTATGTCAATCCCTGGAAGTTCAATATTTAAGCCAATTCAGTTCACCTTATGCCGCATCTTCAGAAGCTTCCTCCTCCATATAAGCGGCAATACGGTCAGCAACATTTTCCTGCAGGTTCCTGTAGAAGAATTGATAATCGTAAAGATGATAAATACCGTCCTCAAAGATGTAAAGGCCTGCGGGATAATCTTTGGGCGTTACGTCCGGCACCTTGAGAGCTCCACGTTCCGGATCGATGTAAGCTCCGGTCAGCTCCGGGATCTCCTCGGTAATATTTCCATCATAGTCAGTAAAGCAGGCCCCAAGGTTGAGGCTCTTATCGGCAGGTGTGCTGTCAGTAGTCCAGTTTAAGGGATTAATGCAGAGGCTGCGGGTTCCCGCGGGAATCATCATGGAATCATTGACAGATTTTGCCTCGCTGTTAAAGGCTATGATCACTCCGGTATCGTCTTTTGAGGAAGCAAACTGCAGCCAAGGATAATCTGAAAGCTCTTTATCACTTATGCTCCATCCAATGGCATAGCAGGCGATCAGCTTCTCCTGAAGCTCGGGATCCTCAAATTTATCCTTTAAAAGACGTATGCAAAGATCTGCCCCCTGGGAGAATCCCGCCAGTATTATGGGCTGGCCTTCATTTTCGTGTTCCAAATAATAATCGAAGGCCAGGGAAATGTCCTCATAAGCGAACTGAAGCCACGGCTCCCGCTCTTCGGCCGAAAGCTCATAGACATTAAGGCCCGCCTGCCGGTAGTAAGGGGCAAAGAAACGACTGTCCTCGTCATATATGCCTTTTTCCATGTTGGTAGCTCCCAGAAAGGAGGCCTTTGCCTCCTCATCAGAAAGGTTCATGTTGAAGACATCCTCATCGCCACTGTAAACTGTGGGGCAGATGAAGAATACATCCGCCGAGGCGGCGTCGGGTCCCTCACCGAGGTAGGCCCAGTTTTCCGAAAGACTATAATCCGGTGCGTCAAAAGCTTCACCTTCGGCTTCGGAAGCTGCGGCAGTCTCCGAATAAGCCACGGTCGTTTCCTCAGCGGTATTACGGTTGCAGCCTGCAAGGGCAGTCATAAGCAAAAGCCCCAAAGCAACTTGTTTTATATATTTTTTCACAATTTCTCCTTATAATCTGAAAATTTCCGGTAGAGCTGATAATAATTAAAGAGGAAACTGCAAAGGCCTTCTTTACAGCGCCCTCTTTAACTGAGTTTTCTATTGAACACACTGAACAGTTTTGCTATATTATTAATGAAAAGGAACAACCTCACACAAGGGATTGAGCGATTATAGAAATAGCAAGCCACCCTATAACACGGTTTTCCCACGACAAGATTCTACCATATTCTTTTAACTCTGACAACGCATATAAAACCCGTAGCTTATCAAACTTGACACCCCCGACAACCAATATAAAATATTCTACAGTGAAGCAACAAGAAGATAATACTGTCTACTGTGTAAAACTCAATTCCCGGAAATCAGATAAAACAATATTATGAGTTAAAAAGGAACCATGACAATATAATATGCTTACCAAGGAAGTCGGAGGACGTGCTCTCACCCGTTCGAGCCTTATCGAAAGTGGGTGATTATTATGAGCAGTTATGAAGAATTGCAGTTGATTACTTCTTTAGCTTTACTCATAGTAGCAATTTTGACATATGCACATAAGAAATAGCCGTCCTGCCCTGAGAAAGTAAGACGACTATTCTTAGTTAATTATTTTCGCCGAGCGGGTAAAGTGCACTTACCTGTCCGACTTCCTTGTTAAGTATATTATATGTCGATTTTCCGTAATAGTCAATAAAAAGGGGTGCCCAGTGGATAGAGTTTACGCATAAAAAGGGAGCTGTTGTTCCTTAGATGTTTTCTCATCTATTTTGCAACAGCCCCCTTTTATTATATTTTTTTGTTGCCTACGCAGCAATTATCAGCAAATCTCAGCAATACGCAAACGGCTTATTTAAAGGAAAATAGCATCATATATTAGAACTTACCTGCCATAGCAGCTTCCTGAACAGCAACTGCAACTGCCACAGTAGCTCCGACCATAGGGTTGTTGCCCATTCCTATAAGCCCCATCATCTCTACGTGAGCGGGAACTGATGATGATCCTGCAAACTGTGCATCAGAGTGCATACGTCCAAGTGTATCTGTCATTCCGTAGGAAGCGGGACCTGCAGCCATGTTGTCGGGATGGAGTGTACGTCCTGTACCTCCGCCTGAAGCAACTGAGAAGTACTTCTTTCCTGCCTCAAGTCTCTCCTTCTTGTAGGTTCCTGCAACGGGATGCTGGAAACGTGTGGGGTTGGTGGAGTTTCCTGTTATTGAAACGTCAACGTTTTCCTTCCACATGATAGCAACGCCCTCTGAAACGCTGTTTGCTCCGTAGCAGTTTACCTTTGCTCTGGGTCCATTGGAGTAAGCCTTTCTTGAAACTTCCTTTACTGTATTTGTGTAGGGATCATACTCAGTCTCAACAGAGGTGAAGCCGTTTATCCTTGAGATGATGACAGCCGCATCCTTTCCGAGACCGTTAAGTATAACTCTGAGGGGTTTCTTACGAACCTTGTTTGCGTTGTTGGCTATACCGATAGCGCCCTCTGCAGCTGCGAAGGACTCGTGTCCTGCAAGGAAGCAGAAGCACTCTGTATCCTCTGAGAGGAGCATCTTTCCAAGGTTTCCGTGTCCGAGACCCACCTTACGGTTGTCTGCAACAGAACCGGGTATGCAGAATGCCTGAAGGCCCTCTCCTATAGCTGCGGCAGCGTCTGCGGCGTTCTTGCAGCCCTTCTTTATGGCGATGGCTGCTCCTGTGATATATGCCCAGCAAGCATTCTCAAAGCAGATGGGCTGAACGCCCTTTACCATATTGTAGACGTCAAGACCTGCATCCTCTGTGATCTTTCTCGCCTCTTCAATATCCTTAATCCCGTATGAGTTAAGGACTTCATTTATCTTGTCTATTCTTCTCTCGTATCCTTCGAAAAGTGCCATTATATTATCCTCCTTAACCCTTATTTCTCTATCTCTTTGTCTGTACGAGGATCAATGATCTTCACCGCATCCTCAACTCTTCCGTACTTACCCTTAGCCTTCTCATAGGCTGTGTTGGGGTCATCACCCTTCTTTATGAAGTCTGTCATCTTTCCGAGAGATACAAACTCATATCCTATTATCTGATCATCCGCATCAAGAGCTATACCTGTTACATAGCCCTCTGCCATCTCCAGGTATCTGGGGCCCTTCTTTAAGGTTCCGTACATGGTTCCCACCTGTGAGCGAAGTCCCTTTCCAAGGTCCTCAAGTCCTGCTCCCACAGGAAGTCCGTCATCTGAGAATGCCGACTGTGAACGTCCGTAAGCTATCTGGAGGAAAAGCTCTCTCATGGCTGTGTTGATGGCATCACATACAAGGTCTGTGTTGAGAGCCTCAAGAACTGTGAGTCCGGGAAGGATCTCAGCCGCCATAGCCGCCGAATGTGTCATTCCTGAGCATCCTATGGTCTCAACAAGGGCTTCCTGAATTATTCCGTCCTTGATGTTCAATGTGAGCTTACATGCTCCCTGCTGAGGTGCGCACCAGCCCACACCGTGAGTGAGACCTGAAATATCCTTTACCTCTTTAGCCTGGATCCACTTTCCCTCTTCAGGAATGGGAGCGGCTCCGTGATGTACGCCCTGAGCTACAGGACACATCTTTTCAACTTCCTGTGTGTAAATCATGCGAAATGACTCCTTTCATATCTGATATTGAAAACCTGATATTAAAAATGATAAATAATTAACACCCTATGTATTTTAAAATAAAACTTCTTAAAAGTCTATATACTGCCTGAGGGAAAATATAAAATAACCTACTTGCACAAATTAAGGCTTATATCAGGCTGATTTTTCTCCGCATAAGTATATTGTAAAGCAGTCTCAAGGGGGGTATATTATTGCAGTTGAAAATAAAGCTGCCTCGGGAGTGTTTTGATGAATACAAAAAGCTTAAAAATTTCAGAGAAAAAAAGTGCCTCCGTAGTGGATATGACAGAGGGTTCCACTATGAGACATATTATAAATTTCGCCCTGCCTATGTTCTTCGGATATCTGTTCCAGCAATTCTACAGCATGGTGGATACCATTATAGTGGGAAAATTCGTAGGCGTCTATGCACTTGCAGGTGTGGGTTCGACAGGTGCCATCAGCTTTATGATAATAGGCTTCTGCACAGGCATATGTGCGGGCTTTGCCATACCTGTGGCTCGTGCCTTTGGAGCAAGGGATATAGCCGATCTGAAGAAATACTTTGCCATGAGCCTTTGGCTCTCCCTCTTTTTTGCGGTCTTCCTTACCCTTGCGGTCTGCTTTTTTACAGGCGACATACTCCATGCCATGAACACTCAGGATGACATTTACCAATATGCTTACGACTATATTTTCATCGTCTTTGCAGGCATACCTGCAACGCTGCTGTACAATCTTTCCTCCGGTATGATAAGAAGTCTGGGAGATTCAAAAACTCCGGTTTATTTTCTTGTACTCTCATCCCTTTTAAACATAGTCCTTGACCTCTACACCATCGCGGTTCTTGGTATGGGCGTTGAGGGCGCCGCATATGCAACTGTGTTTTCACAGCTTGTATCCGGTGTTTTGTGTACCGTATATATGTTCCGTCACTTTGAGATCATAAGGATAAAGGGAAGGGACCTCAGACCAAGCAAAAAGCATATCCGCCATCTTGTGACTATAGGCATACCCATGGGCCTGCAGTACACCATAACCGCCATAGGAAATGTTATCCTTCAGACTTCTGTAAACAGTCTGGGCTATGCAGCTGTGGCCGCCACCACCGCAGGTTCAAAGATAAGATTGTTCTTCTGCACTCCCTACGACTCTCTCGGCGGAACCATGGCCACCTTCGCCGGGCAAAACACGGGTGCGGGAAGACCTGACCGAATAAAAAAAGGCCTCCGTGAGGCAAGCCTTTTAGGTTTCGGATATTCTGTTTTGGGGATATTAATTATGGTTGTATTCGGAGACAGCCTCAGCCTTATGTTCCTTGATTCCGGAGAGAGTGAGATAATCGCCATGTCAAAGTTCTTTCTCCTGGCTGACGCCTCCTTCGGCTTTTTCCTCACTGTGGTAAACACCTACAGGTTTGCAATTCAGGGAATGGGCTACTCCGGCCTTGCCATGCTGGCAGGCATTATGGAGATGATAGGCCGCTCAGCTGTAGCTTTTATTATGGTACCCGTCTTCGGCTTTTACGCCGCCTGCTTTGCCGCTCCCCTTGCCTGGGTCCTCGCGGATATATTCCTGGTACCTGCAGCCGCAATATGCATAAAAAAGCTCAGTATGCAGTTTGCTGATAGTGTTCCTGATTGATAGTGCTCCCTATTAAGTAAAATCATATTTGATCCCGGGCCGACGGAAAGCTCATGGATCAACGAACTATGTCCTCCCTGATGTCCACATCCTTCAGTTTTTCAGCCTCGACCTGATATATAAACGTGCTCTCCGGGTTTTTCTTTATAATGCCCATACAGCCTCTGTCCCCTTCAAGCTTCAATATCTCGTCAAAGTGATCCGCAGACAGAACTCCGGGATTTGACATATGGCCGTCAGTATACATGGCTGCCATGGATTTGCCTGAATAAATATAGTCGCTTATAAAGTCGGCTATGGTAAAGCTGTCAAGCTCCGGCTGGTCAGCCACAAAGTAGGCGACGGACTCGGCTTTATTTTCTATGCTCACTCTAGCTCCCATCCTTACAGAGCCTGCTATCCCCTCCTCAAAATCCGGATTGTATACAGCTTTCACTCTTCCCCTGCCATATCTTTTATCATAGTTATAATAAAGTATCTCCTCATACCTTGTGACAACTGTCAAACTGAACTCACAGAGGGGCTCTGCCCCCTCCCATGTCTCCGAAGAAAATCTTTTTTCAAGGAGATTTACCGCCTCAATGATATTATCCAGAGTGTTTAAAAAAAGGGGCTTACCCTTATATATTTCCAACAATTTGTTTTTTCCGAAGCGTCTTCCGAAGCCTGAGGCCAAAAGGACCATGTTTATCTTTTTTATCCCGATTTCTCCCTTAGCCACCGACTCAAAAAAATCTTTTCTCATATCGCTTATAAAAAGGCTGAGCTTTTTTTTTGGGTACTTTTCCCTCAAGGGGTTAAGATAGTACTCTTTTGCAATATCTCTTATAAGCTCCTCATCCACTGTCTCTTCCCCTGAATATCTCTCGGGCAAAAGCTCGGCTCTGTGGCATACTGTCCTCAATTTCCTCCCCAAGGCATGAGCTCCCATAACCACAACTGTCTCGTCCGCATTTTCCGGGATCACAGGCTCATAACCTGCAGGGATCTTAATCGGCATGCGCCTTGAGCCGTCAGCCTCCACCAGCACTATGTCCGAAGTGTCGCAGATTCTCATATAATCGCTTTCAGATAAAGGCCCCAGCTTTGAATCATCCACAGGCTCCCCCGCAAGAATTATATTTTCATACTCACTGTATTTTTTTTCATTAAAAATATGAGTTGTCGTCGTGACGACAACTCTTTTTCCCTTGGAGGCATATTCCTCAGCTTTTCTTTTTATGTAAGTACTCTTTCCGCCCGCTCCGCAGACGGCAATGACATAGGCACTCATTTATGTCCACCTCCGGTCTGACTTTAAACTGCTTTTTTATCGGGGGCTCTTGATGTCGGAAAGCTTCAGCGTCCTTCCCTGCTTTACCTTTCTTCTCCCCTCGGCATCAGCCCTCACAAGTATCAGCTCCGCCGCTATGCTCACAGCTATCTCCTCGGGGGTCTCCGCTGCTATCTGAAGCCCCAGGGGAGCATAAAATCTTCCGATGTCATCATCGGAAAATCCGTCTTCCCTGAGCTTTGCCGCTATGGTGTCAAGCTTTGCCCTGCTGCCTATAACGCCTATGAACCTCGCTTTTGTCTTTAATACCTGTTTTTGTATCTCATAGTCGTACTGATGGCCTCTGGTCATTATTATAACATAATCCTCAGGCCCTATGTCCACCCTTGAGAGTATATCCTCATAAGAATCACAGATCAGCTCCTTTGCGTCAGGAAAACTCTTTTTATCCGCAAACTCCGCCCTGTCATCATACACAGTACAGTTGAAGCCTATTTTCGTAAGAAGAGGAACAGTCTCCTTGGAAACATGGCCTCCTCCGAATATTATGACTCTGCTCTGATGCTTCATGTAAGCAGAGCGTATCTCAGATATGAGCCTTAAAGACTCCTCTTTTTCAGGATCGCTGCCTGCGGGAAGACAGGTGAACTCCAGTTCTATATCTCCCCCGCATATCATTCCAAGTCCTGCCACATCCTCTCTGGAGAGAGAATAGCTCTTTTTCATGTGTCCCTTTGTCTTAAGGAGACTTACCGCATCTGATGTGGCCTGATACTCCACTCTTCCGCCTCCCACCGTGCCGAAGGATGTGCCTTCAGTATCCACTATCATAAAGGCATCCTCTCCTCTGGGTGTGGATCCCTTTGATGAGATTATACTGCAGAGCATAAGGTCCATACCATTTTTTATTTTTTCTTCCGATATCTCTGTCAATTCTTTTATATCCATGTTAAAGCCGCCTTAGAAGTATTTTTTAAGGAGTTTATCAGCCGTCTCCGCAAGCTCTCTCTCCATATTATCGTAGTTGTTCAAAAAAGCTCTTCCCTCAGGAGTCAGGCTGCTTTTTCCTCCACCGTCTCCCCCGTTTTTGGATTCCAGCATGGGATAGCCCAGCTCCTTGTCCGCTCTCCTTAATATCTTCCATGCCTTTGAGTAGGACATGTCCATAGCCATGGCAGCGGAACGTATGGAGCCATACTCATCAATAAGATGAAGGAGCTTTGCTATTCCCGGGCCGAAAAATTTCTCCTCACCGATAATTGTAAGTCTCAGATTATAACTTATATTTTTCTTTTTATTGTCTTCTCCCATATCTATCTCCCCTCTACAGCTTTACCGAATCCGCCTTTTCTCCAAAGCAGTTCATAATAAACACAGCTATGAACGCCACAGCCAGTATGACCGCCACATAAAGCCAGCCCTCCGCCATATGCCCTGCGGCCACCGCAGAGTAGACTGCAAGAGGCAGTGTCCTGGTCTTTCCGGCGATATTTCCTGCAAGCATTGCCGTAGCCCCATACTCTCCAAGGCCCCTGGTCATGGACAATATAGTTCCTGATATAACAGACCTGATGCTGCAGGGCACAAGTATATATACCAGTATGCCAAAGTCTGAAAGTCCCATCATCTTGGCCTCATCTATCATGCTCTGCTCTATCTGCTCAAAGCCCGACTTTACCGAGCGGTACATAAGCGGAAAGGAGACAACGGTTGCCGATATTACAGTGGCTACCCATGAAAATGCTATCTTAAAACCGAATACAGTCTCTACAAATTCCCCCACAGGCCTCTTTGCCCCGAAAATGTACAGAAGGAAAAAGCCTGCCACCGTGGGAGGAAGCACAAGAGGCATTGTGAGTATGCCGTCAATTACCGCCTTTTTTCTTTTGCTTTTAATTCCCACACAAAGCCATGCCGCAAGGATACCGAAAATAAAGGTCAATAATGTGGAGACTGATGCTGTTTTCAGAGATATCCATATCGGTGAGTAATCCATTAAACTAAAATGCCTCCAATATCTTATCTGTTATCCGCAAAGCCGTACTCTTCAAACACAGCCATTGCCTCATCCGAGCATATAAAGTCAAAAAACTTCTGTGTCGCTTCATCATCATTGAGGCGGGCTACAGGGTAAACTACAGGCGCCGCAAGGCTTCCCTCCGGGGCCTCTGCCACGACCTTTACCTTGTCGGTGGTTGCCGCGTCAGTGGCATATACGATCCCGCAGTCTGCCGAGCTCTCAGCAACCCAGTTGAGGACCTCTGTAACATTTGTTCCGAAGCTCACCTTATCCTGTATCTCATCCCAAAGTCCGAGGCTTGTAAGGCTCTCCTGTGAATACTGTCCTACAGGCACGCTCTCATGATCTCCCAGGGCTATCATTTCCGCCTTTACGATATCCTCAAAGCTCTTTATGTCCTCGTTTTCAGATGCTGCAGGAAGGATAAGCACTATCTTATTCTCCAAAAGTTTGGTGATGGAATCCGATAATACAAGTCCCTCTTCATTCAAAGCATTCATCTGCTTTTCCGCCGCCGAGAAAAAGATATCAGCGTCAAGTCCTGACTCGATCTGGGTCTGAAGCTTTCCTGATGAATCATAGGTCCCCTCTACCATTATGCCGGGATTTGCCTCCTCAAACATTGGTATAAGCTGCTCTGTAAAGGCATACTCAAGGGACGCTGCCGCCGCAAGAGTCACTGTAGTCTCCTCAGGCTCTCCCTCGGTCTCTTCAGCCGCAGCTTCCGTGCTTTCCTCTACTACTGCCTCCTCAGAGCCGGTCTCTGCAGCAGTGCTCTCAACTTCTCCTGACTGTGATGAGCACGCCGCAAGTAAAAGGCATGCCGCTGCTGCGATAATTCCTGTCTTAAATTTCTTCATGGTACATTTCCATCCTTTTTGTCAAAAATTTATGTCAATCACCTTTTTTATCGCATTAACATTCCCAATCAGTCGATACTGTATAAAAACAGTACATCAGCTTCTTGCGCATTCCCCCGTCAAGCCTTTCGCTATACGCAGTCCGTGGTCCAGTGGACCCAAAATGATGTCAAGGCTCTCCTTGACCGCCTTAGGACTTCCGGGGAGATTTACTATTAGAGTCTTTCCTCTCATGGCAGATACTCCTCTTGAGAGCATAGCCCTGTCTGTGTATTTCATTGACTCGTATCGTATTGCCTCGGAAATACCGGGTACCTGCCTGTCACATACGGCAAGTGTTGCCTCAGGAGTATTGTCCCTCACAGACATTCCTGTTCCTCCGCTGGTGATTATAAGATCTACCTGTCTCTGATCAGCTAATCTTATAAGCTCCTTCTTTATTCTGTCCGGGTCGTCAGAGATAACATTTCTCTCCACCACCTCGTAGCCTTTTCCCTTGAGGATCTCTTCAGCCTTGGGACCGCTCTCATCTGTTCTCTCACCCTTAGAGGCCTTGTCGCTCATTACTACAACAGCAGCTCTTAAGGGCGCATCGGCAGGAGGAAGCTCCACACTCATCATGTCTCCTACAGTTATGGTCCCCTCCTTTATCACCTCGGCAAAGACTCCCTGCTTAGGCATTATGCACTCTCCCATGCGCTTATATATGGCGCAGTGAGAATGACACTCTTTTCCTATCTGAGTCATTTTTAAAATGACATCATTGCACTTTAAAACAGTTCCCACGGGAAGGCTTCTGAAGTCGATGCCCTCCACCACAAGATTTTCTCCGAAGGCTCCGTCCTTCACATCCGCTCCTCGCTTATTAAAATCCAGCACCTTGTCATAGGAGAGAAGGCTTACCTGTCTGTGCCAGTTTCCCGCGTGGGCATCTCCAACTATTCCGTGGTTTATCTTAAAGGAAGCTTTTTCCACAGCATGCTTTTCCGTGCCCCTCTTCTCACTGACACATATGGCATGCACTCTTCCCCCTGTCATCTTTTTTTCTGTATCCTGAATTTCATTACCAATCATTTCCTCGATCAACCTCCTATGCGGAACATTTCCTTAGTCTCGCTTATTCTGCTTCTGTCTTCAAAGCAGTGCTCCTTAGGTTTTTTTTCCATGGCTCTTCTGAACTCTTCTCTGAGCCTCTCGTCTTTTAAGGACTCAGACATCTCTGTGTCTCTCAGTATGCTCTTTAGCTCCGATCCGTCCTCAAAGCAGAGACAGTATTTCAAAACCCCTGTGCTTGTGAGCCTCATCCTGTTACAATTCTCACAGAACTTATTGCTTACCGCCGATATAAAGCCTATTCCACCTGCAAAGCCCGGTATGCTGTAGTAGACTGCAGGCCCGTTTCCGTGTCTTCTGCTGTCTCCGGTCATGTCAGGATATTCCTTTTTAAGCTCAGCCAAAATATAGGAATTGTCGGCATACTCGAATCGGCTTCCATATCCTATAGGCATCATTTCTATAAAGCGCACGTCCAAGGCTCTGTCCCTTGCCATTTGGGCAAGCTCAAGTATCTCATCCGTGTTTATACCCTTCATAACAGCAGTATTTATTTTTGTCCTTATGCCTGAGTCAACGGCTGCGTCAACAGCTTCAAGTACCTCCTCCAACTTGTCAAAGCCTGTGATCTTCCTGTACTTTTCCCTGTTCAGTGTGTCAAGACTTATATTTATTCCGTCAAGTCCCGCTTCTTTCAGTTCATCCAGATTTTTTTTGAGCAGTATTCCGTTGGTGGTTATGCTTATCTCCTCAATGCCCGGTACAGCTTTGAGCCTTTTTATCAGTCCGGGGCAGCCGGGCCTTACAAGGGGTTCTCCTCCTGTCACCTTAAGCCTGCTTATGCCCTCTTTTGCGAATACTCTTACTATATGCTCTATCTCCTCATAGCTGAGTATGTCACTCATTTCCAAGAGCTTTATGCCCTCCGGCATACAGTAGCAGCACCTGAGATTACATCTGTCCGTAACGGATATCCTCAGATAATCTATGCTCCTGCCCTCTTTGTCTCTGTTCTCCGTCTTTTCTGACAATATTTTATTTGTCTTATTGTTTTCTGATGTATTCACCTGACTTGCCGCCCTTTTTATTCACTAAATGTATCTCCGTTATCTCCATGGCACGGTCTACAGCCTTGCACATGTCATATACTGTAAGGAGAGCTGTGCTGACCCCTGTGAGTGCTTCCATCTCAACTCCGGTCTTCCCCTCACATTTTGTCCTGCACACTGCCTTTATATATCTCATGTTCTCCCGAGGATTATCGGGTACAGCCTCCTTCAAAAAGTCGACTGTGACCTTTGTGAGATTTATTATGTGGCACAGCGGTATGAGCTCTGAGGTCCTTTTTGCACCCATGATACCTGCTATCCTTGCCACAGAGAGCACATCTCCCTTTTTCATGTCACCTGACATTATTTTAAGGTAGCATTCCTCGCTCATGCCTATATATCCCTCGGCCTCAGCCTCTCTTGTTGTGATGTTCTTATCTGTCACATCCACCATGAAGGCGTTTCCGTTTTTATCAATATGTGAAAACTCAGCCATATCAGATGCCTCCCTTTCCGAACCCGCAGTTGGGATAGGTGCATACAGGGCATCCGAGACAGAGCCCTCCCTCTCCCAGAGAGTAAAGTTCCTCGGCACTTACTTTGTCGTCGGCCATTATCCTGGGGAGCACCAAGTCAAATATGGTGCGCTTTGCATACATTACGCAGCCCGGAAGTCCCATTATGGCCTTGCCCTCCTCAGTGTAGCCAAGCATGAACATTGCACCGGGAAGCACGGGAGCACCGTAGCTCACTATGTACGCCCCGGTATTTTTTATAGCCAAGGGAGTCTTATCGTCAGGGTCTACACTCATCCCTCCTGTACAGAGGACTATATCCGCCCCCTCAGCGATAAACTCATTTATCTTTGCCGTTACAGCCTCATTGTCATCATCACAGGCGGTATGGTTGATCATTTCTCCGCCGTACTCCTTCATTTTCTCTATAAGTACGGGAGTAAATGTATCCTTTATGCGTCCCTTAAACACTTCGCTTCCGGTATTTATAACAGCAAATCTTTTCTTTTTAAAGGGCATAAGCCTTATGATGGGCTCCTCAGTAACCTTTGCAAGCTCAGCTCTCATACTGTCCATCGTCTCTTTTTCAATAACAAGGGGGATTATTCTGGTTCCGCAGAGCTTGTCTCCTCTCTTGACAGCAGTATTTCCGTGTCTTGTGGCTATCATCATCCGGCCGAAGGAATTTACGGTATAAAGTCCTTTTCTGTTGATCTTTAACAGCCCGTCCTCCTCGGCGATAAGCTCTATCTTTCCCTCCTTGGGAAGAGTTGCGGACATATGATTAAATACTTTCTTTTCCCCCTCAGGTCCGTAGGCATCATCATAGCTGCCTCCCTGACAGATCTCTCTCAGTATCTCCGCTCCCTCGTCCTCATGGAGCATGCCCTCCTCTTTCTCCCAGACATACAGGTGTTCCTTTCCCACCGAGAGCAGTACAGGTATATCTTCCTCCCTCACTATATGTCCCTTCCTGAATACAGGGCCCTTCTCAACGCCCTTTATTATTCTGGTTATATCGTGGCAGAGGACACTGCCTACGGCGTTTTTGGTTTCAATAAGCTTCATTTTTGCCTCCGAGTTTACAGATTGTTATATTTTTAACGCGTTATTTTCCTAAAAACATATCGCATACAGTATAGCACTACAAATAAAAAAAATAAAGCCCCCATTTTGATCCGTTGAAGATTTTCAGGGACTTTATTTTCATTATTGTCGATCTTTTTTTATACTCGAGCCTTCTCCCTCTGTTTTATCTTGGGAAGGATTATGCCCAGAGCTGTGAGCACAAAGGGTGTGACAATGTTGAGAGCTGTGGAGGCCATATCACCCTTGACATACATTCCGAAGATGCAGCAGAAGGCGGTAACAAAGAAGCACCAAGCTCCGGCTGTGAGGGCAAGACCTCTGTTCTTTGTAAATTTATACTCGGAATCAAATCTTCCCACAGTCTTTCTCAAAGCCATGTATGCCACAAATACCCAGAGGTAACGGAGAGGCATTGTTACGGAATTCAACTTATTGAGCTGAGTGAGCACTGCTGCCGCTCCGGGGACAAAGGACTGGATCACGATAATACTTCCTGAGAGTATGATCACCATCTTGATTCCGTTTATATATGCTCCGTACTTGTTCTTCTTGAGAAGGCCTGAGGGTATGAACTCCCTGGCATCCTCATTGTCAAGAAGCATCCTAAGAGGTGCGTCTATGCTGAGAACAAGGGTGGAGAACTGTCCTATAGCATTGCAGAGGGCATAGATTATGAGGAAAAGATTTCCCACTCCATAGTATGCTCCCAGCTTTTCAAAGGCCCAGTAGGATCCGTTTGACACGTAGGAGTTGAAGCTCTCTGTGCTCTCATTGATGGCAGCAGGGTCAAACATCATGCCCATGGCAATAGTTCCCAGTATGGCGCAGACTATGACCATGATGGCAAGAGCGATTATTCCTCTGGGAAAGCCCTTTGAAGGGTTCTCCATCTTGTTTACGTAGGGAGAGATCTTTTCGCATCCGCCAACGGCAAACACAAGTATGGAAAGTGAGGTTATATACCCGAAGTTAAACTGAGGTATAAGGTTTTTGATTGAAAAATCAGGTGTGAGGTATCCTCCCTGAGGGTTTATGGCAGGAGCCGTAAAAACCATCAGTATATAGAGTATGGACATGACGAACATGCTTGTTCCGGCCACAGTGGCCAGCTTCTTCAGAGGGTTAAGGCCTCTGCTCGCCACCCAGCAGAAGAAAAGGAACACAGCAAGTGTTGCCATCTGCACTGCTATAGTGGGGAAAGAATCGTAGGTCGTTCCGTTTTGAAATATCATCCAGCTGAGAGCCTTAAGTCCTCCGCTGCCCTTACTTGCTATGTAGGTTACATGGCATGCCCAGTAGGTCCAGCCTGCATAGTAAGCGCATTTAGGCCCTATAGTCTTCATGATCCATGAGCTTACACCGCCTCCTGAAGTCTTAAAAGCTGAGCCAAGCTCACCGACCATGAGGGCATAGGGTACAAAATACAGCAAAAACATAAGTATCCAGCTAAATATTACCTGTACTCCGTTAAAATAGATAAATCCGTTAGCTACATTTCCGAATCCCCAAACTGTGGAGAAAGCCATAAAGCCAAGGGTATACCATTTGATCTTTTTTGAGTTATCCATTTCTGTCCTTCCTTGTTCAAATATTCACCCCTGCCCGCCGGGCTCTCCCCTCAAAATGTGAGCTGTTCTTTTTGCGAGCACAAGTGTACGCCGATTATAACATAAATTTATGGCTTTTATAAATTAAATTTTATATTTGTTACTTTCTAATCATATTTATTCAAAAAAATGAATATTTGTGTACTTTTTTTACCATAAACAGTATATGCGAACAAAAAAGCGGTCATGTGACACAGCTCTTCCTGCCGAAGGATCGGCAGAGAAGATATGTGCCACTGTTTCCGCTCTCAAAAAATCAAATATAAGTTCAGCTTTTTAGATGGCCGAGGAGCTGTAGTTAGGTGCCTCCTTGGTGATATGTATGTCGTGGGGATGGCTCTCCTTCAAGGATGCAGCTGATATCTTTACGAACTTTCCTGTCTCTGTGAGTGTGGGGATATCCTTTGCTCCACAGTAGCCCATACCTGAGCGAAGTCCTCCCATCAGCTGGAATACTGTGTCCTCTACGCTGCCCTTATAGGCAACTCTTCCCTCAACTCCCTCAGGAACCAGCTTCTTTGCATCCTGCTGGAAGTATCTGTCGGCCGAGCCCTTCTCCATAGCCGCAATAGAGCCCATGCCTCTGTACACTTTATATTTACGTCCCTGATATATCTCGAATGAGCCGGGCGCCTCATCGCAGCCTGCAAGGAGAGAGCCCAGCATTACTACTGATCCTCCTGCAGCCAGAGCCTTGGTTATGTCTCCGGAGAACTTTACACCTCCGTCAGCTATGATGGGGGTTCCGGTCTTTTTAGCCTCCTCATAGCAGTCCATTACAGCGCTTATCTGAGGAACACCTATTCCCGCAACCACACGAGTGGTGCATATGGAGCCGGGTCCTATTCCTACCTTTACCGCATCCGCACCAGCAGCTATGAGATCTCTTGTGGCCTCTGCTGTGGCAACATTTCCTGCTATTACCTGAAGCTCGGGATATGCCGCCTTTATCTCTCTTAAAGCCTTAAATATATTGGCTGAATGTCCGTGGGCACTGTCTATAACTATGACATCAACATGGGCTTTTACCAAAGCCTCCACCCTGGCAAGGACATTTGAAGTTATGCCCACTGCCGCTCCGCAGAGAAGGCGTCCCTGAGCATCCTTTGCGGAGTCAGGATACTTAAGTGTCTTTTCAATGTCCTTTATGGTGATAAGTCCCTTCAAAATACCATTGTCGTCAACTATAGGAAGCTTCTCCACCTTTGCCTTCGCAAGTATCTTTTTCGCATCCTCAAGTGATGTACCCTCCTTGGCGGTTATGAGCCTGTCGGCGGGGGTCATGGAATCCTTTATCTTCTTTGAAAAATCCTGCTCGAAAAGAAGGTCTCTGTTGGTTATGATACCTACAAGCTTCTTATTCTCGTCTGTGACAGGAACTCCTGAGATCCTGAACTTAGCCATCAGATCATCGGCATCCTTCAGGCTGTGCTCCTCGGAAAGGTAGAAGGGATCTGTTATTACTCCGTTCTCGGAGCGCTTTACCATATCCACCTCTTCAGCCTGCTGCTCTATGGACATATTTTTGTGTATTATTCCTATTCCGCCCTGCCTTGCCATAGCTATAGCCATGCTGTGCTCGGTAACAGTATCCATACCCGCACTCATAAGAGGGATATTAAGTGCTATCTTTTTTGTAAGTCTCGTCTTAAGACTCACCTGATTAGGGATAACCTCAGAATACTGAGGAACTAAAAGAACATCATCAAAAGTAATTCCTTCGCCAATAATCTTTGCCACTTTAAGACCTCCTTATTATTTGATTTTTATGGAAAAATTTTTTCAATTATAGCACTTTAATTTTTTTTGACAAGGCGAATTTATTATTTTTTTTCTTCCGGGAAGCTTTTGTATTGCATAGAAAGACACTTGTATATTTTTTAATCAATACACATGTACTGTAGTTCCCGCCTCCACCTTTTCATATATGGCCTTTGCCGCACTGTAGGGCATATTGATGCATCCGTGGGAGCCTGAATATTTGTAGATATTTCCTCCGAAGCTTCCCCTCCAGGTGGCATCATGGAGACCTATTCCTCCGTTAAAGGGCATCCAGAAGGATACAGGGCTCTCGTAGGAGTAGCTTCCGTCAGGCCTCTTCTCTCCCCTTAACACTCTGTTTCTCTGCTTATAATATAATTTGAAAGTTCCGGGCGGTGTCGCGTCTCCCCTTGCCATGTTTCCGGTAACGCAGGGAGTCTCCACAGCAAGCATGCCGTTTTCAAACATTCTTACCCTCTGGCCCGCAAGCCACACCTCAACATATTTATCACCAAACTCCGGTCTGTAGTCTTTGTGTACCTCCCTCGCGGGAACATTTATCTTTGTCACAGGAGCTTTTCTCTGAGCTCTCTCTTCAGCCGCCTCCGAGGAGGTGGAGATTCTCTCCTCCATATATCCTGAGCTTAATTCAGCCGAGAGCTCCTCTGAAAATTTCGACTCATCCGCTATCTTCTTTGTGTCGGCACTGCTGCCCTCAAGCTCGTACTCCCTGAGCTTTAATATAAGGGAATCCGTATAGGCTTTTATCTCCTCCTCAGAAAGCCTTATCTCTCCTCCCTCGTCTCTTATCCACTTTGAAAGCACACTCCCGTCAAGCTTTTCCTCAAAGATAAAAGACTGATCTTTATCGTGAGCCTCGGAGGGGCTTGCCACAGCCTCATCTTCCGGATGCTCCTCCCCGAATCTTATGATTATTGTCCTAAAGGCAAGGGTGTTTAGCCTCTCAGCTCTTTCTTTCAATATGGAAGAGTCCTTTTTTATGCGAGACGACTTATAAAGCTCGTCCGGTATAACTATTTCCGTGTTCAGCCCGGCTGTCTCCTCCTTTATAAACTCCCTGAAGGCTCCTGTCTTAAGTATGTTTCCCTCCACCTCAGGAACTATGACATAGCCTCTTTCAGGGTCAAAATCCGCCACGTAGGCAGCCTTTGGCTCTATAGGATCATCATTTTCCGAGAGTTTCAGAGACAGCTCATCACAGAGCTCCTCATCAAAGCCTATGTCGAGCTTCAAAGCCTCCGGTCCACTGAAGCATAAAAGCGGGTTATAGCGATTCTCTTCAAAATATTTATACAGAGCTTCCCCGCTCTCAAGCCCAAGGTCTATCTCAGCTCCCTTATAGCTTTTATCAAGGTCCCTCCCTGAAAGCTTAAAGTTCAATTCCGAGAGTTCTTCATCTATGTATTCACAGGCTTCCTCCGGAGTTTTCCCCGAGACATCCACTATCCTGTCCGTTCCGTCTATCAATATCTCTGTTCCGGGCATAAATCTGTTTAAATATGCCCCTGCAAAAATAAAAGCAGGAGTTATGCCCACTATAAAAAGAGCGACAGCTCTTTTTATTAACCTAAAGCTGTCGCCCATAACTGCAAGTCTCCATTAACATCAATTTTTTTGTTCACCGCTTACTTTTTAAGCTCCCTGATTATTTTATGCGATAACAGCTATCCAAGACTCAGCCCTGTCCCGCTCCCTCTCTATGGCTTCATCAAGGTGAGAAAGCATCTTTTCCTTATCCTCCGGTATGCGTCCTCTGGTCCTGACCTCCAGATGATCGTGGAAGCCGTCATAGCACTCCACAGGACAGGTCAAAAGCTCAATAAGCCTTCTCTCCTCAAGCATATTTTCAAGCTCCGTAGCAGGCTTGAATATGCCCTTTTCTATGTCTCTGTATAGAGGTGCTCCCCTATGTATGAAGAGGGAGGTGTTTATGATCCTTCTCGGCCCTGTTTCATTGAGAAAGGCAGCTGTGTTTTCGGCATTTTCAACGCCCCTTCCGGAGCCTGCCGTACCGCACATGATATGGGCACTGTATATAAGCCCTGCGGCTTTAAGCCTTGAGATCTGCTTTCTTGCCTCAGAGACCGTATGGTCTTTTTTCATGAACTCCAGGACATCCTCCGTGCCGCACTCTATACCAAGGTACAGTTCTCTGACTCCGTTTTCATACAGAAGCCTCAACTCTCCATCGCTTTTCTCTCCGATATTGGTGACAGTGGCATCCATGTTTATGTCATTGCAATCCGGGAAATACTTATGGATAAGATCCAATATCTTAAGCATATGAGAGCTGTCCATACCGAAGGGGTTGCCGTCTCCCAAAAATATCCTCTTGGGATAGCCACCAAGATCCTTAACTCTCAGAAGCTCCTTCTCAACCTCTTCCAAAGGAAGCTCTCTGAATTTAAGGTGTTTAAATAGCATGCAGAACTTACATGCGTTGTAGGAACAGCCCACGGCTACAGGCAGCATATAGGAGCCTCTCTCCATAGGCGGTCTGCATATCTGACCTTCATAATCCATCCTAAGTCACCCCTTTCAACAGCTGAAACCTTTGTTACTCAACTATTATAACATCTCTGTAAAAAAATGGACAGTACCCGGATGATTTATATAAAACTAATCGTATATGCTCTCCACATCCCAATCCGTGATCCTACCGCTTGCTGCGTCTATTTCAAACTCATACTCCAGAGCCCCGTGAAAAAATTCCCCCTCATACTGAAGCCTTCCGTCGTCATAATCCGGATTTACCTGAATGAAGCTTACCTCGGAGGCTGAGAGTCCCGCCTTCTCAAGAGCAATGTTTTTTGCCTCCTCCTGAGTTATACATTCCCCACTTTTCTGCTCGGCTGAGGCTCTCGCTTTGTTCTCACGGCCTGCTCCCTCTCTCTCCCTAAGGCTACCACGGGAGTAATAGTAATTTGCCTCGGCGTCACAGTCATAGCTTACTATCTCCCCTGTATATGCGCTTATCTCATAGTCATACTCTTTTCCGTCATTTGAAAAGAACTCAATCTCATAGGTGGCGATGCCGTCATCATATTCAAGCTCGGCTTTGACAAAGCTTACCTTGGACCCATCTGTCCCCGCATGATTTAGGGCGATCTCCTTTGCCTTCTCAGCGTCTACAGCTATGCTTCTTCCCTCCTGTAAAAGAGAAGTATAGAAGCTGTGCTCTGCGTCATAATCGTAGGACAATATACTTCCGTCATCAGCCTTTATCTCATAGTCATACTCCTTGAAGTCTTTGGTTATAAACTCCACATCGTATAACTGAGTTCCATGCTCCCAATCCTGTTTTGCAAATATGAAGCTTACATTCTCGGAAGTGACTCCCGCATGTTTTAATGCTATATCCTTCGCTCCCTCTTCCGTGATCTGGGCTCCCATAACTGTCATAGCCGCTGTTACCGCTATGGCTCCTGCAACAAGTCCTGACGCAAATATCTTTCTCATATATATTTCCTCCGTTTTTATCTTTCTTTTTTAATATTCTTTCTTTTGTTGACTTTATCATACACATTGAAGATTAAAGAAAGATTAAAACGAAAATTAAATGCAGCTTTTTTTCAAATTAAGAGGAAGAAAAAAAGATAAATAAAACAGTTGACTTTTTTTTATAAATATTGTAACATAGGTTCGTTGTTTGAAGCGCCATCGCCAAATGGTAAGGCAACGGACTCTGACTCCGTCATTTCAAGGTTCGAATCCTTGTGGCGCTGTAAAGACCGAGATCACAGAATCTCGGTCTTTTTCTTTACTTTCGCCTTTTATCAATCACCAAAGAAAAGCTCTATATCATCCTCCACTGTTCCGATTCCTGAAATTCCGAAATTGTCCACAAGTACCTTAGCTACATTGGGAGACAAAAATGCGGGAAGTGTGGGGCCAAGGTGAATATTTTTTACCCCCAGGTATAGGAGAGCCAGCAATACTATTACCGCCTTCTGCTCATACCAGGCAATATTATATATGATGGGCAGATCATTCACGTCAGCGGCTTTAAAAATCTCCTTAAGCTTAAGGGCTGTCACGGCAAGTGAGTAGGAATCATTGCACTGTCCTGCGTCGAGGACTCTCGGAATACCGCCTATATCTCCAAGCTCAAGTTTATTGTATCTGTACTTTGCGCAGCCCGCCGTCAATATAACCACATCCTTAGGCAAAGCCTTCGCGAATTCTGTGTAATATTCTCTCGACTTCATTCTTCCGTCGCAGCCCGCCATAACCACAAACTTGCGTATAGCCCCGGACTTTACAGCCTCAACTATTTTGTCGGCAAGCTTGAATACCTGGTCATGGGCAAAACCGCCTACTATGCTTCCCGACTCAAGCTCCTCAGGGGGAAGGCAATTTTTAGCCTGCTCTATTATAGGAGAAAAATCCTTTTCCTCACCGTACTCACCGGGGATATGCTTACAGCCTGATACTCCTGTCACCCCTGTTGTCCAGAGTCTGTCCTTATAGCTGTCAAGGGGAGGTACGACACAGTTGCTCGTCATAAGTATGGGACCGTTAAAGCGGCTGAATTCCTCCTTCTGCTTCCACCAGGCATTTCCGTAGTTTCCCGCAAAATGGGAATACTTTTTAAAAGCCGGATAGTAATGGGCGGGGAGCATCTCCGAATGTGTATAGACATCGACGCCTGTTCCCTCGGTCTGCTCAAGAAGCATTTCCAGATCCCTAAGATCATGTCCTGAGATGAGGATCCCGGGATTCTTTCTTACTCCCAGCTCAACTCTTGTGATCTCGGGATTTCCGTAGGCCTCTGTGTTGGCCTTGTCTAAAAGAGCCATGGCATCCACGCCATATTTTCCTGTTTCCAAAGTGAGTTTTACCAGATCATCAACACTTAAGCTGTCATCCAGAGTCTTTGAGAGAGCAAGCTGAATAAACTTATCTGTCTCCTCGTTGTCCTGAAGGAGCATGTTGGCATGCTTCGAGTAAGCCGCCATTCCCTTAAGTCCGTAGGTTATAAGCTCACGCAAACTTCTTACATCCTCATCTACAGTGGATAAGACACCTACCCGGGCGGCCTTTGATTCAAACTCATCCCTCTTTCCTGACCAGAGAGCCGCTTCGGGAAGCCCCTCCTCAGAGTCCAAAAGCTTTAAAAGCTCAGCCTTTTCAGACAGTGTATCTTCTATTTCGCGCACGATGGCCTCTTTGTCGAAATTAGCATTTGTTATGGTCACGAACAGGTTTTTTGTCACCCTGTGATTGGCGGACTTGTCTACATTCTTTCCTTCCTCTCTCAATTTACAGGTGACAGCGGAGAAGCCCTTTGTCACGTATATCAAAAGATCCTGCATTGCAGCCACATCCGGCTTCTTTCCGCAGACTCCTGATACTGTACAGCCCTTACATCCTGCAGTTTCCTGGCACTGAAAGCAAAACATCTTATTTTCCATGTTACACCTCCTCTATGGCGCCTACAGGACATTCCTCACATGCCCTCAGCGCACTGTCCTCAAGCTCGGCAGGGACATCTCCGTCCTTTGCCTTGGCTACGCCCTCATCTGTCATGGAGAAGATCTCAGGGCAGGTTCCCGCACACATACCGCAGCCTATACAGCTGTCATTTACAAAGTAACGCATATCGTTCCTCCTCTGTTTTTTTCTTAATTATAGTCTTTGAGTAGGAATATGTATGTTGTAAAAACAACTGTTCTTGTTTTTTATAGAATTTTTCTGAGGATAAATTCAAGTCTTATGATCCCCGACCTGCTAAACAATTTAAAAGCAAATGTAAAAAGCCCTGAGATCCTCATTCGCATAAGGATTTCAAGGCTTTTTTTCTCCTGCCGGTGGCCGGGGTCGAACCGGCACGGGTATTTCTACCCACAGGATTTTAAGTCCTGGGCGTCTGCCAATTCCGCCACACCGGCGTTTTTTTATAAAATAAAAATGGTTCCTCGGGGACTCGAACCCAGGACCGACCGGTTATGAGCCGGTTGCTCTAACCAACTGAGCTAAGGAACCATTAATTCCTGATAAGGAATATAAAAAGCCGATATTCGGACTCGAACCGAAAACCTGCTGATTACAAATCAGCTGCTCTGCCAATTGAGCCATATCGGCTTGTCTCGCTGCTCGACCCGAGCAACGAATGTAATTATAAGAGAAGGTCTTTATTTTGTCAACACATTTTTATAAAAAACTTGAAGCTTATCCCGAATAAGCTGCAGCCCTAATTTAAGATGGCCTCTCTGCCCTTCAGGTAAGTCTGCTCCACACTGTAGTCGTCATTGAGAACTACAATATCAGCATCATAGCCTGTCCATATCCTTCCCTTTTTATCTCCAAGTCCCATAAGCCGTGCCGGATTTATGGTGCAGGAGTCAAGGGCTACATCAAAAGGGAGGTCGCATTTTTCCACCAGGTTCCTGAGACCTTCATTTATCTTTAAAACAGATCCCGCTATAGTGCCGTTTTCAAGCCTTGCTATCCCGTTTTCGTCGACAGCGACACGGGCACTGCCGAAGGCCGTCTCGCTTCCCTGCTCCATGCCCTTGCAGCTTAGTGAGTCCGAGATCATTATTCCATAGCCCTTTTCCTTTGCCCTGAAAAATATATTTATCGCCTCGGGACTCACATGCAGGCAATCGCAGATGATCTCCCCATATAAGTCTTTAAGCCTTAAGGCTGCTCCCACAGCCCCCGGCTTTCTGTGTCCGAAGGAAGACATGGCGTTATATACGTGAGTCATAGATACGGCTCCGTTTGACACAGCCATAGCTACAGTCTCATAGTCGGCTCCCGTATGTCCTAACGCCACTCTCACTCTGTTGGCGGAGCAATGTCTTATAAGTCTCATCTCCCTGTCGACTTCCGGCGCAAGGCTTATGTATTTTATGTTTCCCTCAGCTGAATTTTGGAGCTCATCAAATTTTTCAACGGAGGCCTCCAATATATTTTCTTTAGGCTGTGCTCCTGAAAAGTCCGCAGCTATAAAAGGGCCTTCAAGATGTATCCCCTGTATCTTGGCCCCTTCATATGGCTCAGCCATGGTCTTTGCAATATTTGCGAGAGCTCTTTTTATCCTATCCTCCCTTTCCGTAGATACGGTGGGAAAAACCGAGGTCACTCCCTCCCCGGGAAGCTCCATAAGCCAGGCTTTAAGTCCCTCCCTGTCTCCCGAGTCAACGTCAAAGCCGTAGCCTCCGTGTGTATGTATGTCCATAAAGCCCGGGACAATTCTTTTGTCTCCCCAGTCTTTTAGAGTTTGAGAGCAGGCGCAGGCCGTCTTGTAGGGCATGACGGCCTCTATGCGTCCGTCTTTTACCGATATATCCGCAGGCCTAAGTCCTCCTGCAAGACTCACTCTCCTGCTCCTTATTATCATCAGATCTCCCTTGTGGCCTCCTTGAGCCAAGCCCTCTCTTCTTCATTCAAGTAAGGGCTTATATTTTCGTATACCTTTTTATGATACTCATTCAGAAGCCTTATATCATTATCCGTCATAACAGACTTATCCAAAGCCGAAATGTCTATAGGCACCATGGTGAGATGTCTGAACTTGAGGAAGGTTCCGAACTCATTTTCGTAATCCTTCTCGCAGAGTATCAGGTTCTCTGTCCTGACTCCATGACTGCCCTCAATATACATTCCCGGCTCATCCGAAACCAGCATTCCCTCATGGAAGGGGTAAGAGTCAAGTCTCTCCGGAACTATCTTGTAGCGTATTCCCACAGGCCTCTCATGCACATTGAGGAAGTATCCGACTCCATGCCCTGTTCCATGGTTAAAGTTAAGGCCTCTCCTCCAGAATTCCTCTCTCGCCGCATAGTCGAGGGCAACTCCGCTTGTTCCGTCAGGGAATCTGACATCCGCAAGCCTGAGCATGCTCATTACACTCAAAGTAAAGTGAAGTCTCTCCTCCTCGGTAAGTTCACCGCAGGCCCAGGTCCTTGTAATGTCTGTAGTCCCCTCATAATACTGTCCCCCGGAGTCCACAAGGTAAAGGCCACGGGGCTCTATCACCGTATCATTCTCATCGCTCGGCGAGTAATGACACATGGCTGCGTTTGCACCGTAGGCTGCTATGGTATTAAAGCTCTCATCCGTAAAGCCCTCGTTCTCGGCTCTCAGCTCATGAAGCTTTCTTGCGGTGCTCATCTCCGTCATCTTCAGGCTTCCTATATTTTTCTTGAACCAATACATAAATTTGGTTACGGCAACTCCGTCCTTTACATGAACCTTTATGATATTTTCTCTCTCCACCTTGTTTTTTACGCACTTCATAAGTGTGGTGGGCAGCAGTCTGTCTGTTATGCGGCAGTCCGAGGGGATGCGGCTTACAAGCTCATAGTTTGTCTTTGCCTTCTCAATAAGCACCTTTCCCTTTAAGGCTCTCACATCCTCATATATCCTTTCAGGATCCTCGCAGAGCTCTACTCCAAGCTCTGAAAGGTAGTCTCTGACCTCCTCTGTAATATGCTCGGAGGCTGTATAGAGGACTGTCTTCTCTCCGTTTAAAAGCAGATATGAGAGAAATACAGGGTTGCAGCTTATGTCATCTCCCCTTAAATTCAAGGTCCAGGCTATATCGTCCAGCATAGTGATAATATGGGCGTCCGCATTTAAAGCTTTCAGCTTCTCTCTGAGCCTCATGAGCTTTTTCTCCGCACTCTCCCCCGCAAACTTATCCTGAAGGATAAATATTTTTTTGTAATCATGCCCGGGCCTATCCTCCCATATTTCTCCCGGCACATCTCTATCTGACATTATACTGACATTTTTAGCCTCAAGTCTTTCCAAGAGAGCTCTTGCCTCCTCATAGGCAACCGTCCTTCCGTTAAAGCCTAAGCACCCCTTTTCAGGAAGGTTGTCATATATGTAATCGCTTATATCAGGAGTGTCCTTCTCCCCCATGCGCATAAGGTCTATGCCTGAATCTCTGAGCTGGTTCTCAGCCTGAACAAAGTATCTTCCGTCGGTAAAAAGTCCGGCCTTGTCAGGAGTCACCACAAGCTTTCCTGCAGATCCGGTAAAGCCGGAAATAAAGGCTATCTCTCTGTAATAGGCTCCCACATACTCTGACTGATGCTCGTCGTCCATGGTGATCATGTATACATCGATACCGTACTCTTCCATTTTCTCTCTGAGCTTTTTCAATTCATTTTTCATCTTTGATGCTCCTTATGTCTTTTATTTATGGATCTTTTCTGTTTTATCGCCTGTCCTCTGTGATAAGTCCCAGAGAAATGCAGGCCTTGTATATACCGTCGTTTCTTATGTCGTCAGCCACAAGATCGGCCACAGCCTTAAGCTCAGCCACCGCATTCCCCACGGCTATGCCGGTCCCCGCCTCTCTCACTATGTCGATATCATTCATGCTGTCGCCGAAGGCAAAGGTGTTTTCTATGGGAATATTGTAGTATTCGCAAAGCCTCAACAGTCCGTCAGCCTTTGAAAAACCCTTCTCCACCAGATCAGCACCCCTTCCTGAAGAAAAGGTCAGAAGTCTTAGCATGGGGAAATTTTTCAAAAACTCCCTGTCATCCTCGTCATTTCTCCCGGAATAATACATGGCCCTAACCGGCAGCTTATAAAGCTCGTCTGCCGGCACAAAATTTCTCTTTATAAATCTGTTGTAGGATCTGTCCGCCTCCGCCTTAAGCTCGGGATGGGTGAAATAGTCCTTCCCGTCAACGGTGGTCCCCACACTCAAGCCCTTATCCTGCGCATAGTCGATAATGCTTTTTACCAGCTCCGGATCCATCAGGTGCAGCATATAGAGTTCATTTCCTATAGTGATCTTGGTTCCGTTCTGATGGATTATGGCATCAGGCATCACTATGTCTCTGAACTCCACGCTGTAGTAATTGTCCATGTCTCTTCCGCTGGCAATGACTATGTAGTAATAAGGTCGCATTTTTTCTATGGCTGTCAGGGCTGAGGGGCATATCTCATTCGTCTCGTTGTCAAGGAGGGTATGGTCAAGGTCAAAACAAACTATACCCTTTCCTTTCTTTGTCTTCACCATATCATTGGCCCTGCTTCATATTTTTGAGCTTTTCAAAGCACATCATATCGTCTTCAGTGATCTTTAAATTTGTGACATACTCCCTTCCTGATGGCTCCTTTACGCTTATCTCTATCACACTGCCCTCCCTGACTCCGCTGTCGGAAACAGCCTTTAAAAAGGGCATGAGCTTGGGATGATTCGCAAAAAAGCGATCAGACAGGGCTTTCATCTCCATCAACTGTGACATCTGCGAAAAATTAAGCATAGCTATCTCTTCTCCTCTTTCTATCTGTCTGCCTATTTCCCGGGGAAGCTCCATATCCGCTCCTCCCTCGGTATTTCTCAAAAAGTATCTCTTGTTCCATTTAAACAGTGGGATAAAGAAAAAGCTGAAATACAGGTATGTCATATATACATCCTTTGTGAGCTCCTTCACTCCGTTTCCCACTCCGCCTATAAATATCATGGTCAAATGCCCTCACATCATTTTCGGACTTTGCAACAATGTGTATATTATAAATGACTAACTGTCTGTGACAGGTATATAATATATTGTCCATTATATATCTGCAAATCGGTTTTGCAAATATAATATTATTATTTTATAGGTATACATATATTTTAGATATACATGGAGGTAGACTTAAAATATGAAGCTGAATGAGGGGATCTCAGGCTGTTCCTACCGTGTAAAAAAGCTGAGCCTCCCACTGCGTCTCACTTTGAGATTGGAGGTTTTGGGCATGACAGGCGGCACGGATGTTCTTGTCATGAACAATAAAAGCCACGGTACAATGATAATAAAAATACGCGGGACCCGCTTTGCTCTGGGAAAGGGCATTACAGAAAATATTGAGGTGGAGGAGGTAAAGAGCTGATGGCTAAAATGACTGAGGCAAAAAACAGATCAGTTTCAAAGGGAAAGCTTACGGTAGCCTTCATAGGAAACCCCAACTGCGGAAAGACCACCCTCTTTAACGCCTATACCGGTGCGAACTTAAAGGTTGCAAACTGGCCCGGAGTAACTGTGGAAAAGGTTGAGGGCTCCATGAGATTTCAAGGCTATGATATAAAGCTTGTGGACCTTCCCGGAACCTACTCTCTCACCTCTTATACTATGGAGGAGAGTGTATCCAGAGATTTTATACTCAGCGACGATGTGGATGTGGTAATAGATGTGGTGGATGCCTCCTCCCTTGAGAGGAATCTCTATCTTACCTTACAACTCCTGGAGCTGGGAAAGCCTGTTGTAGTGGCCTTGAACATGATGGATATAGTGGAGAAAAGAGGTATGGAGATAGACCTCCACAGACTTCCGGAAATGCTTGGGGCTCCTGTGATCCCTGTCTCCGCAAGAAAGCGCAAGGGCCTTGAGGTACTTATCCATGCAGCCGTACACCACAATGAGCAGCGCCATCCGGACCCTCTCATACATGAGCACAGGGAAGCCGAGTCCGAGAGCAGACACAGGCATGATCACCACTCGGAATTTGCCATGGTTTATTCCGACGACATAGAGGATAAGATCGACCTGATAAAGGAAAGGCTCAAATCCCGTTTCCCGGACATGCCCAACCACAGGTGGGCCTCCCTCAAGTATCTTGAGGGGGATAACGACATAAAAAAGAAGTATCCTATAGACATAGCAGATATTGTCCCCGACAGTCTTGAGGACAAGATAATCAACGAAAAGTTCGATTTCATCGAAGAGATCGTTGATGAATGCCTTGTGGGCAGAGAGCAGAAGGCTGCCGTCACCGACAAGGTGGACAGGTATCTGACAAACAAGTATTTAGGCATACCTGTATTCCTTTTGATAATGGCCGTGGTATTCTTCCTCACCTTCACTGTGGGAGACTTCCTCAGCGGATATGTGGAGGTCTTTATAGACATACTCAACACTTCCCTCTCATCCCTCCTTGTATCTGCAGGGGCCGGGGAGGCTGTCATCAGCCTTGTGTGTGACGGAATCGTGTCAGGTGTAGGAGGTATAATCACCTTCCTTCCCAATATATTTATGCTTTTTCTTGCTTTGGCACTGCTTGAGGACAGCGGATATATGTCCAGAGTCGCCTATGTCATGGACGGGATAATGGGAAAGCTGGGGCTTTCCGGAAGAGCTTTCATACCCATGCTTTTGGGCTTCGGATGTACAGTTCCCGCCCTCATGGCCTCAAGGGCTCTGGAGGACAAGAGAGACAGGATGAGGATCATGCTGGTCACTCCCTTCATGTCCTGCAGTGCAAGGCTTCCCATATATATACTCTTCTCAGAGCTGTTTTTCGGAGATTATGCCATGATCGCGGCCTACAGCATGTATGTAATAGGAATAGCTGTCGCCATCGGAACGGCCTGGTTTATCCATGTGTTCACAAAGGCAGGCTCTGAAAACTCCCTGCTCATAGAGCTTCCGGAGTACAAAATGCCCGGAGCCCGCACTGTTTTCATATATGTTTGGGAGAAGGTAAAGGATTTCCTGCAGAAGGCGGGGACCACCATATTTGTCGCCTCGGTATTCATGTGGTTCATACTCAACTTCGGACCTTCAGGCTACAGCTCGGACATGGGGCAAAGCTTCGGAGCCGTCATAGGAAAATATATAGTTCCCCTGTTTGTTCCCATAGGCCTGGGCTTCTGGCAGATAGTTGTGGCTCTCATCGCAGGGATCTCTGCGAAGGAGGTCGTGGTCTCAAGCTGTGCTGTCCTCTTCGGAGTTTCAAACATCAACTCGGCCGCCGGCATGTCCTCCATGCTCACACAGCTTTCTGATCTTGGATTCGGTCCTCTTAATGCCCTCTGCCTTATGGTGTTCAGCCTCCTATATGTGCCCTGCGCAGCCACCATAATCACAATAAAAAAAGAGTCCCACAGTACGGCTCACGCGGCAAAATGTGTGCTCTTTCAGCTCCTTACAGCCTGGGTAATGGCATTTATAGTTTATAATGTGGGAAGTCTGATCATATGATCTTTCAGGCAATATCCTTAATTTAAAATCGGCAAGTAAGTATTTTAAAAGAGAGCATAAACTTTTTTGTGCAGAGCTTTCCAAGAAGCTCCCTCATCTAAAAAAGTTATGCTCTCTTTAAATATATTTTGCATTAATTTCCGCACTCTATGGAGATCTCGTTGAACTTAAGCAGTATATCTTCCACCTTAAGTCTCTCCTTCTCATCTCCCTTAAGGTCTATAACATTTCTGCCCTCATGCATCATTATAAGCCTTGTGCCGTACTCCACCGCATATCTCAGGTTGTGGGTGACCATGAGAGCTGTCAGCTTTTTCTCTTTTACTATCTTATCTGTAAGCTGCATTATGGTGTCGGCAGTCTTGGGATCAAGAGCCGCTGTGTGCTCGTCAAGAATGAGGAAATCTATGGGAGTCATGGTGGACATAAGAAGCGCCATGGCCTGCCTCTGTCCCCCTGAAAGCGATCCCACCTTCACCTCAAGCTTGTTCTCAAGTCCCAGTCCCAAGCCTAACAAAAGCTCTCTGTAGTGATCTATCCTCTTTTTATCTGTTCCTTTTTTGAGGTTGAAGCTTTTCCCCTTTGTGTCGGCTATGGCCATATTTTCAAGTATAGTCATATCAGGGCAGGTGCCAAGGGCGGGATTCTGGAATACTCGTCCTATGTACTCCGCCCTCTTAAACTCCGGGGTCTTTGTGATATCCTTGTCTTCTATGAGTATTCTGCCGCTGTCTATAGGTATGCTGCCGCATATGATGTTTAACATGCTGGTCTTTCCTGATCCGTTGGAGCCTACTATGGAGACGAACTCTCCCCTCTCCACCGACAGATTGTAGTCTTCAAAGAGACACATTTCATTTATTGTGCCCGGATTGTAATATTTACATATGTTTTCAAGCTTGAGCATTCTTCTTGTGCCTCTCTTTCTTCATATTGCTGATGACAAGTATCCCGAGGAAGAGGACTGCTGTTATGAGTTTCAGGTCTCCCGGATTAAGTCCGCAGTTTATTGCTATGGCAACACAGGCCTTATATATGATGGAGCCTATGATGACTGCCGTAGTGGCCTTTACAAAGCTTACATTCTTGAAAATACGAGTTCCTATTATTACGTTGGCAAGGCCTATGACCACTGTTCCTGTTCCCATGTTTACATCAAAGAAGCCCTGCTTCTGACACATAATTCCTCCCGCAAGAGCGGCAAAGCCGTTTGCTATTGCAAGGCCCAGTATCTTTACTGTTCCCTTGTCCTTTGCGAGAGCTGTCACAAGCCTGTCGTTGCTTCCTGCAGCCCTGAGCAGGTAGCCGGATCGGGTGTTGAGATAGAGGTCCAAAAGTACTTTGCATACTATAACTATAACAAAGAGTATGATCACCGTGGCAAGGCTCTTTATCCCTTCGGGAAACACAGCATTTACTATGGGGTTGTTGAATATGGAATCCTTTGAAAATATGGAGACATTTGCTGTTCCCGCCACCCTGAGGTTAACGGAGTAAAGTCCCAGGCTGACTATTATCCCTGAGAGAAGATCTCTTACCTTAAGCTTTACATGTATGACTCCCGTGACCGTTCCCGCCAGCACTCCCGCGATAAATGCCATGGGAAAGGCTACGAGGGGATTGGCTCCCGCCGCTATGAGAGCGGCTGTTACAGCCGCCCCCAAAGGATAGGTCCCGTCCACCGAAAGATCGGGGAAGTCAAGGATCTTATAAGTGATGTAAACTCCGAGGGACATGATGGCATATATCAGGCCCTCCTCAAAAATTCCGAGAATAATAGTATTCATTTCAAACCTCTGTCTTAAGATTATTTGTCACTTTCCGGTCTAAGCCTACTCCTCCACAGTATCAAACATCTCTGCGGCGCTGTCTGTGAGAGAAGCGGGAAGCTCGATTCCAAGGTCTGCTGCAACCTTGGTGTTTCCGTAGAAGGAAGCTCCTGCTATAAGCTCAAAGCTCATATCTGAGGCCTCGGCCTCCCCCTTTAACACCTTTGCAGCCATATGTCCTGTCTGCTTTCCGAGCTCGACATAGTCAAGTCCCATAGCTGCAAGGCAGCCCTTTTTCACCTGCTCTATCTCCGATCCGAATACAGGGATATTTTTTGCCGCCGCCTTTGAGAGTATGACAGGGAGTGAGGCGACTACAGTATTATCTGTGATCATGGTCACGCAGTCAACATCATTTAAGAGAGTGTCAGCCGCAAGAGGTATATCGGCAGATGTGGATATACCGCTCTCAACTATCTCGAATCCGTAATCTGATGCCAGCTCCTTGTACTCTGCAACAGAGGACTCGGAATTTACCTCAGATGTTGTATACATGATACCAAGCTTCTTTGCCTCGGGAAGTATCTCTCTTACCATCTTGAGCTGCTCCTCCACAGGGAGCTTGTCAGATGTTCCTGTTATATTGCCCACAGGAGTTCCTTCTGCATCCGCAAGCTCTGCAGCCACAGGGTCTGTTACAGCAGTATAGATGACAGGTATGTCTGTGTTCTTTGTAGCCGCATAGGCTGACTGGGCCATGGGTGTCGCTATAGCGCAGATGAGATCCACTCCGCTTCCCACATAGCTCTGATTTATCTGTGACGCTATGGATCCGTCAGCATTTGCGTTGTTGTAAGTGACCTCCAGGTTCTCGCCCTCAACTATGCCCTCCTCTGAGAGGCCCTGCAGAAATCCCTCGCGGCAGTTGTCAAGGGAACCGTGCTCAGCAAACTGTCCTATTCCTATGGTGAAATCCCCTGAGACAGTGCTCTCCTCGGAAGCTCCTGAAGTCTCCGTCTCCTCAGCGGCCGCCTCTGCAACAGTTGTGTCAGCTGTGTCTGACACCGACTCGGTGCTTTCCGCTCCGGAGCCGCAGGCTGTAAGTCCCGCCGTAAGCATAGCCATAGCCGTAAACAATGCCGCTCTCTTCATCAACTCGTTCTTTTTCATTTGTCATTCCTCCGTATGTGTTTTTTCAATCGGCATGACAAACATTTGGGTCAGGCTTAAGCCTGATATGGTAATAAAAAACCCGGACAGTATTAATAACTGTCCGGGACGAATATCTTAAACAATATCCGCGGTACCACCCGCTATTGGCATCTCTGCCCTCTCATCCATATACCATCATATATGCCGCCCTTTAACGATTGCGGATTTCGTCGCTCCATACTATTTTATTCCGGAGCGCCCTCTAAAGCCCATTCAACTGTACCCTCCGTATCGCCATCCCACCGTCAGCGACTCTCTCTGACTTCAAAATACAGCCTACTTACTCTTTATCAACGGTTTGTCATGTTTGATTGTTGGTACTAAAATATCACCCGAGTTCTCCATTGTCAAGCACTTTTTACAGGAGCGTTACTTTGAAAAACTCAAAATCGTAAAAAGATCTCGGCTATAACCTCGGCTTTTATGCAGTTATAACCCTTCCTCATCCACTACTATGACGCCCTCTCTGTAGGCGGACAGAAGAAGCTGCAGATCCTTTATCTTCTCTGATATGATCTTTCCGTTGTCTGTATCCGCAACCATTATCCGGTGAGGCTCAGACTCAAAAAAGTCGGAACCTGATTCTATATCCCTGTTCTCAGTGAGAGCTTTGTCCAAACCCTCAAAGGGCTTGTGGGCCTTTATGCGCAGTCCGTGGGAATTGTATATGAGAGTGTATCCCGCAATGCCTGTCTTTTTCTGATATGCCCTGCAGAATCCGCCGTCTATGACTATGAGCTTACCACCTCCCTTTATGGGACTCTCCCCGTCTGATACCCTCACAGGAGTGTGGCCGTTTATTATGTGGGAGGTTTGAGAATAGAGGCCGAATTCTCTCAAGATCATACCGCAGGTGCGCTCCGATTTCGAGTAGACATAGTAGGGATCGTTCTCCTCCTCTCCACAGGCCTTGTCCTCTATATAGGTCTTTTCAAAGGTCTTAACATTCCTTCCGCAAAGAGGGGATCTCCTTCCACACCAGAGATACCACATAAAATCAAGGTTGTCCCTGTTTTTTCTTCCGAAGTAGGCCTGCCTCGCCCTCTTTTCAGCATAGTCAAAATATTCCTTGCCCTTGTAGCTGCGCCCCTCAAAGCTTACTGTTGCAAAATTTCCGTCCTCGGAGAGGGGTACACAGCCGTGAAACAGCAGGTTATCATTCCATACACAGTACAGGCTTCCCTTGGAATAGAGGAATTCAATGTGGCTTCTGAGCCTTCTCCCGCTCTCGAACATAGATCTCAAGTCCGAGACCACCTCCTCCTCTTCAGGGCTTAAGGCAAAGGGATCCTCCGGGTCCACTGTGGGAAAATCCGCATTTTTCAGCCTGTACTTCCTTCCTTCTAATTCTATAAAATATCCCTCTTCAGAGCTCTCTACCTTGTCAAGCAGCAGTCTGTTGTCCATCCCGTATTCAGGATGTCTCTTTATTATCTGCCCTTCCAGCTTAAAAAGTATGACATTTATGGCCTTCAGCATGTTTTCGTTGGAATCAGTCTCATCCCGGTTTCCGTATCCGTAAAACTTGTCCGCAAAGGCTCCCAGCTTTCTCAGGCTGATGCCGTATCCGTTTTCCAGTATTCTTGTGTTTCCGTACTTGACATTGTTTCTTATGACAGTCGCCATGCAGGCCTCGCACCCTGCCACAGCTCCCATCCACAAAATATCGTGATTGCCCCATTCTATGTCAAGGGAATGGTATTTCATCAGAAGCTCTATGATCTCGTCAGCCCTTGAACCTCTGTCAAAGATATCTCCAACTATGTGAAGATGGTCGACAGCAAGTCGCTTTATAAGGGCAGACAGGGAGATTATAAAGTCATCTGCGCTCTTTATTCCTATTATGGCCTCCATGATCTTTTCGTGGTAAAAGTGCCTGTTGTCCTCCTCATTGGGCTGAGCGTGCAAAAGCTCATCGATTACGTAGGCGAATTCCTTTGGAAGAGCTTTCCTGACCTTTGACCTTGTATACTTGGAGGCAAGGAGCTTCGACAATTCTATCAGTTCTCTCAGAGTCAGCATATACCACTCCGGTGTGTCCGCTCTGTTTCTTTTTATCAGTTCCAGCTTCTCTTTAGGATAATATATGAGGGTGCATAGCTCTCCCCTCTCCTCCCGGGAAAGCCTGTCCGAGAAGATAAGGTCCACCTTCTCACGTATGACTCCCGAGCAGTTGTTGAGTATGTGATAAAAGGCCTCATATTCCCCGTGAAGATCACTCATAAAGTGTTCCGTACCCTTTGGAAGATTCAATATGGCCATCAGGTTTATGATCTCCGTATATGCGGACCTTATACCCGGATACTGTTCTGATAAAAGCTCCAGATATTTCAGTTTCTCCTCAGAATACCTTTCCTCTCCTGTCATTTTCCCCTCCGACGAATTGTTTAAAGTTAAAGCTTTACCCCATTTACAACGTTTTGAGGCTTTCCCTCACAGAATGCCCTAAGATTATCCACGGCTATGTCCATAAGCCTTTTTCTCGCCTCCCATGAAGCCCAGGCTATATGCGGTGTTATAATTATATTTTTTGCATTGCACAGGGGGTTATCATCCTCCATAGGCTCCTTTGATATAACATCCACTGCGGCTCCTTTTACCTTTTCCGAATCCAAGGCCTCACTTAAAGCTTTTTCATCTATAAGCCCTCCCCTTGAGGTATTGATGATGATGACACCGTCTTTCATCTTCTCTATGCTCTCTTTATTTATCATCCTCTCTGTCTCAGGAAACAGGGGACAGTGAAGGCTTATTATGTCGGATTCCCTGTAAAGCTCATCAATGCTCCTGTACTCTGCCCTGCCGTCTGAGGGATATTCTTTTCTGCTGTTATATATGACCTTCATCCCGAAGGCAGCTCCTATCTCCGCTGTCTTTTTGCCTATGCTTCCATAGCCTATTATGCCAAGAGTCTTTCCCTTAAGCTCCATAAGGGGTCTGTTCCAAAAGCAAAAATCCCCGGCCGACTTCCAGGCTCCCCTTCTGACACACTCCGAATGCTCTCCCACATGGTTTGTCAGCTCCAAAAGAAGGGCAAAGGTATGCTGAGCCACCGCATCGGTGCCGTAGCCCGGAACATTTGATACAGGTATGCCTCTTTTGGCGGCGGCATCCGTATCTATGACATTGTAGCCCGTGGCAAGCGTACCTATAAACCTTATATTGGGGCAGGCCTCAAGTATATCTTCAGTTATAGGAGTCTTGTTGGTATATACCACCTGCGCATCTCCTATGCGGCTTACTATATCCTCGTTTTTTGTTCTCTCGTAGACCTCAAATTCTCCGAAGCGCCCGAAGCCCTCCCAGCTGAGATCTCCCGGATTCTCCGTGTAACCGTCAAGTATCACTGTCTTCATATTCTGTGTCTCCGTCCTGTTTTTCTGTTTTTTATATGATTTACACAAATAAACCAAAGCTGTCTCCTGCTTTTATATTCAACATATATCATAGTATGTATTTTGAGTCAATCCAAAGCAAGCCGCCTTTTCCCTCCCGCTTTGTTTTTCATAAAAAACGGCGGTATTTCCCGGGTACCCGGTATGTACCCTCTTTACCGCCGATTTACCTTTAATTTATTCTTTTTTCCTTTTTTCTTCTACTCACTGTCCGAGATATTGAAATCTCTTATCTCAAGAAGTCCCTGTACCAGCTCCCTTGCGCTTGTCTCAAGTATTATCCTTCCCTTGTCGGGGGTAGCACCCCTGGGATCTCCACCTATTCCTATAGGCGTTCCATCCTTGGTTTTCCAGTCCTCTCCCATCCAGCTTATGCTGACCTTTCCATAGGGCATAAGTGACTTGTTTCCCTCAAAGGCTGTGGGCTCTCCCGCCTCGGAGGTCTCAAGCTTTACCAGGGAAGGATCTATGGCCATTACCATGGATGTCTCCATCTCTCCGCCATGAAAATCCCATATATTTCCGGGACTCACAGTCGCCTTCACATCCGGATGGTCAAAGGCTCCTGAAGAGAGGATAAAAGCGTATACTCCGAAGTCTCTCCTTAACTCCCTGCTCAAAACTTGGACTATTGGGGTGTTTCCTCCATGGCATACAAGAAATGCCAGCTTCTTGAATCCGTGATGAGCAAGGCTCGCTCCTATGTCATAGAGCAGGTGATAATAGGTATCAGGCCTGAAGCTTACAGATCCGCAAAAATTCATGTGTTCTGTGCTGAGTCCCACAGGCATGGGCGGAAATATAAGCATGGGGAAATCCTTATCCTTTTTGTAAAGCTCCCGTTCTATATATTCAGGCATGGTCCCGGCTATAAGAAAGTCCGTTCCCAGAGGAGCTTGGTTACCATGCTGTTCCAGGGCTCCGAGAGGTATCAGGACAATATTTTTTTTCTTGTCCACAGACTCCATCTCAAGTTTTGTGAGATCCTGATATTTCCTGATCATAGCATTCTCCTACGCAGTCCTCATGACAGGATATACAGCGTGGATCCTGTTGTAGAGGAAATAGCCTAAAATGTAGTTTACTCCAAGCTTAAGGACATTAAAAGGAATAGTTGCAAAAATTATAAAGCCTGTGAGATCGGTTATGGCAGGATTTACCGCCGCAACCATCCTTACTACCTCGTCCAATGATACGCCCATAGCCGCAGCGTACATGGGAAGTGTTATAAAGGCATTGCAGAAGCAGGCAAAGGCTGTCCTTATCACTATGCTTGAAACAAGTGAGGCTGCAGCTGCTCTTCCTGTCTTGCCTCCTCTTTTGTATACAAGCCACATGGGAAGCACAAAGAGCACTATTCCTATAAGGTTTGAAAACTCTCCAACATAGAAGGAATTGGTGCCTACGCTTATAAGCTTTATGAGTATCTTGATCACCTCCACGCAGGCCGCCGATGCAGGTCCGAACATAAACAGAGCCATTACCGAAGGCACATCGCTCAAGTCGATCTTGTAAAAGGGCGGCATAAGCGGAACGGAAAATTCCAGTGACATCAGTACTCCCGCCAAGGCTGCCAACATAGCGGTGAAGATCATTTTTTGAATAGCGCGATCGCTTTTCATGGATAAAGTCCTCCTTAAAAATAAAATATCCTGCACTGAAACAAATCTTCCGTCTTTTTGTAAAATAAAAACTCAGGCCCCTCGAGGCCTGAGATAACTCGCTCCAATACAAATAAGAATCTCTTATTTTTAAGTTGAAGTTTCTTCTCTCATCCGGACTTTAACCGTCGGTTTTGGAATCTCACCAAATCAGCCGCCTTAAGCGGGTCGTGGACTGTACCACCGGTAGGGAATCTCACCCTGCCCCGAAGAATTGATTCATTGCTTATTGTAGAGTAGCACAAAGAAGGGAGCCTGTCAAGACTGCTCTCTCAGGACATCATCGATTGGCTCTCTCAGAGCATCACTGAGGAGCTTTTTCCTTTTCATAAGATAAAATCCCACTCCCACAGCATCAGCAAGGAACCATCCTATAGGCACGGACCACCATATGCCCACCACGCCTATCTCAGGTATGGCAGATAGAGCGTATGCCAAGACAACTCTGGTCCCAAGAGAAAATACTGTGAGCACCACGGACATCCCGGGCCTCCCCACAGCTCTGTAAAGGCCGTAAAGAAGGAACAACCCTCCTATGAGGGGATAAAATGAGCCCTCTATCCTCAGATACCTCACTCCCTCGGCTATGACTGCAGTCTCCGAGGAATCAATAAAGAGGGTCATCAGCTGACCTGCAAATATAAATACGCACATGGACACGAGAAGGCTGAAGCCCGCAGATACCGCAACTGCGGATCTTATGCCCTTCTCTATTCGATCGTGCCTCTTGGCCCCGAAATTCTGAGCTGTAAATATTGAGAAGGCATTTCCGAAATCCTGAACAGGAAGGTAGGCAAAGGCATCTATCTTTACAGCCGCCGCAAAGGAGGCCATGACTGTGGTCCCGAAGCTGTTGACAAGGCCCTGCACTGCAAGTATCCCCAGATTCATTATGGACTGCTGCATACAGGTGAGAGCGGAAAAGCTCGTGATCTCTCTTATTCGACTCATGCGAAGTTTTATGCCCTTTTCAGGCCTTATCAGCTCCGGGAATTTAGCCGTCGTATATACCGTTATCCCTATTCCGGAGATGTACTGAGATATCACCGTGGCCTCGGCGGCTCCCGCCACCCCTCTTTTAAGCACTGCCACAAAAACAAGGTCAAGTACTATGTTGAGTACTGAGGACACTGCCAAAAAGATAAGGGGCGCCAAAGAATTTCCCAGAGACCTCAGAAGGGAAGCGAAAAAATTGTAGAGGAAAATGCCGAACATCCCCGCGAATATCACAACCAGATACTCTCTCATCAGTTCCACCAGCTCCGAAGGAGTCCTGAGCGCCCATATTATAAAGTCAAGGCCCGCAAATATCAGGATGTTCAGCAAAACCGTCACTGCGCAGAGCAATGCAAAGGAGGCAAGTATTCCCTCCTTGAGCCCCCGCATATCTCCCTCTCCGAATCTCATGGAAAAGACCGTCCCGGAGCCCATAGCCAGGCCCAAGATCACCGAGGTCAAAAAAGTCATCAGAGAAAAAGCCGATCCCACGGAGGCAAGGGCATCCGCCCCCAAAAACCTTCCAACTATCAGGGTGTCCGCAATATTGTAGCACTGCTGCAAAAGATCCCCAAGTATCATGGGGACAGCAAACAACAGAAGTTTTTTTGTCACAGGGCCTTTCGTAAGTTCATTTCCAACAGAGCTCACCATTTCGATTCGCCTTGCCTTTCATTCTGAAATCTCAAATTTAACATTCGTAAGGAATTATATTTTTTGTATTTCCCGATGTCAAGCCAATGATTTCGGATAAGCTTCACTGCTGTAATTATAAAGACATAAAAGCCTCCCCATATTTCTATGAGGAGGCTTTTGACAAATGTTTCCGTCAGAATCAGTTATCAAAGTTGACATATATGACATCAGTCGTCGAATCTGTCATCCCAATCATCGTCGTCATCGTCATCATCATAAACGTCATCCCTATCGTCGTCATCGTCATAAATGTCATCCCTATCATCATCGTACAGATCATCTCGATCATCCCAATCATCATCAAAACGATCATTTCTGTCTCCATGATCCCACTCGCCCTCAGCGTCTACCCAATACCCGTCAGGTGTATATGAGTTGGTGAGCAGTGAACCGTCCGGATTGAGATAATACCAATCGTCATCGTCAAGCATTATCCATCCCGTTTTCATGTAACCATAGGGATCAAAATAATACCACTTGCCGTCAATGAACTGCCATCTGCTTCTGGGATAATCATCATAGTCCCAATCATCCTCATCATGATCGTCATCGTCATCGTCGATCTCATACCACCAGCCGTTTGAATCCCGTCTCCACTCATCAGCAGAAGATGCAACCGGCAATGCCATACTCAGCAAAGCAGCCGAGCAGAGAGCCAAAAGAGCTTTCTTTTTCATTTGATTTTCCTCCTGTCAGTTGTAGTGCTTCTATATTTTGGTAGTTAAATTTTATCATATTTATAGGATATATTGTGTTAAATCCATGTAAAGCATCTGACAGTTGACAGGCATTTTTATTACAATTATTTTACTGTACTTAAATCAAGCTTTCAGTTTATCAAGGATCCTGTCCGCATTTACTATATCATCCGAAGCCTTGTCCATGTAGGGCATATCCACATACTCTATCTTTCCCGAGTCAACCATAGCTGCTATGTCTCCGTTCATAGGGATCTGAGCAAGTACAGGTATGCCGTACTCCTTTGCGACCTCATCTATATGGCTCTCGCCGAATATGTTGATGTGCTTTCCGCAGTCAGGGCACTCCACGTAGGACATATTCTCCACCAGTCCCACTATGGGTATATTCATCTTCTTTGCCATGTTGACAGCTTTTCCCACTATCATGGACACAAGCTCCTGAGGGGATGTCACAACTATGATGCCGTCTATGGGCAAGGATTGAAAGACTGTGAGAGGTACATCACCCGTTCCCGGAGGCATGTCAACAAACATATAGTCCACATCCTCCCAGTAGGTCTCTGACCAGAACTGCTTTACGGCAGAAGCTATGAGGGCTCCTCTCCATATAATAGGGTCTGTGTCATTTTTTAGAAGAAGGTTTGCCGATATTATCTGAATATCATTGAGGCTCCTTGCAGGCATCATGAGCTTGCCGTCGGGTGTAACTCCCAGACCCTCCTCATCAACGCCGAAGGCTCTCGGTATTGAGGGTCCTGTTATATCCGCGTCAAGTATTCCCACCTTGTAGCCCTTCTTGTTGAATTTAACCGCAAGAAGGCTTGTAACCAGTGACTTTCCAACGCCTCCCTTGCCGCTCATAACAGCATATACATGTTTTACCTTGCTCTCAGGAGCAAGTTTGGCTGTGAAATCTGTAACTGCCTCTGCAGCTTCCGAGCCTGAGCATCCGCCGCAGGTATTACAGTCATGTGTACATTCGCTCATCTTTATTTCCTCCGTTTAAAGTTTCGTCTGTTTTTCAGTCTTTTTTATTCTTCAAGCCCATAAGGCTTCTCTCAGTATCCGAGGAGCGCAGAAGTCTCGTAACTCCCGCTCTATTGAGGCATTGAGCCAGAAAATAAAATACCAAGCTGTGAGCTATAAGATTAAAAATATTTGACGGTATCCTTGCGGGAAGATAGAACATAAATCCCTTGCCTGTCATTATCGCCAGCCACAGGGTACCCAAAATCAAATTGCAGATTATTATGACTATGAGCTTTATTGTAAAAACTCTCCCTAAGCTGAGCCTTCTCTTATACAGGGCAAGGCCATACAAAAACACTCCCAGAGTCTCTGTAAATGTGTAGCCCGGGAAAAAGGCATCTCCCCTGTTATTTATAAAGAATCCCAGAAGATCGAGAGCACAGCCATATACCGCTCCCGTTACCGGCCCGAAGAGCATTCCCACATACATTTTGATTATGGGGCTCCAGGTAAGGGAAAACTCCGGAAATCTTATGGAGAACTTGGCAAGAATTATGGACATGGCCATAAACATCGCCAAAACCGTCAGGGTCTTCAGCTTCTTTAGCTCATTATATGAGTCTCTGAACAAAGAAGTCTTCATAAATCACACCTCCTTTGCAGAAACTACAATGGAGGCTTTCATATGAAAACCTGCATTGCAGCGGGATGCAATCCGAAAAAGCCCCTAGGGTTCCCTCTCACGTCAACTCCCCGTTCATAAGAGTCTTAACATTCTCGGATCTACTCTGCATTTATAATATTTTTATTTATAAGCGTAAGCCTATATTCCTTTTAAAGTTCCTCACCGAGGCCTGACTTTATAATATCGCACATGGCTGTGAGAGCTTCCTCCTCATCCGGCCCGTCGCAGATGACCTTAAGCTTTGCCCCGCATTTTACTCCGGCAGCCATAACATTGAGAACACTCTTTGCAACTATCTTTCTGTCGCCGCCTTCTATAATTATATCCGATTTAAATTTCATCGCGGTCTGGGATAATATGCCTGCAGGCCTCAAATGCAGCCCTGAAGGATTAATTATTGTCACATCTCTGCTAACCATAACTGTCCGCCTCCGTTCATGATAGTAATATTTCCTGATTAAAAATATGCGTATTAAAGCATACTACCCTAAGGCCCTAATGTCAACTTAAGAAGCCGGCCTTTTTGAGAATACGCATCCGCAGTAATCCTGTCTGTACAGCCCGTATTTTTCCGAAAGCTCCACCGATCTTTTATAGCCGTTTTTCTTTTTAAAATCACTGACAAGATACCTTAATCCATATTCCCGGGCTACAGCTTCGCCTATGCTGTTCAATGCCTCGGCATTTTTCAGAGGGCTTATGCTCAGTGTCGTGGCAAAAAAATCGTAGGCCTCCTCTGTCCCCTCTACAGAGAGCATATACTCGGCTGTCTTTCTCAGTCTAAGCTCATAGCAGCCCATGCATCTTGCTCCCCCCTCCGGTTCATGCTCCAGGCCTTTTGCCATGGAGTAGAACTCCTCCGGCTCATACGGAGCCACCTTTACTTCCACAGCTCCTTCAGTGTCCATACTCCCCACAAGACGCTTCAGTTCCTCGCTGCGCTTTATGTACTCATCCTCAGGAGATATATTGGGATTGTAATAGTATAGACATATATCAAAATACCGGCTCAGATATTCTATTACATAAGAGCTGCAGGGAGCGCAGCAGCTGTGCAGAAGAAGGCGGGGCCTCTGCCCCGCCGGAATCTCATCAATTATTTTTTCAAGCTCTCTCTGATAATTTCTCTTGTTCATCTTATGACAAAAAGTCCCTTATCCTCTTAGAGCGCACCGGGTTCCTCAGCTTTCTCAGTGCCTTGGCCTCTATCTGTCTTATGCGCTCACGGGTGACATTGAATTCCTTCCCGACCTCCTCCAGAGTTCTGGGATGTCCATCCTCAAGTCCGAATCTGAGGACTATAACCTGTCTCTCCCTCTCCTTAAGATCCCCAAGAAGAGTGTCAATATGCTCTCTCAGCATAACCGACTCCACATTGGCCTCAGGTGTGACCACATTGCTGTCAGCCACAAAATCCCCAAGGTTGGAGTCATCCTCCTCACCTATGGGAGTCTCCAAGGATGCAGGCTCTCTTGCTATCTGCATTATCTCCATCACCTTTTCCTCGGACATATCCAATGCCTGAGCAAGTTCCTGAATAGAGGGCTCATATCCCAGCTCAAGGGTGAGCTTTCTCTGCATCTTGCTCATTTTATTTATGGTCTCCACCATGTGAACAGGCACTCTTATAGTCCTTGCCTGGTCTGCAAGAGCTCTGGTGACAGACTGCCTTATCCACCATGTGGCATAGGTGGAAAGCTTGTAGCCCTTTGTATAGTCAAATTTTTCAACGCCCTTAATAAGCCCGAGATTTCCCTCCTGAACGAGATCCAAAAAGCTCATTCCTCTTCCTGTATATCTCTTGGCAATGCTGACGACAAGCCTGAGGTTTGCCTCAATGAGCCTCTCCTTTGCCGCCTCATCTCCCTGAGCATGTCTCTTTGCCAGCTCCAGCTCCTCATCTGCAGAGAGGAGGGGCACCGTGCCTATCTCCTTAAGGTACATCCTCACGGGATCGTCTGTCCCGACACCCTCCAGAAGATCAACAGCGTCCAGATCTATATCCTCTTCACCTTCTTTAAGGAAATCATCTGAAAAATCATCTTCAAAATCATCCAAGAGCATATTGTCGGCAGAGGAATCGGAGGATGAAAGATCCTTCTCCGTGGGCTCAATATTGTCCTGAATCTCCTCAGTCACCTCTATGCCCTTGTCCTCCAGATATGAATATATGCTCTCCATCTGCTCCGTGGTGAGAGGCTCGCCCTTAAAGGCGTCATTTATCTCGCTTACGTTAATAATGTTCTTTGACGCCGCGGCTTTCTGTGCCAGTTTTTCTATTTTTTCCAAAAATGATTTCTCTTTATCCAAAATCAGTTCCTTTCCTTTCCGCCGTCTACCAAAGGCTGACGGCGCTCACAACACATAGGATCATGATCAAAATTCCGGCGATAATATAGCCTATAGCCGCCTGTCTCTTCTTTTTCTGCCTGGGGTACATTTTGATGTACATCCTCCCCGTCACAAGGTTGAGGACGGCTCCCAAAAAAAAGATCACGGGAAAAAGCATCTTATTATTGTCGGGGTTTACGAAGGTAATAACAGCCAAAATGGTAATAAGTACACCTATTATAATATGAATCATATCCAGAACGGTCCCGTATTTTCCCGGTGAATATCTGCTCATCTCTGCTCCTTATCATTCAGGCCTTATTTTTCCGTATCTTTAATATAATAACACATTTCTTACAATTAGTAAGTATCAAAATGTTTTTTGTTATGTTTTATTTTTCAGCCTCGCTCTTTGCAGTCTGAGCCACCTCAGCCACAGCCTCCACAAGCCCTGCCATATTCTGTATCTCGCTGGGTATTATTATTTTTGTGGCTTTTCCGTCGGCAGCCGCTGTAAAGGCCTCCAGGCTTTTCAGCTTCAGCACAGCCTCATCAGCTCCGGCCTCCCTTATCATCCTTATGCCGTCCGCGTTTGCCTGCTGTACAAGCCTTATGGCCTGAGCCCGGCCCTCAGCCTCCTCTATCTGTCTCTGCTTCTCGGCTTCGGCGTGGAGTATGGCAGTTGTCTTGTCCGCCTCAGCGTCCAATATGGCCGCTTCCTTTTTTCCCTCGGCAACCAGGATAGTGGACTTTTTCTCTCCTTCAGCCCTAAGGATACTCTCTCTCCTCTCCCTCTCAGCCTTCATCTGCTTCTCCATGGCTTCCTGAATCGCTTCAGGAGGGATAATGTTTTTGAGCTCGACCCTTGTCACCTTTATTCCCCAGGGATCGGTGGCCTTATCCAGCACCTCTCTCATCTTTGTGTTAATTATCTCCCTGGAGGTAAGAGTCTGGTCAAGGTCCAGATCTCCTATAATATTTCTCAGCGTAGTTGCCGTAAGGTTTTCTATGGCAGCCATGGGATTAACTATTCCGTAGGCGTAGAGCTTAGGATCTGTTATGAAGAAGAAAACAACAGAATCTATCCTCATGGTTACATTGTCCTTTGTTATTACAGGCTGGGGAGGGAAATCCGCCACCTGCTCCTTGAGATTCACTCTTCGGGCTATGCGGTCCACAAAGGGTACCAAAAAATGCACTCCCGTCTCCCAGGTATCCAGATATGCCCCGAGCCTCTCAACCACATAGGCATTTGCCTGAGGGACAACTTTTATCCTCAGAGAAAGAACTATAAGTATTATGAGAAGTAAGATTATTATTACCATAACAGCCTCCTTTATAAAATATCAGTGACAATGACCTTGACCCCGCTTAAGGAGATCACCTTGACCATTGAGTCCTTTTCAAAGACAAGCTCGTCCTTATCAGACCTTGCAGTCCAGACCTGTCCATCCACAGTCACCGCCCCTGTTTCGTTTCTGTTGTCTATCCGCTCAATGACTTTGGCGGTTTTTCCTATCACTCTGTCGGCATTGGTGGGCACAGTCTTTTTCCTGTTTTTCATACATTTCTCTCTGAATAAGGCAAGGCTTGCACCACTCACAACTATAAACACACATATCTGCAGAAGGAAGGCATCACTTATAAGGCCGACAAGCATGGCTGCCACAGCTCCCGCCGTAAACCAGACAGAAACCATGGATGCTGTTGCTCCCTCGATTATTGCCGTAACGACTGCCACCGCAAGCCATAACAAAACATCTTCGTTCATCACTACCTCCCTATTGTTTTACCACGCGTCTTTGTCTGTCCGCTTCAAACACAAGCACTGTGGCGGCCATAGCCGCATTCAGTGACTCCACGTTCCCGTGCATAGGTATCTTTATCCTATGGTCAGCCTTCTCAATAAGCTCGGGTGAAAGTCCGTGAGCCTCATTTCCTATCATAAAGCAGCTTCCCTTCCTGTAGTCAAAATCCGTGTGATATCCCTCCGCATCAAGGCAGGCTGCATAAAACTCAGGTGTTGCCACAGAAAACTCTTCCATAAAGCTTCTGTCTCTCAGTCTGTCCATAGCCCTCGTAAGGTCATCAACCACCAAAAAAGGAACTCTCAGCACTGCTCCCATAGTACTTCTGACTACTTTGGGTGAATATATATCGACGCACTCCCTGTTCATTATTATTCCGTCAACCCCTGCCGCCTCTGAGGCCCTCAATACTGTTCCAAGATTCCCCGGATCCTGCATAGTGTCAAGGAGCAAAAGGAGGGGAGCTTCCTTCTTATTTACTCTTTCCATTAGTCCGGAAAGGCCCTTTATCCTCCTCTGTCTGGCAACCACCAGTATTCCCTGAGGCGTCACAGTATCCGACATCTGCTTCATTTCAGATCCGGAGACCTGCTCATACCCGCACTCAGAGAGTATGTCCCTGCACATATCCGCCTGATTGGAGGCAAAAAAGTCGTCAGTTACATATATTTTTTCGACGTCACAGGGAGAAAGCTCAGAGCACATCTTGGGTCCGTCCACAACATACAGGCCCTGCTCTCTTCTGGTCTTTGCTTTTGACAAAAGCTCCTTTATGAATTTTTTTTGTCTTCCGTCAGCCATATCTAAAGAATTCCTTCGATACTATTATTGTCTTCTGTTTTAAGCTCCGAATTTTTAAAGCTCGGAGATCTCGGAAAGCCATGCCCTTCCCACAGCGTCAGAGGGCATCCTCCATCCTCCTCTCGGGCTAAGGTCCACAGAGCCGACCTTCGGCCCGTCAGGCATACAGCTCCGCTTAAACTGCTGGGAGAAAAACCTCTTATAAAATACTCTCAGCCATTTTAAGACAGTTTCTCTGTCATAGGCCCTCGAAAAGGCCTTCTCGGAAAGCCTCATTATCTTTTTGGGAGTTGCCCCGTATCTGAGCACATTATATATAAAGAAATCATGGAGCTCATAAGGGCCCACCAGATCTTCAGTCTTCTGTGCGATCTCCCCCGACTCCTCAGGAGGAAGAAGCTCGGGAGATACGGGAGTATCAAGCACATCGTACAAAATATCTTTGAGCTCAGATGAGGCTTCAAAGTCCGCATAGTATTTGACCAGATACCTGACCAAGGTCTTTGGCACATCAGCGTTTACAGCATACATAGACATATGATCTCCGTTGTAAGTACACCACCCCAGAGCAAGCTCTGACAGATCCCCGGTCCCCACAACAATTCCGTCCTCGTCATTTGCCACATCCATCAGGATCTGAGTCCTCTCTCTGGCCTGTGAATTCTCATAGGCGGAATTCTTGACCTTGGGGTCGTGAGCTATGTCTCTGAAATGGATGCTTACGGACTCCTTGATATTTATCTCCCTGAGTTCAGCTCCAATGCTCTTTACCATATGGCAGGCATTGTTGTATGTCCTGTCTGTAGTTCCGAAAGCAGGCATGGTTATACAGAGTATGTCCTCAGGCTTTCTTCCCATAAGGTCAAAAGCCCGCCTTGTAACAAGAAGTGCCAGTGTTGAGTCCAGTCCCCCGCTTATGCCTATGACCGCTCTCTTTGAAGAAGTATGTTCCAATCTCTTCTTAAGTCCGTGAGATTGTATATCCAGTATCTCCCTGCACCTTTCCGCTCTCTTCGAGTCATCAGAGGGGATAAAGGGGTGAGGATCCACAAAGCGCATAAGGCCGTCTGATGAGCTTATTTTGTCAAAGCTTATATCGACAGCCCTGTAGTCTGAAAGAAGCTCTTTTTCTTCCTCCTCGGAAAGAGCGGGGAAGGTATTCTTCCTTCTCCTCTCGGATATCAGTTTAAATACGTCTGCATCCGCGCAGGTCAGGCCGTCCTCGTAGAGCTTTGACTCTGAGAGTATCATGCCGTCCTCGGCAATTATCCTGTGTCCGCCGAACACCAGGTCTGTGGTGGACTCATCCGGTCCCGCCCCTGCATACACATAGGAGCATATGAGTCTTGAAGATTGTGAGGCTATGAGTTCTCTCCTGAAGTCCTTTTTCCCTGCCGTCTCATCTGAAGCCGAAAGATTAACTATCACGCTTGCCCCGGCAGCCGCATGTCTGTTTGAAGGTGAGAAAGGCACCCATACGTCTTCGCATATTTCCGCCGCTACCACAAGCTCAGGCATTTCACTGCATTTAATCAAAATATCCGTGCCGAAAAGCACAGGCTTTTCTCCGAATTCCTTCAGTCTTACTTCCTTGGGCTGTCTGCATCCCCTTTTAAAATACCTGCCCTCATAAAATTCAACGTATTGGGGAATATTTGTCTTGGGAATTATGGCAAGAAGCTCTCCCCCCTTTAGTACGGCTGCCGCATTATAAAGCTTTCCGTTCTCGGAAAACGGAAAGCCCACAAATATAAGCATATCCGAGCAGGCTGTGGCGTCTGCAGTCTTTTTCAAGCATCTTTCAGCCTCATTAAGTAGCCTGTCCTGAAAAAACAGGTCCCCGCAAGAGTAGCCGGTGATGGCAAGCTCAGGAAACACAAGGATCTTCGCTCCCGCTTTTGCCGCCTCGAGAGAAAGCTTTATGATCTCGTCACTGTTGTAATCAGGATCGGCAACCTTCAGCTTTGGGCAGGCCGCCGCCAGCCTAACAAATCCGTCTGTCATACTCCCTCCAAAATAAAAAAATTTGAATTCATTATATCACACAGCCTACCTTTATGCTATATTGATGTAATGAAGGTTTCATTACGTGACAGTAAATATTTTGTAAACTGTTTTCAGGTGAAGGGAGAGACGAAATGGATGCTCGGTTTTCAAGGACAGTTATGCTTACAGGCAAGGAGGATTTCATAAGTATCTCCAAAAAGCATGTTGTTATCTTCGGTCTGGGAGGAGTGGGATCCTATGTATGCGAGGCTCTTGCCAGATTCGGCATAGAATATATGAGTATTATAGATTCCGACACAGTTGATATAAGCAATATAAACAGGCAGGTTTTTGCCCTTAGCTCAACTGTGGGAAGAAAAAAGATCCATGTGGCTGAGGAGAGGATAAAAGATATAAACCCAAAGGCCACAGTCAAGGCCTATGACAGCTTTGTACTTCCCGAAAATACAGCTTCGCTCATGGAAAAAATATATGACTTTGGCGGGGAAAAGAGAAGTATAGATTTTGTGGTTGATGCCATAGACACTGTATCGGCAAAGATAGCCTTGGCCGAATACTGCAAAGAGCATGAGCTTACTCTCATCTCATCTATGGGGACAGGAAACAAGCTCGATCCCTCACTGTTTGAGATCACTGACATTTATAAGACCTCAGTATGTCCTCTTTGCAAGGTGATGAGAAAAGAGCTTAAGGACAGAGGGATAGAAAAACTTACTGTGCTTTATTCAAAAGAACAGCCGGTAAAGACCGGATCAAGAACTCCCGGCTCTGTTTCCTTTGTGCCATCTGTGGCAGGGCTTCGTATTGCGGGATATGTGATAAAACAATTGTCCGGCAAATAATAGTTCTGTTTATTATAAAATATATCTTCAAAAAAACAAAACTGCTGCAAAGGTGTCGCTTACACCTGCGGCAGTTTTTTACACATTTTCGATAAGCATTATTTCAGCCAATATAGTTCAATCCCTGTACAATGTAGTAGAGGTTATCGTATCATTCATTCTGATTACGATAACCCCTACAGATTACATTCTGCCAATGGACTGTACCTCATTTCTTTCTTATTTTTCATCGGCTATTCAGTTTTAATCGATCTCTCAAATCCTGATATTATTTTCTTCTACTTAATCTTATAAGTTTCGCCCGCTTGATCTGTTTAAATTTTATGAAATATTCTGAAGTCTTTCACCCTTCATATATTTCCTTTAAACGATGCTCCTGTCGGCGAAGGAAATTATATATCCTTTGAGTTGATCTGTTGTCCTTAGGGACTTATTATTGATCTTTTTACATTTTCGAATTAACTCTTACCTCGTTAATTTCTATATGAAAATGTTTGATCAATTTCTGTTTATATATTCTCAAATGTAGGACTTACTTTTTAAGTTAATCTCTTAACTTTACTAGGTTATCTTTATTATCCAAGATTATTATATAAACTTTTTGTTTTGCTTTTTAATGATTTTAAAAACCTTACTTCGGTTTTAAGAAAATCATATTTGCTTAACAGTACATTGGACCGTCCCTCCTGAATTTAATTCTTAGGTTCTTTCAGACTAATTACCATACATAATCACCTTCCTCCTCGGCAGTTACTGATGCCTGCTGTTCGCTAATGCACTTTTCGGTAATTAATCGGCCTCCGATGAAACCTTTATTTATTCTTAAGAGAGATTTCTTATAAAAACTTCTTCCTCTTTAATAGATATTAAATATTAAAATTTAATTTACTATTTTCCTATGATTATGAAATTACTAATCCTGCTGCTTTTACGAATATTTCCTGTTGTAATTACGATTATTTCACGCTTTTAACATTTAATATTCTTTGCTTTTGAAATTAATAACTTATAGTCATTACCGGTAATTTGGAAGTTTTATAAGTTCTTTCTTAAGTTGTCTTTATAATACCATGGAAGATCGCAAATATCTATTGACAAAACAACCGAAAGATCACGTTAATTTTTGGTTAAAATTGTTCTTAAAAAAATACAATTTATGGTATATAATATTATTGTTGGGCTCGCAGGAGCCCTTTTTATTTTTGCCCCTGAGATGCTCCTTCAAATGAGCAGTTCGTGCCCCATAAGGAGCATTCAACCGGGCTTTAACGAAGAGAAGCTTTTATCAGTCCCACAAAAAGAGGATGAGCCTTATTGGGTCTGCTCTTAAATTCAGGATGAAACTGAACAGCCTCAAAGTAGGGATGATCTTCAAGTTCGACAGCCTCAACTATTTTCCCGTCAGGTGATGTACCGCTTATCACAAGCCCCATTCCGGCCAGTTTGTCTCTGAATTCATTGTTAAACTCATAGCGGTGTCTGTGTCTCTCGCTGATCTCCTCTCTCCTGTAAAGCTCATACATTTTGCTCTTCTTGTTGAGGCGGCATGGATAGGCTCCAAGCCTCAGTGTTCCGCCCTTGTCAACTTCATCGCTCTGATCAGGCAAAAAGTCGATAACCTTGTGGCGGGAGTCCGGGTTAAACTCCCCTGAATCGGCGTCGGCCATTCCGCATACATTCCGGGCAAATTCTATGACGGCCATCTGCATTCCCAGGCAGATCCCCAGATAAGGCTTTTTGTTTTTGCGACAATAACATGCTGTTGACATCATGCCCCTTACTCCCCTTTGCCCGAAGCCTCCGGGAACTATTACACCATCACAATCCGAGAGTATGTCTCCCGCATTTTCATCAGAGACAGTCTCAGAGTCTATCCATTTTATCTCGGGCTGTGCACCGCATTCATATGCCGCATGTCTGATGGCCTCCGCTACCGAAAGATAGGCGTCATGGAGCCCCACATACTTCCCCACAAGCCCTATCTTGACTTTTTTGTGGGCGTTTTTTATATTTCTAAGCATGTTTTTCCACTCGCCAAGATCGGCCTCAGGGGCCTCAAGTTCCAGCTTTCGCAATACTATATCGGAAAAATGCTCCCTCTCAAGCATTATCGGGGCTTCATAGAGCTCAGGCAGTGTAATGTTTTCTATTACGCATTCCTCTTTTACATTGCAGAACAGGGCCACTTTTCTTTTTATATCCTCTCCAAGGCTGCCGTCGCTCCTCAGCACTATGATGTCAGGCTTTATTCCCATTCCCTGAAGCTCCGCTACCGAGTGCTGGGTGGGCTTTGTCTTATACTCATTGCTTCCTGAAAGATATGGTACAAGGGTCACATGTATGTAGGCTGTGTTTTCGCTTCCCTGCTCCAGGCCAACCTGCCTTATTGCCTCTATAAACGGCCTGCTCTCAATATCTCCTGTGGTCCCTCCTATCTCCGTGATCACTATGTCCGATCCCGACTTTTCCCCGACTCTGTAAATGAAGTTTTTTATCTCTGTTGTTACATGAGGTATGACCTGCACTGTCTCCCCCAGGTATTCACCCCGCCTTTCCTTGTTGAGTATATTCCAGTACACCTTGCCGGAGGTCAAATTTGAATATTTGTTTAAATCTTCATCTGTGAAGCGCTCATAGTGTCCAAGGTCCAGGTCTGTCTCAGCTCCGTCCTCAGTGACATAGACCTCTCCGTGCTGAAAGGGATTCATGGTTCCGGGGTCAACATTCAAATAAGGATCCAGCTTTTGTGAAGCCACCTTGAATCCTCTCTGCTTAAGGAGTCTTCCAAGCGATGCGGCTGTGATCCCCTTTCCAAGTCCTGATACTACCCCGCCGGTTACAAAAATAAATTTGGTTTTCATTGCTTTCTTCCTCCCCTTTCTCCTGTTTCAGTGTTTTTACTGTGATTTAACATCGCCAGATACTCCAAGCTTTTCTTAAAAAAAATAAAAAAGGCGTCTCCCAAGAAGCAGAATCCCCTCTACCTCTTTAGGCGGACGCCATTGCCCACGAATATTGATTTTTAAAACTTAATAAGTATACAAAACCGAAGAAGAAAAATCAATATCTTTTATGTTGCTATAGTGAATATTTTCCTCTCTTTAAAAATCTTCCCCTGTTTTCCGATACGACTCTTCCGTTTTCCGCTACAAGCTCACCTCTCAGCAGGACCTTCTCTATCCTTCCCTGAACACAAAGCCCCTCATAATTCGAGTAATCTGCCCTTGATATCTGATTGGAAACTCTTATTGTATAAGAAGCCTCCGGGTCGATTATAACTATATCCGCATCGGAGCCTTCAGCTATAATTCCCTTTTCAGGGAAAAGTCCGTACAGCTTTGCAGGATTCTCGGAGCATAGCTCACACATCTTTTCCGGACTTATCCTTCCTTTCTTTACTCCCTCCGAGAACATCAGTATGCCTCTTAGCTCCACCCCGTTAAGCCCTCCGGGGATCTTTCTGAAGTCATCTTTTCCCAAGAGCCTCTGCTCCCTTGTAAAGCTGCAGTGGTCCGTGGCTACTGTCTGGATCTCCCCGTCTGCCAAGGCCTTCCAAAGCACCTCATTGTCATGCTTTGTCCTGAGCGGAGGAGCGCATACAAACTCGGCTCCGGAGAAATCCTTGCTGTCAAGCTTTGAGCTGTCCAAAAGCAGGTAGTGAGGGCAGGTCTCAACATATACTTTCTGCCCCCTGTTTCTTGCCCTTCTTATCTCCTTCAACCCCTCTTCACAGCTTAGATGCACGTCTATCACGTCCGCTCCCGCAACAAAGGCCAGGTACAAAAGCCTGTTTATAGCCTCAGCCTCCGCGGCACAAGGTCTGGTCTTATAATGGCTTGAGACAAGTCTCGACCTCTCATCCGAGGCATATTCTTCTCTCAAGGCATCTGTAAGTCCGGAGTTCTCGCAGTGACAGCCTGTTATCGCCCCAAGTTCCTTAAGCCTTACAAGTATCTCATATATGCTCTTATCGTCCAGTTTGTCGGCGTAGGTCATATAGACCTTGAAGGTGGTGATGCCCTCCTTTATCATTTCCTCACACTCTTTGCTCCTGTCCTCATTCCACTCGGAAAATGACATGTGAAAGCTGTAGTCGCAGGAACAGCCCTTCTCAGCCTTTTTTTTCCAATTAAGTAGGCCCTCCATAAGGCTCTCTCCCTTATATGCGGAGGCAAAGTCTATAATAGTGGTAGTTCCTCCTGCAACGGCGGCCTTAGTGCCGGAATAAAAGTCATCACATGTGACTGTGCCTGCCACATGGAGATCAAAGTGAGTGTGGGCATCAATAAATCCCGGGAATATATACTTTCCCGAGGCATCTGTAACTGTTTCCAGGGGGTCATCCGGGCAAAGCCTTGAGACCTCCTGCTCAGCTATATCTCCGATTTTTAAGATCTTTTCTCCTGATATAAGGATATCTGTTTTGAAGACGGTTTCGGAGGAGACTGCATTTCCGTTTTTTATTAAGATCGACATATATATACCTCCTGCAGATAAAGATCCGGACTTAATTTGATTGGATGATATTACCCTATCTGTGATCGACTGTCACTTTTATGCTGTGCTTAAAGCAGAAATCAGACAGCTCATTTCCAAGGCCCGGGAGCTCAGGAATACTGAAATATCCGTTTTCAGGCTGATAGTCACAGATGCAAAGGGCTTTGTTTGACCGGTACCTGTTAAACACATGATGCTCATGGATGGCAAAATTTCCTATTGCCGCCTCAAGCTGCAGAGAGGCGGCCGTAAGCAGGGGACTCCCACAGACATGTATCTGCACTCCCACATTGTAGACCTGAGCCATGTCACATATCTTTTTTACCTCGGTGATCCCACCTGAATTTCCGATATCAGGCTGTATCAGCCTGACGGAGCCGTTTTCAAAATACGGGGCAAAGCCCTTTCTTGTATATATGCGCTCTCCCTGAGCAAGGGGTATGTTTATCCTGTCCGCCACAAGCTTATTCATTTTCGGATCAGGGCTTACAGGCTCTTCAATAAACAGGATATCATATTCCTCAGCTATTCTGCCCAAATTTACCGCAGACTGCACATCCGTTGCGGCATGGTTTTCCATTATAATGTCTATATCAGGGCCAACGGCCTCCCTCACCGCCTTAAGCCTTCCCACAACTGTTTTTATATGCAGGGGATCCTGAAATCCGGATGTCTCGTCGTAGCTGTAAATATGGCCGTCAGGGGCATAGGTGTTAAAATCGATCTTTATTGCTCTGTACCCCTCATCCACAGCTTTCATTGCATTTTTCGCATAATCTCTATCATTCAACGCGGGAATTTTTCTCTCATCCCAGCCGAACTGTAGCTGGCTTGCATAGCATTTCAGCTTCTCCCTCATCCTTCCGCCCAGAAGTTTAAATAAAGGTTCCTTATAATATTTTCCCTTTATGTCCCACAGAGCTATATCAATGGCTGATATGCCCGAAAAAACAACCGGCCCTGCATTTTGAGCCCAAAAACTTTCCCTGTAAAGTTTCTCCCAAATCACTTCATTTTCCAGGGGATCCATGCCTATTACAAGTCCTGCCAGATCTTTGATCATCCCAAAGGCCGCCTCCGAACCACAGCCGAAGGCCATGGCGGCCTCCCCGTCACCGTATATCCCCTCGTCAGTATATATCCTAAGCACAACAGGTCTCCACCCCGGGTTATCAGATGATTTCAGATCCGTAAGCATCACATCCACTTTTGATATTTTCATTGTCAGCCTTCCTCCGATGTCCTTAATTTATGAAATATCTGTTTCCTCTCGTATGGAGTTCCCTTAAGCGGAAGTGAGGTCTGAAATTCTCCGTTATACTTGTAGTAGGCCCCTGCCACAGCCGGAGCTGTGGGTATGGAGGTTATCTCTCCCACTCCTATTGCTCCGTGGGCCTCCTTTATACCGCTTTTTTCTACAACTATGGCCTCCACATCAGGAGTTTTGTCTGCTCTGAAAAGTCCCAATGTCCCGAATTTTGCCTTGGGCACACAATTTTCAATGGGATACTTTTCCGTAAGGGCATATCCCAGAGACATTACCACTCCTCCTTCTATCTGTCCCTCCACAGCTCTCGGGTTTATGGCCTTGCCCACCTCATGGGCCGCCACTATCTTCTTTACAGTGCCGTCATCGTTTAATATGCACATCTGGGTGGCATAGCCGTAGGCCACATGAGATACAGGATTCGGCTTGTCCAAACCCATAAGATCTGTCTTTGTTCTCCACTCTCCGTAATACTCTCTTCCGTTAAGCTTTGACAGATCATTGTCCGGTATGAGCTCCATGTCCTCCTTTATCTTCTCACAGGCTCTCCTGCAGGCCTCTCCGGTGATCAAAGTCTGCCTTGAGCCTGAGGTTGTACCTGAATCCGGAGAGGTTGAGGTGTTGGGGTTGTGCCACTGAACTTTTGCGGGACCTATTCCCAGCTCGGCGCATATTATGTGAGTCAGCACAGTGGCAAGCCCCTGTCCCATACAGGTGGCTCCGGTCCTTATATGTACCTTTCCCCCGTCGATCACAAGTCTGCATCGCCCGGTGTCCGGGAGTCCGACTCCCACACCTGCATTCTTCATGGCACAGGCTATGCCCACATATTTATTCTCCGGAGAATAGAATTCATCCTTAACTGCCATCAGCGTCTCCACCAGTCCCGTTGAACTGTCGGCTATCTGTCCGTTGGGAAGCACCTGACCCGGACGTATGGCATTTTTCATTCTGAATTCCCAGGGATCCATTCCCACAAGCTCCGCCAGCTTATTTATATTCATCTCTGTGGCAAAACAGGTCTGAGTGACCCCAAATCCTCTGAAGGCACCTGCCGGAGGATTGTTGGTGTATACAGCTTTACCGTCAATATCAATGACTTGATAATTATACGGTCCCGCAGCATGGGTACAAGCCCTCTGAAGCACAGGCCCTCCAAGGGAGGCATAGGCTCCGGTATCCGCAACCACCACGGCCTTCATGGCTGTAAGCCTTCCCTTCTCATCGCAGGCTGTGGTCATATCTATGCTCATGGGATGTCTCTTCGGATGGACCAGTATGCTCTCCTGTCTTGACAGCTTGCACTTCACTATCCTCTTTGTTATGAAGGCCACCAAGGCTGCATGGTGCTGCACCGTGACATCCTCCTTGCCTCCGAAGCCTCCTCCCACATATTTGTTCTCAACTATGATCTTTGACGGTTCCAGTCCAAGGAGCAAGGATATCTCCCGTCTTGTGTCATAGACACTCTGATCTGATGAAAACACCAGGACTCCGTCCTCCAGGGGCATTGCCACCGAACACTCCGGTTCCAGAAAGGCGTGCTCGGTCCAAGGGAGCTCATAATGGTTTGTGACCTTGTATTTTGATGCCTCTATAACCTCATCGGCGTTTCCTCTCATCAAATGCTCATGGCTGAGGATATTTCCGTCCTTATGTACGAGGACTGCCCCCTCCTTAAGGGCCTCAGCAGGGCAGGTTACAGGTTCAAGCGCCTCATACTCAACCTTCACAAGCTTTTTTGCCTGCTCTAAGGTCTCATTATTTTCGGCTGCCACTATAGCTATGGTGTCTCCGAGATAGTGAGTTATTCCCCCCTCCCGGATGAAGGTATTCCAGTCCTGTTTCAGGTGTCCTACCTTGTTGCTCCCCTTTTCAGGTACATCCTTGTAGGTGAGCACACATACTACTCCCGGGAGCTTTTCCGCCTCCGACGTATCTATTTTAAGCACCCTTGCTCTGGGATACTCGGACCTTACCGCCGAGGCAAATATCATTCCCGGAAGATCAATGTCATCGCAAAACTGAGCCATGCCCAGGATCTTTTTTCTTCCGTCTACCCTCTGCAGAAATTGTCCCACAGATATGCCGTCCTGCCTGAGCTCCGGGACTTTAATGTCCTCTCTCAGCATCACAGCTGCCAGCTCAATGGCATCCATTATCTTTTTGTAGCCTGTACAGCGGCAGATATTGTTTCTTATGGCATAGGCTATCTGAGCTCTGTCAGGTTTCGGGTTTATGTCCAGAAGGCTCTTTGCGCAGAGCACCATCCCGGGAATGCAAAATCCGCACTGCACAGCACCCGCCTCATTAAACGCGTAGGTGTAAACCTCCTTCTCCCTGTCTGAAAGCCCCTCCACAGTAAGGATATCTCTTTCCTCAAATTTTTTTGCAGGCTGCACACATGCCTTTACAGGCTTTCCGTCTATAAGGACGGTGCAGGTACCGCATACTCCCTCAGAGCAGCCGTCCTTCACTGATTTGAGCTTGCAGTCATTTCTGAGGATGTCCATCAGTTTTCGGGACTCCTCAGCCTCGATCTCCACCCCGTTTATCTTCAATTTGACTTTTGCACACATGATCTGTCCTCCGCTGTACGTCTTTAAACATAAAGCTGTATACTATATGATCAGCCAATCGTAGTTTTTATATACCGAATCTATAATATCGGTAAGCCCCTTGTAGAGCCTTGAGTTCTCTCCTACCCTATAATCTGATCTTGTCCCTGCAAGTCTCATGACAGCGCCGCCTTCTCTGTCTTTAAAATAGAATCCGTCATTTTCAGAGCTGTCCATGTCTTTTTCACAGGCAAAAAGTGTAAATTTGTTCTTGTAGGGAGCTGAGGCATAGGGACAGAAGGTCTCGCAGTTTCCGCACTCATTACACATATAATCTATGTGGAGTATCTGAGTCTTCCCCTCAGCTGTCTTTATTCCTATGTTTGCCCTGTTGGGACAGACATCGACACAGCTTTCGCATATACGGTCACAGCTAAGGCATCTTGTGCTTTCAGGAGACTCTGATTTTTCTTTAAGTACACCCTTCTTTGCGTATATCTCTTCCTCTGTAGAGACAGAGCTCCTGTCCTCGGAAAGACCGATACCTGCAATGTCTTCCGCCGCTCTCTTTGCACTTGCTATGCACTTTACCACTACTGATGCTCCCTCGGCGCCGTCTCCGACAGCATAAATATTTTTGATACAGGTCTCCCCGGTCTCCGGATCCGTGCGAGGGAATCCCTTCTCATCGACCTCTATTCCGTTCAAGCCATAAAAGTCCTTTTCTATCTTCTCACCTATGGCCGCAATCAGAGTATCACAGCATAGTTTCACTTGATCTTCTGTCTCAAATACTGTCCTTCTTCCTGAGGCGTCATAATCCCCAAGCTCCATTTTCTTACAGAGAAGGCTTCCGTTTTTGAAGGATACAGGGGAGAGCAGTTCCTTAAATTCCACTCCGTCTCTCAAGGCCTCCTTCAGTTCTTCCTCATCTGCAGGCATGTTTCTGCGGTCTCTCCTGTAAACAAGATATACATTTTTTACTCCGGGTGCTCTCTTTGCCGCCCTTGCAGTATCCATGGCGGTATTTCCTCCGCCTACTACGATAACATTTTCCCCTAAGCTGAGTTTTCCTGACTTGAGTTTATACTCTTTGAGGAAGGAGAGGGCGTTTACAGCACTGCCCTCCTTAAGGGGAAGCGGTGTATTCCTGTGGGCTCCTATCGCCAGAATGCAGGCATCATATTTCTCATTTGAAATAAGCTCTGCAATATTTTTTATCTCTCTTCCGGTCTCGAATCGTACACCCATAGCTTTTGTAAGCTCCACGTCTTTTTCTATGTCCTCAGAGCTTATCCTGAATTCAGGGATAACATTGGCAGGGACTCCTCCCGGCCTTTCTTCCTTTTCGTATACAGTGACCTCGGCTCCCGCCTTCGAGAGAAAATAAGCTGCGGATATTCCTGCAGGTCCGCCACCTATCACACCTATCTTTTTGCCCTCAGCCTTTGAGCCGTGGTATTTTTTTCTCTCTCCTTTTCTTATCTCCTCAAGGAGCTTTTCATATCCTCCCCTTGCAGCCAAAAGCTTGGTCTCCCTTATATCCACAGGCTCCTCATAGAAATTTCTTGTACATTTTGACATGCATCCGTGAGGGCATATGGTTCCCGTTATGAATGGAAGAGGGTTCTTATCGACTATGACTTTTAAGGCCTCAAGAGGCTTGTTCTCTCCCATCAGCCTTACATAGGATGTGATATCCTGGTGTATGGGACAGGCCTCTTTGCAGGGCGCCATAAAGCAGTCCACCAAGGGGACCTTCCTGTCTGTCTTTCTTGATGGAAGAGGTTTTACGGCTTTTGTGTGATGTTTATCCTTTTTTGCCTCCTCAAAGAGCTCCTCAAGAGCTTTTGTATTTATTCCGTCAAAGCTTTCCGGCTCCGAATAGAGCTCCGCTATCTGCTTAAGCCTCTGATACCCTCCGGATTTGAGAAGGGTGGTGGCCATGGTCACAGGCCAAATACCTGTATCTGTGACCTTCTTTATATTGAAGTAATCGCAGCCTCCTGAATAAGCTATCCTCAGTTTTCCGGAAAAATCCTTTGAAAGCTTAAGTGCCACACCCAGAGAAAGAGGATAGAGGGCCTTTCCTGACATGTACATCTCCTCCGAAGGAAGTTCATTTCTCTTCACATCCACCGGGAAGGTGTTGGTGATCTTTACGCCGAAGGCCAAATGCTTCTCCTCAGCCGACTTTTTAAGCCTCTCAAGCATGGGTACAGCGTCTTCGTATTGGAGATCATCCTTAAAATGGAAATCTGTGAAAGCTATATAATCATATCCCATCTCATCCAATATCTTTCTTGCGGTATCGTATCCCAAAAGAGTAGGGTTGCATTTTATAAAGGTATTCAGATTCTTTTCTTCCATGAGATAGCGGGCTATCCTCTCTATCTCCCCGGGAGGACATCCGTGTAAAGTAGACAGGGTGGCGGAGTTGCATATATAGGGAGAAACAGCTTCTATATCCTCTCTTGTTATGTTTTTGAATCTTCCCTCATTCTCTATAAGCCAAGCTCTGCACTCTTTAAAGACAGCCGTCTCTGAGGCATCCTTCATTCCCTCTATGAACTTGTCCACCTTCTCAGTCTTTATGCCGTCAAGGTCATATCCTACCGACATGTTGAACTGAAATCCGTCAGGGCTTCCCAGGCCCCATTCCTTTGATATGATCTTTAATATGAACCAGGCCTTTACGTACTCGTCAAAGGCCTCCTGAACTCTGAGCTCTGTGGACCATTCGCAGTTATAGCACTCATCCTCGGCAAGTATGCAGGGCTTTGCCACAGGAAGATCCTCACCGTCTATCTTCTGAACAGTTTTAAGTTCAAAGAATCGGCTTCCGGAAAAATAAGCTGCAACTATATTCTGTGCAAGCTGGGTGTGGGGTCCTGCCGCAGGGCCCACAGGTGTCTCAAGCTTTCTTCCGAATATCTCAAAGTACTTGTTCGGCTCCGCCTTGAAGGCATGATTGACGCCGAAACAGCTTCCCTCCCTCTCGTATTCGTCAATGATCCTTTCCATAAGCTTTGAAAAGGGGATCGGAGTCATTCTGTCACTCATATAAGCACCTTACCTTTCTCTAACCGTTAATTCTGCGGGCCAGCCTCTCGGCGCCCTCTCTCACCTTAGCCATCTCCTCTTCTTCATCGCAGACTGAAAGCTGTCTGTCCTTCATGAGTATCCTTCCCGCGCATATGGTGGTAATAACACTCCTTCCGTTCATTCCGAAAAGTATGTGGCTGTTTATATTTCCCTCATTCACCGGTGTGGGGGGAATATAGTCTGTGATTATCACATCTGCGGCATAGTTCTTTTTAAGTTTCCCCAGAGGAGTTTTGAAATATCTTCCGGCAATTCGGGCATTGCCCTCAAACAGCATCTCCGGCACCTCGGACCAGGCCGCATTGGGATCGCAGAGGTGATGCTTGTGAAGTATGTTGGCCACCTTGTAGGACTCGGTCATGTCATGGGTATATCCGTCTGTCCCGAGGCCTGTGAGTATTCCCTTCCTGCATATCTCCATTGTGGGCGGGCATCCGCAGGCATTTCCCATATTGGATTCCGGATTGTGTACTACCATGGTATCCGTATCCTTTATGAGATCCATCTCATGAGGATTAATGTAAATGCAGTGGGCGAGGAGAGTCTTTTCACCAAGGATATTCCAATCATAAAGTCTGTCCGTTATCCTCTTTCCGTGCTCCTTGAGACACTTATGAAGATCGTATATGCCCTCCGCAACGTGTATGTGGAAGCCCACTCCCTCAGGTTTTTCTTTCAGGCAGTTTTCCATAGTCTCATCTGATATGGTGAAGGATGCGTGCATGCCCATCATTGCCTTTACCATGTCATTTCCTGTGTCGCTAAGCTTCTTTACATGGTTTATGAAGTCCACATTTTCTTTTATAGCTTCCTTGGATTTCTCCATTCCGTCTCTGTCAGATATCTCATAGCACAGGCAGGTACGGACTCCCAGCTCCGACGCAGCCTCCTCTATGGCAAAAAGGCTACCTCTTATCTCCCCAAAGCTTGCGTGATGGTCAAATATCGTGGTGCATCCGTTTTTTATACAGTCTATATAGGTTGCCTTCGCCGACAGCTTAGTGAGCTCATTGTCCAGATTCCTGTCTATAGTCCACCACATTCCGTCCAGTATATCCAAAAATCCCTTGGGGTCATATCCTTTTATACTGAGGCCCCTGGCCATGGCGGAATATATGTGTTCGTGGGCATTTATAAATGCCGGCATTATAAAGCCGCCATGGGCATCGGCAAACTCGCTGTCCGGATATTTGTTCTTCAGTTCAGAGAGCTTACCTACCTCCTTTATCAAGCCGCCCTCACACAGTACGGCTCCATCCTCTATCATCGGCATTTCCGGATCTCTTGTAACAACTCTTCCATTACCTATAAGCAGCATTCTCGGCACCTCCTTCTATAATCATTATCTGTCATTTGCTTTCCGTTTTATTGAGATTTTTTGTAAAAAATACACAAGTATCCCCTTTTATAAGCTAATATTAGCATCAAAAATTCCCATTTGCAATAGAAAATACAATTTTTTTAAGGTTATCTAAAAATTTTTGTATTTTTCTATTGAAACTTACTTTTTTTATGCTATTATGTACTTGAAAAAGAAAGACAGCAGGCAGGAAAGGAGGCAGCTATGAGAAACGATCCCAATGATTATCTTCTGGAAAGTCTTACCTTCATCGCCCACGGCATTGCCCGGCAATTCGGTACTGACTGCGAGGTCTGCATCCACGATCTCACTTCCGAAGATACGGAGCACTCCATAATCTATATAATAAACGGACATGTCACGGGGAGAAAGGAAGGTGACGCCCCCTCGGGAATAGTCCTTGAATCTGTTGAGGCTCTCAAAAAGGGAAAGCTTTTGACAGACAGGCTCTGTTATCTCACAAGAGGCACCGGCGGAAAGCTCCTGAAATCCTCCACTATATTTATAAGGGACTTCTCGGGAAACTTTCACTATGTTCTCAGCATAAACCTGGATATCACGGGATTTGCAGCGATAAATAATTCCTTAAAGTCCCTACTGTCCACTGACGATACAGAGGATGCTGAAAAGCTGCCCGAGGCTATACCCAACAGTGTAAACGAGCTTTTGGACAGTCTCATATCCCAGAGTGTGGAGCTGATAGGCAAATCACCTGCCCTTATGAGTAAGGATGAAAAGGTGAGAGCTATTCAATTTTTAAATGATGCCGGAGCATTCCTCATCACAAAATCGGGAGATAAGGTTGCTCAGAGCTTCGGAATCAGCAAATTCACCCTCTACAGCTATCTCGACACCAATAAAAAGCCTGAGGATAAGGCAAAAGCATCAAAGTCTGATGACAGAGAGGAATAAAAATGGAAGAAAACATCAAATGGGTTATAAACAAGATGCCGAAGACGGATGACCGTAATCTTAAGATCATGTCCGTAGAGGAGGTAAAGAAGGCGAGGAAGTTCCACGAGAGCATCCCGGGCTACGAGCCCACACCCCTTGCGGACCTTAAGGAGATGTCGAAGCATCTGGGACTTAAAAAGATATGCGTAAAGGACGAGTCCTACAGATTCGGACTCAACGCCTTCAAGGTGTTGGGAGGATCCTACGCCATAGCGAGATACATAGCGAAAGAGACGGGAAGAGACATAGGGGAGCTGCCCTACAACGTGCTCACATCGAAGGAAGTGCTTGAGGAATTCGGACAGGCCACCTTCTACTCCGCCACAGACGGAAACCACGGAAGAGGAGTCGCCTGGGCGGCCAAAAGGCTCGGACAGAAGTGCATCATAAGGATGCCCGTGGGGAGCACTGAGAGAAGGAGACGCAACATAGAGGCGGAAGGAGCGGAGTGCACCATAGAGAAGGTGAACTACGACGACTGTGTGAGGATGGTCGCTAAGGAAGCTTCGGAGTGCGAGAGAGGAGTTGTCATCCAGGACACCGCATGGGAGGGATATGAGGAGATCCCCTCATGGATAATGGAAGGGTACAGCACCATGGCTGACGAAGCGGGAGAGGAATACGGAGAGAAGCCCACCCATGTGTTCGTGCAGGCGGGAGTGGGAAGTCTTGCGGGAGGAATAGTGGGATATTTCGCCAACAAGTACGGAAAGGACGCGCCTGTTATGT